>NZ_DASWNM010000163.1:0-42755 GCF_036399255.1 Longimicrobium sp.
CACCCCAACCTCCCCCAGCAGTTTTGGGGGAGGTGGGCGAGTAATGCGAGCCCGGAGGGGGCGCCGGCCGGGGCAGCTCGACCCATCCGAAGCACCATCGAATTCTCCCCTCTCCGTGAGGAACGAACGGGGAGGGGCCGGGGGAGGGGCCCTCAGCCGGTCGCAGCCCGAACCCATTCGCCGAGCCACTGCCCTCAGCCCCACCCCAACCTCCCCCAGCAGTTTTGGGGGAGGTGGGCGAGTAATGCGAGCCCGGAGGGGGCGCCGGCCGGTGCAGCTCGACCCCTCCGAAGCACCATCGAATTCTCCCCTCTCCCCGCGCCGTTTGCGGCGGTAGAGGCCGGGGGACGGAACTCGCCCGCACGCTCCCAAGGCGACGGCGCGATGGGAGTGCCCGGTTTTTGCCTCTCCCCTCCGCCGCCGAATTCCAAGACGCATTCCCGGAGCAGCAAACGACCATGGCGAGCGAGCCGCCCCGCGACTCCTCATCCCCCGTGCCCGCACCCGACACCGCCGCGCCGGCCGACGTGGACGCGGTGGTGCGCGACCCCGCGCGCTTGGCCGCCGTGCGCGGCACGGGGCTGCTGGACGCGCCCGCCGAGCCGCCCTTCGACCGGCTGACGCGGCTGGCGGTGCGGCTGCTGGGCGTCCCCGCCACCTTCCTGTCGCTGGTGGACGAAGAGCGCGACTTCTACCTGTCCGCCACCGGCTTCGGCGAGCCGCTGGCATCGGCGCGCGAGCTGGCGGGGCGCACCTTCTGCCACTTCAGCATCGCCGGCGCCACCCCCGAGCACCCGCTCGTCATCGCCGACACCCGGGCCGATCCCGCGTACCGGCGGGTGCCCACCGTCGACACGCTGGGCGTGGCCGCGTACGTGGGGGTGCCGCTGGTGGTGGACGGGCACGCCATCGGCTCGTTCTGCGCCATCGACGTGGAGCCGCGCGGGTGGACGCACGACGAGGTGGAGGTGATGCGCGAGCTGGCCGCCAGCGCCCAGCGCGAAATCGAGCTGCGCCGCGCGCTGGCCCGGGCCCGGCAAACGGCGGAAGAGATGGAGCGCAGCGCGCGCGAGCGCGACGAGTTCCTCAACGCCACCACCGACGGCGTGTACACCATCGACGCCGAGGGGCTCATCCGCTTCGTCAACCGCGCGGCGGCGGAGCAGCTGGGCTACGACGTGCGCGAGATGCGGGGGCAGAACGGGCACGAGCTCTTTCATCACTCGTACCCGGACGGCACCCCGTTTCCCAAGGAGGCGTGCCCCATCTGGGTGGCCGCGGTGGCGGGGCGGGCCGTGCAGGTGCAGGACGAGGTGCTGTGGCGCCGCGACGGAAGCTCGTTTCCCGTGGCCTACGCCTCGTCGCCGGTGCGGCGCGACGGCGAGGTGATCGGCGCGGTGGTGCGCTTTACCGACGTCACCGAGCAGAAGCGAGCGGCCGAGGGGCTGCAGCTGCTGGCCGAGTCGGGCCGCGTGCTCTCGTCGTCGCTGGAGGTGGACGACACGCTGCAGGCCATCGCCCGTCTGGCCGTGCCGCAGCTGGCGGAGATGGCGATGGTGGACGTGATCGAGGACGGCGCGGTGCGCCGCATCGCCGCGTCGCACGCGGACGAGGCGACGGCGGCGCTGTTCGAGCGCGCGCGCCAGTTCCCGCCCCGCATTGGCGACGGGGGCCCGCAGGCGGAGGTGATGGGCACGGGGCGCTCGCTGCTGATGCGCGACATCGACGAGGGGTGGATCCAGGGCCTGGACCGCGGCCCGGAGCACGCCCAGCTGGTGCGCGACCTGGGGATCCGGTCGCTGATGGCGGTGCCGCTGATGGCGCGCGAGCAGGTGCTGGGCACGCTGACGCTGGTGCGCACGGCGGCGCGGCCCTGCTTCGACGAGGCGGACCTGGAGCTGGCGAAGGAGCTGGGGCTGCGCGCGGCCCTGGCGGTCGAGAACGCCCGGCTGTACGACAGCGCCCGCAGCGCCACCCGCGCCCGCGACGACATGCTGGGCGTGGTATCGCACGACCTGCGCAACCCCATCCACACCGTGTTCATGAGCGCGGCGTTCCTGCAGGACCTGCTTCCGCCGGACGGCGCAAAGGTGCAGCGGACGCAGCTGGCCATCATCCGCCGCGCCGCGGAAGGGGCCAACCGCCTCATCCAGGACCTGCTCGACATCAGCCACATCCAGAGCGGGCGGCTGTCGCTGGACCGCGAGCGGCACTCGGCGTCGTCCATTGCCCACGAGGCGCTGGAGCAGGCGGCCATGCTGGCGGCGGACCGGGGGATCACGCTGCGGCGGGGCGAGATGGACGCGGAGGCGCGGGTGCTGGCCGACCGGGACCGCGTGGTGCAGGCGCTGGGCAACCTGGTGGGCAACGCCCTCAAGTTCACCCCCGCGGGCGGCACCGTAACCGTCTCGGTGCGCCGCGGTGAAGAGGACACGGTGCTGATCGACGTGGCCGACACGGGCGTGGGGATCGCGGCGGAGCAGGTGCCGCGGCTGTTCGACCGCTACTGGCAGGCCAACCGGTCCGACCGCCGCGGCGTGGGGCTGGGCCTGTCCATCGTCAAGGGCATCGCCGAGGCGCACGGCGGCGACGTGCGCGTGCAGACGGAGGTGGGCGCCGGCACCACCTTTACGCTGGTCCTTCCCGCGGCGCCCGCCGCGCAATAGACTGACGGCGAGGCTTCCCCCGCCTCGCCCCCGCGGCCCCACATCCACCCCGCCGATCCCACCGTGCCGCTGGTCCCCTGCCCCGACTGCCACCGCCAGGTTTCCGACGCCGCGCCGGCCTGCATCCACTGCGGCCGGCCCGGTCCGCTCGCCGTTCACCCGACGCCGCGCCCGGTGGCGGACGTCCCGCGTCCGGGCGCGCGGCGGCATCCGCTGGCCGGCGCGGACCGCACGGCCGCCCCGCCTGCCGCGCGCGCCGTTCTGCGCGGGGTGGTGGTGGCGGTGGTGATCATGCTGATCGTCGTGTCCTGGTTTCGCGGCGGCGGCGCGGCGGGCACGGACAACCTGCTGCACGGGCTGATCTCCGCGGGCATCGGCATCTCTCTGCTGCTGGCGCCGGTGCCGCCGCCGTCGGGCCGAACGCCGGGTGCCCGCGGCGGCAGCTGGGGAGACTGGTTCGGCGGGGAGGAGGCGCGGCAGGAGTTCCGGTGGAACCGCGTCGCCGGCTGGGTGTGCCTGGCGGCCGGCGCCGTCTACCTGCTGCTGGCGGCGCTGTAGACCGTCACGCGCCGCGAGGATGGGGACGCGCGGCGGGGATTCCGTCGAGCATCCCCCGCACGCTGATGTCCTCGTCCACGTCCGGCCAGTGAACGCCGTGCCCGGAGCCGATCAGGCGCCAGTTCGCGCGCTGCTCGGGCGTTGCATCCGCCAACCGCCACGACCACGCCAATGGGACGCTAACCGTCCTGCCATCGGCCAGATCAGCCGTAATCGTCTCGTCCGTTACGCGGATGGACGAGATCCGCGTCCCGGAATCTGAATGGCTGTTCATCCATCATCTCCTGATTCCCGGTCCCTCCAGCTTTACGGTACACGATGCTCGGCACGACGCGCCAGACGCCCGGCCGGCACCCTCCAACTCCTCCTACGAACCTGAAAGGAAGCCGATGGAAACACGAGTGCTGGTGCGCGTGCAGGCCAAGGGCGGCAAGTTCATCGGCCCGGACGGCGGGTACTCGCTGGTCACGCTGCGCGACGCGGTCTCGGGCGAGCTGCTGGCGCAGAAGCTGGCCACGGGCGGATCGGGGCAGCTGAAGCCCGGCTTTTCGCGCGAGGCCACGCGCGACGCCATCGTGACGCGCAGCGGGGGCGCCGACTCGGTGCAGTGGCTCTCCGCGACACCGGGGCAGCCGACGGCGGGGGTGCTGGCCACGCTGGACCTGCACGCGCCCATGCTGGTGGAGTTCTCCGCGGCGGCGCTGACCAACGGTGTTCCCAACGGCCACACGGCCACGCAGCGGATGTGGCTTACCCCCGGCCTGCACCTGGACCAGGAGCCCGGCGTGGTGCTGCTGATGCCGGGGCTCAGCGTGCGGATCCTGGCGCCGGACGTGGCCAGCGCGCCCACCAGCCCGCTGAACGTGACCGCGTGGGTGGCGATGATGTGCGGCTGCAAGATCGACCCGGCGCTGCCGTGGGTGCCGGACGAGTTCCGCGTGCACGCGCGGGTGCGCGCCGTGGGCGGCGACTTCGTGAGCGAGGCGCCGCTGGAGTACCGCGCCACCAGCACCTTCGCGACGCACCTGCCGATCAAGCTGCCTCCCGGCGCCGGCAACTACGAGCTCGTCGTCAACGCCGTGCAGCCCGCGGAGGGCAACGTCGGCAGCGCCTCCACGTTCTTCTCCGTCTGCGGCTGATCCGATCACGAATCTCCAAAGAACGATTCTCACGTAGAGGGAGCAGAGGCCGCAGAGGGGAATTTTTCTCTGCGGCCTCTGCGTCTCTGCGTGAGTCCATTCTTTTGCTGGAGCTGGCACGGAGCGAATTCCACGTCCGGCGACGAATCCGTTGCGTGCCGGCGCGGCGGCGGCGATTTTCGTACGTGCGAGCCTGCCCCGCACCGCCCCTTCGGAATCCAGCCCCGCATCCGCACATGCCCGCACCCCTGCGCTGCCCCACCTGCCACGCGCCGCTCGACATTCCCCCGGAGCACGCGACCACCGCCCGCTGCTCGTACTGCGGCGCGGGCGTCCTGCTGACGGAGCGCGGCGGGCACGTGCAGGCCGCCGCCGCGCAGCAGCGCCACGCCGACGCCATCGCCGACGTGCTGGCGCAGCTGCGGGCGGGGAGCATGATCGGCGCGATCAAGGTGTACCGCGACCACTTTGGCGTGGGGCTGGCGGAGGCCAGGCACGCGGTGGAGCGCCTGCAGGCCGGGCAGTCCGGAGGCCCGGTTCCCCCCCGAACCCGGACCGCCAGCACCCGCGGCCCGCGGATGTTCGGGCTGGGGCTGGCCGTGCTCACCATCTTCACGCTGATCTACTTCGAAACGCGCGATCCGGCGGATGCGCCCGCGACGCCGCGGCCCGCGCCGACCGAGCTTCTGGCGCCCGCGGTGCCCGCGCCGCCGGTGGATGCCGGGCCGCCGCCGTTCGCGGAGCCGGTGCTGCGGTTCGGCAGCGAGGGGACGGGGGCGGGGCGCTTCGAGGACGCGCGCAGCGTGGCGGTGGACGGCGCGGGGCGCATCTACGTGGCGGAGTACTCGGGCGGCCGGGTGCAGGTGTTCGACTCCGCCGGCACCTTCGTGACGCAGTGGATGGCGGATCCCAGGATGCCGCTGGTGGACATGGCGGCGGACCGCGGGGGCACCGTCTACATCGTGCAGTCCGGGCGCATCCGCCGCTACGAGGGTGCCACCGGCCGCGCGCTGGGCGAGTTTCCCCGCCCGCAACGGTTCGGCTACGACGACGTGACGGTGGCGCTGGACGGATCGCTGTGGGCCGCCACGCAGAACGGCGTGGTGCACCTGGACCGCGACGGCGGCGTGCGGCGGACGGTGGACCTCAAGCGGGCGGTGGACGAGGACGCGTCGCCCGAGCGGGTGGCGGTGGATGGAAACGGGCACCTGTTCGTGCTGGACCGCTGGAAGGGCGAGGTCTATCACCTGGACCCCGACGGCAAGTTCATCGACCGCTTCGCGGGCGGGGACGGCGGCTCGGGGGGCGCCATGACCCCGGAGGACATCGCCATCGACGGCCGCGGGCGCGTCTACGTCAGCGACATGGGTACGGCCATCCGCGTCTTCGATCCGTCGGGGCGGGTGATCGGCACGTTCGGCGGCAGCGACGTGGTGTTCGGCCTGGCCTTCAACGACCGCGACGAGCTGCTCGCCTCCCATCGCAACAAGAACCAGGTGGTCAAGTACCGCCTGGCCGACTGATCCTGTCGGCGGAGTCGAATGAGGTCGAGATCGTTCGGCTTCCGCCGATTCCGCCGCTCGCAATTCCGGCAGGCCCGCCACACCCGCACGCATCCACCGTCTCCATGCGATTCCGCCGCAGCACCGTCATCGGAATGGCCGTCGCCGCGCTCCTGGCGCTCGGCACCCTGGGCCCCGTTGCCTTCGCGGTCCTTTCGATGCGCTCCACGCCGCAAAGCACGGGCGCGTCGGCGGGTGCGTGGATCATCATCGGCATCGTGCTGCTGCTCGTCGCAGCCGTCGCCGCGGCGGCGGGAGGCGCGATCGTCGCCCTGGGCCGGCGGATTTTGGGCCGCGGACGCGACAGCCAGCCGCGCCCGCATTCCTGAACCCGGCGCGACGGGGCGCGGAGCAGGGACGCTGGTTCGTGAATGCATGGGGTGGCGGAGCCTGGATGGATCATTCCGCCGCCGCATCAGGGGCGAATGAATTCGCGGCTGGGAAAACGCGACGTCCGCCTTCGCGGACAGGGTCGTGGCGGTTTCCATCTCACGTGCGTTCTCCGCGGGATCGCAGACAGGTTTTCCGCGATGATCGCGCCCGGCCGTCTGGCATCCGCGGCGGTCGGCACCTGGCCGGCGGCCGTATCTCTCTGTGGATCTGTTGATTCAGACGCGGCGCCTATCCGTCTTTCACGCCACCATGTCCTACAAGCTCGCCATCTTCGATTTCGACGGCACGCTGGCCGATTCGTTTGCGTGGTTCATGGACGCATCGAACGAGGCGGCGGACCGGTACGGGTTCCGGCGCATCGAGGACGCCGACCGCGAGATGCTGCGTGGGCAGGAGGCGCGGCAGATCATCCGCCACCTGGGCATGCCGCTGTGGAAGCTGCCGCTGGTCGCGCGCTTCATGCGGCGGCGCATGGCCATGGACGTGGCGAGCATCCCGCTGTACGCCGGCGTGGACGCGCTGCTGCGGCGGCTGTCCGGGCAGGGCGTGCGGCTCGCCATCGTAAGCTCCAACTCCGAGGAAAACATCCGCCGCATCCTGGGGCCGGGGCTGGCGCCGCTCATCCAGCACTACGAATGCGGCACGCCGCTGTTCGGCAAGCGGTCGCGGCTGCGGAAGGTGCTGCGCGCCGCCGGCGTGCGCCCCGCCGACGCCCTGTGCATCGGCGACGAGATCCGCGACCTGCGCGCATCGCACGCGGAAGGCATTCCGTTCGGCGCGGTGTCGTGGGGCTACACCCACCCCGACGCGCTGCTGGCCCACGGCCCGCGCGAGGTGTTTTCGCGGGTAGACGAAATTCTGCAGGACGCTGCGTAGTGCTCAGCACCCGCGCGCATCCCCTCATCAGCGGAGTTACTCTCCGTTGACTACGTGTGCTGCGAATCCGTCCTCCTTTAGGTTTAATACCATCCCTCAAACAACCGTTTCGTTGCACAATGGAGCATCGCTCTATAACTGTTCTGGTCTTCTCGGCCCTCAAGGAGAAGCCGTTAACAACGTGTGCGGATAAAAGAAGAGCGTTCTAACAAGGAACAAACTCTGTACTTCGTGGCACTTCGCGGCTCGATTCTCAAGTCACCACATTTCAGGAGTGTCTCTCCCTCTACATCGCTACACACCGGTCCGTCGGCTTCATTAATCCGCTCAAGACACAGCTGGGAGGTAAAGGTGAGTTCCTCCAATCCCCCGTCAAAGTCATCCATCGAAGATCTACGTGAATACATTGAGGCATTTCGTGCGTCGTCCAACCGTTCACGCTATGCGTTGTATGTAGTCACCGTTACTAGCGTGCTGATCTGGATTGCCACCCTCAACGCCCATGGCCTAGGCTGGCCGCTCCGGCGTATCAAAGTGTGGTACGGAACCGATCTCGCCGACCAGCCGTTCTTCGGTGGTGATACTGTCGTAATTAAGATTGCACGGGAAGAATACCTCAGGCAGTTCGTAGGCCGCGCTGTGATGCCATCCTCGCCCATTCCGGGTGTTTCGATGGACGTAAACGATCTAGGGCTGGTCGGCGGAATCGCGCTCGTCTTGCTCACACTGGTTATGCTGTTTTGTCTTCTGCGAGAACATGAAAACCTGCAACTGGCGCTATACAAAGTTCGGCAACTCTGCATGGAAGACGGAGAAGGGTACGCCCGCGGCGACAGCAGGGCCAACCTGCTCTACCATGCGCTCGCGATGGGTCAGGTCCTAGCCTCCCCACCCACGTTGGCACGGTGGCGAAGGCGCGGGATCCTCCGCCACTTTGGGCTCATCTATTTTACGCCGGTAGGGGTGCAGCTATGGGTTTTCGCCAATAACTGGCACACGCGAAACGTTGGCGCTCAGTATGGCGTTGACGTGAACAGCAGCCTCTGGTTACAAGCCGTCCTCTTGATCGTAATCTCCCTACTCAGCTTATCCGCGCTGCTCACGTCCCGTGCAATGGCTAAACGGTGGAAACGGGCATTCTATCGCGTAAATCCGGCACGGCGGGTGGCTCCACAACCAACCTTGCTTCAGTGGATGAAAATTCCGGACGTGCTGCGGCGGATGAGATCCCCGCACAACCAACAACCGTGGCGCGAGAAGCTCCGTTCCCGTCTTGTGACGTCATTGATCGATGCACTTACCATCACAGATGCGCGTGGCAAAGGCACCATTTCCATTCAGCACCGGGTGCAAATTCCGACTAATCGGATACAAAAAGCGGATGCGCAGCGGATGCTGGACGCCCTTTTTAAAGCCGGAGAAACGGACGCGCAGAAGTGGTGCGCAGATCACGGCAGCGTGTTCGATGCGCTTGTCAGCTTTGAGCCGCGGAAGAGCCAATACGTGCCTCTGAGGAATGCGGCCGCCAAAGCCGACTGGCTGGTCAGCGGAGACTGGACATTCTACTACGTGCCGAGCCAAGACGGAGCGCATGTGCCGTCGGGAAACAAAGGGCCCGTTTCCACCACTACTGTCATGAAGCGACAATCAAATCTTGAACCGCCTCCTGATGCCGGAAACTAAACGTTCCTGTTGCACAATCACGCATCGCTCTATAACTGTTCCTATCCTGGTCTTCTCGGCAGTGCGTCCCGGAACCCGCGGAGGAACGGCATGCGCATCGGAGTCATCGACCTGCTGGGCAAGGAACCGCCAAAGAACGGATATTCGCGGTTCATGCGGATGAACAACGCCAGCATCATGCCCCAAGTGGTGGCCGTGTGGTGCGAGCAGGAGGGCCACGAGGTGCACATGGCCTACTACTCCGGCGCGGAGCTGATCGCGGGCTCGCTGCCGGACGACCTGGACATGCTGTTCATCACCGCGTTCTCGCAGGCGGCGCTGGTGGCGTACGCCATGAGCAACTACTACCGCCATCGCGGCGTGATCACCGTGCTGGGCGGGCCGCACGCGCGGTCGTATCCGGAAGACGCGCAGCAGTACTTCGACTACGTGGTGGGGATGTGCGACCAGGACCTGCTGCGCGACATCCTGAACGACGCGGAGCAGCACCGTCCCCTGGGCCAGTACGTCAGCGCCAGCAAGCAGCCGCACGTGCTTCCCGGGCTGCGCGAGCGGTGGAAGTTCCTGCGGCCGGCGATGGAAAAGGCGAAGCTGCTGCGCCTGGTGCCGGTGATCGGCAGCCTGGGGTGCCCGTACAAGTGCAGCTTCTGCATCGACGCGGTGACGCCGTACGTGGCGCTGGACTACGACGTCATGAAGGACGACATGCGGTTCTTCCTGGAAACCAGGCTGCCGCGCTCGTGCCTGGTGTGGCACGACCCCAACTTCGCCATCCGCTTCGACGACTACCTGGACGCCATTGAAGAGGCGGTGCCGCGCGGCAGCATTACCTTCTTTGCCGAGATGTCGCTGGCGCTGCTCAAGGAAGACAATCTCAAGCGCCTGCAGCGCAACAACTTCAAGGCCATCGCGCCCGGAATCGAGTCGTGGTTCGACATCGGCGACAAGTCGCGGATGCGCAACGTAAAGGGGATGGAAAAGGTGAACCGGATGGCGGAGCACGCCAACCTGGTGAACTCGTACATCCCATACACGCAGTGCAACCTCATCTTCGGGCTCGATTCCGACGACGGGCCCGAGCCGTTCGAGCTGACGAAGCGCTTCATCGACAAGGCGCCGGGCGTGTACCCGCACCTGGCGCTGCTCTCGGCCTTTGGCCGCAACGCCGAGCTCAACCTGCAGTACCAGCGCGACGGCCGCGTGCTGCCGGTGCCGTTCCACTTCCTGGACCTGGTGCAGGCGATGAACGTAAAGCCGGCGAACTACGGGTGGGTCGAGTTCTATACGCTGGTATGCGAGACGTTCGACTACTGCTTCTCGCCGCGCGCGCTCACGCGGCGGCTCCTCGCGAACCCCAAGCCGCTGCTGGGAATCGAGCAGTTCTTCCGCGGCGTGTCGTCCGAGCGCAACAACCGGCTCAAGCACCACCGCAAGATGCTGCACTGGCTCAAGGAGGATGCGGAGGTGCGCGACTTCTTCGAGGGGGTGACGCCGGAGATCCCCACGGTGATGACGAACACCATCAAGCAGCACCTGGGCCCGCTGTGGGAGTGGCTCCCGGAGAACGCGCTGCACTACGATCCCAACGCGTACCTGCACTCCGGCTCCACGCACCCGCTGCCCGTGGCGCTGGTGTAGGAGTGTGATGGTGTGGATTGTGTGATGGTGATACAGATTGGCCGCCGCGGATATTTCGCGGCGGCCGTTCCAGTTCCCCGTTCGCGCTCCCAATCACCCTCCCTCGTACCCCTCGATAACGACCTCGAAATCCCCGGCGCTGATAATCGTGCGCGGCGCGCCAGGGCGGATACGCCGATGAGGACTATCCCGCCGAAGGGCTTCCCATAGCGTGTCTACTGAGATATCCGAAGCAAAATCCTCAACGGTCAATCGAAGTATCTGATACCAAGTCCCGCGAGCAACTGCATCCTCGGCTGGAGCCTGCCCCGAGAAGTGAACGAAATTCCGTCCGACAACGAACAAACGAGGCCTTTGCAGGCGCTTGCGATCTGACCGACGTAGACCCGCCACATTGGCGAGGGCATCAAGACCGTAGTGACTGATCCACCACTGCACTCTTTGAATCCATTCTGCAGCTTCTTCAGCCAGATTCTTGGCACCGCTGGATCGCTCTCGCATCCCCGCGCCAAATGTAAACCACCACTTCAACTGAAAAATCCCTACTGCACCGGTTTCACGATCTAGGATGAAAGCATCGATGTCAGTCAGTTCGCGTTTTTCGTGGTACAGCTTGATTTCACGCGAGACGCAAAGGAAGCGATCACCCGGAAACAAGTCGTAAAGCTCGCCGCGAAACACGGCTTCGTTCTGGTTAGCCGCAGAGCGCCAATCCTCTGGATACGCCGCGCGCAAGCGTGCGAGCAGAAACTGAAATGGAGCGTTCAGGCATCCGTGGAGAGAAACCGCGATATGATCGGCACCTATAGATACAAGGGGCGGAACAGCTACTGAAGGTATTGCCGAATACCTCGTGGTTGCGAATGCTTCATCCATCGTGAACATCTCGGTGATCCGCGAAGCTCTAACATCATCTATATTCAGGGCTTCAGAGAACAGATCAACAACGTGCTTCCGGTTAATCGTGGGCGTGACAATCTCGCGGGCTTGTACCGAATCGATCGGGGTCGACAGAAGTTCGAGGTAAACGTCAACGCGATTGCATTCGTAGAGAGCCCATCGGACAAGAGCCACAACCGCACGTTTGTAGTTCAGGAACTCTACGCCGCCAAGCAAAACGTGATCCGGAAAGTAGTCGTACCCGACCATCCGTTCTGCTTGGAGCACCGCTAATGATTCGAAGTACTCATCCACTTCAGCATCGTCTTCATTTTCATCGTCCTCTTCATCGATGCTCATCCGTGCCTGTATCGCAAGTGCAATGCGCTTACGGATTTCTTCCTCTCGCCCTGAAATTTGCATTTCTTCGGAATGCTGCGAAGCTGCAATGTGATTGCGCCACCAGTTCATGTCCGCCCGCTCGAGCGCTTCTACCCCTGCATCCGAATGCAGGATGTTCATCGTGTACTGGTTCGGGGCAGTTTTCCGAAGAGCGGCTAAGCCAGTCGCGGCGTAGTCAGCCAATAGCGATATGACCGTCAGTGTTCCGCATCTTACAAGCGTTGAACCGGCCCACTCTGCACGTTGCTCAGACGAAGGGCCCGCAGACGGATCTCCGTCTGCGGTGTTTGACATGAAGAGAGCCAGCAAGCGGACCATACCGAACCGCACACGTTCCAACCAAAGCTCCGGCCACTCCCCATTTGCCATCATGTGAAGCTGAGCTTGATCTAACGTGCGCAATATCTCCAAGACTGCTGCACGATACCACTCAAGCGGGACACCACGCTGCAGATCCTCTATGGACCGCGTTACACGACCGCGCAGTTCCATAAGATCTGAGATGTCGCCATTCGATAGAGTACTCATTTAGGATCGCCACAAGGCATGCAGGAGGTCAAACGTCGGCGCTGCGTCGGCTCTGAAGAGCCGACGCAGCGCAGTCAGACGGATTCCCAGCTGGTCTCGCCCTACCAGACCGGCTGCACCACGTACAGCACCTCCGCGCGGTTGTCGCGGTCGCCGTCGTGGAACTCGGCGACCTCGTACTCGCCGGAGCGGACGCGCAGGAGGCGCGGGCCTTCCGGCTGCGCGACCCAGTAGCCCGTCAGCGGCTGGTCGTAGCCCAGCGAGACCGCCTGCAGCGCCAGCCGCCCCAGGACGATGTCGCCCAGCACGCCGATGAGGCCGCCGCGGTCCAGGCGGGTGCGGGTGTCGGGGTTGCGGAAGATGATGTCGCCGATGCCGCCGCGGCTCCAGACCGTCCCCTGCCGGCTCCCCAGCCCGAAGCCCTTGTCGATGCACCACTGGCGCCCCTGCACGGGGTGCCCCTCGCCGCTGCGGCAGAAGGCGGGCGCGTTGGCGCGCGGCGCCTGGTCGCCCAGCCGGCGGAGCTGCCAACCGCCCAGCTCGCCCGCGCGGCGGTCGTCCATGTCGAACAGCAGGGCGCCGGCGCGGTTGAGAATGCGCACACGGTCGTTGTCGCTGCGCACGTCGAACGCGTCGGCCGCCAGCCCGCGCGCGTGCCCCCGCGCAATGGCGCCCACCGCCACGCGCTCGGCGGCGCGGCTGCTGGTGGCCAGACGACGCTGCGCCGCCGGCAACGCCGCGATGCGCGACTGCAGGTCGCTGCCGCTCAGCCGGTGCGGCCCGCGCGCGCTGGACGCGCGATTCGACCCCGCGTTCTCGTTGCGGCGCTCACCGGCGCTGGAGGAGGCGTTCGAGGAACCCTCGCCCCGGCGCGCATCCGCGTTCCCCGCGTTGCCCCGGTTCTCACTTCGCGCCGCGCCGCCGGACGAGTTGCCCTTCGCCCGCTCATTTGCGCTTCCGGAGCCGTTGCCGCTGCCAGACGAACGCCCGCTGTTGGACGACGCGCTTCCACCGTTGCCGGACGAGCGGCCGGCGGAGGCGTTCCCGGAGCGCTCGCGGCGCTCGCCGGATCCGCGCGCCGCCTGTCCGCGCCCTTCCCCGCTCTGCCGTGCGGGACGCGCCTCACCGCCGCCGGAGCGGCCGCGGCTCTCGCGGGCCTCCTGCCCGCCGCCGCCCTGCCCGCGCCCGCCGCGCTCTTCCTGTCCGCCGCCGCCCTGCCCACCACCCTGCCCCTTGCCCTGCTGCAGCGCGGCCATCCAGGCCGCCTCTTCCGGCGCAATCGCGAGTGCATCACGTGCCGCGGGCGCCGCCACCGCCGGCTGCGCGGCCGCGGTGGCGAGTGCGGCCGCGATCATCAACGCCAATCTGCTCATCGAAATCATCTCCGTGGCCCGTGTATTCAGCCGTCACCGGGTCCAGAAGCAAGACTCTGCCCAACCGGCTCCGTGACATACAGGACGATCCAGATCAGATCCCGTCATATCCACATCATCTACATGCGTTTACGGGGCGGCCCCCAATCCCTGGGAGCCGCCCCGCCGGTCCTGCCCCGTCCTGCTCCGTCCCGTCCGCGGCCCCGGCGCGGGCTGCCGCGTCCGCCCTCCAGCAGGCGGACGCTAGATTCCTCGGCCCCGCGACCGTCAGCGCGAACGGACGGTTCCGTGCGGCAGGGCCTCGGAATGACAGGCCCGGGTGCGCCTGGCTGGTGAGGCCTCCGCCCCCTTCACCCCTTCACCCGTTCACCCGTTCACCCGTTCACCCGTTCACCCGTTCACCCGTTCACCCGTTCACCCGTTCACCCTCACCGCCCCGCCAGCACCGCCCCCGGCGCATAGCTCACCCGCCGGCTCTCGCGAATCGCCCCGCCGTCCAGACGGCCTTCCACGATCTCGTAGCCCAGCAGCGCGAAGATGCGGCCGCGCAGAAAGAGCGGGCGCGCGTTGCCGTACCAGTCCACGCAGCTCACCCGGCACCCGTCGTCGGCCGAGCCGTCGGCGACGGCGGCCAGCTCGCCCAGCTCCTCGAAGCGCGAGGGCTGATTGCGCAGGAACAGGATGGACGCGGAGCCCTCGCGCAGGTGCGCGTACCCGGGCACGCCGCCCCCGCGGATGGGCAGCCCCAGGATGCCCGAGTCGCGTCCGTCGGGCTTGTAGAAGAAGCCGTGGCTGCGCAGCTCGCCCTGCGAGGCGCCCGCGCTCACGTACCGCTGCCCCAGCCGCGGCTGGTCTCCCAATCGCACGGCGCTGAAGTGCAGGTTCTGCCCGTCGGTGCCCACCACCACCGCGTCCGTCCCCATCTGCTCGATGCGGTCCACCCCATGCGGCAGCACCAGCGCGCTGGGGCCGCCCTCCACCCACGGCACGGCGTACAGCGTGGCCGCCGCCCGCTGTTCCGGCGGCCCCCACCCGCTCCCCGTGCCGTAGAGCAGGTAGCCGCCCACGAAGCGGTTCTGAAAGGTGTGCCCGGCGGGCGTGGGAAGCACCCGGTAGCTTTCCGCCGGCGCCGCCGCGGCCCCGTCGCCAAAGCTCGCGAGGGAGACGCGCAGCAGCGACGTGGCGCCTCCCGCCACCTCGCCATGCCACATCCCGTCGCCGTCGGCGCCCTCGCGCACCAGGACGTTCAGGTGTCCGTCGGCGCTCTCCAGGAACGAGAACTGGTCCACCGGGCTGCCGCGCACCGCAAGCGCGCTGGGCCCGCCGCCGTCCAGCGGAATGCGGTAGACGGTGGACGGGCGGTCCGTGCGCTCCTTGCCGCCCCGCCAGTCGCTCACCCACACGTACACCGCGCCGGGCGATACGTAGAACACGCGTCCCGGAGGCCCCAGCACCGCCGTCCCCTCGCACGCCATCTCCGCCTGCTCCAGGTCGCACACCGTCACCGTGTGCAGCGCGATCTGGTCGTCGGCGTGCAGCGGGCGCGCGGGGTGGTAGACGCGCGTGGCCGACAGGGTGCGGCGGAACTCGTCCTGCCCCGCGCCCCGGTGCCAGCGGCGCACCGCGGGAAACTCGCCGAACGGGTCTTCCGCGTTCAGTCCGATGTACGAGGGCGTGTAGAACACCAGCTTGCCGTCCACCAGCCGGCTGGCGTAGTTGCGCGACGAGTAGTAGTCGTTGCCGCGCAGGTGATAGGTGGAGCGGTGCTGAAGATTTCCCGCGCCGTCGATGCGGAACAGCCCCACCTCGGTGCCGCCGCGCGCGTAGCTGTAGCCGATGACGGCCACCGCGTCGCCCGACACCAGCAGCTCGTCGTACCAGGCGCCGGCGGGGTCCACGTCGGGGCCAAAGGCGTCCACGGCCGAGATCGGCCGCAGCGCCCCGTCGCCGATGGCCACGGTGAACAGCCGCCCCCGGCGCAGCATCACCAGGTAGTCGCCGTGCACCTTTACGATGCCGCCCTCGTCCACCCCCGCGTGCTGCACGTTGGTGACGGACTCGTCCGCTCGCGACGACACGTCCGCGGCGGCGGATGGCTCGGGCTCGGCCGGCGCGGGCAGCTCCTCCATCGTAACCGCCTCCGCCACGCCTCCGTTCATGCCGGTGCCGGAGAATTCCTCCCCTCGGGCCGCCTGCTCCTTCGCCAGGCGCACCAGGTAGCCGCGAAGCGCGTCTTCGGACGCGAACGCGGGAAGGGTGCGCGTCTCCGGCGCGGAGGCCAGCGCCGTGCGTCCGGGGGATTCGGCGCATCCCGCCGCGGCGGATGCGATACCGGCAAAGGCCGCGAGGGCCGTGATCTTCTTCATCATCCTGCTCCCGTCTGCGGGTGCTGCGTCCTGCGTGAGGTCGTGGATGGAACGCGCGCCCGCCCGCCCCTCTGACGCGGCGGCGGTTGGCGAAAACAGTTGCAGGGCGGCGGATGTCCGGTGCAGATTGCCGATGGAAGGCAGATGGGCCCTGCGGCTGCGCCGGATCACCCTCCCCGCGAAGCGTTCCCCATGCCCGACCGACCCGAGGGTCCCCGCCGGTCCCGCCGCGCCCCGCGATGCGGACGGATGGCCGCGGCGCTGCTGGCCCTGGTCCTGCCCGCCGCGCTGCCGGCGCAGGCCATCGGCGTGGGGGTGGGGTTCGGGCTGGGGACGCGCACCGGCTTCTCCATCTCGGCGGGCGCGCAGGTGACGGACCAGGTGCAGCTGGTGTGCAAGGCGGGCGGGCTCCCCATCTTTCCCTCCAGCGTCAGCTGCGGCACGCACCTGTACCTGCTGGACCACGCGGACCGCTTCGTGGTGGCCGAGGTGGGGATGCTGATCCCCGCGTCGCACCACCGTTATCCGGCGGGCTGGCGCGAAGAGGTGCGCTGGGTTTTCGTGCAGGGCGGCGTGGGCATCAAGGACCACGAGATTCCGGACGATGACGACGACGGCCGCCCCGAGTATCCGCGCTGGGTCAACGCGGCGTACGCGGGCGGGCTTGCGCTGGTGGTCGCGCGCATCGGGCAGGAGCGGGCGATGACGGAGGAGGGGATGGAGTACGGCCGGCGCCGCGTCTCGCCCACGCTGTGGCCCCTGTTCTTTGCCGACGCGCAGCTGGAGATCTACCTTCCCGGCCGCGCCTGCGGCGGATGCGACGGAGCCGAATCCATGCGCTGATCTATTCCTGCGGCATTGACCCTCGGCAGATCTGCCCACATCTTTGAGCAGACCTGCACAGGAGAGGATCATGGAATGGATCGAGACCGCACGCGCACTCGGCGGCACCGCGGTGCTGGGGGATGATGTTACGTCCGGCCCCGCGTTCATCCACCAGATCGAGGAAGGGCTGCCCACTCGCGTTCTGGCGCAGCTCAAGCGATACAGCCATCTCTCCGACGCGGATCTGACCGCCGTCATTCCACGCCGGACCTTCTCCAGCTTCCGCACTTCACAGCGGCTTACCCCCGAGCAGTCGGACCGCGTAGCACGTACCGCCGGGATCGCCGCGCTTGCCCAGCGAGTGTTCGGGGATCCTGAAATCGCGCGGGAGTGGCTGCTCGCCCCCAATCCCGCGCTCGAGCACCAGGCACCGTTGCGAATGCTGCGGACGGGGAGCGGGGCCCGGCTGGTAGAGGCTGTGCTCATCCGGATCGAACACGGTGTGTACGAGTGAGGGTATCGTGGAGGCTGGCCAGCGGGCGCTTTCCTCCGTTGGCGGGTGAGGGCGCCCGGCTCGTCGGTGGACGCTGGAACTCGCCGGGAAGGCCCCTGGTCTACACGTCCGGATCGCTGGCGCTCTGCCTGGCGGAGTGTCTGGTGCACGTGCCAGGACGCCTTCCGACCGACTACGTGGCATTCGAGATCGGAGTGCCATCCGACTCGGTCGAAGTCATCGACGCCCACTCGCTCGCTTCAGACTGGCGGCACGACTTGGCGGCCACGCGCATGATCGGGGACGCGTGGCTGTCGGATCTCAGAACCCTGGCGCTGGAGGTGCCGAGCGCGGTTCTGCCTCACAGCAGCAATCTGCTGCTCAATCCGCTGCATCCGCGAGCGGGCGAGCTCCGGGTGATCTCGCAGCAGCCATTTGAGTTCGACCCCCGGCTGCGGCCCCCGCCATGACCCACGTGCGCCCGCGCCGCCCAACCATCCTCCTCCCAAATCCTCTCCATGTCCAGATCAAACCCGACCCGCCCTCGGTGGATGGCGCTCGCGATTCCCGCGCTGATGCTGGGCGCGGGTGACGTGCAGGCGCAGGACTCGCTCACCGTGTGGCTGCGGGCCAACGCGCACCCGATGGCGGCGGACGCGAACGGGCGGCTGTCCGGCGCGGGCGCGGAGCTGCTGGTGACGGCGGGGCGCGACGCGCAGTTCTTTCTGATCGGCGAGGAGCACGGGGTGGCCGAGATCCCGCTGGTGGCGGCGGACCTGTTCCGCACGCTGGCGCCGCACGGGTACCGGCACCTGGCCATCGAAACGGGCGACCTGCTGGCGTCGGCGCTGAACCGCGCGGTGCTGGCGGATGAGAGCGGCGCCGCGTACACGGCGTTCCAGCGCGAATACTTTCCGGGCGCGCCCTTCTACCGCTGGCGCGAGGACGCGGCGCTGCTGCGCACGGCCGTCGCCGCGGCGGGCGGGCGCGAGGACGTGCTGTGGGGGCTGGACTACGACATCGTGGCCGACCGCTACACGCTGCGCCGCCTGCGCGACATCGCCCCCACCCCCGCCGCCCGCGCCGCCGCCGAGGCCGTGATCCTGCGCGCCGACAGCGCCCTGGCGCAGGCGCTGGCCACGCAGAACCCCGGCCTGCTGATGATGTTCGGCGGCGCGGACGACGTGTACGCGCCGCTGCGCGCGGCCTACGCGCCCGAGCCGGGCTCCGAGGCCGACCGCATCATCTCGCTGATGCAGGGAACGCGCGAGATCAACGCCTTCTGGGGCCGCAACCAGGGCTACCTTTCAAACCATCACCGCGCGCTGCTGAACAAGCGGCAGTTCATGCACTACCTGCAGGCCGCCACGCAGCGCGACGGCCGCATGCCGCGGGTAATGATGAAGTTCGGCAGCAGCCACATGGTGCGCGGCCGCAGCTTTACCAACGTCTTCGACCTGGGCACGCTGGCGTCCGAGATCGCCGAGGTGAACGGCAGCCGCTCGTTCGGCGTGCTGATGCTGGGCGGCGCGGGCACCACGCACGCCGTCATCGACCCGCGCGCCTTCACCACCGTCGAGGCGCCGGTGGAGGTGGAGGAGTGGATCAAGCCCTTCTACGACGCCGCGGACCCGGGGCGCTGGACGGTGTTCGACCTGCGCGCCATCCGCGCCCGCGTCCCGCGGCTGGGCACGCTGCCGGACGAAACGCGGAAGGTGCTGTACGGCTTCGACGCCGTGGTCATCCTCTCCGGCAGCGGCCCCCAGCACGACCTGCTGCAGTGAGCGTCGGCTTTTGTGCAGGCGTGCCTTGTGCGATCCGGCCGCGCAAGCCGGCTTCTGTGCCGAATCGCAAAGGAATGGTCTCACACGGAGTCAGAGGCAGCAGAGTTTTCTCGTGCCGTATCCACGGGTATCAAGCGCGGAGGCGATCGGGATGAGTGGTTCCGCCGTCGATCTTAAAGACATGCCGCCTCAACTGCTGGAACTGGTGGAAGAGGCCAGGCTTCATGGAGAGATGGTGCTCACCCATGAGGGAGATGCCGTCGCGAAGATCGTCCCCCTGCCTCGTGTGCGCGCCCGTGCGCCGCGCCAGCCCGGCAGCGAACGCGGGCTCATCATCCACATGGCGGACGGCTTCGATACCATGCCCCCAGAATTCGACGTTCATCCTGATGCCTGACGATTCCCTCGCCCTTCTTTCCGTGCACGAGATCGCGCGGCGCGTGCGTGCGCGCGAGGTTTCGCCCGTGGAGGTGCTGGAGGCGTGCATGGCCCAGGTGGACGCGCACAACCCGCGGCTGAACGCGGTGGTCACGCTGAACCCGCGGGCGCGCGACGAGGCGGCGGAGCTGGAGCGGCGCATCGCGCGCGGTGAGGACGTGGGGGCGCTGGCGGGGGTGCCGGTGGGGATCAAGGACGTGACCGAGGTCGCGGGCGTCCGCACCACCTACTGCTCGCCGCTGTTCGCGGACCACGTGCCCACCGAGGACGCCGAGGTGGTGCGGCGGCTGCGCGCGGCGGGCGCCATCATCCTCGGAAAAACCAACACGCCGGAGTTCGCGGCGGGGGGCAACACCTTCAACGACGTGTTCGGCGTCACGCGCAACCCGTGGAACCCGGACCGCAGCCCCGGCGGCAGCACCGGCGGCGGCGCGGCGGGGCTGGTGACGGGAATGTTCGCGCTGGCGCAGGGCACGGACCTGGGCGGCTCGCTGCGCATCCCCGCGTCTTTCTGCGGCGTCGTGGGGCTGCGGCCCTCCGTGGGCCTGGTCCCCACCTGGCCGCAGGAGTACGCGTGGGACCCCATCCAGGTGACCGGGGTGATGGGACGCACGGCGCAGGACGTGGCGCTGGGGCTGCAGGCGGTCGCCGGCCCGGGCGAGTACGCGCCGCTCGCGCAGCCGATCCTGGGCCGCGACTTCGAGACGGCGGTGCGCGGCGCGGACGTGCGGGGAAAGCGCTTCGCCTACTGCCGCGACATCGCGGGCATCGGCATCGACGCGGACGTGGAGCGCGTCTGCCGCGACGCCGCGTTCGCGCTGCGCGACGCGGGGGCCACGGTGGACGAGATCGAGCTGGACCTGGCGTACGCGCGCAGGCCGTTCCTGGCGCTGCGCGGGCACTGGTTCGTCAGCCAGCTGTATCCGCACCTGGACAAGCTGGAGCACTTTGGCGTGAACGTGGCCAACAACGTGCGCGCCGGCCTCAAGGTCACGCCGGTGGAGCTGGCGGAGGCGGAGGTGACGAGAAAGCGCATCTGGGACCAGTTCCGCGACCTCTTCCGCACCTACGACCAGCTGCTGACGCCCACCATGGCCGTGCCGCCGTTCCCCGTGGAAGAAAACTTTCCCCGCCTGGTGGCCGGGCGCGAGATGGAGACGTACATCGACTGGGTCGCGCCCACCTTCGTGCTCAGCATGACGGGGCTGCCGGTGGCGTCCGTCCCGGCCGGGCTGGATTCCGCGGGGATGCCCGTGGGCCTGCAGATCGTCGCGCGTCCGCAGGGCGAGGAGCACGCGCTCGCCACGGCGGGAATCGTGCAGCGTCTGCGGCCGCTGCCGCGGCCGCCGATCCTGTCGGCGGGCTGAGCGGCGGAACCGATCGATCCCGATCCACCGAAAACGAACTTCGCGGACCGCGCGTCCATCCACCAGGAGAAAGCCCGCATGCCCCATGCACACCTCGTGAAGCCCGGCACCCGCGTACGGCTGAAGGACTACGACACGCGCGAAAACGGCGGGCTGGACAAGGAGGCGGGGCAGGCGCGCTTCGCCGAGCTGAACGCGGAGCTCGACGCGCTGCAGGAAGAGCTGCACGCCGCCGGAACGCACAGCGTGCTGATGGTGCTGCAGGGGATGGACACCAGCGGAAAGGACGGCGCCATCCGCAACGTGATGACCAACCTGAACCCGCAGGGCGTGCGGGTTGAATCGTTCAAGGTGCCCACCGACGAGGACCTGGCGCACGACTTTTTGTGGCGCGTGCACAAGGTTACGCCGGGCAAGGGGATCTTCGGCGTCTTCAACCGCTCGCACTACGAGGACGTGCTGGTGGTGCGCGTGCACGGGCTGGCGCCGGAGCCCGTGTGGAAGGCGCGCTACGACCACATCAACGCCTTCGAGTCGCTGCTGGCCGACAGCGGCACCATCGTGCTCAAGTTCTTCCTCCACATCAGCAAGGACGAGCAGGAGCAGCGGCTGCACGAGCGCGAGAAGGAGGTGGGCAAGGCCTGGAAGCTTTCCGCCGGCGACTGGCGCGAGCGCGAGCTGTGGGACCAGTACCAGGAGGCGTACGAGGACGCGCTCAGCCGGTGCAGCACCGAGGTGGCGCCCTGGTACATCGTCCCCGCCGACCGCAAGTGGTTCCGCAACCTGGCCATCAGCGAGGTCCTGGTGGATACGCTGCGCGGATACCGCGACCACTGGCGCGGCGCGCTCGAGGACCTGAGCCAGGCCAAGCTGGCGGAGCTGGAAGCCTACCGGAACCTGCTGAAGGAAACCGGCAGGCAGGTCTGACCCGGAGAGCCCGGCGGGCGCCCCCTCCAGGCGCGCACCACGCGCCCACCTCCCCCAAAACTGCTGGGGGAGGTCGATGTGAGGCGGAGGGTCGAGGAGGCTTCGAACAGGATTGCGCTGCGTCCGGGGGCGCCTTCACCCGAGCGGGCGGGTGCTCCGCCGGCACGGGCGAATGAATTCGCTGCAACAACCACACGAAGGCCGCCTCGGCGGACTGGCGGCTGCCGGGCAGGGCAAGTACCTGCCACGTCGCAGGTTGAGAAAGCGACACGTTGTGGCCTGCCGGAACGCGATCGAATTCTCCCCTCTCCGTGAGGAACGAACGGGGAGGGGCCGGGGGAGGGGCACCCCGCGGACGCAGTTCGATGCCCGTTCGAAGTGCCTCGGCCTTTCCGCCCTGCTCGCTTGCCCACACGCGCCCGAACCGCATCCACCACACCCATCGACCCCCGACATCCCGAATGACGACGGTTTCCCGCAGGTCCAGCGTATCCGAAAAGGCGAGCCGGTTCACCGAGTCCGTCATCCGCGAGATGACGCGGCAGGCCATGAAGTACGGCGCCGTGAACCTGGCGCAGGGCTTTCCCGACTTCGGCGCGCCGGAGCCCATCAAGCGCGCGGCCATGGACGCCATCGCCGCCGACGTCAACCAGTACGCCATCACCTGGGGGGCGCGCGACTTCCGCGAGGCGCTGGCAAAGAAGACCGCGTGGCACCTGGGGCTGGAGATCGACCCCGAGCGCGAAGTCACCGTCACCTGCGGCAGCACCGAGGCCATGATCGCCACGCTGATGGCGACCGTGGACCCCGGCGAAGAGGTGGTGATCTTCGAGCCGTTCTACGAGAACTACGCGCCCGACGCCATCCTCTCCGGCGCGAAGCCCGTGTACGTAAAGCTCCATCCGCCCACCTGGAGCTTCGATCCGGACGAGCTGCGCGCCGCGTTCACGGAGCGGACCAAGGCGATCATCCTCTGCAACCCCAACAACCCCGTGGGCAAGGTGTTCACGCGGGACGAGATGCAGTTCATCGCCGACCTGTGCATCGAGCACGACGCGCTGTGCATCACCGACGAGATCTACGAGCACATCCTCTACGCCCACGCGGACGGCACGCCGGCGCGGCACGTGTGCATGGCGCAGCTGGAGGGGATGCGCGAGCGCACGGTCGTCATCAACTCCATGTCCAAGACGTACTCGGTGACGGGGTGGCGCGTGGGCTACTGCATCGCCCCGCCCCACATCACCGCCGCCATCCGCAAGGTGCACGACTTCCTCACCGTGGGCGCCGCCGCCCCGCTGCAGGCCGCGGGGGCCTTTGCGCTGTCGCTGCCGCCCGAGTACTACGACCACCTGCGCACGGACTACCAGGCGCGGCTGGACCTGTTTCTGCCGGCGGTTGAAAAGGCGGGCTTCGGCGTTACGCGGCCGGAGGGGGCGTACTACGTGATGACGGACATCAGCCGCTTCGGGTTCGCCAACGACGTGGAGTTCGCCATGCACCTGGTGCGCGAGGTGGGCGTGTCGTGCGTTCCCGGCAGCAGCTTCTACCACCGCCCCGAAGACGGCGCGCAGCAGGTGCGCTTCTGCTTCTGCAAGAAGGACGAGACGCTGCTTGCCGCCGTGGAGCGGCTGGCGAAGCTGTCGTAAGGAGGAGTCTCCGGCGACTCGCGGAGAGCCGCGATCCGCATCAAACGGTGGGTGAGGAGGGATGATGAGCGACGCGGAACCGATCTTTACCGGGTCACAGGGCTCGGCGCACCTCATCGAGTGGATCGACGGGGTGCTGATGGACCTGCGCGACGGGCGCGTGAACGACGCGCGCGCGGCGCTGGAGACGGAGGAGTGGCGCGGGCTGAACCTGGACGGCATTCCCGAGCCCATCCGCAACCAGATGCACGAGAGCCTGGAAGAGGCAGCCCGGGCGCTGGCTGATTCCAACGATTTCCCCGGCGGCGCCGAGGCCGCGCTGCTGATGGCCCGCTCGCGCTTTCTTCCCGGCGCGTAGCGGCTCTACCCGAAACCGCGTGCCCTCTCCACTTTCATCCCGAGGTACACGATGCGCCGAATCTGCCTGCTCCTGCTCACCCTCCTGGCGCTCACGCCCGCCGTTCCCGCCGCCGCACAGGTGCAGGTGCAGGGTGCGTACACGCTTACGCAGCTGGAGGGGCGGGTGCTCCCCGCGCCGTCGCCGGACGAGGACAACGTGACCGTGCACGCCGCCGCGCTCCTGCTCGGGGAAGACGGCGGATACACGTTCGCGCTGCAGACGAGCATGGGGGACCACGTCCGCATCGAGCACCGGCAGGCCACGGGAACGTATCGAGTAGAGGGCGACACGCTGTTCCTGGAGATGGACGACGGCTCCGAGCCCGTCCCCCTCGTGTATGCCCTGGAGGAAGATGGCCGGCTGACGCTGCGGGTGCCGGCGGGGTACGCGTACACCTTTCAGCGGCAGTAGCCCGGCCCGGCGATCAGCGCGCGGCCGAGGCGGGCGGGCGCAGGAGCGTGTAGGGGTTCAGATCGCGCCCCTTCCACCATCGGTTGGGGTCGGTGACGGTAAAGACGGCAAAGTGCAGGTGCGGGCTGCCGCTTACGTTGCCCGTGCTCCCCACGTAGCCGATCACCTCGCCCTGGCGCACCAGGTCGCCTTCCTTGAGGCCGGCGCGCCAGCCGTTCAGGTGGGCGTAGTAGTAGATGGTGCGGGCGTCCAGGTCGCGCTGGTACACCGACACCCCGCCCACCGCGTTGGAGTCGCGCTTCACGATCACGCCCGCCGCCGCCGCGACAACCGGCGTGCCCTTCGCCGCGAAGATGTCGACGCCCTTGTGCGCGCGTCCGCCGGAGCGCGCCGCCCCGTACGTGTTCTTCAGCTCCGCCGCCCGCACCCCCGCCACCGGAATCACCAGCCCCGCCGACGCCTCCGCGCGCCACCGCTCCTCGCGCGAGGGGATGGAGACGACGAGCGCCCGGTCCGACGCCGCCAGGTAGATCAACAGCCCCAGCAGCAGCCCCGCCTGCACCAGCGCGGCCGCGATGACGACGTTCCGGAACGACAGGCGTGGCCGCCGCATCCGATCTCCAGTGCTTTCGAGGGATGAACCCACTTCCTGGGAGCACGAAGCGGACCCGGCGGCTGCGCGGCGGTCGGAACGTCAGCTGGCGGGAAGGCTGAATTCCAGCTTCGCCCACGCCTCTCTCAGCGTGGGATCAAGCCGGCTCACCGCGCGCATGGCCTCCGCGGGAAACGCATGCAGCAGGTACAGCAGCCGGAACGTGGCCCCCGAGGCGAGCTTTCCCTTCCGCAGCTTGGAGACGTAGCCGGGCGACAGGTTGGCGAATCGCTCGATCTGCACCTGCGAGAGCCCCGCGCGCCGCAGATCGTTGATCAGCGCCCGCTGCTGCCGCAGCCGCTTGCGCCGGTACGACCGCTCCAGCGCCGCCTCGAGCGCTTCCGTGTTCTCCGCGTTCAGCGCCATGTCACCACACACGTCGCACACGGGTAGCGTCAGCGTCTCGCGAACCCGCACGCGGGGATCGTCCCTGTGACCCATCGTCATCCCACCGCCCGGGTAAAGGAGGCGGCATCAAGATATCGGGAGTGTAGTGGGTAGCAGGCAGGGCTGATTGGCCTCATTCTCATACCCAAATCCTGAAAAAGAATAATCGTACAGAGGAACAGAGTCAGACAGAGAAAGCGAGTTGAAATATCATCCTGGTTCCTCTGTCTGACTCTGTACCTCTGTACCCTTAAAGCCGTTGTTTTTCCGGAGAAGGCATCACGATTACACAGAGTCAGCAGAGTCAACAGAGTCTGACTCTGCTAACTCTGTTGACTCTGTGTGAGGCCATTTCAGTCGTGGGCAGATCAAAGAAACAGCTTCGCGACCTCGGGCTTCAGCACCTTGCCCATGGCGTTGCGGGGGAGCGAATCCACGGTGCGCAGGTCGCGGGGGAGCTTGTAGGGGGCCAGGTGATCGCGCGCCCACGCCTGCAGCTCCGGCAGCGAGAGCGCGGCCCCGTCGCGCGCCTCCACCGCCGCGCAGACGCGCTCGCCCCAGTCCACGTCCTCCACCCCCACCACGGCGCACTCGAGGATGCCGGGATGCGTGCGCAGCACCTCCTCGATCTCCAGGGCGGAGACCTTGTAGCCGCCGGTCTTGATGATGTCCACGCTGCGGCGGCCCAGGATGCGGTAGGATCCATCCTCCACCACCGCCACGTCGCCGGTGCGGAACCAGCCGTCGCGGAACGCCCCGGCCGTGGCCTCCGGCCGGCGCCAGTACTCCAGGAACACGGCGGGCCCGGCGATCTCGATCTCCCCCGGCGTCCCGGGCTCCACCTCGGCGCCGTCCTCGTCCACCAGCCGCGCGCGCACGCCCGGCAGCGGCACCCCCACGAAGCCGGGGCGCCGCGCGCCGTGCAGCGGGTTGCTGAGGGCCATGCCGATCTCCGTCATCCCGTAGCGCTCCAGCAGGACGTGGCCGCTGATCTGCCGCCAGCGCTCCAGCGTCTGCACCGGCAGCGCGGCGGATCCGCTCACCATCAGCCGCATCCGCCGGCACCCCGCCGACATCCGCTCGCGCCGCTCCTCGTCCGCCGCGTCGTACGCTCCGATCAGGCGGCCGTAGACGGTGGGGACGGCCATGAACAGCGTCAGGCGCCCGCTCTCGATCACCTCCCACACCTCGCCGGCGTCGAAGCGCGGGACGATCTCGCAGACGGCGCCGGACCAGAGCGCGCAGGCGAGCACGTTGACGATGCCGTGCACGTGGTGCAGCGGCAGGACCAGGAGAATGCGGTCGTCCGCCGTCCATCCCCATGCCTCCACCAGCGCGGCCACCTGCGCGCGCAGGCTGGGGTGCGTGGTAACGGCGCCCTTGGGCTTTCCCGTGGTGCCGCTGGTGTAGACGATCATCGCCCGCCGCGCCTCGTCGATCGACGGCAGCGCCACGGGCTCCCCGGCCAGCGCATCCTCCGTCCGCAGGAAGCGCCGCCCGTTCCGCTCCGCGATGGGCGCCAGCACGTCCGCAAACTGCGGGTGCGCGACGACGATCTCCGCATCCGCGTCCTGGACCACGTACTCCAGCTCCGCGGGGGGATGCGAGACGGCCAGCGGCACCGCGATGCCGCCCGCGCGCCACACGCCCCACTGCACCGCCACGTAGTCCCACCCCGGCGGCGCCAGGAACGCCACCCGCGCCTCGCGCAGGTCGTCGCCCCCCGCCAGCAGCGCCGCCGCCACCCGCGCGGAGGCGTCCAGCAACTCCGCGTACGTGAACGTTCCCTCCGGCGCCACCACGGCGGTGCGCGCCGCGTGCTCACGGGCGCGGGCGACGATCGGCAGGTCTGGGTTGCGGGCGGACATCGGCGGGACTCGGCGGTGGAGGCCTGAGAGCGGCGGGGCACTGCGGACAACCTAATCCCGAGCCGGCCCGGCCGCATCAAAAGCAGGACGCCCGCGGAGGTCCGCCGGGCCGCGATCGTGCGACCTGGTGCGGAGATCAGCGGGTGCCGTGGATGAGGACCAGCCATCCCAGCGGCCGCAGCGCGGGGACGGTGAGCAGGGCATCGTCCACCCGCTGCACCCCGCGCGACAGGGCGCGCAGCATTCGCCCAGCCGCGCCGCCGGGGTGGCGGTGGATCCCCGTCCAGGTCAGCAGGCCCGGAGACAGCAGGTGGAACGGCCGGTAGCGCACCTCGCCGAAGTACGCCTCGTACAGATGGCGCCCCTGCCACGACAGGTGGCTGCGCGGCTGCGCGGAGGGCCGGGCGATCCGCTCGGCCAGGCGGTACGTGCGCGCCCACGGGCTGCCGTACAGGTTCTCCACCACCGCAAAGCGGCCGCCGGGCTTCAGCACCCGGCGGCATTCGGCCAGGGCGCGCGCCCGGTCCGTGTACTGCAGCATGCTGACGGAAAGCAGCGCATCCACGCTGGCGTCGTCCAGCGGCAGCGCCTCGGCGAGGGCGGCGACGTAGCGGCCGGAGGGATAGCGCGCGCGGCTCTGCCGCAGCTCCGCGGGGCTCGCATCCACCCCCACCGCCCGCGCGCCGTACCGCGCCAGCGCCGACGTCAGGTATCCGCGCCCCGAGCCCAGGTCCAGCACCACGGCGCCCGGGGACAGCCCTTCCTGCAGGTGGCCCAGCGCAATCCGCAGCAGCGGCTCACAAAGGAGCGGAAACCAGCCGTCCCCCGTCTCCCGCCACAGGTCCAGCAGGCCGGGCGCCGTCGATGTCGTCACACGACGCGGATCAAACGCTCTCGGGATCGATCCCCGCAATCTTCAGAAGGCTGGATTGGCCGGCACATCTCCTTGCCCGTCAAGGGCCTCACACGGCGATCTCCAGCACGCGCGAGCCCGTTCCCTGCTCCGGCTCATCTACATCGACCGAGAGGCAGCCTTCTACCGCTTCGTAGAGGTTGCTCAGCAGCTCTTCGAAGGTATCGCCTTGCGTGGCACAGCCGGGGATGGCGGGCACCTCGGCCCAGTACCCGCCCTCTTCCGCCTCATGGACGATGACTCGCAATTTAGACGCTCCAGATCAGACGAACAGCTCGCGCAGGGGAAGCGTCCACCCGGGGACGACGTCACCGCCGTCCAGCACGTCGCCCTCGGTGAGCAGGGCGATGTCGTCGCGGGAGCGGTAGACCGTCGCCGCGCGCCGGGCCGGGTTGACCACGACGACCATCCGGCACCCCGCCGCCAGCCATCGCGTCACCTTGGCCTCCACCTCCACGAACGAATCGCCCGGCGACACCACCTCCACCGCCAGGTCCGGAGCGCCCGCGCGGTATCCGCGTCCGATCGCCGCACGCTCGATCCGCTCCCGGCTTACGAACGCGGCGTCCGGCGCCATCAAGGTATCCGGCGCGGACGAGAGACGGAAGCCCGTTCTTGCGTACACGTTGCCAGCATCATGCGCCAGGACGTGGCTTCCGAGGCGAATCAGGATCTCCGCCGCGATCAGGCCATGCTCTTCCCCCGGCACCGGCGTGACCCACACGTCTCCGTCCACCAGTTCGCGCAGAAGGCCGTCGTCCGGCATCGCGCACAGCTCATCGACCGTGACCGGCCGCGACCGAGGTGAGGCTGTCATCTCGCGGTGACCTCCGATCCAGAACGCAGGACGGCCCCGCGAAACAACGCGAGGCCGTCCTGATCGTCGTCATCGTCCCGGCACGGGATCAGAAGAACACCGGCTCCTGGTAGGCGCCGAAGACCTCTTCCATCGCGGCGCGGATCTCGTACAGCGTGGCGTAGGCGCGCACGGCGTCGAGCATGGCGGGCACCACGTTCTCGGTGGTCCGCGCGGCCTGCTTCAGGCGCTCCAGGGTGGCGTCCACCTGCGCCTGGTCGCGGCGGGCGCGCATGGCGGCCATCCGCTCGCGCTGCCGCAGCTCGGCCTCTTCGGTGATCTTGAGCAGCGGGATCTGCAGCTCTTCGCCCTCGACGGTGAACTCGTTGACGCCCACGATGGTGCGCTCGCCGCGCTCGATCTCCAGTTGCTGCCGGAAGGCGCTGCGGGCGATCTCGCGCTGGAAGTAGCCCACCTCGATCCCCGGCACCACGCCGCCCAGCGTGTCGATCTCGGCGAAGATGGCCTCGGCCTGGGCCTCCATCTGGTCGGTGAGCGACTCCAGGTAGTACGAGCCCGCCAGCGGGTCGATGGTGTTGGGCACCCCGGTCTCGAACGCCAGCACCTGCTGCGTGCGCAGGGCGATCTGCACCGCGCGCTCGGTGGGCAGCGCCAGCGTCTCGTCCATGGAGTTGGTGTGCAGCGACTGCGTGCCGCCCAGCACCGCCGCCATGGCCTGGTAGGCCACGCGCACGATGTTGTTCTCCGGCTGCTGCGCCGTCAGCGTGACGCCCGCCGTCTGCGCGTGCGTGCGCAGGCGCCAGCTCTCGGGGTTCTTCGCGCCGAAGTCGTCGCGCAGGTGGCGCGCCCAGATGCGGCGGGCGGCGCGGAACTTGGCGATCTCTTCGAAGAAGTCGTTGTGCACGTCCCAGAAGAACGAGAGGCGCGGCGCGAAGTCGTCCACGTCCAGCCCCCGCTCGACCCCGCGGCGCACGTACTCAAGCCCGTTCTTGAGCGTGTACGCCAGCTCCTGCGCGGCCGTCGACCCCGCCTCGCGGATGTGGTAGCCGCTGATGGAGATGGGGTTGTACTTGGGCGCCTCCTTCGAGGCCCACTCGAACATGTCGACGATCAGGCGCAGCGCCGGCTCGGGCGGGAACACCCAGGCGTGCTGCGCCTGGTACTCCTTGAGGATGTCGTTCTGCACCGTGCCGCGCAGCTTGTGGAACGGCACGCCCTGCTTTTCGGCCGCGACCATGTAGAAGCAGAACAGGATGATCGCGGGCCCGTTGATGGTCATGGACACCGACACCTGGTCGAGCGGAATGCCGTCGAACAGGGTTTCCATGTCGTCGAGCGAGCTGATGGCCACGCCGCACTTGCCCACCTCGCCCAGCGAGCGCGGATGGTCGCTGTCGTAGCCCATCAGCGTGGGAAAGTCGAACGCGACCGACAGGCCCGTCTGCCCGCGGCCCAGCAGGAAGTGGTAGCGCGCGTTGGTCTCTTCCGCCGTGCCGAAGCCGGCGAACTGGCGCATGGTCCACAGCCGCGTGCGGTACATGGTGCCGTACGGCCCCCGCGTGAACGGGAACTCGCCGGGCATCCCCAGCGCCGCGTTGTGGTACGCGGCCTCCTCGGCCGACGGCACGGGCCGGTCCAGCGGCGTGTAGAGCGGCTCCACCTCCACGCCCGACACGGTGGTGAACCCCGTGTCGCGCTGGCCGGTGCGCTCGTACGCGCCCTCCCACGCGGCCAGGCCGGCGCGCAGGCTTTCCAGCTCCTTTTCCTTTTCGCGGATGCGCTCCAGCAGTTCCGCGGTGGGCACGTTACGCTCGACGACGCTCATCGTATGAATCTCGCTTATCGGGGGTGAACCCCAAGTTCCGCCACGATCCGGTCCGCCACGGCGTAGGGCGAAAGCTCGCCCGACTCCAGCTCCGCCAGCGACCCGGCCAGGATCTCCTCGCCGGGCCCCATGCGCCAGACGAGCCGTTGCAACCGGCGCTCCACCACGGCGCGCACCCGCTCGGCCAGCCGGGCCTGCCTGCGCCGGCTCAGCTCGCCGGAATCGTGCAGATACACCCGATGCCGGTCCAGCGTTCGGGCCAGCTCGTCCAGCCCCTCGCCGTTCTGCGCCACCGTCTTGAGCACGGGGATGGCCCAGCCGCCCGTCTCGTCCGCGCGGGACTTCAATCCCTCGCGCGCCGCCTTCTGCACCGACTTCAGGCTGACGCCGTGGTGGCCGGCGTTGGACGGCGCCTCGCCCAGCCGCATGTGCAGCATCAGCTCGATTTCCTGCGCCAGCCGGTCGGCGCCGGGGCGGTCGGACTTGTTGATGACGAACACGTCGGCCACCTCCATCAGCCCCGCCTTCATGGCCTGGATGGAGTCTCCGGATTCCGGCACCAGCACCACCACCGAGGTGTCGGCCGTCCCGGCGATCTCCAGCTCGCTCTGCCCCACGCCCACCGTCTCCAGCACCACGCGGTCGTAGCCGTAGGCGTCCAGCAGGTCGGCCACCTCCTTGGTGGTGGTGGCCAGGCCGCCCAGGTGCCCGCGCGCCGCCATCGACCGGATGAAGATCCCCGGGTCGGTGGAGATGTTGGTCATGCGGATGCGGTCGCCCAGCAGCGCGCCGCCGGTAAAGGGCGACGAGGGATCGACGGCCACGATGCCGATGCGCTCGTCCGCCTTGCGGAACTCCAGCGCCAGCTTGCTGGTCAGCGTGCTCTTTCCCGCCCCCGGCGGCCCGGTGATGCCGATGCGGTGCGCGCGGCCCATCTGCCCGTGCAGCTGGTGCAGCAGGCGCTCGAAGCCGGCGCGCCCGTCTTCGACGATGGAGATGGCGCGGGCCAGGGCGGTGCGCTGCCCCGCGCGGAACCGCTCCAGCAGGTCGTCGGGCGGGGCGGCGGTGGTTTGCGAGATCATGGGGTGAAAGTGCCCGCCGCGCCTGGTTTCTGTCAAGCGAGCGAACGGCCGTTCGAAACCGTTCGCCCCCGCCCTGCTACGGACGCGGCTGGGGAAGCACCAGCAGGCCGCGCACGCCGCGGACGCGGATCCCCGGCGGGGACGGGCCCTTGCCGGGCTGCGGCCCGCCCACGCTCAGCTGCGTCACCAGCAGCTGCCCCATCAGCGCGCCGGCGGAGTCGCGCACGGCCAGCACCGCCTGCGCGGGCGGCAGGGGCGTCGGCGTGCCCCGCCACTCGGCGTCGCACTCCACCGAGCGCGGCTCCAGCGCGCGCCGGGCCGCGGACAGGTCCGCGGCGGCGCGCCAGGCGGGCGCGGCGGCCACCAGGCGGTCGCCGTCCAGCCACACGCGCAGGCCCACGGCGCCGATGCTCACCGCGAGGGAATCGCCCTCCACCAGGTGCACCTCGTGCGCGGCCCCGCCGATCACCGGCACGCCGCCCTGCCACGCCAGGTCGGCGGACACCAGCCGGCCGGCGCTGCACCCGCCGCGAATGCGCAGGGCGGCCGCCATGGCGTAGGTGGCCCGCGTGCTGTCCGGCAGCGAGGGCACCACCGCCTGCAGCGCGCCGATGCCGTGCGCGTCCACCAGGTAGCGCGCGCCGGAGCTGATGCGCTCGAACAACGCGCTGTCCACCGTCACCGTGTCGCGCGGCAGGTTCTTCGGGTCCACGCGCGCCTCGCGAAAGGCGGCCCGCAGCCGCGCCGTCTGGTCGCGGCGCGAAACGGCGGGCGCGCTCCACGGGCCCACCGCGGAGAGCAGCAGCACGGCGGCGAACACCGCCGGCACCGTGGTCAGCAGCGGCGGGCGGCGGCGGACCAGGCGAATGGTCCCCAGCACCGCCAGGATGCCGATGGCGGCGACGGCGGCCAGGCGGACGTAGCGGAACTCCGTCCATCCGTACTCCCCCAGCCGGGCCGTCAGCGCCCACGCGGCCAGCGGCACCAGCGGCAGCAGCAGCGCGGGGACGGCGCGCGCCAGCAGCGAGACGCCGCGGTGCTCATCGTCGTCGTGCGCCGGCTCCAGCAGCACGGCGCCCAGCAGGCCGATGAGCCCGGCCGCGATCACCAGCGGCGACACCAGGTTGCGGGGCAGCTCGCCCGTGGCCAGCACCTTGGCGGCGTAGGCGTACAAAATCAGCAGGTAGATGACCAGCACCGGCGTGTACAGCCAGCGGCCCAGCCGGCTGACGGCCAGCGGCACGCCGGGCTCCGCGGGCGCGAACAGCCGGTGGATGCCGCCCACCAGGATCCACGGCGCGAAGGCGAAGAACACCGCGCCGGCCAGGTCCGTGTACAGGTGCTCCGGCCTGCCCAGGTCGAACAGCGAGATGACGGCCGCGACCGCGCCGGCCAGCACCGCGTACAGCGCCGCGGAGTACAGCCCGATCCCCACCACCCGCACCGCCAGCCGCCACGCGAACGCCCACGACGCCCGCCGGTCGCGGGTGCGCCAGGGAAGCGACGGCGTCATCGTCAGCAGCAGCACGGCGGCGGCGGCCAGCAGGAACCACCGCCACCCCTCGGCCTCGCGGTCCGTGTCCAGCGCCAGGTAGCCGAACGCGGCGGAGGCGATCAGGATCCCCAGCGTCCCCGCCCAGCGCGCGGCGGCGGAGACGACGCCGCGCGCCCGCAGCACGCTCAGCCCGAAGACCAGCGGAAACGCCAGCGCCACGGACGCGGCGATGCGGGCGAAATCGTCTTCGGTAAAGCCCTCGTTGCGCACCTGAATGGAGAGCATGACGGCCAGGAACACGCCGAGCGCAACCTCCACCGGCGCGGCGGAAAAGGCGGCGCGCGCGTCGGCGGCGTACGCGCGCAGGGTACGGCTCAGCGGGTTGGGCACGGGTGTGTCGGCGGAGGGGAGAGGGGGGCGCGCGGCGAAGGCCGGCGCCCCGGGCGGAGCACTGCGTCAGAGGGTGTTGCCAACCCTCGAACTCACAACGAAGCGGTGACTTCCTGAGGGAGCGCGCCACGGGTAACCGTAAGCCACACAACCGCTTGTGCGCGACCGAAGGATCTCGTCCGCCTCCGCGAAGGGGCTGGCCTCCGGGCGCGGGAGCCGGCCCTCCGGTTGTGCCGGCGAGATCCTTCGGTCGGCGCCATGGCTTTTCGTGTGCGCAGATCGAGGAGCGGCGCCTCCCTCAGGAAGTCAATTACCGGGCGAGGTTTAGCAACACCCTCTCAGGCGCGGCGGCAGTAGTCGGCGACGGGGAGCACCCGCGTCACCACGGCGCGCGTGCCGGGGCGCACCACGTACTCCGACGCGCCGTAGCGGGGCGAGCCGGGGTGCCAGTTGTAGGTGTACCCCAGACGGGTCCAGGGGTAGCCGAGCTGCCGCCACTGGCCGGCGTTCTCGCCGGGGTACCCGTTGGGCAGCTTCCAGGCGGAAAGCATCTGGTTGGCCATCCACTGGACGTGCGCCGCGTCCACGCCGTCGGGAAAGCGCAGCGCGCAGTCGGGGTTCGCCGCGACGTCGCACAGGGTGTCGGTGTGGATGGCGGGATCGGCGGCGGGGCGGAACATGCTGGCGGCGGGGACGCGCATCTCCATGAAGTACGCCACGGGCTGGGTGGGCTGCAGCCCCAGCAGCTGGCGCAGCCGCATGGCCTTGTCCTCGTCCGCCCAGTCGTCGCACGAATCGCGCACCTCGGGCACCACGGTGACCCACACCTCGCTGGCGAGGGTGGTGTCCCGCTGGGGCCATGCGCCCGCCTTGAGGGTCACCACCAGGACCGTTCCGTCCGGGTCCGCGTCCACGCCTTTGAGCGGGAGCACGTTGCGCGGCTCGTAGAGCGCGGCCTCGGCCAGGGCGCGCGCATACTGCGCCTGCGCGGTCGAGGGCGCCGGGCGGGTGCCGGGGTTCGCCATCGCGGGGGCGCACGCGCCCAGCAGCACCAGCGCCGCACCCGCCGCCGCACGCCCCAGCCGGCCCAGGAGATGTGTGTGCATGATCGGGGATGGAGAAAGGATGGATGGATCGAATACGATCATCCGCCACACCGCCCGGCGCAAGGAAACATCTTCATCCCGGGTTCAGAAACGGTGTCGCTCCCCCGGCGGCGGCATGGGCGGAAGGTTCTCAAGATCGCGCATCAGGTGGTGCAGGCGGCCGGTTTCCGCGCGCTCCGGAGATCATCCACCGATCCGCATCGTCCCCAAAAAAATTCTCATGGCCCCCTGCCGCGCTTCCACCCCTCTCCCGTTCCCGACATCCCACGCCGGCTCGTGCCTCGTCGACTGGAGCGCCATGCCTCCGCTCACTTGAAATCACGCAGGGGCGAGAGGAAACGGCACGAGAAAACTCCGTTGACTCCGTTGACTCCGTGTGAGGCCATTCCTTTTGCGGAGTCGACATCACCCACTCCCGCACTCCCGCACTAACGCACTCCCGCACTAACGCACTCCCGCACTCCCGCACTCCCCCGCCCTACCGCGCCCGCTCCTCCGCGATCCACCCGCGGACGTTCTCCTCCAGCACCGTCAGCGGCACCGCGCCGGAGCCCAGCACCACGTCGTGAAAGCGGCGGATGTCGAAGCGGCCGCCCAGGGCCGCCTCGGCCTCGGCGCGCAGGTCGCTGATCTTCATCTGCCCCGTCTTGTAGGCCAGCGCCTGCCCGGGCCAGGCGATGTAGCGGTCCACCTCGTTGGTGATGTTGAGCAGCGTGAGCGCGCTGTTCTGGGCCATGAAGTCGATGGACTGCTGCCGCGTCCACCCCTTCCAGTGCATCCCCGTATCCACCACCAGCCGGCACGCGCGCCACATGTCGTAGCTCAGCTGCCCAAAGCGGCTGTACGGATCGGTGTAGAAGCCGGCGTCGTATCCCAGCCGCTCCGCGTACAGCCCCCACCCCTCCACGAACGCCGTGAACGAGCCGAAGCGCCGCAGCGGCGGCATGTTCTCCATCTCCTGCGCCAGCGCGATCTGCAGGTGGTGGCCGGGGACGGCTTCGTGGAACGACAGCGCCTCGATCTCGTACGTGGGCCGGCTGCGCAGGTCGTACAGGTTTACCCAGTAGGTGCCGCTGCGCGTGCCGTCGCCGGCCGGGCGCGAGTAGTACGCGGTGGTGGTGCGCGGCGCGATGTAGTCGGGGATGGGCTTGATGCCGTACGACATGCGCGGCAGCCGCCCGAACAGCCGCGGCAGCTCGCCGTCCATCCGCTTGAGCACCAGTGCCGTGCGCTGCATCAGCTCGTCCGGCGTCTGCACGTAGAAGCGCGGGTCCGTGCGCAGAAAGTGGATGAACTCGGCGAAGGTGCCCGTAAAGCCGGTGGAGGCGATCACCGTGTCCATGGCCGCGCGAATGCGGGCCACCTCGCGCAGCCCCGTCTCGTGCACCTGGTCGGGCGTCAGGTCCAGCGTGGTGTAGCCGCGCACCAGGTGCGCATACACGGCGCGGCCGTTGGGCAGCTCCGAGGCGGCGATCCCCGTGCGCGCGGCGGGGACGTACTCGTCGCGGATGAAGGCCAGGAAGTCGCGAAAGCCGGGGACCACCGACTGCTCGATGGCCTGCCGCCCCGCCGCCGACAGCCGCGCCCGGTCCGCCGGGCCGATGGCGGCCGGAAAGTCGGCGAACGGCTTCCACAGCATGCTCTGCGCGGGGTAGGCGACGATGTGGGGCTGAAGCGTGCCCTCGATCCCCTGCACCGACGCGCCGGGCAGCACCATCCCCGTGCGGATTCCCTCGCGCATCAGCTCCACGTGCTGGCCCACCCAGCCGCGAAAGGCCGCCAGCCGCGCCACGTAGTTCTCGTAGTCCGCCACCGTGGCCAGCGGCACGTCGTCGGCCAACTGCGGAAACCAGGTGTGGAACCCCTCGCGGTTGGTGATGGGGATCAGGTGCAGCCCCAGCTCCACGTCCGCCACGGCGTCGCGCCGGCCGCGGCCGAAGATGTCGTAGTTGATGCGCTCCGCGGGCGACAGCGAATCGCGGGGGATGGCGGCCAGGCGCCGCAGGAACTCGCGGTTCTGCGCCGCCTGCCGCTGCACGTCGGCGGGGGCCACGCGGTCCAGCAGGGCGTTGTAGCGCGTGTCGCCCACCGCGGTGGCGTAGGTGGGATTCTCGCGCAGGCGGAACTCCCATTCGTCCTCCATCAGCTGCCGCAGCCGCTCGGAAGCGGTCTGCTGCGCCGCCGCGGGCACGGCCAGCACCAGGGCGGCAAGGGGAAGGAGAAGGTGGCGGATGGAGGTCATGGGCGTGATGGAGTGCGGGAGTGCGGGAGTGCGGGAGTGCGGGAGTGCGTGAGTGCGTGAGTGCGTGAGTGCGTGAGTGCGTGAGTGCGTGAGTGCGTGAGTGCGTGAGTGCGGCTGGAATCATGGGTCGGCGCGCATCAGGGTGCTGGCAAAGCGCACTCAGCGCAAGATGCGCGGAGATGGCGGGGAATCATACCAGGCGCGCAAAAAAGATGGGCCTCACACGGAGTCAACGGAGTCAACGGAGTTTTCTCGTGCCGTTTCCTCTGCGCTCCGTGTCGGAACCGCTGATCCGTAGTGAGCGGAGGCATGGCGCGCACGTCGACGAGGCACGAGCCGGCGTGGGGTGTCGGGAACGAGAAAGAGATGGAATGCGGCAGGGAGCCATCCGCGTTTTTTGGAGAGGGATGCGGATCGTCGGATCATCTCCGCAGCGCACGGAAACAGGCAGTCGGCACCCCCTGATGCGCGATCTTGAGAAGCATCCGCCGCACAGATGTGCGCGGAAGCACCTGCGCCATCAATCCGGCTCCGCAAAAGAATTTCTCACACAGAGGACACAGAGGCCGCAGAGGGAAGCGGAGCCGTTCTCTGCGGCCCCTGTTTCCTCTGCGTGAGATCAACCTTCTTGCGGACTCGGACCCGCGCCGCTCAGCGGGTTCCGCGCTCGGTTTCAAGCCGGCGCTGGAGGCGCTGGCGTCCCGCGGCCGCGTACCGCTTGCACGCGTCCCGGTCGATCAGCCCCCGGGATCCCCGCTCCAGGCGCTCCCAGAGCGAGGAGCCGCTGGGATGCGGGGTGACCAGGATGTCGCAGGACAGCGCCTCCAGCGTCCTGAAGCCGCGCTCGAAGTCGGCCACGGCCGAGGGGTACGCGCGGCTGTCGGAGTAGCGGAAGCCGTCGGCGGAGATGGGAGAGTGGCTGTCGGCGTAGACGACGTCCACGCACCCCGCGGCGTCGCAGGAGCGCCACGTCCAGGTGGTCCCGCCCTGCGTATGGCCCGGCGTAAGGTGCGCCGTCACGGCGATGGGGCCCACGCGGAGCGTTTCCCCGTCCGCGAAGCGCCGCACGTCGCGCACGGGCGGAAAATCGAGCAGGATGCCGTGCTGCGGATCGCCCTCCATCGAGGTGCCCCGCTCCAGGACGGGCGCGCTGGCCACGCTCGCCGCCACCCGCGCGCCCGAGGCCCGCTGCAGCGCCGCCAGCCCGCCGGCGTGGTCATAGTGCACGTGCGAGTTCAGGATGAGCCGGATGTCCCGGACGTCGAACCCCAGCGCCCGGACGTTCCGCAGGATCAGCGGCGCGGAGCTCGGCAGCGCCCCGTCGATGAGCACGTGGCCCTGGGGAGAGGTGATCAGCAGCGCCGTCAGCCCGTGCGTGCCGACGTAGTAGGTGTTCCCGTGCAGCCGGACGGGCGCGTGGGGCACGTTCCACTCGGCGCAGCTGGGACAATCCGCGGCGGAATACGGCCGGGTGAGCGGATCGCCCGCCTGCGCGGCGGCAGGGGTGCCGCAGAGCGCCAGGAGCGCCGCGCCGGCGGTGGCGAGGGTGCGGACGGAGACGGATGTCATGCGGAGTCGGGGCTGACGTGATGGAAAAGGCCGACTCGACTGGCCAGGAGGGTGAAAGATACGCACGGCCGGCCAGTGCCGCGAGCGTGCGTGCGCGTCCACCCGCGGCGCCTCGGCGGCGCTCCCGAGCCGGACGGCCACGTGTCCGCTGTCTGGACAATCCCTGTCGCCTCCCGGATGCCGACACCTTGCCGGAACCGGGCGGTGCGACTATTTTCGTAGCACTCCGAGACACAAATCAAGCGCGCGCGGACGGCAGCAGTGCCCACGCCGCGCGCTCACCGCGTCAGTGACCATCCCGTTCGCGCCGCTGCGTTCAGGCACGCAGGTCCGGCGCGCGTCCGTCTTTCGCCGCCCCCTCCAGCCGTCCAATCATCCGATGCAGTCTCTTTCTCCCCCGCGCGACACGGCTCCGCGGCCGCGCGCACGCATGCGGGCCATCCGTGACTGGTCCTTTGCGTGGAAGCTGCGCGGCGCCATGCTCACCCTGGTGCTGGTGACCGCGGTGGGCGTGGCGGGCATGCTGCTGTACGCGAACCGCACCCAGTCCCTGACCCGCGACCTGTCCGGGCGCGAGATGGCGGGCCTGGCGCTGGTGCTGAACGTGGACCGCGACGCGTACCAGATGCTGGTGGCGCTGCACCACGCCGCCCGCGCCGGCGACGCGGCGCAGCGCACGCACTGGCTGGACTTCCATGCCGAGAACGCGGGGCAGGTCCGCGACCGCATGGCCGAGTACGGCCGCCTTCCCGGCCTTTCGGCCGAGCGCCGGGCGATGGCCGCGCAAGCCGCGCAGGCGCGCGACGCCTACGCCGCGGCCGGCGCGCGGATCGCCGCGCGCGTGGCCGCCGCCGCGCCCGGCACCGCGGACGTGGAGGGCGAGCTGGCCGCCATGGTGCGGCAGCTGGACGCCCTGCGCGAGCCGCTGGGGACGCTGGAGGACGGGCACCACGCCGCCGCGGACCAGCTGACGGCCGCGGTCGACACGGGCGAATCGGCCACGCAGCTCACCGGGCTGCTGCTGCTGGCGGCGCTGCTGGTGGCGGGGCTGGCGGTGGCGAGGGCCATGAACCGCGCCGTCACCTGGCCGGTGGAGCGCGTGGCCGCCCGCGCCGAGCGCATCGCCGCCCGCGACCTGACGGGCGAGGACGTGCACGTGGCCGGCGACGACGAGGTGGGGCAGATGGCGCGCGCCTTCAACCGCATGACCGGCGACCTGCGCGGGGTGATGGGGCAGATCCAGGGCGCGGGCGGCGCGCTGGCCGGCCACGCGGCCGAGCTCACCGTGCTTTCCGGCGAGACGCGCGACTCCGTGCAGCACCTGACCGAGGCCCTGGGGCAGATCACCGCCGGGGCCGAGGAGCAGGCGGCCGCCGCGCAGGAGGCATTTCACCAGACCGGCGCCATGTCCGCCTCGGTGGCCAGCATCGCCGAAGGGGCGGAGCGCATGTCGGGCGCGCTGCGCGAGTCCGTGGCCACGGCCCGGGAGGGCGGCGGCCGGGTGCGCGCGGTGGCCAGCGGCACCGCCGAGGCCGGCCAGGTGGTGGCCGGGAACGTGGAGAGCGTGCGCCGGCTGCAGCGCCACTCGGCCCAGATCGCCGAGTTCGCGCAGACCATCACGGGGATCGCCAGCCAGACCAACCTGCTGGCGCTGAACGCGGCCATCGAGGCCGCGCGCGCGGGCGACGCCGGGCGCGGCTTTGCCGTGGTGGCGGCGGAGGTGCGGGCGCTTTCGGAGAGCGCGGCGGCGGCCGCGCGGCGCACGGTGGTGGTGGTGGAAGAGCTGCGGCGCGACGTGGACCAGACGGTCGCCGAGATGGAGCACAGCGCGGCCGGCGTGCAGGCGACCGCCGCGCGCGCCACCGAGGTGGGCCAGGCGCTCGACACCATCTTCCAGGCGCTGGAGAACAGCGAGTCGCTGGTGCAGATGCTGTCGGGGGAAACGCGCAGCATCGCCGGGCAGGTGAACGGGTCGGCGGCCATGCTGGAATCCGTGGCCGCCGTGGCCGAAGAGAACGCCGCCGCCGCGCAGGAGATGTCGGCCCTGGCCGAGCAGCTGGAAGTCGCCCTGGCCACCATCGCCGCGCTCGCGGGCTCCGGCCACGCCCCCGCCGACGGCGCGGACGAGTCGCTGAACGGCCTGGCGGCGCGGCTGCACGCCCTGGCCGCCTCGTTCCGCCTGCAGGACGAGGCGCCGCGGCAGCCCGCCCCTCATCGCGCCGGCACTCCCGTACTGGTGGCCGCGGCTTGATCGGGGACTCGTCCGGCTCCTGAAAAAGAACAATCGTACAGAGGAACAGGGTCAGACAGAGAAAGCGAGATGAATTCCATCCGGGCTCCTCTGTCTGACTCTGTTCCTCTGTACCTGTGAAGGGGTTGTTTTCCCGGATTCGGGATCACGCGGGGATGCGGAGGACGCGGAGAAAAGCTTCTCTCCGCATCCTCCGCGTTTCTGCGTGCGGCCTTCATTGTCGTTTGCATTGTGGCGGAATCGGGGGATGCGACGCCGCGGCCGGGAGCGGACGCAATCGCGCGCCACGCCAAAGACGCACGGCGAGGCGGAACGGCATGGCCCCTTGCAGCCCGCGGCTTACCCTGCGCCTCCACGACCGATAGGTTTCATCCGTCGGAATCCCGCCACACCAGCCTCCATGTAGACATGCGCCTTTCATCGATCCGCTCCGTTCTGCTCGCCCTGGCCGGCCTTGGCTTGATGGCGTGCGACGGCACGGGACCGGACCCGGCCGGCCCGCCCGCCAGCCTGGACATCGTCTCCGGCGACCTGCAGACCGCCACCGCCGGCACGGAGCTGCCGCAGCCGCTGGTGGTGGAGGTCACGGACGACAAGGGGAAGCCGGTCGAGGGGCAGGTGGTCAACTTCGTCGTGGTCACCGGCGGCGGCTCCGTGTTCGCCGGCACCGCGCTGACCAACGAGGACGGCCGGGCGCAGGAGCGCTGGACGCTGGGCACCACCGCGCGCGACACGCAGAAGGTGGAGGCGCGCGCCGTCCATCCCGCCACCGGGCAGGCGCTGGTCTTTGCCACCTTCCGCGCCGTCGCCACCCCCGGCGCGCCGGCCTCGCTGGTCCGGGTGCTGGGCGGCACGCTGACCGGGGCGCCGGGCGTCGCGCTGGCGGACTCGCTGGCGGTGCGGCTGACCGACCAGCACGGCAACGGGATCTCCGGCCAGTCCGTCGCCTTCTCCGCGGCGGGCGGAGGCTCCGTCTCGCCCGCTACCCGCACCACGGACGCGGACGGCTTCGCCCGCACCGCGTGGACGCTGGGCACCGCCCTGGGCACGCCGCAGACGGTGTCCGCCACCTTCGGCACCCTGGCGGCGGCGCCCTTCACGGCGACGATGGTCGCCGGCGGAACCCTGGCCCGCACGGGCGGCGTGACGCAGACCGGCACGGCGGGCGCGCTGCTGCTGGACTCACTGGCGGTGCGCTTCACCACCCCCACCGGCGCGCCGATCCAGGGCGCCGTCATCCAGTGGGCCGGCCCCGGCGTGCTGGCGCCCGCCACCTCCACGACGGACGCGAACGGCTACGCGCGCACCGCGTGGCGGCTCCCCACCGCGGCGGGCACCTACCAGGCGACGGCCAACCTCTCCGGCGCGACGGAGATGCTGGCCTTCACCGCCACCGCGAACGCCGGCGCGCCCGCCGCCATCGCCAGGGTGGGCGGCGACGCGCAGACCGGGGCGCCGGGCGTGGCGCTGGCGGACTCGCTGGCGGTGCGGGTGACGGACGCGCACGGAAACCCGGTCCCCGGCGCCACCGTCGCCTTCAGCGCGGGCGGCGGCGGATCCGTCTCGCCCGCGACGCGCACCACGGGCACGGACGGCATCGCCCGCGCGGCGTGGACGCTGGGCACCAGCCTGGGCGCGGCGCAGACCGCGTCCGCCACGTCCGGCACGCTCCCGGCGGCGGGCTTCACGGCCACGGCGGTCGCCAGCGGCGTGCTGACCCGCACGGGCGGGGCGGCGCAGACGGGCACGGCGGGCGCGGTGCTGCTGGACTCGCTGGAGGTGCGCTTCACCACCCCCACCG
>NZ_DASWNM010000164.1:0-131000 GCF_036399255.1 Longimicrobium sp.
CGCACTCCGTGCACGAACCGCACTCCCGCACTCCCGCACTCCCGCACTCCCGCACTCCCGCACTCCCGCACTCCCGCACTCCCGCACTCCCGCACTCCCGCACTCCCGCACTCCCGCACTCCCGCACTCCCGCACTCCCGCACTAAAAACGCCCCGGCGGAAACAATCCGCCGGGGGCGCCGTATTGCCTGCCGCGATGCGGCCCGCCTGCCGTCAGGGCGTGACGTTCACGTCGGGCGTGACCACCGTCTGCGTGTCGGTGCTCACGTTCACGTTGGCGGGGTCCACGTCCACCTTGGGCATCTCGCCGCCGCTCACGTCCACGTCCGGCGCCTGTCCCTCGTCTTCAACCTTCGCGGTGCAGGCCGCGGCGCCCAGCGCAAGTGCCAGCGCGGCCATCGTCATCAGTCGGTTCAGCATGGTGTTGCTCCCTCGCGTGTGTAGGACCAGCCCTGCGGTACGCGTAACAGAAGCAACGTGCGTGCCCCAATGTGTGTAGAAGCTGGCATCATGCCGTGCTTGCCGCCCCCCGGCACCGCGCGTACGTTGCGCGGATGCCGCACCTGTTCGCGTGCGCCCCTACAGTGTGAGTTCCTGAAGATGTCCCAGCCCACCCCCGTACCCGTCCCGCTGGAGCAGACGCGCGAGCGCATCATCACCCAGCTGTGCGAGCACTTTGCCTACGACAACCTGACGGCCGAAGCGCTGGAAGAGCGGCTCGACCGCGCCCACTCGGCCGCCACCCTCGACGACCTGCGCGGCCTGGTCTCGGACCTGCCGGTGATCGCCGCCGACGCCACGCCGGCGCCCGGCGCGCGCACCTTCGTGAGCCCGTCCGTGGGCGCGCACGTGTCGGAGCGGCAGATCATCATCGGCATCATGGGCGGCGCCGAGAAGAAGGGGCTGTGGACGCCGGCGAAGCAGATCTACGTGGTGGCGTTCATGGGCGGCGCGGAGCTGGACTTTCGCGAGGCGCGCTTTGGCCCCGGCGTCACGGAGGTGATCGTGTTCGCGGTGATGGGCGGCGCCGAGATCATCGTTCCCCCCGGCGTGCACGTGGACATGAACGGCCTGGCGCTGATGGGCGGCTTCAGCCAGAACGGCACCGTGCCGCTGCCCACCGATCCCCACGCACCCATCCTGCGCATTGGCGGGTTCGCCATGATGGGCGGGGTGGAGGTGACCGTCCGCTACCCCGGCGAGCGCCCCCGCGACGCCAAAGCCCGCGAAAAGCTGGAGCGCAGCGAGCGAAAGCGCCTTTCCGGCGGCTGACCCTCCGCCGCTGGTCCTTTCCGGCCGGGGCCGCACGTCCCCACCGCCCCGGCCGCATCCAACCAGAGATCCCCGCCCATGTACCCTGACGACATCGGCGCCCTCATCTCCTTCATCGGCCTGCTGACGCAGACCGGCGGCGCGCTGCTGCTGGTGGGGCTGTTCACGGCCCTGCTGCGCAGCCATCCGCGGCGCCAGCCGTACTTTCGCGAGTGGACGCGCGCCTGGATCTGGCTGCTGGCCGCGCTGTGCGGCGTGCTGGCGCAGTACACCGTCCTGCCCATGCTGGACGCGGGCCCCGTCGCGATCCGGGGCGCCAACCTGCTGTACCAGGCGGGCAAGCTGCTGTTCGTGGTGCACCTGGTGTGCGGCACGCTGAACTACGTGATGGGCGTGCGGCCGGCGCGGGTGCTGCGGCACGCCGTTCCCGCGGTGGTGGCGTACGCGGTGCTCACCTCCGTGCTTCCCGGCGTGCTGCTGAACGGGGTGATGCTGCTGCAGGCGCCGCTGGTGGCGGGGCCGTTCGCCCTGTGCGCCTGGCTGCTGCTGCGGCTGCCGCCCAGCCGCGCCACGCTGGGCAGCCGGGCCACCGGCGCGGTGTTCGGGATGATCGCGACGCTGTGGACAGGGTACGCGGCGGCGTTCGCCACGGACGGCCTGCCGGCGCTCACTCCGCCGGCGGGGCCGCTGGACTTTCTCCTTCAGTACAACAGCTACTTCGACCTGCTGCTGCAGGTGGTGCTGGGGTACGGGATGGTGGTGGTGCTGCTGGAAGACGCCAAGCGCGAGGCCGACGACGCCCGCGCGCAGCTTTCCCTGGCGCACGACCGGCTGCAGCGCGTGTCGCTGTACGACGCGCTGACGGGCGCGCTGAACCGCCGCGCGTACGAGGACGGCGTGGGGCTGGAGGCGGTGGGCGCGCGCTTTGGCACGGCGATGATGCTGGACATGGACAACCTGAAGTCCGTGAACGACGCCCACGGCCACGCCGCGGGCGACGAGCTGCTGCGCCGGCTGGCCGACACGGTGCGCGGCGGCGTGCGTCCCACCGACCGCGTGTATCGCTGGGGCGGCGACGAGTTCCTGGTGCTGTTCCCCGCCGCCCTTCCCGCCGACGTGGTGCCGCGCGTGCGCGCCGCGCTGGAGGCCGCCAATGCGGCGGTGGCGGGCCAGGGCGGCGCGCCGCTGGAACTGCAGGTGAGCATCGGCGCCGCCGGCTTCGACGGCGCGGAAGAGATCGACGGCGCCATCCTGCGCGCCGACAGGGCCATGTACGAGGAAAAGGCGCGCAACCGGCGGATCACGGTCCCCATGCACCGCATCATCGCCTGAGGCGGCGGTGATCCCCCGTCCGTCCGGGGAATCGACGGACGGGGCAGGGTTGGGTACAGAGGAACAGGGAAAAGCCAGAGGAGCAGAGGGAACCCTTCGTGCGGGCCTCTGCTCCTCTGGCGTTTCCTCTGTTCCTCTGTACCCCCACGCTTTTTGTGGAGCGGGATGAACTGAAGGCGCCGCACGGAAGTCCGTGCGGCGCCTCGTGGTTCAGTCCCGCGAGGGCGTCAGGCGCCCAGGTCGCAGGGGGAAGGCAGGCCGCGGGCCAGGCACTCCGACTCGGGAATGGCCCAGCGCGGCACGATGACGTGGGTGGACACGTCGCGGCCCAGCGTATCCAGCCGCCCGAACCGCCGGGCGTCGATCCACCGGTGCCCCTCGAACATCAGCGAGTACTTGCGCTCCTTCAGCAGCAGGTCGACGAACGCCGCGTCCGTCGCCGGCACCCCCGCGATGGGGGCCAGCCCGCCCGCCTCGGCGCGGATCAGGTTCAGGTCGGCCATGGCACCCGCCTTGTTGCCCGTGAACCAGCGCGCCTCGGCCCGCAGCAGGATCAGCTCCTCGTTGTCGATCAGGGGCAGGTCCGCCGAGGCGTCGGGGTACATCAGGAACGCCTTGTCCGACGACACGCCCTGCTGCGAGCGCGGCGACGGGTGCGGGCCGATCTTCTGCAGCACCCGCCGGTCCAGCGCCGTGCTCCCCGCCTGCGTCTCGGCGTCGGTCACCAGCGCCGGCCGCGCGTAGTTGAACTCGTTGGCCAGGTCGTTGCCCTGGCCCTCGGAGCTGGCGTAGGTGTGGTACGCCCCCGCGTCCAGCTCGCCCGCGGTGTTCAGGAACGTCTGCGGAAAAAGGGTGACGGCCCCCGCGTAGTCGCCCATGTACACCGCCACCCGCGCCCGCAGCGCCCGGTTCAGCTGCAGAAAGGTCTGCGGCGTGTCGAACCCGCTGAGCCCGCGGCCGATGGAGAAGGGGAACGAGGCGCCCCCGGCCTGCAGGTGCGTGCGGCCCTGCTCCAGCAGCGCGACGATGTGCTGGAACACCGCCGCCTTGCCGACGAACGGCGCCGGCGCGTTCACGTCGCCCTCCACGGCGATCGGCGCGCCGTTGACGTCGCGCGTGTTGATCACCAGGAGAAAGTCCAGCGCCTGGAAGGTCTTGGCCCACCCGCGGATGGCCTCCATCTCGGCCGGGGTGAAGCCCTCCGCGTTCTCCAGCGCCGCCAGCAGCAGGTTGGCGCCGCGGATGTTGGCGTAGCGCGGCGTCCACATGCCGGCCCCGAAGGCGCCGCTGTTGCTGAGCGGGCCCTGCAGCAGCTCGCTCACGTAGCGCGGGTCGGAGCTGTCGATGATGTAGCTTTCGCGCCCCACCACGCCCAGCATGGCCACGTACCCGGTACGGTCCGTAAGCCCCAGCCGCGCGCCGATCTGCAGCCCCGTGGCCGCGGCGCGCACGGCGCCGGGGGTGGGGTTGTTCACGAACTCGTCCACCGCCGGGTTGTTGTAGTCCGGCACCGTAAGGTCGCCGCAGGCGCCGGCGGCCGTGGCCGAAAGCACGGCCAGCAGGGCCAGCGGGCGCCGCATTCCGATCATTCGTCTGGTCATGGCTCAGAATCCGAAGTTGAAGGTGAGCCAGAAGCTGCGGCTGGGCGGGAACGGCGCCACGTCCACGCCACGCGCGATCTGCTGCGTCCCGAAGTTGCTCACCTCCGGGTCCAGTCCGGTGTAGTCCGTCCACGTCATCAGGTTGCGCGCCGAGAGGGTGATGCCGGCGTCGCGCACCCGGCCGGGGACGCGCCCCAGCAGGCTGGCGGGCACCCGCCACGCCAGCGACACCTCACGCAGCTTTACGTACGACGCGTCCTCGATGTACTGCTTGGTGTAGGTGCCGAAGCCCGAGATGCGCTCGATCCCCGAGCAGCCGGGGTAGCAGTCGGCGACGTCGCGCGGCGCGGCCACCCCGGAGGGGAGCGCGTAGTCGGGGCTCACCCCGCCCGCGTCGTACAGAAGGCGGGTCAGGTTGATCAGGTCGCCGCCGTGCTGCCAGTCCACCAGCCCGTACAGGCTGAACGAGCCCACCGTGACCTCGTTGCTGAAGCCCATCTTGAACTCGGGGGTGGCGTCGCCCAGCTGGCGCTCGATCACGTTGCCGTCGGCGTCCACGTCGCGCCCCACGATCTGCGTGGAGCTCTTTCCCTCCTCGATCTGGAACACGCCCAGCGCGGTGCTGCCGAACGCGCCCGTGCGAAAGCTGGGCACCGGCAGGTTCTCCACGGTGCTCTTCGTGGTGTAGAACGTGGCCCGCGTGGTCCAGCCGAAGTTTTCGCGCTGGACCGGCGTGCCCACCAGCCCCATCTCGATGCCGCGCGTGTGCAGCTCGCCGCCGTTGAAGATCTGGGTGACGAAGCCCGACGACGGGTTCAGCGTGCGGCGCAGCAGCAGGTCGGTGATGCGCTGGTCGTAGGCGGTGAACTCGAAGCTGGCACGCCCGTCCAGCAGGGCCAGGTCGAAGCCGCCCTCCAGCTCGCGCATGCGCTCGGGGCGAATGTCGGGCGCGCCCGTCACGCCCTGCACGATGATCCCCTTGAAGCCGCCGATGCTGTTGGCCGTCGACATCTCGGTGTACTTGTCGGCCCACAGCGGCAGGTTGCCCGTTTCGCCGTACGCCGCGCGCAGCTTGAGCTCGTCCACGCGGGGAAGCAGGCCGGGAAAGCGGTACGACGCGGCCGCCTTGGGATACAGGTGGTATTCGTCGGGGTCGCCGTTGTTGCTGCTGCGGTCGGCGCGCAGGCCGGCGGTCAGCAGCAGGCGGTTGTCCAGCGCCAGGAACTCCTCCTGCGCGAAGATGCCGAAGTCGCGCACCCGCTGCCGGTTCTCGATGACGAAGGGCGCCGGCCCGTCGTCCACGCCGCCCTGCCCCGCCACCAGCCCGCGGGTGATGACGCGGTTGATGCCCAGGTCGCGGTCCTCGTACTGCACGCCCAGCGAGGTGGTGGCCGTGAACGACGACGGCGCCCAGGTGTGCACCAGGTTGGCGTTGCCGTTCAGGTTCAGGTTGTCGCTGTTGGCCAGGATCGAGGTGCCCGCCTCTTCTTCCAGCGCCGCCTCGTACTCCAGGTCCACCGGGCTCAGCAGGCGGTTGCGCTGGCGAAAGAAGTCGGCGCCGCCGCTGAACACCATGCGCAGCGACTGCTCGTCGCGCTCCAGCAGCGGCACGCGCGCCGAGCCGGACCCGATGAAGCGCCACACGTCTTCGGCGTTCTGCAGCAGGGCCGCCGTCTGCAGCGGGTTGCTGGGGCCGAAGGGGTTGTTGGGGAACAGCGCGCCCTGCCGGCGCAGGTCCACGAACGCCGGGGTGCCCGACAGCGCCACGTAGTAGCTCACGCTGCGGTTGTCGTTGTTGGTGAGCCCGCGGTCGCTGCGGCTGTGCAGCAGGTTGGTGTTCAGGGTGATCTCGACCCCGCGCCCCAGCGCCTGGTCCAGGTTCACGCGCAGCGACTGCTTTTCGAAGCCGGTGTTCTCGATGATCCCCGGCTCGTCCATCACCAGCCCCGAGGCGAAGTAGCGGGTGCCGCCGCTGCCGCCGCTCACGCTCATGCTGGTTTCGCGGCCCAGCTCGCGCTGGCCGGCCAGGTGGCGCTCGTGGTCGTAGTGCGTGCCGTTGCCGTACAGGGCCGTGATGTTGGCCACGTTGGCCGGGTGGGCCGCGATCTGCTCGGGGGTGGCGTCGGGGCCGGGCGCCGGCGCGTACTGCTCCAGCGCCTCCTGCAGGGTAAAGCGGCGGCTGCCCAGCGTGTTGGACAGCTCGTAGTAGCCCATCCGCTGGCTCAGGCTGAAGCGGGGGGTGCCGTCGCGGCCGCGGCGGGTGGTGACGATGATCACCCCGTTGCTGGCCTTGCTGCCGTAGATGGCCGCCGCCGAGGCGCCCTTGAGCACCTCCACGCTCTCGATGTCGGCCGGGTTCAGGTCGGCGATGCGGTTGGTGGCGTTGTCCTGCACGCTGCCGTCATCGCCGGCGATGGCGTCGGTGATGGCGTTCTGGCCGCTGGGGATGGCCAGGTTGCTCATCACCACGCCGTCGATGACCCACAGGGGCTCGGCGCTGGCGTTGATGGACGACACGCCGCGCAGGTCCACCTGGATGCCGCCGCCCGGCGCGCCGCTGTTGGCGCTGATGATGGCGCCGGGGATCTTGCCGGCCAGCGCCTGGTCCACGGTCTGGGCGGGGGCGCGGTTCACCTCGTCGCCGCTCACCGAGGCCACGGCGTTGGCCAGGTTGCGGCGGGCCACGGTGGTGGCCTGCCCGGTCACCACCAGCGCCTCCAGGCTCAGCACCGAGGCCTGCAGCTGCACGTTGAAGGTGTTCTGCCCGGCGGGGACGGCCACCTCGCGGGTGTTGTAGCCGATGCGCGACACGGTAAGGCGCACGTCGCCGGCGGGCACGCTGATCTCGTAGCGTCCGCCGGCGCTGGTCTGCACGCCCTGGCTGGTGCCGGTGATGGCCACGCGGGCGCCGGCCAGGGGCTCGCCCCCTTCGGCCGTCACGGTGCCGGTGACCTGCCGCTGCTGCGCGGCGGCCGGCGCGGCCCACAACCCCAGGGCGCACGCCAGCACGAGCAAATACGATTTTCTTCTCATCGGTTTACCTCGGTAAGACGGGGAGTCTTTCTGGACGGGAACCGCGCGCGGAACGTGGCCTCCTCGGGTCGGGGTGTGGCTGGATGGATTGCGTGAATGCGCCGGGGCGTCCCGGCAGGGCTCAGCGGGGGGACCGCACAATGGATCGAACGTTCGGCCGAACGCACCGACGGGTTCGGGCGCTACGACAGGATGGTGACGGATTGTGAGTGCCTTTGTAACATGCAATGGGTTCGTAACAGATGCAAGGAGATGTTTTTCGGTGTTAATCCGGCGCCAGAGGAGGGTGCGCACGGATCAGGCGTTTCCCATCACCCGCCGTGTCCTTGCCGATCGATGCGGAGGGCGGGGCGTGGGATGGCGGAATGGTACGGACCGGATACGGCAAAAGAATGTGGCACGCAGAGGCCGCAGAGGCCCAGAGGGAAAGTTTCCTCTGCGGCCTGTGTCCTCTGCGTGAGACTATTCTTTTGGGGGACTCGGGGTGAGTCAGTCCACGCGCACCTTCACCACCACCTTCTTTACGGTGTGGCGCCCGCCCGCCATGCAGCCGGGCTTGTGCGCGTCGTCCGGAAAGAAGACGGCGAGGTCGCCCGGGCGCATCAGCAGCGAGCTGGCGAAGGGCGGCTCGGCGTAGAAGGTGATGTCGGCCGCGTCGTCGTACGGCGTCTCGACCGTCAGCGCGGCGGCGGGGGTGTGCAGGATGCGCTCGTGCCCGTCGGCCACGTACTGCAGGTCCACGTGGCGCACGTGCGTCTCGAAGCGCTTCTCCGTCCCCGGCCCCGTCTCGTACGTCGCCACCAGCGCGAACACCGCGTCGCCGTCGATGGGGTGGCGGCCGTCCGCGATCGCCGGGTCCATCGACCGAAGCCAGCGCAGCCCTGCGGCGATCCGCTCGCCCAGCGCCTCGTACGGGGCCGACTCCGAAAGGGAGGTGAGGATCACGCGTCCTCCGATGCGCTTGCCGCTGATTCCACGTGGTCGATGCCCTGCGCGGTAATGCGCAGCACCAGCCCCGTGCGCCCCGTCTTGGTGACGAAGCCGTGGTCCTCCAGGTAGCGGACGATGCGCTCCGCGTCCTGGCGGGTGATCCCCAGCTCGTCGGCCACGTCGTATCCGTCCTGGTACTCCGTCGTCTCTTCTTCCGAGCAGCGATACAGGTGCTCCAGGAAGCGGCGCCGGTTCTCGCGGCGCGCGCGGATCTCGTCGCTCATCGGCCGGCGGGCGCGGGGGGCGGGGTGACGAAGACGTGCGTCCACAGCCCGTCGCGCAGGCCGATGCCGTGGTGCGTGTACACGCAGTTGTCCAGGTTGCGGCGGTGCCCTGGGCTGGCCACCCACCCCGCCAGCACGTCGCGCGGCGCCCCCGGGTGCAGCGCGATGTTCTCGGCGATGGCGCGCCAGGGCACGCCGTGCACGCGCAGCCGGTCCGCCAGCCCCTGCCCGTCCGGCGACGTGTGGTCGAAGTAGTCGCGGCGCGCCATGTCGTCGCTGTGCGCCTGCGCCGCGCGCGCCGCCTCGGGGAGCCACGCCAGCTCCGGGCAGCGCGCGGCGCGACGGTGGGCGTTCACCGCCTCCACCATCTGCTCCACCAGCCGCTGGCCGCTGGAAGGGGCGGACCCGGACGGCGTCGCGGGTCCGGACGAGGGCGGCGGCGGAGGAGGCATCTGCACGGCCATGCACGAGGCGAGAAGCGCCGCGGCGGCGGCGGACGGAATCCATCGCATATTATTTCTTCTGTTTGGAGAAACCGGTCAGCAGCTCCATCATCCGCAGGTCGTACGGGTCCGCCGAGTCGTCGTCGTCCCCGATCTCGTAGTTCTGCTGCGGCGTTTCCAGGATCAGCGGAATGCCGCGGCTGCGCGGGTCGGCCAGCAGCCAGCGGAACGGCTCGGCGCCGATCTGCCCGTCGCCCAGCAGCATGTGGCGGTCGCGGTTGCTGGCGAACGCGCCTTCGCTGTCGTTCAGGTGAAAGAAGCCCGGCGCCTCGCCCACCGTCTGCTCCCACTCGTCCAGGATCTCCTTTTGCCGGGCCTGCGACTCGTGAATCGCCCAGCCGCTGGCGAACAGGTGGCAGGTGTCCAGCCCGTACCCCGTGCGCTCCCGCAGCTCGCCGGGCACGTGGCGCAGGATGTCGGCCACTTCCTCCGCCGTGCGCCCCACCGTCTTTCCCGCCCCCGCCGTGTTCTCGACGAGAAGGCGCGTGGGGCCGAACGATTCCTTGAGCGCCCGGGTGATGGCGTCGGCCACGCGTTTGGCCGCGGCCTTGGGATCGCCGTCCGTGGCGGAGCCGGGGTGAAAGCAGACGGCGCCCACACCCAGCGCGTTGGAGCGCTTCATCTCCATCGTAAGGCCGGCGGCGGCGCGCTCCCACTTCTCCGGCTCGGCCGTGGCCACGCTCAGGACGTAGGCGGCGTGGATGACCACGTGCTCCGGCTTGATCCGGGCGTCGCGCAGCGCCGCCTGAAAGCGCTCCACCCGTTCGGGCTTGATGGTGGACTTGTCGCCGTAGAAGCGCGGGATCGCGGTAAAGCACTGCAGCGCGCGCATTTCCGCGCTGCCGGCGCGCCGGGCGGCCATGTGGATGCCGCCGTTGTCGACGGTGTGGGCGCCAATGAAGTGCTGCTGGGCCATCGGTCGGTTTCCGGTGGATGGATGGGATGCGCGGAGCCCCGCGGACAACCTGCCGCGCCGCCGCGCCGCGCGCGAGGGGGGGGCCGTTGCTCGCGTGATGGTCAGAGTTCCGATGGCACCTTGGGAGGCCTACTTGGACAGCGGGCCTGGTACTATCTTATCACTATTGGAATTGCACATAGCGCGCCGTCTCCCCAACGGTTTTTGGATCGTTGCTGCGCATCCGGACCTTGTTTCTCAGTAACCAGATGACACCTCCGCGGTCGCAAAAGGTCAGAAAGCATTCAATCACGGCCTTCCCTGACACGAACATCTTCCTGCACTTCCGCGCTTTCGAGAAAATCGATTGGCCGGAGGAGTTGGGTGCCGATAACGTTCATCTGAAGATTGCTGGGGTGGTTAGTTGGGAACTCACAAAACACCGAGAAAGTCATCCGGTAGAGCACATCCGTGATCGCGCACGGAAAACCTTGAGGGCAGTCCGTGAGATTGCAATCGACGGAGAGGGCACGATTGAGAGTTCGGTTACACTCAGCTGCGAAACCCAGCTGGTTGGATATGATATGGCTGCCATTGGACTCGATGCTCATTCTCAAGATGATTGCATACTGGCAGCGATTCTGGACTATCGGGCGAAGCATCCCGAAGAGCAGGTCGTGCTCATCACGGACGATGATCCATTTGCCGTCCGGGCGCATACCTACGGTGTAGCATCAAGGGCACTGAGGGAAGAACTCCGAATTCCCCCACAGCCAGATAAGAGACAGAAGCAGATCCAAGACCTGAAGCAACAACTGCGAGAGGCTAAGACTAACCTCCCCCGCCTAAGCATCGGATTCCCGAGCGGAGGCGCCACTTGTGAGATCCCTCTCAAGCCCGATGTGGTTGTTACGAATGAGGATGCTCAGCGTTGGGTGGCGGCACAGATTGCCCCTTTGCATCCAGCTAAGAGCGTGGAGTCTTGGCGTGGACTAGCAAAGCAAGCAAAGACTAGGAGCGAGATGCTGGAACTGAGCGCTCCCTTTCTGGAGGCGCTTGCCTCTACTGGCGAGTTCATGGCCACGCAAGCCAACACAGCCCGGGTAAGGTACTTCGCCCAGAGCGCAGAATATTACCTCTTGGCCTGGAAGCATGCGAACGACACGGGCCGCACCCAAGAACTGCGCCTCGTCGTTTCGAACACAGGAACTGTACCAGCAGAGGACCTCAACATTTTTTTCCGCATTCCGAAGGTTGTCAGCGTCTTTGCTGATGATGCGCTGCCGCCGCCTCCGACTCCTCCGACGGCACCAGGGCAGAAGCCAACTCCGACGACCAAGAAGACGGCATCTATGTCACCGAGGCCGATCTGCTTTGTGCGATGGACGGACGTTGGTGATCATTGGGAATTTCACTACGTGTTGCCGCGGTTAAACCACCATTTAACCGAGACGCTGACCGGTTTACATGTCAGATTCCCTTCGTACGAAATGGCGTCAGCATTCACGATCGAGTACCGTCTGGCAGCAGTGAATGCTCCTGACGCAGCTACGGGAAAACTTCACGTGGTGCCGGTTAAGGCGGAGGCTCAGCCCAAGCGCATTGCTAAAAGGTCCCGGCGGTAGTCTTAGGTGGCGGGGCGTGGGTATCCAAACGTTTGATAAGCTTAAGTACTACCCGGCGATGTGCCCGCCCCTTGCATGGGGTGTGTTCAGGGTGCAGGTTGCGGACGCTCTTCACGCCCGCCCCAAGGCTCCGGCCGGTCCCCCGCGGGGGGCCGCGGCGGGGCGGCCCGGCACGCCACACCGGCGTGCGCGCTGGCCGCCGCGCCCACCGAAGGCTACTATTTTCCGCATGGACACTACATACCTGGACGGCGCGGGCCTCCGTGGCGCGCTCATCATGTCCGCCGAGTACGTGAACCGGCACCGCGCGGACCTCAACCGCATCAACGTGTTTCCCGTCCCCGACGGCGACACGGGGACCAACCTGGCGCTCACCATCGGCTCCATCGCCGACCAGCTGAAGCGCAGCAGCGAGATGTCGCTGGGGGCCGTGGCCCGCGCCGCCGCCAACGCGGGGATCATGGGCGCCCGCGGCAACTGCGGGATGATCCTTTCGCACTTCCTCCTGGGGATGGCCGACGCCATCGGCGACCGGGCGCGGCTGCGGGTAAGCGAGTTCGGCCAGGTGCTGCGCAGCGCCACCGAGCACGTCTACAAGGCGCTCGAAAAGCCGGTGGAAGGCACCATGATCACCATCATGCGCGCCATCGCCGACGAGGCCGAGCGGCTGCAGCACTCCGACTTCGTGGTGCTGTTCGAGCGGCTGCTGGTCAAGGCGCGCGAGGCGCTGGCCAACACCCCCGAGCTGCTGCCGGCGCTCAAGGCGCGCGGCGTGGTCGACGCGGGCGCCAAGGGCTTCGTCCACATCCTCGAGGGGATCTCGGGCTACCTTTCCGGCGACCCGCTGGTGGCGCTCGAGGACACGCCCGAGTACGACGCCGAGCCCTCCGTCTTTGCCGCGGCCGAGGCGGACTTCGGGGCCGAGGAGCAGTACCGCTTCTGCACCGAGGCGCTGGTGCGCGGCGACGCCCTTCCCGAGCAGGACGTGGTGCGCGCCTGGCTGCGCGAGCGGGGCGACTCGCTGGTGGTCATCCGCAGCGGCGACATGCTGAAGGTGCACGTGCATACCGACGAGCCCGAGGCGGTGTTCGGCTACCTGCGCGGCTTTGGCCGGCTGGCGTCGCACAAGGCCGAGGACATGCACGCCCAGCACGCCGTGGCCGAGCGGGCGGCGGCCGGCCACATGACGCTGGCGCGGCGCCCGGTAAGCGTGGTGACCGACACCGCCTGCGACCTCCCCGACGAGATCGTGCGCGCGCACGGCATGCACCTGGTGCCGCTGAACCTGATCTTCGAGAACCAGGTGCTGCGCGACCGGGTGGACATCACGGCCGACGAGTTCGTGGAGCAGCTCAAGAAGGGCGCGCACCCCAGCACGTCGCAGCCCACGCCGGCCGCGTTCATGGAGGGCTTTCGCCGCGCGGCGGAGGAGGGCGAGAGCGTGATCGCGGTCCTCCTCTCGTCCGCGCTCTCGGGCACCTTCGCCAGCGCGCAGATGGCCGCCAAGCAGCGCGCGGACACTGAGGTGCCCATCCACCTGTTCGATAGCAAGGGCGGCTCGCTGCTGCAGGGACTGCTGGCGCTGAAGGCCAGCGAGCTGGGCGAGCTGGGATGGGAGCCGGCGAAGGTGGTGGCCGAGCTGGAGCGGGTGCGCCGGCAGTCGGGCTTCTTCATCGTGCTCGACACCTTCGAGCGGGCGCTGGCGTCGGGGCGGGTGGGGCGCGGCAAGGCGTGGCTGGGCAGCCTGCTCGACATCAAGCCCGTGCTCGACATCGACCAGACCGGCAAGCTGATCCCCATCGACCGGGTGCGCGGGCGCAAGAACGCGCTGCCGAAGATGCTGGAGGTCCTGGAAAAGAAGGTGCCGAAGAGCGCAAAGAAGGTGCGGTTCGGCATCATGCACGTGGCCGCGCCCGAGATGCTGGACCCGGTGGCCGACGAGATCCGCAAGCGCTGGGGCAACGTCGACATCATCACCTCGGCGGGCACGCCCATCATCGGCACGCACGCGGGCGAAGGCGCCTTCGGCATCGCGTACCTGGTGGAGGACTGATCGCGGTCTGATCAGATCCGTCCCGTAGAACACGCAGAGCCGGCGGATGATCGTTTCCGCCGGCTCTGTACGTTTCACCATCACCGCAACAACATTGGGGGTACAGAGGAGCAGAGGAGAACAGAGGAGCAGAGGAACGGATCAAGAACGCGTTTCCTCTGTTCCTCTGGCTCCTCTCTGTTCCTCTGTACCCCCCATTCTTTCAAGGTCTGGTATCGAGCAGGATTCAGAAGCGAACGCGACGGCGGATTCGGAACGTCCTCCGGTCCCGTTTTTTGCATGGGATCGGCGGCGGCAAGGGATTGGCCGCCACCCCTCCGGAGGGTCCGCATGTTCGTGCTGGTGGAGCATTACGTAAGCGACGTCCATACCTTCTGGTCCGCCGTCCGGCACGCCTTCCGGGCGCTTCCCCCGTTCCTGACGCTGCACCACTGCATCCCCACCCGCGACGGCACGCACGCCGTCTGCGTCTGGGAGGCGGAGGGCATCCGCGACGTGAAGGGGTTCATCGAATCGTACGTGGGCCACGCCAGCCGCAACCTGTACTTTCCCGTCGAGAACGCCACCGGCTCCTCGCTCCCCTCCGGCGTGCCGCTGCCGGCGGAAGAAGGGTGACGTCGTTCAATCCCGCACGATCCCTTCGATGAGCCCCGCGGCGCGCTCCAGGCACGCCAGTTCGTCGGCGTCCAGCGCGCGCAGGCGGTCGGCCAGGGAGTGAACGCGGCGCGCGCGGCCCTCTTCCAGCATGCGGCGGCCCACATCGGTGGCGCGCAGGCGCACGGAGCGGCGGTCGTCCGGGTGCGGCTCGCGTTCCACCAGCCCGTCGCGCTCCAGGTTGCGGACGATGCGCGTCATGGACGGCGGCCGCACCTGCTCCGCCTGCGCCAGCTCCCCCAGCGTCCGCGCGCCCCCGAAGACCAGCACCGACAGTGCCGACAGGTGCGGCGCCGTTACGCCGGACGCATCGTCCTGGCGGCGAAGGCGGCGCAGCAGGTGAATGCTGGCCGAGTGCAGCCGGTCCGCCAGCCGCTCCGCCCGCGCGTCCTCATCCCCCGGAACCGAAATGCTTGCGTCGGTGTCATCCATGGCCTACAATATATTTAGTTTTGCTAACGAAGCAAGATTCACGTTCCACCGGAGCGGATCAATGAGCGTGGCTGTGCGGATGATCGAGGCGGTAAAGGCGGGGGATGCGGACGGGCTGCGGGGCATTCTCCAGGGTGACGCGGAGGCGGCATCCGCGCGCGACGAGGGCGGCGACAGCCCGCTGATGATGGCGCTGTACCACGGACGGCGCGACCTGGCGGAGCTGATGCTGGCGCACGGCCGGCAGCCGGACGCCTTCGAGGCCGCCGCCCTAGGCGACACCGGCCGGCTGCGCGCGGCGCTTGACGCGGAGCCCGGGCTCGTCACGAAGTTCGCGCACGACGGGTGGACGCTGCTGCACCTGGCCGGCTTCTTCGGCCACCTGAACGCGGTGCGGCTGCTGCTGGAGCGGGGCGCGGACGCCGGCGTGTTCTCCATCAACGCCATGCGCAACACACCGCTGCACGCCGCGCTCGCCGGCCCGCTGCCCGCGGAGGGTGTGCGGCTGCTGGTGGAGGCCGGCGCGGACGTGAACGCGCGGCAGCACGGCGGCTTCACCGCGCTGCACTCGGCGGCGCAGAGCGGAAAGACGGAGATCATCGACCTGCTGCTGGACCGCGGCGCCAGGGTCGACGCCGCCACGGAGGATGGGCGCCGGCCGCTGGACATGGCGCGCGACGACCGGGTGAAGGACCACCTGCGCGCCCGCGGCGCCGCGGACGCCACATCCGCCGATTGACGGGGTAGGAGGCGCGCGGTAGAGTTCGCCCGTTCAACCCCGATTGCGCAGGATTCGCAGGATTCTCATGCAGGTACGCAGCATTCTCCTGGTCCTGGCCCCGCTGGCGGTGGCCGCGTGCTACCCCCGCCAGCCCGTGGCGCCGCCCTCCGCGCCGCCGCCTCCGCCCCCCGCCGCCGCCTCTCCCGCGGAAGAGGCCGTGCAGCGGATGCAGCGCGCCCAGCGTGCGTTCGACGAGGGCGTGCGGCTGGGCCGCCAGAGCCGCTGGGCCGAGGCGGTCGACCGCTACCGCCTGGCCGCGGAGAGCATGCCCGGCGAGTCTCGCTATCACATGGCGCTCTCCAGCGCGTACCTGTCGATGGGGCGCGAGTGGGAGGCGGCGGACGCGCTGCAGGCCGGCATCCGCGCCGACGAGCGGGTCCCCAACCCCAACCACCGTGTGCTGGCCGTGGACTACGACCGGCTCATCCGCCTGCTCACCCGCCTGAACCGGCTGGACGAGGCGCGCGTGGCCGCCGAGGCCCAGGCCCGCCACCGCCGCCTCCGCGACGCCGCCGTCCCGGAGTGAGCGCGCCGGCCGTCAGTTGTTTGAAGTCACGCGAGAACGTGACTTCCTGAGGGAGCGCACCACGTGTAACCAGAAGTCACACGACAAGGCTGCGCGCGACCGAAGGACCTGCTCTCGGCTCGCGAGGGGCTGGCTCCCGGGTATGGAGCCAGCCCCTCGGTTATGCCGGCGAGGTCCTTCGGTCGGCGCCAAAGTCCATCGTAAGGACACTCTCCGGAGCGGCGCCTTCCTCAGGAAGTCAATCGCCGGGATACCGATCCGGGAAAACAACACCTTAATCGTACAGAGGAACAGAGTCAGACAGAGAACGCGAGATGAAACTCTGTCTGACTCTGTTCCTCTGTACGACTATTCTTTTTCAGGATGTGGGATGAGACGCCAGCGTCACTCGAAGAACACGCTGCTTCCCCCGATGGCGCTGCCGCCGCGCACCAGCTCCTGGTTGCGGCGGGCGCGCGCTTCCACCTCCCGCTCGTCGACGTAGCCGCCGCCGCGGAGGGAAAGGGTACGCCGGGGCTCCTGCTCGTCCAGAAGGTCGAACACCTGGACTTGCTCGTCTGCGGACAGGGCCTGCACCACGGCGGTGCGCACGGGGTCGATCATGGACCCGCCGCCGGTGAGCGTCTGCGCGTTGATGGGCCCGCGCACGTGATCGCGGATGAACGCGTCGCGCACCGTGATCACGCGCTCCGCAAAGCGCCGCAGCGCCTCGGCCGTCCGCTCGGCCCCTTCCCCGCTGCCAATCCGCAGCGGCCTGCCACGCGCGTCGCCAAGGGTGACGGGGACGCCGCGGTACAGGTCCACCTTCACGGCGTCCCACTCGCTGGGCGACAGCTGCCGGATGGCGTGCTGCGCGTCCTCGTCCAGGCTGTCGTAGACGGCCTGGTCCAGCTCGCGGATGCCCAGCTCGTACGACTGCTGGACGATGGTGGGGCGGTGCCAGTCGTTGGAGCTGAAGCTGGTGTCGAACTGCACGTAGCCGAAGTCCGTGGTGAACCCCCCGATGTCGATCACGAGCACGCCAAAGCTCCCCTCCATCCGCCGCAGCGCCTGCAGAAGCCCTTCCGGTTCCAGCATCTTCATCAGGTGCAGCGAGCGCCCGGCGCGGGGGGTAAAGCTGGGCGCCGGCGGATACCAGGTGGCGTTGCGTCCCCGCGTGAACATGCCGCACGCGTTGGATTCCGGCTCGTAGACGGTGACGCGCCCCCCCGCCGCCCTCCATCCGGCCGCGTCCAGGATGCCCCCGATGCGCCCGTCCGCGTCCACCCCGTCGATGCGGGGCACGCACACCCGCACCGCGCTGGACGCGATGTCGTCGCCGTACGCGGACCGCTCCAGGTTCTCGCGCAACCCCCGGAAGAACTGGATGGCGACCTGTTCGTAGTCTTCAGTGCTGCGGGCCTCGGACGACTGCCCCATCTGGTCGCGGCTCACCTGGGCCAGCGGAGTGCTGGAGAACAGCCGCGCCTTCCAGTAGCGAAAGATGCTGACGCCCTCCCCCGGCGCCTGCGCGCCCGCCGCCGCGCCGATCGTCCACCGCGTGCCGCCCTGTCCTTCGATCCGCGCGACGACGGAGGGCACGCAGAAGTCCACCTCGTCCGAGGCCAGGGGCAGGTCGCGAAGCAGGTCCGACCCGGCGTTCCAGTCCCTGCGGATGGCGACCTTGGTATACGCGCTCCCGAGATCGATCGAGAGCAGCCTGCGGTTCTTCATCTTGCTTGTTCAATCCCGAATGAGCCTGCAAAATCGACAGGCTGATGAACGGCATTGGGTACAGAGGAACAGAGGGAAAAACAGAGGAACAGAGGAAGCTGCGTTCGAGCCTCTGTTCCTCTCTTTTTCCCTCTGCTCCTCTGTACCCCCCCAGTCTGTTGCGGACCGGGAATTACCTCTCGCCGCTCGCCACCTGGTCCGTCCTGGCCGCCATCACGAAGTCGTTGCGGTGCAGGCCGCGGATCGTGTGCGTCCACCACGAAACGGTGACGCGCCCCCACTCCGTCAGTAGCGCCGGGTGATGGTCCTGCTCCTCCGCAATTGCGCCGACCTGGTTGGTGAACGCCAGCGCCTGCGCGAAATCCGGAAACTCGAACAGGCGCTCCAGACGAAGCTCGCCCTCGCGCTCCGCCACCGTCCACTCGGGCACCTGCGGCTTCAAGGTCTCCATCTCTTCCGGCGTCACACGGGGCGAGTCGCGCCGGCACGCCTCGCACGCCTGCCGCGCAAGCTCCGTCATCATCCCCCCCCTTCAGGAAGCGGCCGGCAGCGACTTTTCGATCAGCCGCACCAGCTCCGCGTTGTCGGCCGTCACCGGGCCCACGTGCTTCCACAGCACCCTGCCGTCCGGGCCGATCAGGAAGGTGTTGGGCACGCCCATGGTGCTGTACGCCGTCTGGATCTCGCCGTCCGGATCGAGCCAGATGGGATAGCTGGCGCCGTACTCCTGCAGGAACTCGCGAATCCCCTGCTGCTGGTCGCCCTGGTCGATGCTGACGCCCACCACGTGCAGCCCGCGCGGCGCGTAGGTGCGGTGCAGCTGCTCCAGCGCCGGGATCTCCTGCCGGCAGGGATGGCACCAGGTGGCCCACACGTTCAGCAGCACCGGCCGGCCGCGCAGCTGCGAGATGGCCATCCGCTCGCCGTCCAGGGTCTCCGCGGCGTACGCGGGCGCCTCGGCGCCCACGCGCACCGGCCCGCCCGCCCGCCCGCCGCCCGGCGCGTCGCCGCACGCCGCCAGCAGCAGCGCGGCGGGGATCATTCGGAGGATGTGGATCGTCGTCCTGCGCATCGTACGCATCAGCGAAAGTCGGAGAGAGGCATGCGCGCGGTGCGCACCTGTGACGGGCTGCCCGGCGCCGTCCACGCGAAGACCACGCCGCCGCCCGCGGGGACCATGCGCGGAAATCCGCTGGACCGCGCGGAGCTGGATCCCGCCACCGTGCGCGGCGCCCCCATCCGCCCGTCCGTCCCCACCCGGCGCACCCGCACCGCGGCTTCCTTCTCACCCACGCGCTCCACCCAGCTCACCAGCGCGGCGCCGTCCGCCAGCATCACCACGTCCACGCGCCCCTCGGGGTTCCCCTCGTCCACCCGCGCCGGCGCGCCGAACGTCGCGCCCGCGTCGCCCGAGAACGCCACCCTGACCTGCGCCGTGCTGTCCGCGCCCGTGTACCACGCCACCGCCACCCGGTCGCCGTCCGCCGCCACCTGCGGGCCGTTCACCGGGCACGCCGGCATCACCCAGCCGTCGTCGTGCACCGGCCGGCCGGGGGTCCAGGCGCCGTCTACGTAGCGGGTGACGTAGATGTCGCGCACCTCCGTGGGCGAGCGGTCGCGGTACGCCACCACCGGCCCGCGCGCGCTGACCGCCATCCCCGTCTGGCAGCAGTCGCACACGCGCCCGTCCAGCTCCCGGTCCGGCGCCGCGCGCCCGTCCGGCCCCACCCGCGTGGTGCGCAGCGTCATCTCGCCCGCGGCGCCGTGCCCATCCGCCGCCGCCGCGCCGAACTTGCGGCCGTCCAGCCACACCAGTCCCACGGAGTCGCCGCGCTCCGGCCACATCGACACGAATCCGTGCTCGCTGGCCGTGCCGTCCGTGTGCGGCACCACCCCCGGCGTCCACGTGGCGCCGCCGTCGCGGCTCACCGCCACGCGCACGTCGTAGGCGTACTTGCCGGACCCGCTGCGCTGCAGCCAGTGCGCCGCCATGGTGTTGTTCCCCATCACCTCCAGGCTGGGAAAGTCCGCCCAGTTGACGAACCAGTCGCCCCCGCTGGCCACCGTGCGCGGCGCGGACCAGCGCTCGCCCTCCAGCACGGCGAAGCGCAGCGCGTGGGCGCTGTCCGCCGCCGGCTCGATCCACGACAGGTACACGCGCCCGTCCGGCCCCGCCGTCAGGTTGGGCTCGGCGCTCCCCGGCGCCGCGGGGGAGGCGATCTCGCGCACGCCGGTTTCCGCGGCTTCGGGGGATGACGATCCCCCGCCCTTTGCCTGCGGATCTCGATCACCGCACGCGGACAGCAGCATCGCCATCGCGCAGACGGCGGGGAGGGCGGATCGGGGGATGCGGATCGATGTCATGGGTCCGATGCGGGTGATGCGGAAGATCACGCGGGTGCATCCATCGTCAGGTCGAAGCCGCGGTAGGCGCGGGCCAGCAGCAGCGTGGCGGCCCAGCACGCCAGCGCCACGACGATCGCCGCGCCGGCCGCCGCGCCGGCCGTGTCTACCAGCCAGCCGCCGGCCAGCGCCGCCAGCCCCGCGGCCACGGCCACCACGGCCAGCGCGCACAGCTTGAAGAACATCTTGACCAGCTGCTTGCCCACGAACGCGCTCTGCTGCACGCCATCCGCCTGCACGCGGGTGGGAAAGATCAGAAAGATCCAGTTCTCCAGCGTCACCGCCAGCCAGGAGACAGGGACGGCGACCGCCGCGGCGAGCAGCGCCATCCGCCCCTCCACCCATCCGTCCGCCATCCACACCGCCCCGCCCAGCAGCAGCAGGTTGGCCATGGCGATGATGGCGGCGGCCACGAACACCTGGCCCACGGCCACGGCGGCGGGGCGCAGCGGAAGCGAGCGCAGGTACGCCATCCGCTCCACGTCACGCCGAAAGTCGATGGAAAAGCCGCCCGTCGCCAGCAGGGGAAACACCACGGCCAGCACCACCAGCGACGTGCCCAGCGGGCCGGCGTTCTCTTCCGGGTTCATCCACCGGGGCAGGAGGATGACGTAGACGAACGCCATACCCGCCATGAACGCCAGCGTGCCCAGCACCCGCACCCCCCGCCCCAGCTCGTACGCCTGCCGCCGGGCCAGCGGCGCGGCGGCGCCCAGGAAGCGGAAGGAGGGGATGGGAAGCCGGCGGTTCACCGGCGCCGCCGCGGCGCCCAGCCCGCCGCGCCCGCGCCGCATCCGGCGGATGCGCTCAAAGCGCCGCGCGCTGGCGACCAGCGACCGCTCGCGAAAGTCCACGTCCATCGCCAGCACCGCGGCGGCGAGGACGAGGACGATCCCCAGCGAGGCCGCGGACCACGCCAGCGCCCCGCCCGCCGTCTCCGCCGCGAACACCTCCGCGAACGGCCGCACCGGCAGCAGGGCCGCGCGCACCCCCGGCGACTGGAAGAGCGTGCCCACCGCCGGCCCGAACCCCGCCGCACGCACGTCCTGGTAGAACCCCCACCCCAGCCCCCCGGCGCCGACGAACAGTGCCGGCCGCACCGCCCGGTTCACCGCCGCCGGCAGCCGGTCGCCGACCGCTAGCTTGAGCAGCCCCGCCAGCTGCGCCGCGACGAAGAGGAAGAGCACCGCCAGCGTCACCGCGGGGATGGCGGCGGCGGGGCGCACCGCCATCCGCATTCCCACCAGCCCCAGCCACAGGCCGCTGAACAGCTGCACCCAGCCGCGGCTCACCAGCGCGTACAGCAGCAGCTCGCGGCGGCGCAGCGGCGCGGGAAACAGGAACTGCGCCTCCTGGGGCCAGAAGAACGGCGCGTCCGCCGCCACCAGCGCGGGAACCAGGAACAGCAGCAGCACCACCGAAAAGCCCTGCAGCACGGAATCGTGCAGCCGCGGCCCCTCGCGCGACATCATCACCGCCATCAGCTGCGAGCCGACGACGAACAGAAAGAAGAGGACGCCGATGGCCGTGGAGACGAAGCCGCGAAAGGTGCGCATCCGCCGCAGGGTGCGCCGCATCAGCCCGCGGATGCCGGCAAACAGCAGGTAGCGCAGCCCCGCGTTCACGCCGCCGTCTCCGCCGGCGGACCATCCTCCGTAAGGTGAAAGAAGATGTCCTCCAGCGTCGCATCAACCCCCACCTCGTCCGCGTAGCGCGCCCGCAGCTCGTCGCGCGTGCCGTGGAACAGCAGCCGCCCCTGGCGCACGACGAGGAAGGAGGTGCACAGCCCCTCGATCTGCCCCAGCAGGTGCGAGCTCAGCATGACCGCCGCGCCCTCCGCCGCGCGCCGCCGCAGCAGGCCGTACAGCGTGCGGATGCCGCGCGGGTCCAGCCCCGTCAGCGGCTCGTCCAGCAGCAGCGCCTGCGGCTCGTGCAGCAGCGCGCACGCCACCGCCACCTTCTGCCGCATTCCCCGCGACAGCTCGTCGGCCATGCTGTCGCGCCGGTCCGCCAGCTCCAGCTCGGCCAGGAGCCGCTCCGCCGCCGGGTGCCAGTCGCGCACGCCGTACACGCGGGCCGTAAAGTCCAGGTGCTCCCACACCGTCAGCGTGCCGAACAACTGCGGCTCGTCGGGGATCAGCCCCAGGCGGCGCTTGGCCTCGATCGGCTGGCGCTCCACGTCGAACCCCGCGATCTCCACCGACCCGTCGCTGGGGGGATGGATGCCGGCGATGGCGCGCAGCGTCGTGGTCTTGCCGGCGCCGTTGGGCCCCACCAGCCCCAGGATCTCGCCGCCGCGCACGGCAAAGCTCAGCCCGTCCACGGCCGTGCGCCCCTCGTAGCGCTTGGTCAGCTGCCGTACTTCGATCATCGGGGGATGCGGATCAGTTCCCCGCGCCGGGCCGGCCGCCGGGCGCCCACGCGGGGCGGGGTCCGTCGGCCAGGGCGCGCGTGGCGTCCACCGCCGCCTGCACCACGCGCGTCATGTGGCCGAAGTCGATGTGCTCCACGTCGTCGCCCGGCTGGTGGTAGTCCGCGTGGAGGCCGAACGACGACAGCGCGTGCGCCGGCACGCCCCGCAGGGCGAACGGCGTGTTGTCGCTGCGGTTGAAGAAGTCCTGGTCCGGCCGCGGATCGGGGACGATGGGCACGCCGGCGCCCGCCAGGATCTGCGCCACGGTGGAGCGCTCGTAGCCGGTGAGCCAGGCGCGCCCCGGCCCGCCCGCCAGCGCGTCGGGCCGGCCGATCATCTCGATCATCAGCCCCGCGACCGTGCTGTCCAGCGGCACCGCGGGGTGGTCCAGGTACCAGCGGGTCCCCAGCATCCCCACCTCCTCGCCCGTGGCCAGAAAGAAGACGACGGTGCGGCGCGGCGCCGGCCCCCGCGCCAGCGCCCGGGCCACCTCCAGCACCGCCACGCTGCCGCTGCCGTCGTCGTCCGCGCCGTTGTAGATGCTGTCGCCCGCCACCGCCGGCCCGATCCCCACGTGGTCGTAGTGGGCGCCGACGATCACCGCCTCGTGGCGCAGCGCCGGGTCGCTGCCGGCAATCATCCCCACCACGTTGAACGCCTGCCGCCGCTGCTCCGCCGGCAGCTCCGACAGCGCCTCAAGCGTCGGCAGCAGCCGCATGCCGCGCCCCTGCGCGTTGGCCGCGACGGGGACCAGCTGAAAGAAGCCCATGTCGCCCGCGGGCTGCACGCCCAGCGCCTCCAGCCGGCGGGCCAGGTACACGGCCGCGCGCATGCCGCCGGCGCTCCCCGTCATGCGCCCCTCCATGCTGTCCGCCGCCAACGCGCCCAGCTGCTCGCGCACGTCCGCCTCGCGCACCTCCGTGGGCCGCGCGCCGGACTGCGGCGGCGGCGGCGCGGTGGCCGGCGCGGGCGCCCCGCTGCACGCCGCGAGCGAGGCCAGCGCCGCAATGGCCAGCAGGGCGGGATGATGGAATCGGCGCATGCTCTGACGGGATCGCGGGAGAAAGGGTCGGACGGCGGGATGAGGGAATATGCGCCGCACCGCCGTCCCCCTGCAACGCCGCGTGCCTGAGCGCCTGACAGGGAATAGGGAATGGGGAATAGGGAATAGCCGGTAACGGCGAGTCGGGAGCGGCCACGGCCGACCCAGGTTCCTTGGACAAGGGTCTGCGGGGCCGGTGGGCAACTCACACGAAGCCGGGGGAGCCACGGAAAGCCCTCCACGCGCTAACCTTCTGCCCGCAATTGACTTCCTGAGGAAGGCGCCGCTCCGGATTCTGCTGATACGCCGTACTCTGGCGCCGACCGAAGGACCTCGCCGGCAGAACCGGGGGCTGGCTTGTGCGCCCGGAAGCCAGCCCCTTGCTGGCCGAGAGCAGGTCCTTCGGTCGCGCGCAGGCGTTTGTGTGGCTTATGGTTACACGTGGTGCGCTCCCTCAGGAAATCACTGGCCGTACACCCAATCTGTCATTCCGAGGGAGCGCACACCCGGCACCTTCCCCGACCACAGACCCTGGTGCGCGACCGAGGAATCTACTGTCCGTTTCCTCGTGGCCAGCCGCGACGCTCCACGCTGGCCCTGTCTGGCTGTTTCGCCGCCGCAGCAACGGCGCGGGCTACCGCGTCCGCCCTCGCGCCGGCCGACAGTAGATTCCTCCGCCCTGCAACCTGCGTCGCATTCGTCTGGCGGCAACGTGGCCGGGCCTCGGAATGACAGCCCCCTGTTTGCATCCCGCAGGGTCCGCGGAGCGCCGCCCGTCTGAATGAAATGAAAAACCTGCTCCCACCCAATCTGTCATTCCGAGGGAGCGCACACCCGGCACCTTCCCCGACCATGGAACCGTCGCGCGACCGAGGAATCTACTGTCCGTTTCCTCGTGGACAGCCGCGACGCTCCACGCTGGCCCTGTCTGGCTGTTTCGCCGCCGCAGCAACGGCGCGGGCTACCGCGTCCGCCCTCGCGCCGGCCGACAGTAGATTCCTCGGCCCTGCAACCTGCGTCGCATTCGTCTGGCGGCAGCGTGGCCGGGCCTCGGAATGACAGGCCCTGTTTCCATCCCGCAGGGTCCGCGGAGCGCTGCGGGATTCATAAGGTCAAGCTCCCGCGTGGGATGTAGAGGCTTCTCAGCATCCTCGGAGAGATGGATTCCCATGGATGCGGGAGGTCCGTGAAACTCTCCGGCGCATCCTGCCGTACCCGTTGCAGCGGATCGGATTGACGGCTTTCTTCCTGAACCTGGAGACCCTGCGATGATTACCCTCGCTCTGGCTTTTGCGGCATCGGCGTTCGGATACCTGCAGACCCGCGGCTTCGTGCGCCGCAAGCTGGCCTACGTGGATGCGGTGCACACCGGCGTTGCCCCGGTGCTCGCCGGCGCGGCCGCGGCGCTGGTGGCCATGCCCGTGGTGGGGCTGCTGCCGCTGGTGGGCGGCGGAACGGCGCTCCTCTTTGGCGCCGCCGTCGGCCTGGGCGTCAAGGCCGGCGCGCGTGACACCCGCAGCCGCCGCCTGGTCGCCTAGTCTGCCCCCGATCCGCCGCGGTGCGCCGCCCTCTCCCGCCAGCGAGGGAGAGGCGGCCACACGGCGACGCGTCGGTGCGATGGACGGTGAAGCCCCGTTCGGCACGCGCAAGCGAGCCGAGACGGGGCTTGTCGCGTTCGTGCGGGAGCACATTCATCCGATGATGCCGAGCGGGGCCCCTGCGGCAAGGGCGAATGAATTCGCTGCAACGACGACACGAAGGCCGCCTTCGCGGACTGTCGGATGGGGAGGTGGGGCAGGCGGCCGTGCACGTCGCGGGGTAGCCAGCGAGCCCCGCCACGTGCACGAAACCCGAAAGCTCACTCCGGGCCTTACAGCCCGCGAAGGCGGTCTTCATGTGTTTGTTGCAGCGAATTCATTCGCCCTTTGGCCGGCCGGCACGTCACCCTGCCAGCATCTCGCCAGGACCACGGACGGCCGCATCCAGCCCACCCTCCGAACCCGCCTTCCCGACCCCGCCCGGGCGAATGAATTCGCGGCTGGGACAACGCGATGTCGGCCTGCGCCGACGCGTCCCTGCCGCATGCATGGCGTGGTGTGGCGGGTGAAGCCTCGCGCGGTTTGCGAGGCTTTCCGCTGTCGTTGCGGCGAGTTCACTCGCTCCCGCAGGGGGACGCGTCCGGCCGTGGCCGTTTCCCCGCTGAAACTTCCGGCGTACCTTTGCCGTTCATCCCCATGCACCGGCGGCGCGCCCGTTCCCCTCTGGCGCCGCGCGGCCCTCTTCCCGCAACCCCCCAGCACCGGATGTCGCTGATCTCCGTACGCGACCTCACGCACACCTATCCGGGCGGCGTGACGGCGCTCCACGGGCTTTCCCTGGAGCTGGAACCCGGCATCATCGGGTTCGTCGGCGCAAACGGCGCCGGCAAGAGCACGTTCATCAAGATCCTGCTGGGCCTGCTGACCCCCACCGCGGGGGACGTGCGCGTCTTTGACCTGGACGCGCGCACGCAAAGCCTGCAGATCCGCCAGCGCGTGGGCTACATGCCCGAGCACGACTGCCTGCCGCCCGACATGACGGCCACGGACTTCGTCTCGCACATGGGCCGCCTTTCCGGCCTGCCCAGGGCCGCCGCCCGCGAGCGCACCGCCGAGATGCTGCGCCACGTGGGGCTGTACGAAGAGCGCTACCGCCAGATCGGCGGATACAGCACCGGGATGAAGCAGCGGGTGAAGCTGGCCCAGTCGCTGGTCCACGATCCCCGCCTTCTGCTGCTGGACGAGCCCACCAACGGGCTGGACCCGGCCGGCCGCGAAGAGATGCTGGAGCTGGTGCGCCGTACGGGGCGCGAGTTCGGCATCGCGGTGATGGTGTGCAGCCACCTGCTGGGCGAGATCGAGCGGGTGAGCGACTTCCTGGTGGCCATCGACGGCGGGCGGCTGAAGAGCGCCGCGCCACTGGACAGCTTTACGGGCGAGCAGGCGCTGCTGGCGGTGGAGGTGGACGAGGGGGGCGGCGAACTGGTGGCGCGCCTGGCCGCGGCGGGGCTCAGCGCGGTAGAGGACGGCGAGCTGATCATCATTCCCCTGCTGGACGACCGGCCGTACGACGTGGTGCGCGACGCCGCGGCCGACCTGGGGCTGGCCCTGGTGCGCATGGAGCGGCGCCGCCACACCCTGCAGGAGCTTTTCCGCGCCCCCGCGGGCGCCCACACCACGGAGGGAGCGCATGTCACACGCGCTTGATGCCGCCGCCGGCACCATCTACGACATCGGCTACCGCAACTACGAGGGCGCGCGGCTGGGCCGCGGCTACGCCTTTCGCACGCTGTACGTGCACTCGCTGCGCAGCCTGTTCGGGCTGGGGCGCGGCGGAAAGGCGCTCATCATCCCCTGGGCGCTGTTCGCCGCCATGCTTTTTCCCGGCATCGTCACGGTCGCGGTGGCGGGGATCAGCGGGGGGATGATCAAGAACATCATCGACTACCACGAAATCTACATCTGGGACTCGATGATGCTGGCGCTGTTCTGCGCCGCGCAGGCGCCGGAGCTGGTGAGCCGCGACCAGTACAACCGCGTGCTGCCGCTGTACTTCAGCCGCGCGCTGCGCCAGGGCGACTACGCGCTCGCCAAGCTGCTGGCCATGTGGACCGCGGTGTTCCTGGTGATCCTGACCCCGCTGCTGGTGGTGCTGGCCGGGCGGCTGGGGCTTCCCGCGGACTTCGGCGCGGCGTTCAGGGAAGAGTCCAGGAACTTCCTGCCCATCCTGGCCACGCCGGCCATTTGCGCGCTGGTGTTCGGCACGCTGTCGGTGTCGCTTGCCTCGTACGTGCCGCGGCGGGGGCTGGCCAGCGCGCTGGTGCTGGGCGTCTTTCTGCTCACGGCCCCGCTGGTCGACATCCTGATGGGGACGCTGCAGGCAAGGTGGGGCGTGCTGCTGAACCCGGTGCTGCTGGGCAACGGCGCCATCTGGGAGCTGTTCGGAGAGCGGCACGAGCGCGGCAGCCCGCTGCGCCGGGCGGACCTGCCGCCGGAGGCCTACTACGGCGCCGCGGTGGTGTACGGGGTGTTCTTCACGCTGCTCCTGCTGAACCGCTACCGGAGGATCCGCGCATGAGCGTGCAGACCCTGAACCCGCCCGCGCCCTCCGCGGCGCCGGCCCGGTCTCGCGGCGCCGCCGTGGAGCTGCGCAACGTGTCGCACTGGTACGGCAACGTGGTGGCGGTGAACGACGTGTCGTTCTCCCTGGGGCCCGGCATCACCGGGCTGCTGGGGCCCAACGGCGCGGGCAAGAGCACGCTGCTGCACATGCTGGCCGGCTTTCTGGCCCCCTCCGCGGGCGAGGTGCTGGTGGACGGGCGCCCCGCGTGGAAGAACCCCGAGATGTACCGCTCGCTGGGGCTGGTTCCCGAGCGCGAGGCCGTGTACCCCTACCTGACCGCCTACGAGTTCGCGCTGATGAACGCGCGGCTGCACCGGCTGCCGGACCCGGAAGCGGCGGCGGAGCGGGCCATCGACATCGTGGACCTGCGCGCGGCCATGCACCGCAAGATCGGGGGATACAGCAAGGGAATGCGGCAGCGCGCCAAGATCGCGGGCGCGCTGGTGCACGAGCCCCGCATCGTGCTGCTGGACGAGCCGTTCAACGGAATGGACCCCGCCCAGCGCATGCAGATGATGGAGCTGCTGCGGGGGCTGGCCGAGCAGGGAAAGACCATCCTGATCTCCACGCACATCCTGGAAGAGCTGCACCACTTGGCCAACAACGTCCTGGTGGTGGTGGCGGGGCGCCTGGCGGCGTCGGGCCACTTTCGCGAGATCCGGCGGCTGATGACGGACCGGCCGCACACCTTTACCCTGCGTTCCAGCGACGACCGCCGGCTGGCGGCGGCGCTGATGGCGAACGCGTCCGTGCAGGGGGTGGAGCTGGGGGCGCAGGAGATCACGGTGCGCACGGCGGAGCGGGTGGGCTTTGCGCAGTACCTGCCGCGGGCGGCGCGCGAGGCCGGGATCACCCTGTACGAGGTGCGCCCCACCGACGAATCGCTGGAAAGCGTGTTCTCTTACTTGGTGAAGCGATGAGACACTCGGTGGAACTGACGCTGGCGCGGCTGGCCGTCCGCCAGTTCATGGGAAGCCGGCGCGCGTTGTGGGCGCTGGTGCTGGCCGCCATCCCGGTGCTGCTCGCGCTGTTGATGCAGATGGAGGCGGGCCGCGACCTGAAGGACGCGCTCGAGGACATGATGGGCATGTACCAGGTGCTGATCGTGGCGGTGCTGCTTCCCATCGTGGCGCTGGTGGTGGGCACCAGCGTCTTTGGGGCCGAAGTGGACGACGGCACCATCACCTACGTGCTGGGCAAGCCGGTGCCGCGCTGGCGCATCGTGCTCACGCGCATCGTGGTGTCCGGGCTGCTGACGGCGGCGGTGCTGGTGCCCGCCACGGCGCTGTCGATGGTGCTGGGCCTGCGCGGGGTGGACGCGCCGGGCGTGGCGGCGGGGTTCACTGCCGCCGTGTTCGTGGGTGGATTTCTGTACTGCGCGCTGTTCGTGGCGCTCAGCCTGAGCACGCGTCGGGCGCTGGTGGCGGGGCTGATTTACGTGGTGGTGTGGGAGGGGCTGCTGAGCAACACCTTTGGCGGCAGCCGCGCCCTGAGCATTCGCCAGTACACGCTCTCCCTGGCCGACGCGCTGTCCAGCGCGCCCGGCAGCCCCATGTCGCGGCTGGACGTGAAGACGGCGCTCGCCATGGCCGCGGCGGTCACCGTGCTGGTGACCGTATACGCCATCCGCCGCCTGCAGCGCTTCGAGATCGGCGAAGCGGCGTAGGTGCCGCGCGTGAAGGCCGCCACGGGCTGAAGTCCGCGGCTAGAAGGGCCATAAGCCCCGTCCCGGTGCCGCTGACGCGTCACCGGACGGGGCTTCACCTTCTCGCGATCCGCCGGGTCCGAGGCGTTTCCCCCGCCTCGGCGCCCGCCGAAGCGCGATCGAATTCTCCCCTTTCTCCCGCTCCGCGGGGGAGAGGGGCCGGGGGAGAGGGGGCCCTGTCGGGCGCCAGTTCGATGTGTTTCGAAGCGGGTCGTGGACTCGCAACTCCGCTTGTCCCAACGCGATCGAATTCTCCCCTCTCCGTGAGGAACGAACGGGGAGGGGCCGGGGGAGGGGCACTCCGCCGGCGCCAGTTCGATGCCTTTCGCCGATCCGTGATCCCGATCCCGTATCGGAAGTGTGTTTTTCAGGGCACGCGAGTTGCTTTACATCGCAAAGCACTTGACAGGCGACCTCCGCCCCTGCATCGTATCCCCATGGCGAAGATCCATCCCATTCAGCCGCTGCCTCCGCCGGAGGACCAGGAGCCCTCGCTCGATCTGCACGCGAGGGCCATGGACAACCTGCGCTTCATCCGTGATACCATGGAGCGCGCGGGAAGCTTTACGGCCCTCAGCGGCTGGGGGCAGGTGGTGATTGGCGTGACCGGCGCGCTGGCGTCGTGGGTGGCCAGCCGCCAGGCGTCGCCGGAGAACTGGCTGGCCACCTGGTCCAGCGCCGCCGTCGTCTCGGTGCTCGTGGGGGTGCTGACCACGGCCATGAAGGCGCGGGCGGCGCGCATGCCCATGCTCTCGGGGCCCGGCCGCAAGTTCATGCTCAGCCTGGCGCCGCCCCTGATTGCCGGCGGGGTGCTCACCGTGTTCCTGTTCCGCGCGGGGCTGGTGGAGCTGCTTCCCGGGATGTGGATGCTGCTGTACGGCGCGGGCATCATCACCGCGGGCGCGTTCTCGGTGAGCGCGGTGCCGGTGATGGGGCTGTGCTTCATGGTGTTTGGCGCGGCGGCGCTGGCGTCGCCGGTGGCGTGGGGCGACGCGTGGATGGCGGCCGGCTTTGGCGGGCTGCACGTCATCTTCGGAACCCTGATCGCAAGGAGGCACGGTGGCTGAGGCGAACCGCGCGATCGATCCCGATCGTCCGTCGTCCGTCCTGCGCAGCGTCGCGGGGGCGGCCCAGGACGGCGCGCCCGAGCTGGACCGGCTGATCCACGAGCGGGTGCGGCTGGGCATCGTGAGCGCGCTGGCGGTAAACCGCTCGCTCTCGTTCAACGAGCTCAAGAGCATGCTGGGGCTTACGGACGGCAACCTGAGCGTGCACGCCCGCAAGCTCGAGGAAGCCGGCTACCTGGAGTGCACCAAGAGCTTCGAGGGGCGCACGCCGCGCACCGACTTTCACCTTACCGACAGCGGCCGCGCGTCGCTCGAGGCGTACCTGAACCACATGGAAGCGCTCATCCAGGCCGTGCGCGACCGCTGAACCGTCCCTTTTTTTACCCGGTGACTTTACGATGCAAAGAACTTTCCGAGTCGGCACGGGGCGGAGCGGGCTGCACGTGGCGGCCATCATGGACGGCAACGGCCGCTGGGCGTCCATGCGCGGGCTGCCGCGGGTGGCGGGGCACCGCGAGGGTGCGCGGACGGTGCGGCGGGTGGTCGAGGCGGCGCCGGAGCTGGGGATCGGCACGCTGACGCTGTACGCCTTTTCGTCCGACAACTGGGGCCGCCCCCCGCGCGAGGTGACCGCGCTGATGCGCCTGTTCCGCATCTTCCTGGCGTCGGAGACGGCGCGCTGCGTGGAGAACGGTGTGCGGCTGCGCGTCATCGGCCGGCGCGACCGGCTGGGCGAGGTGCTGCTGCGGCAGATCCAGGCGGCGGAGGCGGCCACGGCGGGGGGCGCGCGGATGACGCTGCGCATCGCCATCGACTACAGCGCCCGCGACACCCTGCTGCGCGCCGCCGCGCTGGCCGGCGGCCGCGAGCCGACCCGCGACGGGTTCGCCGCGCTGCTTGGCAAGGCGATGGGGGAAGACGAGGCGGCGCCCGACGTGGACCTGCTGGTGCGCACCGGCGGCGAGCAGCGCCTGAGCGACTTCCTTCTGTGGGAGTGCGCCTACGCGGAGCTGTACTTCACCCCCCGGATGTGGCCGGACTTCGGCCCCGCGGCCCTGCGCGAGGCGGTGGAGTGGTTCGCCGGCCGCGAGCGGCGGTTCGGGACGCTGAAGAGTGCGTGAGTGCGTGAGTGCGAAAGTGCGTGAGTGCGGAGCGGCTGAAGCCGCCGCAACAACCGCGGAAAGCCTCGCAAACTGCGCGAGGCTTCACCAACGCACCGCCGCATCCGCTCGCTACACACCCGTCGGCGAAGGCCGACATCGCGTTGTCCCAGCCGCGAATTCATTCGCCTGGGTGGCGTGGGGCTGGGGCAGGATCGGACCGGACGGTGGGTGCGGGAGCGGCTGAAGCCGCCGCGTAACCGTTCAGGTGGCGGCCGGCAGGAGCTTAGGCGCGAGCTTGCCGGATCGCAGGGCAGCGATGGAGAGGGCGACGAAGTCGAGCGGGTGCACCTGCTGCTGCTGGCAGGTCGCGCTGATCGAGAGGATCCGCTCGGCATAGCGGAGCCCGGCTTCGCTCTGGTTGCCGAAGCAGCCCTTCCTCCACAGCACGGCTTTTCGCAACGCGCGCTCCGCCGCGTTGTTGGTCAGCTCAATGGGCTCCTCCAGGAAGGTCCACAGCGACGGCCAGAGCTTCAGCAGGTTGCGGCTCAGTCCCGCCACCCGCTTGTTGATCGATTTCGCCCCACGTTCCACCAAGCGCCGGAAGGATGCCTGGATCGGGACCATCTCTCGTTTGAGGCCCTCCCTGTCCAGGCTCCCTTCCCGGAACTTTCGCGATCGTTCGAACACCCCGTCGCACACCTTCTCGCCTTTGGCCGCGAACTCCGCCGCCTTCCCGCCCCGCAGCCCCAGCTTCCGGAAGTTCCTCGGCAGGTGGGCCCAGCAGAGCTGCCGGCGGCTGTAGATCTGGTACGCACACCAGCGGTCACTGCTGGCGATCCCCTTGAAGTCACCCAGGAAGGCCTTCAACTCATCCGCGCCCCGGCTCCGGCCCAGGTGGAACACCGTCGCGCGCTGCGCCACCCCTACCCACAGCCACATCTTCTTCCCTTGCAGCTTCCAGGGCGTCTCATCCACCCCGGCCCACCAGCTCGACCTCACCTCCGAGCGCGCTTCCCCATAGGCCGCCTTCAGTGCGGCACTCGTCTCCTGCGTGCACGCCTCGGTGCTCCCCAGCGACGGGGCCGGCACGTCCAGCAGACGGCTCAGCAGGTCCACCGTCGACCGGCGGCTCATCCGGTAGTGCCCGACCAGCAGCCCCGCCAACGCGGTGAGCCGCGGTCCAAAGTGCTTGCCGCCCACCTCCGCCGGCAGGGGTGCACGCGTCAGCTTCGAGCACTTCGGACAGCGCAGGCACACCATCCGATGCTCCTTCACCTCCGCGCGGACCGGCGGCAGTTCTATCACCTGGTGCGCGTGCACCGGCCGGCCCTCTTCCGCACCCGCCAGCGAGTGCCCGCAGTGCTTGCACGCCTCCGGCACGTGCTCGACTTCCTCCACGCGCTCCGGCGGGAGCAGTGCGCGGTGGTGGCCCCGGTGCCCCGGCTGCCCTCCACGCTTCTTTCCCTTCGGCTTATTCGCAGGCCGGACCACACCGGGCGGATCCGACGACGGAGGCTTGGACGAATTCGTTGAGTTCTGCGCCAGCCGCGCTTCCAGCTCGCGCACGCGCTCCTGCAGCAGGGCAACGGTCGCCTCCAGCCCTTGGATCGCCGCGCGCACCGCGGGCGACAGCACTTCACCAGCCGCCTCCAGCTGCTCTATGATGCTCATGGGACACAATATGTAGTGGCCCACGTGAACAAAGTCTACACTCTTGTACTACCCCCGTGAACGGTTACGCCGCCGCAACAACTGCGGAAAGCCTCGCAAACTGCGCGAGGCTTCACCAACGCACCGCCGCATCCGCTCACTACACACCCGTCGGCGAAGGCCGACATCGCGTTGTCCCAGCCGCGAATTCATTCGCCTGGGCGGCGTGGGGCTGGGGCAGGATCGGACCGGACGGTGGGTGCGGGAGCGGCTGAAGCCGCCGCAACAACCGCGGAAAGCCTCGCAAACTGCGCGAGGCTTCAACAACGCACCGCCGCATCCGCTCGGCGCACACCCGTCGGCGAAGGCCGACATCGCGTTGTCCCAGCCGCGAATTCATTCGCCTGGGTCGCGCGGGGCTGGGCGGCCTCGGGTGATTGGAATCGGGTGATCCATCGGCCTCGGGTGATTGGAATCGGGTGATCCATCGGCCTCGGGTGGTCGGATCGGGTGATCGATCGGCCTCGGGTGGTTGGAATCGGGTGGTTGGAATCGAGTGATCGAGTCGGACGTCGGATGGAGTGATGGAATCAGGCAGTGGATGCGGGAATCGGAAATCTTTTCGAGTGGAGGTGGGGGATGGAACCGGTGTTCAACTTCCAGGGCAATGCGATGCTTTCACGGATGGCCTTTGCGGGGACGGTGCTGCTGCTGACGGAATCACCCCCCCAGAAGTGGCTGCTGATTGGCCGCGAGAACAGCCTCTTCCACTCCCGCACGGCGTTCCGGCTGGCGGGCACCGAAAGGACGGCGGCGCGATGAGTACGATGGAGAGCGGCATTCCAGCGGCGGCGCCGGTGGGCGGTGCGGTGCGGGTGAGCGAGCGGACGCGCGTGGGGGTGGCCGGCGCCGCGCTGGCGCTGGGGATGGCGGGCGACGCGCTGCTGCGAAGCGCGCCTTGGGGGCTGAACCTGGCGCTGTGGACCGCGGCGCTGGCGCTGGCCATCGCCGGACTGCAGCGCTGGGCAGGGACGGACGACGCGGCGGCGGGGTGGATTCCGCTGGCGCTGGGGACGGCGGCGATGATCGCCTGGCGCGACTCGTACACGCTCAAGGCGCTGGACCTGGCGGCGCTGGGGACCATCCTGGGACTGGCGATGATGCGCGCCCGCGGCGGCGAGGTGAAGCTGGCGGGGCTGGCGCACCACGCCATCGGCGTCGCCGCCTCGGCGGGGGACGCGGCGGTGGGCGCGGCGCGGCTGCTGTTTGGCGACGTGCGCTGGAGCGAGCTGCGCACCGACGGCGCCGCGCGGCAGGGGGTCGCGGTGCTGCGCGGCGGGGCGCTGGCGGTGCCGCTGCTGCTGGTGTTCGGCAGCCTGCTGGCGGCGGCGGACGCACGCTTTCAGCGGCTGGTGGGCGGCGTGAGCTTCGACCTGCCGGTGGTGCTGGGGCACGTGCTGTTCGCCCTGCTGGTGGCGTGGATCGCGGGCGGCATCCTGCGCACGATGACGATGGGCGGCGAGCAGCCGGGGCCCAAGATCACGCGGCCGGAGGTGCTGTCGCTGGGGATCGTCGAGGTGGGGATGGTGATCGGGCTGCTGGACCTGCTCTTTCTTTCCTTCGTCCTCGTCCAGCTTCCCTACTTCTTTGGCTCGGGCGCGGCGCTTACACAGCCGGGGACGGCGACGTTCTCGGAGTACGCGCGGCGCGGCTTCTTCGAGCTGGTGACCGTGGCGGGGCTGGTGCTGCCGATGCTGCTGACGGCGGACTGGCTGCTGCGGCGCGAGCGCGCGGGGCACGAGCGCGTCTTTCGCGTGCTGGCCGGCGTGCAGGTGGCGCTGCTGTTCGTGATCATGGGAAGCGGGCTGCACCGCATGCGGCTGTACCAGGGTGCCTACGGGCTCACGGAGCTGCGGCTGTACACCACGGCGTTCATGCTGTGGCTGGGCGTGGTGTTCTGCTGGTTTGGCTGGACGGTGCTGCGCGGGCGCCGCGAGCGCTTTGCCTGGGGCGCGCTGACCACGGCGCTGGAGGCGCTGGTGCTGCTGCACGTGGTGAACCCCGACGGGATGATCGTGCGCGTGAACGCCTCCCGCGCCGACGCGCCCACCCGCTTCGACGCGCCCTACGCCGCCTCGCTGAGCGCCGACGCGGTGCCGCCGCTGCTGGCCGCGCTTCCCGCGGTGCGCCCGGAGCTGCGCTGCATGGCGGCGGAGCGGCTGCTGGACCGCTGGCACACGGCGGACGCGGACTGGCGCAGCTGGAGTCTGGCCCGCGGCCGTGCCCGCGCCGCCGTCGCCAGGCGGCAGCAGGAGCTGAAGTCGATGACGCCGTGCGCGCCGGTGCTCACCACCCTCACCCCGGCTACGGTGGTCGTGCCGGCGTCCCGGCCGGCGGTCGCCGCGCCGGCCACGGACATGGCGATCATGCCGGGATATCAGCACGCGACTGTTCCGCCGGGTGACGTCGTCCCCGCGGCCGTGGCGACGCAGGCGAACGGCGTCGCTCCCACGTCCGGTGCCGCCGCGCCCGCTCTGGTCGATGGGGCGCAGACCGCGGCGCCGATGGCCGGCGCGAAGCCGCGGAGGGCGCCGTGAGCACGCAGGCGCGGCACGCGGAGGCGGCGGCGTCTTCCGTCCACTCGACCGCGCTGGTGCCGGTCTCCACTGCGCTGGTGCCGGTGGTGGGCGACCGTGCGCGGATGGAGGTGTCGCCGGGGTTGCCCAGGCCGGTGAACGCGCACCGCTTCTTCTACGTGCTGGGGTACCTGGGGCTGGTGGCGATCGTGGCGGGGACGTGGACCACCGCGGTGCAGGGCGGGGCGTGGTACGCGCTGTTCCCCATCGGCATCATCTTTGTGGGGCTGGGCGGGCTCGGTGTGCTGATCCACACGCTCTACCGGCCCAACGAGCGCAAGATCCGGCACCTGCTGCTGGCCCTGGCCTCGCTGGGGGTGGTGGCCGCGTCCGCGCCGCTGCTGCAGCGCATCTCACGCGAGGTGCACGCGGCGGCGATGATCCCCCGGCTGCAGCCACTGGCGGACGAGGTCCTGCGCGACGTGCGCATCCGCGACCTCGGCAGGGCGGGGCCCGACCGGGTGTCGCTGAACGGCTTCAACGGCCCGCTGACGGGTAGTGATGGATGGCTGGACGGGCTGCCAAACCAGCCGGAGGTGCTGACGGGTATCTTGATGCGCGACGGAATCTCGCGCGGGGAACTCCAGGCGTACCTGGGCAAGCTGGAGCGCGCGGGGGTGAACGCGGTTGAGCGGGCGGATGGACGGCTCCTGTTCACGCCCGCCAGCGGGGGGACGCACTGGCTGCTCCATCTGCCGCCAGGCGCCGCGGTCCCGCGCCCCCGAACGCCGCTGACGAACGAGCTCCGCCGTTGGCACGCGGATCCGCTGGGCGGCGGATGGTACCTCGTGCTGCCGGGCGAACGGTGAGTGCAAAGGCGGTGATCCGGAGGACCGGGTCACCGCCTTTTGTTCATCCGCCGATGCGCGTCAGGGGTTCGCGGGCGGCGCCGCAGCCGGCTGCGGGACACGGAAGTGCACGCCACGGAAAAACTTCCATCCATCCGCCTCCCTGCGCCACACCTGCATGTCGCGCAGCAGCCGGGTGCTGCGCTGTGCGGGCTGGGCCTGCACTGTCGTCGTCGTCCAGTTCACGCGCACCACGGCCAGGTCGCCGGAGACGATGATCTCCTCGATGTTGGGCGAGGTGGTGACCGTGACGCCCGCGGGAACGTTCGTCATCTCGCGGTACCCGGCGTCGAGCGTCTCGTAGTCCTGGTCGGGGATGCCGGGATACGTCAGGATCACGTCGCGGGAGTAGAGCGCGATGATCGCCGCCGGGTCCTTGGCGTTGAACGCATCGCCCGAGCGAATGACCAGCGCCCGCAGCGCCTCAACATCGTTCTGAGGACCATGGGTCACGGTCTGCTGCGCCACAGCCGGCGCGTGCACCGCCGCCCCCGCGAGCAGAAGGCAGGCGGCAAGACGAAGAAGTCGCATGGGATTCTCTGGAGGATGAAGGGAGACGTGCGGCGGCAGTACGCCTATCCAGGTGAGATGATGGCTGATGGGCGGATTGTTGGATAACGCTCCGCTTTGCAGCCGCATAACAGATCCGCAACGGCATTGGGGTACAGAGGAACAGAGAAAACAGAGGGCCGCTCCAAGGCTTTCCTCTGTCTTCTCTGTTCCTCTGTACCCCACTTCCGTATCTCAGCCCGTCGACTCCTCAGAACGGGCGGGTACGGATGGGCGACCGTTCAGATCGTCAGTCGACGCCGCGGCCGGTCTGCTCCTGCAGCTCGTCGATCTTCTTGCTGGCCTCGGCCTTGGTAAGATCGTCGTCCACCTCCACGTGGGCCTCTTCGGCCAGGGTGTGCAGGTAGCTGCGCTGGGCGCCGGTCATCGGCTGGTCGCCCGTGACCCAGTTGTCCGGGTCCTTGATCATGTTGCCGGGGTTCTCCTCGGCCGTCTCCTGCGTCTTGCGATCCGTCATCGATCCCACTCCCGCGATCGGGTTCAAGTGCCACCATACCAAACGCTTGTCCCTCACCAAGTGCAGGAAGTGTACCAAACAAACACCGAAGCAAACAAATGAGTGTCGGCTGCTCCACGGACCCCTGATCCGCTTGAACGGCGGCACCGCACGTGCGAAGATCAACGGCCCTCATCATCCGATGCCCCTGATCCCTGATCCGCACCTTTTGACGGCATGACGGCAGACATAGATCCCGGTGCCCCGGCCATCCGCTGCCGCGCCCTGCACAAGCGCTTCGGCGAGACGGTGGCGGTGCGTTCGCTGGACCTGGAGGTGCGGCGCGGCGAGTGCTTTGGCCTGCTGGGCCCCAACGGCGCGGGAAAGACGACCACCATCGAGGTGCTCGAGGGGCTGCAGCCCGCGGACGGCGGCGAGGTGGAGATCCTGGGGATGCGCTGGGACCGCGACGAGGCCGCCATCCGCCAGCGCTTGGGCGTGCAGCTGCAGGAAAGCGAGTTTCCCGACCGCATGACGGCCGGCGAGATCGTGCGGATGTTCCGCTCGTTCTACCAGCAGGGCCCCACCCCCGAAGAGCTGATCGAGTTCGTGCAGCTGGGCGAAAAGGCGAACGCGCAGGTGCGGCACCTGTCCGGCGGGCAGCGGCAGCGGCTGTCGGTGGCGTGCGCCCTGGCCGGCCAGCCCGACATCCTGTTCCTGGACGAGCCCACCACGGGGCTGGACCCGCAGTCGCGCCGGCAGCTGTGGGACGTGTGCGAGGCGTTTCTGGCGCGCGGGGGCACCATCCTGCTCACCACGCACTTCATGGACGAAGCGGAAAAGCTCTCCAGCCGCATCGCCATCCTGGACCGCGGGCAGATCATCGCCCAGGGCACGCCCGAGGAGCTCATCCGCTCGCTGGGCGGCGCGCACGTCATCGAGTTCGCCTCCACCGTTCCCGTGGCCGACGAAGACCTGGCCGCGCTCCCCGGCGCCACGAGCGTCACCCACCGCGGCGAGAGCACGCTGATCGCGGTGGACGAGCCGCACCTGTCCGTCCCCCCGCTGCTGGCGCTGATCAACGCGGCCGGCGGCCAGCTGACGGCCCTGACCACCCACCGCGCCACCCTGGACGACGTGTTCCTGGCCATGACCGGACGGGCGCTGCGGGAGGAGTAGGCGGGGGACAGGGGTGGGTCCAGGCACCTATTGTCGGCAGATCGGAGCCGTGCGCTACCGTCCGGCGATTACCTCCGCATCGGTGTAGTCGTTGCACCGCACGATGACGCGGCAAGCCCCGTGCATCAGGGCGGCGGTCGTCGCGGATTCCGAATCTTCTCCCGCCAGAGACACTCCGAGGCATGCACGGTCCCAGTCCCCTGCGCGAGCTTACGCTGGCGCGCATCCGCAGCTTCGTGCGCGAGCCCGAGGCGCTGTTCTGGACCTTCGGGTTCCCCATCATGATGGCCGTGGGGCTGGGCCTGGCCTTTCGCGAGCGGCCGGCGGACCGCGCCGCCGTGGGGATCGAGCGCGGCTCCATCGCCGAGCGCTACGCCCCCGCGCTGGCCGCCTCGAAGGAGGTCGAGGTGACGATGCTCCCCGCCGACTCGGCGGAGCGCGCCATCCGCAGGGGCGACGTGGCCGTGCTGCTGGCCGGCCGCGACGCGCTCACCTACCGCTACGACCCCGCCCGCGCCGAAAGCCGCAGCGCGCAGCTGATCGCCGACCGGGTGGTGCAGCGCGCGGCGGGCTCCACCGACCGCGTTCCCACCCTGCACGACCGCGAGCGGCGGCCGGGCGGGCGCTACATCGACTGGGTGATCCCGGGGCTGATCGGGATGAACCTGATGTCGACGGGGATGTGGGGGATGGGCTTTGGCCTGGTGCAGATGCGGCAGAAGAAGCAGATATTGCGAGGGTTCCTCAGTGAGGGCGCCTTCGAGTTCACAACGAGGAGCGATGCCGGTCGTCGTCGCATGGTGGACACCCCAGCCGCCGGTATGGGTACCCCATGCCGGCCATGCCCGTGACACCAAGTTGTCACGAGTTTTGTCACGGACAATCTACTAGGGAGATGCCGGGGCAGTAGAAACGAAGGACACCTTTGGGCCGGCATGCGCTGGTGAGAGGCGCCTGGACGACTGCTTATTCATCGCCTCAACCACCTGCTTCTCACGGAAGTTCTCACGAGCAGGCATCTGGCTGCCGCGCCACCTCACCGTCCGAGACACGCCTGTCTCAGGTGAGGTACCTCTGCCGCTGTGCGGCTGCCTCTGCAACTGCGACAACGCCACGAACTTTCAGCGTGCGCAACAGTTTTATTACCGTCCTCAAACGACAAAACCCGGGGCATCCCTGGTGCACAGGTGGGCCGGGCGCGGGAGCTTCCGGTCCGGCGCCCAATCCATCCAGGAGGATCTCCATGTCTCGCTTCTTCGGCTTCGACTGCTACGCGTATCCAGGCAAGAGCATCATGCAGCAGTGGTGGTCCGGCACACCGCTCTGGTGCGTCGGGTTCTACCTGGCCCCTGCCCCGAGCCGAAGGGCTGCGCTCCCCGGGAACACGAGCTGGATGCCCGACGGCAACCCCACCGGTCCCCGGCAGGAGCTGGAGGAGATCGGGTGGGGTCCGCTTCCGATCTACTACGGGCGCCAGCAGTCCCACGATCGTTTCAGGGGATCCGACGACCCCGACGAGGTGATCTCGGCCGACTTGGCGCAGGCCGCGCGCGAGGGGGAGGCCGACGCGGTGGAAGCGGAACGGGCCGGCCCCGGCCAGAGTGCCGTGACCCTGGCGCGCCGCGCCGGCTTTCCACCCGGCACGGTGCTGTACCTGGACGTGGAGCAGGGGGTATCTCCCGACCCCGCGCACGGCGACCGGCTGCGAGACAACACCATCGCGTACGCCTCCAGCTGGATCAGAACGCTCGCGGGGGAAAGGAGCTACCGCCCGGGCATCTACTGCTCCGCGTACGCGGCCCAGCAGATCAGGGACAGCGTGCCGGGCATAGACGTACGGTTCTGGGTGTACCGCGACGCGGAAGCGACGGACTGCAGGATCCCCGACGGCGAGCTCCCGCCCTGGGCGAACGGGGCATTTACGGCCGCCGACGTCTGGCAGTACCGGCGGGAGTGCCCCTCCGGAACCGAGATCCTCAAGGGCATCGTCACTCCCTTTCCCCTGGACCTGAACACCGCAGCGTCCGCCAACCCGGCCGGCGACAGCAACCTGGGCAGCGCGACCGCCGGCGTCACCGTCGTCCGGACCAGCGGCCCGCTTTCGGCCGAGCACTGCCTAGTGTCGCCGAACGTGCTAGCCGCGCTGAACGGCGACGGCGAGATGCAGGACGCGATCGACAGCTTGGCGGCTGGCCGGGGGTTCCAGCTCCGCGTGCGGCGCAGCGCGGCCGACTACGCCCTGTACACCGTGACCGGGACGCACGGCGCCGAACCGGGGCTGGTGCAGATGTCGGACGCGGGGGTCCAACGCATCGGCGCGTCGTTCTCCGGCCCCGTGATCACCGCGACGGTGGACCGCCGCGTGGTCGATATCCTTCCCGCGGCGGAATTCACGGAGCACCTGACCGGTTCCGGCACGGGGACTGACCTGGTGGTCATCGCTCCGCACGGGGGAATGATCGAGGAGCACACTGACACGCAGGCAGAGCGGATGCTCCAGCGGCTAATGGACCTGAACATCGCGGGCGTGGACGGCGTGAAGTGCTGGACCTGCAAGGGGTATCGAGCCGGGGGCGGAGCCTCCGCCAGGTGGCACATCACCTCCGCGGACATCTCCGAGCACTCCTTCCCGATGCTGAAGAAGGTGATGCAGCCCTTTCGCTACGCCGTATCGTTCCACGGATTCCGGGGAGACGGTTCCCCGCGCGAGAGCGGGCTGCCTCCGGGAACAGAGATCCTGATCGGGGGGAATGCGTGGGGAAAGAACGCGAAGGGCTTCAACCGCACGGAAGAGCTGCACGTGCTGCAGGAGCAGATTGCCAGCCGGCTACGGGAAGCGCCAGACGACGTTCGCGTGGCGATCGCGGCGCCGGGGAGCGCGCTGGGCGGCAGCAGCCGCGACAACATCGTGAACCGGCTCAGCAGCTGCGGCATCCAGATCGAGCAGTCGGTGGCCGCGCGCGAGTCGTCCAACGACGACCCCGAGTACGTGGGCTTCGGCTTCGACCTCGTGGCGCGCGTGGTGGCGGAGACGTACGCGGCTGCGCTGCGAGACGGGCTGGCGAATCCGCATTCCGGCGAGCAAATCACCGATCCGATCGCCCTGGGCATGTCGCCAGCCGCGGGTACGTCGCCAGCCCCGGCTGCGAGGCCACCGCATACGATCCGGCGCAAGTGAAGTGCGGGGAGCTGCGGATCGTGCTGATCGACGACCATGACGTGGTGGGTACCGGGCTCCTCGTGCTGGTGAAGAGACAGGTATTGCCGGGCTTTCTCAGTGCGAGAGCCTTCGCATAACCGATGAACGCCGCACAGGCGATCGTGGTGCGTTGCTCGTACCACTGGCCGGGATGAATGCCCCATCCCCTCCATGCTCGTGACACCTTTCTGTCACGATTCTGTCACGGACAAGGTCGAGAAAGGCCTCAGAATCCGCGGCGGAAAACAGGCGCAGAACCCCACCTTCTACCTCTCCCAACCCACCCAGTCTACCCGTCTAGATCAACCCCGCCCACATCCACTCAACGGCACTCGGCAGAAACCTATGGCACGTCTTGATTATTTCGATCTGCGCTATGCCATCATCGCGACGCAGGGACTGGTGGCGCGCCGTCACGCCGAACTCGCCCTCAAGCGACTCAGCGGAACTCCAGACGAGATCCGCACGCTCGTGCTGTCCGAACTGGAGCAATCCCCCTTTGGGGACGATGAGGTCGAGCGCGACACGGCGTTTCCACGAGATTTACCTGCTGGAGGACGAACTACCCCGCTTGGAGCTCTATGGAATCGTGTTCGTGCTTTTTGCCGTGTTCGAGTCAGTAGTTAAGCGTCTCCCGGAAGCGAAGTGGCTCCCGTCAGAGGAGGGTGCGGATTCTCTAAGGGCCAAGCGAGGAGACTTCATTTCGAACGCGGTCCGCTATTACCAAGATAAGCTTCAGGTGCCGCTGTTCGATGATGCGAAATCAGAAGAGTTCATGCGCATGCTGAATGATGTCCGGTCGGCAGTCGCGCACGCCAACGGTGAGATAGCGATGCTGAACGACAACGTGGAGCGCCGTATCCGGGGACAGTGGATGAGGAGATTCCAGGGGTTGGGGATCAACGATGGCCACTTGGTCGTCGAACCAGAACTTGTCTTGCGGGCAGCGTACGTTGTGGAGAAGTCGTTGCGTGGGATCATCACGCGTCTGAAGCAGGCGTACCCGCGAAGGGACCCCGGAACCTGAGGCACACGGGTCCCCTCCGGAGGTGCCATACGTCGGCGTGCCGATTTATTCGAACAACGCCAGTTGATCAGGCTGGAAGGATTCTTCGACCAGAGGCTGGATAAGGCCGGAGACGACACCAAGCTCCGGCAACCCGAAGAGCTCGCCCCAAGGACGCCGAGGGACCAGCGGACCCACCATACGGTCGAGAGTGCCTCGATCGACTAGTTCCACTACGTAGCCCCACCGCCTCGCGTCCGCGGCAGCCTGTACGGCTGGTTTGGTAAACGCCGTCGCCGTGCTGACGACAATGCCAGTTTTCCCGTTCTCCAGCACAAGCGTGCCGAGGAGCTCACGAATCGTCGAGACCGGCTCATGCTTTGTGTCCAGCGCACGCCGCTTCACCTGGATGAGCGTGCGACTCCCGCCTCCGGTGATCAGCACTACGTCGACCCCACCGTCGGCCGTCTTTCCCACGTGCTGGACCTCGCAGAGGGCATGGTTCGCCCGGTAGACATCCGCGACAAACCGCTCCAGGGCCGGAGGCGTGACCGCGTGCCACCGTCTGGGACACTGGCGCAGTGCTCGTGCGAGTTCGACGGAACAGCCTTCCGGGAGGTCCGGCGAGAACCGTCCAGCGACCGAGGTAGCAACAGCGTAAAGTGACGGGTCCATGCAGACGTAGTTCGCAGACCAGAATCTCCAGTACGCACATCGCCAACACATCTGCAGCCCAAAGCCGATCAGGTCACCGTCCCCCTCCATGTACGACTCGGGATCCACGGCAGGAATTCCGCAATCAGCCATGGCCGTACGGCAGAACGGGCACTTGCCGGGCTGGGCTTCCCGCCCGGCCATGGTCCTCAGCAAAGCGCGAGCGTTCGCAGACACGAGCCGGCGTGGCCGATCACCACGCAGGTGCCATCCATCGCCGCTGTCGAACGCGATATCGAACTCGGAGTGACGCACGGCTCGGTCGCTTCTCATCAAGACCATCTCCCCGCTAGGGCTGCAGTGCCCACCAAGACATGCGCAACGGCAGCAGCCTGGACCGGCGCAAACCCGCCGCGACTGGCATACCGTCGGCAAAAGCGTACCGTCCTCACAACATCCTGTAGTTAGCTATACCGATCCGCAATCTTTTGGTGTGTCAGGCTAATGTCGCGCTGTGCGACCGGCAAGCAAGTCTGGCGTGACCGCCTCACCCGCATCGATCACGCAGCCGCCGACCTAGACCTTAGTCACAACAGAGAGATCCTCCGGGCACGATAGGGCCCCGAGGATCTCTCTGCATCCACCTAGTTGGCAAGATCACCTGAGCACAGCTCGAAAACGGGCCTCGCCCACCTCAGAGAGCGAATAGTGGGAGCACGGGCCTGAACCGACGTACGGCCACCGCGGATGCGGTCCGATAGTCCCGCGGTTGCCGTCGTAGGAGAGGAACATCTCACGATCTCGAATGCCGCTCCACCCCGTCAGCAGATCGACGACAATTCCTACCGCAGTCGAAGCAAGCACCCCGTTCGGCCAGACCACCTGTGGCCGCCCGCCGGCTGCGCCGTAGTTTGCCGCCTCGCGAGCCAATCGCTCCTCGGTGAGGAACCCGAGGCAATGCATGCAACGGTTTCCGGGAAGGGAGACGATCACCTGCCCCGCCATGCGCGGCGGCTCTCCATCAACCACATGCACGTCCATGCCGATGTCGACGTACGGGATCAGGAACCTCCGGCAGAATGCCTCCAGATCCCGCCTCCCCGCAAACGTGTCCACCGCGCCGAGCACGATGTCGCAGCCAGCGAGCACATCCGCGTGATCCTGCCACGTTTCGGGAAACACCTTCAACTCGTCGTCAGCCCGCAACCCGGCCGCAATCCGTCGGGCGATGCCGATTTTGCGCGTGCCTTCCTCCGCGTCCCAGACGGTGGCGCCCACCATACGGTTGAGGTTGCTCCACTCGGTCCGATCGTGGTCGAAGACGCGAAGGCGCCGCGCCCCGAGATGCAGCAGTTGCTGGACGGTGTGAGAGCCCCCGCCACCCATCCCTACGACTCCGATGCGTGCCTTCGCGAGGATGTACTCAGCGTCGGGACCGAGAAAACCCTGACGCGAGAACCGTCCGTCCCCGTGCCCGCGGACCTCGCCGGGCCAGAACATGGCCATGGGGTCACCGATGATCGAGATCTCTGCCGGCACCACCAGTTCCAGCTCCCCGGGCAGCCGGACCCACGCGTGAGCGGCGTCCTCGCTCAAGACCAGCATGCCGTGAGCGAGGTTCGGCCCTGCATTCGCAAGGCTCTCGACGAGCCGCGGCTGCTCCCGCCGATCAGTCCCGCTGAAGCCGGGCACCCCTGAGTGGGGATGGACATGGACGTGGAAGATGCCGTGCCCGGTATCCAGGACCCGCTGCATCGCGTCGCGGATCGCCCGGCCGTCGATGCGTGCACCGACGTGCTCGTCTTCGAGGTACCGCGTGTCGTCGAGACCATCGTACGCGCAGCCAAGGAGCACATGCTCGCCCGCTTCACCTCGTCCCGTCGCGACTGACAGGAAACCCACCCGTTCAGCAGCGTGGGGGTGCGGGCGCGTAAGGTCGCGCTTCATGCGGTCGAAAAGCTCGCGCTGAATCCGCAGCCGCACGGGGCCGAGCGGCGGCTCGGTACGCGTGGCCGTGGCGATCATGCCGCCCTCCGCGGACGAACCGCGTCCAGGTGGGCGGATACCATCTGCGCGAGGCGCAGCCCCTCACGGGTCCTCCACGACACGGCGTACCACCGGCGGCCGAGGATGTGGTGCACCGCGTTCCAGTTCAGAACCGTTCCGCTCTGAACCTGGGCGGAGAAGTACAGCCTGGAGGGGTATCCGTCCCGCGCCGCCGGGCACAGCAGCAGATCGACCTCGCCCGGGGTGCAGCCTTCCGGCAGCCGGTGGGCGGGGATCATGTAGAACGTGACCCCGCCTTCATCCGCCTGCTGCACATCCGGGAAGAGGGCGGCGAGCTCCCTGACCTGCTCTTCCGCATGCGCCATCACGCCCTCCCGTCGTCGTGCGAGGACGCGCTGTCACGCGGCTGGCTCAGGAACCGCTCACCCCCCTTGATTACCACCGCGGCGCTGTCGGCGAGCACTACGAGCTGCCCGTCCACGATCTGGACCAGTTCGTCCGCCAGCGCCACGCTGCCCACGCGCTTGATCTCCTGCTCGGCCTGGTGCCCCCGGTGGATCATGCGAGGCGTGTTGTTGATGACGATTTCCACCTCGTCCTGGCGGTGCTCGTCCGAACGACCCTTCTCCTTCCCGGGGGACACACCCCCCTGCTTCACTTCCTGGCTCATTCATGCCTCCGTGTCGCCCGCCAAAGAGCGGGTCGTGGTTGGCACCGGATCGCACACCTGCCAGCTCCGGCGCCGGATTATCCTGCCTCTTGGCAGAAGTCGTAACCCTAAGGGTTATCGACACGGACGAAGTTAGCGCCGGCGGGCTCTGCGGTCAAGCGTGAGCAATAACCCTTGGGGTGAATTGAAAATTACGCAGTGCATCGCTCCGCGCCCGTCGTAACCGAGCGGCGGACTAAAACGTCCAGCAGTGAACGCGTATGTATCGGGGAGGAATAGGTGGAGATACCACTCAGGAGCGTGAGCCCATCATGCCCGGATCGAACCGCTGCGGGCCGTCTGCAGGTTCCGGAGGACAAACCCCCTCCCCAAAGAACAGCAGGGCCGCGCGGGTGCCCGCTCGGCCCTGCTTAAGCATCAGCCCGCCTATCTGCGCTCACATGAGCCGGTACACCCGATCCGTGATGGCCAGCACGGCGCGCGACAGCGTCCCCGCCGGTGCGCCCAACGAGGCGGCAAGGTCGGCCGCCGTGGGACGAGTCGACTGCAGGAGCGCCGTCATGCCTGGCGATCCCCGACGAAGCATCGCTCCAAAAAGGGGGTCTGCCTCGGGGAACGCCGCCAGGACTACACGGCGCTCCAGGGGCGTGAGCGAGGGATCGTCCACCAAGCGTTTGGCAATGTGAGGCTGAACTTGCAAACGGTGCGAAACCTCGTCCAGGCTCCGCTGCAGCCGGGCCAGCACAGTTCCAGGACCACGGTCAGTTATACCAATTCCAACCGACGAGAACGGGTCATCGGGACCGCGCACCGCCTCCCATTCCTGTATCGCCTCTCCAAACCGGATAGAGTTCACGGTAGCGCGACCTTTGTCCCTTCTCCTCCTGGTCGTCATCTGTGGCCGGAGGTTCTCGAGGATGTCGGTCACTGACGGAGCTGCTGCGGGCGGCAGCGGCGTTTCACGGAGTTCGTCAGCCGTAGCGGTCCAAAGCAGCCAAGGACCGGAGAGCAACATTCGCGACGTGACACGCTCCGCGAGCGAGTCCGGCGCCACCAGACCTGGGTTCGTGAAGCTGGCCGCCGTCACGGCGTCACACGCCGTCCGCAGCATGGGCGGGACCCTCATCGCACCGGCGTTCTCCACGACCCAACGAATGTCCCCAAGTGCCTTCTCCGAGTGGCCTTCTATGGCCCAGCGCGCCACCAGCGCCCATCCCAACGCGAGCACATCGGGGTGCCACCCCAGCATCCAGAACAGGTTGTGGAACACCGTCCGCATGAGATCGGGGTCGATCCGGGGCCGCCGCAGATGCAGGAAGGCGCCATATAGCCCCAACATGGGGTTCTCGAACTTCGCCCCCATCATCTGTGTGCGCTCCGCGCCCGGCACGGCCCGCCCGTCCGCCAAGGCTCTGAGCGCCACCTCCGTCAGATACAACTGCCGTTCCGCCGGACGAAAGCCAACCCCCGCTGGCGCCATAAACACGGATCCGCGGGCCAGGTCCGCCTGTCGCCGCCGCTCGTGCCCACGACCGTAGCTGCGAGCGAGGAGGAACACCTGCGTCTGCCACCCTCGGCACAGGTGCACCACCTGTTGCACGACCCCCTTGGTCGCGGTTTCCAGCCGCAGGAGATACACGCCGGGATCCAGATCGGCGTGCAGCGACGTCCAGTGACCTTGGGCGTCGTACCGCCCGTGGGAGTCGTCTCGGGCGCCGGCACGCCCAAGGTCGTACAGCAGCCTGCCGTCCAGCCGGTGCAGCGAGAGCCCGGCAGCCGGGTTCTCGCCGGACCAGGATTCCTCCTCGTGGTCACGGACGAACAGGAAGAGGTGGCTTCCCCCGACCTGCTGAGGTGGCGGAGGGAGGGGCGGCTCCCGCGATTCACGGGCGGCAGGGCCCATCTGGTACTCGTGGCTAGTGCTGCTGCCGTCCATGGGCGCGGCCGACGCAACAGGCAGCCGCTCGTCCAGGAATACCTCACGCACCTCCCCTTCCGCCACCACAGCGATGCGGGAGCGCGTTTGTGCGCCGGTTCGGAACTCTACCTTGTACGCGCCGGGCACCACCTGCACCTCGACCCGCCCCAGGTTGTATGCCAGGGGAAGGGGCTGCAGCAGCCCATCGTAGATCGCCACCTCCACGTGCTCGGCCTCGCCTGGCTCACAGATCAGCAGGGCGGTGGCGCCGGGCATCTCATAAGCGGACATGGTGATCCCCCGTCTCCGTGACCTCCAAGCTGTCTTCCGCCACCTGCTGGCCGCCCTCCATGACCCGGAAGACGTAAATGCGGCCGGGCACCAGGTCCACTGCTATCTGCCCGCCGTCCAGCTGGCGTGGCGCGATGTCCACCAAGGCCATGCGGTTCCCAGCATCTTGGACAGTAAAGCCGAGATCCGGCCGGGTTAATTCGACGACCACCGTCACCCGTGGCGGGGGACAACCCTGACGCAAGACAAAGTCATCGATTACACGTACGTCAGGACGCTGGTCCGTTCCCGGCAGGCGTAGCGCCTCCACTTGCCGCACCACGTACCGCTTCAGGCTTTCCGCCGTGATCCGCCCGTCAGGCGCCGCTGCCTTGCAGGCCAAGCCGTCCAAAAGGGCACGAGTGAATACGCCCCCAACACTTCCATCGCCCTCGTCGAACACCCGCTCACGCGACTTCCTACCAAAACCCGTAGCGAACGCATACAGGATCTTCACCCGGTGGGCAGCCGCAGGGTCTGGTCGCGCGCGGAACGGGAAGTATGCGTCGGGAAGCTCCCAGTCGTGGTCGCGACAGCAGTCCATGAAAAGCAGCACCTCGTCGAACAGCGCGGCAGCGCGGAAAAAGTTGGCGTACCGGCTTCCCGCCAGGTACTTCACAGCCACGGCCGAGGTGGTAGGGACCAGGAGTCCTGCCTCATCCACGTCGGGGCCGATCCCATGGCCAGCCATGAACAGGTACAGCCGCCGCCCGATCCGCTGATCCAGCCCCGGCGACCGCCTTGCCACCAGGTCGATCATCCAATCCACCAGTTCTTCCAGCCCCGGGGCCCACGGCTCTGGGGAGGAGAGAAAGACTCCGACGTTCTCCTCCGGCACGTCGCCCCCCACAGGACTCCGCAGCCACCCCAAGAAGGCGTTCGCATCATTCTTGGCCCCGTCCAGAGCATCCAACGACCGGTAGTCATTGATGCCAACAACCAGGGCGAAATCCTCGGTGTTCGGCATAGAGTACGTCAGAACCCGTGCTGGAGGATGTGCGCCAGGCTTTCACGCATGGCTTCGTCCTGATCGTCGAAGGAGCCGTGCTTGGGGCCGGTACAGCGCCGGCCGGGACGCGGGTCGTCCACCCCGGCCCACACGCGCGCGTCCGGCCCCAGGTACGCCGCCACCTCGCGAACGTCAGGGCGGTCATACGGGCCCTCGGCCGAAAAGTATCGCTGCATCCCCACCAAGGGCATATCCGGCTCGTCCTCCTCCAGCACGCCGGAGACGAAGTACAGCAGGGAGCCCTTCATGACCGGCGGGAACTCCCAGTATGCCCGCTCCGCCTCGTCGGAGAGCCCGAAGGAGCGGATGTTGGCCACGCGACGGCGGAACAGGTCCAGCCGCTCGTGAAGGAAGGGAAAACTGCAGGCCGCAGCCAAAAAGACGACATCGAACTTGCAGTCCTCCGGCAGCACGCGGTCGGCAGCTTCGAGAAAGCGGCCGATGTATATAGCTCCCGTGCTGTGCCCCACGAGCGTCACACGCCCTTCCTTCGGCCAGTGTGCAGCCAAGCGCTCCAGGAACGCGGTGCCGCCATGGACGGCGCCATCCTCCCCGAACGAGTCCAGGGTGTCGTTCTTCATGGCGTTCCACACCAGCACGCCCACGTTGTCGATGTACAACGCACGCAGCACCTCCTCGACCACGGTGGCGTAAAGCCCGTGATCCCGTCCGGAGCTGTACCGCCGCACAACCGCCTGCACCACCTTCGCCCCAAAGCGGGCCAGGGTAATAAGGGTGGCGAAGCCTCGGGCACCCGGCTCAGGCGTCTCCTCAGCGATTTCGCGGAGGATGCTAGCCGACATCAGCGTGGTGGTGGAGCCCCGCACAGTTGACGAGCCGCGGGTCCGCAACTCGGCCTCGATGGCAGCGGGGTTTCGCAAACCAGCGGCGATCCTCTGCGCCTCCTCGTTAATCACACGGTCCGCCGCCAGTTCCCGCCGTGCCTGCTCCTCCTGCTGGGGCGTCAATTCGTCCAGTCGTGACAGATCAGGACGCAAAGCAGCCGCACGATCATCCAGCGCCCGCTCCAGCGCCTCCAGGTCGTCCTCCCGAGGCAGATCCTTGAGAGAGGGAGGATCCAGCGTCTCCGTGCTGCGCGCGCCTGGCGGGAGCAACGACTCCCCGAGCTTTCCCAGCACCAACTGCCCCACGCGAAGGACCAGCCGCCGGAACGCCCGCTCTTTCGCGATCTCGTCCAGGTTGCGACCCACGGCCGTAAGCAGGTCTGTGTTCCAGACGAAGAACACAGGATGAGTACCGGCGTCGCGGTAGGTGCCCAAGAGCACGCTTCCTGAAGCGTGCGCGCCCTCGCGCGACACCAGCCCACCGTGAAAGTGCACCACCAGGTGCTTCCCGGGGTGGGCATCCAAACGCTGGAATACGTTGTCGAGGTCTGCCGTCGTGGTCTGCGCGAACCGGCCGTCCACGAGGTCGAGGAAGTGTTCAGGAGGAAGCTTTACGTCGGGCATGATGGGATGGGCAGCAGAGGAGGGGACGAATTCTATTCTCCTGTATTAAAGCGGTAACAGGCCGTTGGCAAGCGTGTCGGCCGGCGCACTCCGCTCCGGGTCCGAGCGCCCCCCCTGCGGTGCAGCGGCCGGCCGGCTGCCGCGCTTACTTCCTCTCGCCAACAGCAGTGCGGTGCACACCTCATCAAGCAGCAGCATGTCCGGCATTTCCGGGGATGGCTTCCGCACCGACTGCCTGAGCTTCCGCCAACTGGAGGTGCTCTACTTCATAATCAAAACCGATTCCGATCCGCTTCATCGAGGCGGCAACCTGGAGGGATGTACCCGTTCCGGCGAAGGGATCGAGGACGATTCCGCGGCGCATGCCCTGCCTGCAGCGGCATGACGGCTGGAATCCCACGGTTTTGCGCAACGGGAAGGTGAACTCACGGAAATACCCTCCCAGTTTCTCTTTAGCTTCAGCAGCGAGGACTTGGATCAGGTCAGTATTCTTCCCGGCCCCAGTCTGCCACTGCTGAGCTTTGCCGGCATCGCAGATCCCCGTGGCTCTGATGGCGCGAATGTGGTCGTCGGTGATCCCTCGCTCGCGCGCGAGCTCCATCGCACGGCGAGCCTGCGGTCGTGCGGGGTTGAGCTCTGCGGTGGCCTCTACGCGCCGACGCTCCGGCCGGCCGCACCGCACGCATGCGCGTCGGGGACAGGCAAGGTGAATCGCTCGCTCCGCGATCTCAGGCGGAAACGGCGCCAGGTGCCGTGTTTTGTTGGGGCGTAAGGGAATCGTCCACACATCTCCCGAGTCAACCCGATCGTCCATGGACTGCAGATAGCCGTCTAGATCGTAGAAGTAATCCGCGTTCGGTGTCAGGTGGAAGATCGCCTCATGACGCGCAACCAGGCGCGTGCGGTGCGGAGAGGGCATCCCTGATGGCTTGGCCCAAACAATCCGGTTGGGAATGAGCCACCCTGCCCGGCGAGCTGCGATTTCCAGATGGGAAGGTACGCCTGCCAAGCTCCCGTCGACGTACGTGTCTCCAATGTTCAGGAACACAGAACCGGAGGCGGTCAGCACTCGCCGGAGCTCACTCAACACACTCAGGAGTGAGGCGACGTACTCCTCGACCGTTCGCTCCCGTCCAATCTGCTGGGGGAAGCCGTAGTCCCGCTTCTGCCAGTAGGGAGGCGAGGTGACCACGAGGTCGACGGAGGAGTTTGAGAGAGGCAGTCGGCGCGCGTCGCCGGCAGCCATGTACATCGTCCGGCTGGGGCGGAGCTTCTGGCGTGCAGCCATGCCTGGATGCCTAATGGATGGTGGGAGAGCCGAGACGGCTCGACGAGCGGAACGGACGGCGGGCTTGGGCTGCCCCCGTCCGTTCTCCGCTGATCCGGTTGAGACGCGAGGTGGGTCGCGCCTCACGGCGCAACAATCTAATAGCGGCTCGTCGACTCGTCGAGAGGGCGGGGGCTGGCGCTGGATGTAAAAGCACGGCTGAAGATGACTGAATGTACATCCGGGACTGCCACACACTCCAGAAACTTCGGTTCTCCCCTTATATTGTGTGCTTCTACCCGGTTGTGCTCCATCAGAATAGCCCGCCATGCCTTCGCCGATCGTCCTGGTCACCCCGCCGGTGAGCCGTGCTCCCTCGCTTCGTTTGAGCAAGCGCGCGCTATCTCTGTTCTTCCGCGTTGGGTGCGAGCGGCAGTTCGTACTGTACCTCTACAACGATCTCGCGCGCGAGTGGAGCGGTATGCCGCCGCGCCAGGTCGGCCGCGCAGGGCTGGGATTGGTGGGACGCGCGGGGTACGAGCACCAGGACGAGAGAGTGCGGGAGATCCGAGCAATCTTCGGCAACAATCGTGTTCACATCAACCCCGCGACAAATGGATCCGGCCGCCCCAACCCACTCCCGCTCGCGGAGGTACTCGGTTCGCTGAACCCCTATGATTTCGTGGTGGAAGCGGAGTTCGAAGGCGATACGAGCATCTTCCGGCAATCTGTTGGGCTTCAGGATATTCAGGATGTCTACGGAAACAGCTTGAGCATAAGCTCCCTCCAGCCTGACCTCATTCAGGTCCTCCCCTCGCTCGCCCAGCACGTCATTGACGACTCTACCGTGTCGCCCCGGTTTCGCGAGGAAGTCCTTCCGGACGGCAGCACCGTTTTGATGGATGCCGTCACCGACACGCGGAAGCGGCTGAGGGTGGCAGACATCAAGATGACCAGTGAGCCTGGCGCTCACTACTTTGCGGAAGTGGTTTTCTATTCGATGGCGCTCGCAGCATGGCTGCGAGAACACGGGCTTGCTGACGAATACGCGGTGGTAGCTGCGCCGGCGGTGCTTCCGGGATCTACGAATGATTCGCACCTGGTGACGCAAGCGAGGGCTTGGGCGGCAGCGGGCCGGGTCCCGACCGCGCCCGAGTTGTCGGCCGCCTTCGAGTCTGATCTGGAGATCGCGGCCGTCGAAGCCTATGCACCGCGAATCCGGGAACTGCTTGCTACACGTCTTCCGGCGCTCCTCACTCACCCCTGGGAAGAACTGCCCTACCACGTCAGCTTCCGCTGCAAGGGGTGCGAATTCCTCGGTGATCCCCACATCCGCGGCAAAGGCGGAGTTCCGACGCAGGACCCACGACACTGCTGGCCCGACGCCGATCGCACTCACCACCTTTCGCGCGTCGTCGGGCTGACGCGTGGCGCCAGCGAAGTGCTCCGCGCCCACGATGTCCCTGATGTTCCTGTGCTGGCCCTGCTGGCACCCGGGGGTAGCTCGTCTGAAACGCAGCAAATGGCGCTGCAGAAGCATCACGGCCTGAAGGCACGCCGTACGATTTATCCGTATCGTGCGCACGCTCTTGAGCAAGCCCTCGCGGGCGTGATCCCTGACAGCGGTGGTGACGCACTGATGCCGCAATGGCCTTCGCTGCGGCTGTACCTGTTCATCGACTACGATCCCGCGACGGCCAGGACAGTCGCAATGGGATGCCGTGCGAAGTGGCACGAGCCGCGTCCGTTTGGGCAGCAGGGGGAGGTCCGGCGGTGGGGCGGCAACGCGGGAGGTCAAGAGGTCTGGCTCGCGGACGATCGCACGGGGCGCGCTGAGAAGCGCGAGTTCCTGGCTTTCCTGCGTCACCTGCAGGGAATTCTCCAGTGGGTGGCCAGTCAGGATGAGCAAGACACTCTAGCTGGCCGCCGCGACAAGAAAACAACCAAAAGCACGTACCAGATCTATCTCTGGGACGAGGCGCAATACCGGCACTTCGTCCGCCTGGCTTCGCGTTACCTCGCAGACATCGTGGCGGATCCCGGAATTCGCCACCTCGCGTGGCTGTTCCCACCTCCCGAACTCCTTCCGAACCCTGACGACGGATCCCGGAGAAGCCCGTTCACGCTGGTCCACGACGTGGTGCAGAACACAGTTGCTCTGCCCACCCCTTATCACTACACGTTGATCGAGGTAGCCCGGACGTTCAACTCCACAAATCTCGGTGCGCCTTCGCTGCATCCGCTCTATACAGAGTCCATGAGCAACCTGGTACCCGCCGAGCGAATCCATGAGTACTGGGATCTGAACCGCGAATCCCGATACCGCCGCGAACATGGGGAGCAGATCGAGGCGACCAATCGTAAGAAGATATACGCACTGGGTCTGGTGGTCGCCTCACTGGAGCGCCACTTGCGGGGGCAGTTGTCACGTCTCTCGGCGCCGAATCTCCCGAAGAGGCAGCCGCGTTCGACCGGCCTTTCCCCTGAGGGGTACCTGTGGGCGGAATTCACCCAGTTGAACGCTGCGGTGGAATCCCTCGAGGTGCATCGCGTGCGTGCTATGCCTCCGCATGAGCGGGAGGCACGCTTCCGGTCCGCTTGCTTGGTTCGCCGCCTCCGAGGTACTGAGCGACTCACCGCCCTCGCAGCGCTGTCCAACTCGGTCCCGAACGGGATTGCGCCTGGACCGAACCTCCTCGTCTACGAACTCAACGCGGACTCGCGCGAGTTCAACGCGCGTCCAGGAGACTTCAGCTACGCGCTCTCGCCTCGCGGCGCCGCGGGCTTTCTGGATCAGCATCCCTACCTGTTCACACAGGGCACGTCCATCAAGGCTTGGGGCGATTCGATCGAGCAAGCTCATCTCACCGAGGTGACAGTCGAAGCGATTGATCGCACCAATGGAACGATCGCCCTTCGGTTAGGGGGTCGCAGTGCGATCCGCGCTCTCGCGCGATCCGCGCGCGATCGCACCACCGGTGCGCGGCTGGACTTCAATGAGGACATCGTTCTCGATCCCGTGCACCAGGATTTCCTGACAAGCAAGGTCCGGCTGACCCTGGCTGGAATCGGGAATCCCGCTATCGCCCTGCATGACGATCGCACACTCGAGGCGCTTGGGCTCCCTCGCAACACTCAGCCAGGCACCGCTCCCGTGCGGCCTGCTGCCGAGGTGCTGTGGGACGCTCAACAGTTAGCAACAGAACCGAGCGGCAGAGACGTAGTGGCACTACGTGCCCAATTGGAACCTGCATTGGCAGGCCACGGACGCATTCTCATGCCGGACCAGTGGGGGGCATGGGAAACGGGACTGCGCCAGCTCCTCACGCTGATCTGGGGCCCTCCAGGTACAGGAAAGAGCTTCACGCTGCGTGCGCTGGTGCTGGGAGCCGTTCTGGATGCAGTTGCACACGAGAAACCACTACGGCTCCTGATTTCCGCCAACACCTATCCAGCGGTGGACAACCTGCTCCTGCGCTTGCAAGACGATCTCCGAACCCTGATCCCGGCGCAGGGCGAACGCCCATACAGGCTTGTGCGCGTGCAGAGCAGCTACCGGGCGGTCGAGCACGACTTTGTGACTACGTACCCGGATGTGGAGAATATCGAACTCAACAGAAGCAAGCCCAGTGCAGCCGCCTTGGCGCTGCGGAACAGCCTGGAGCAGCCGGGGCCGAGAGAGATCGTGATCGTCGGCGCTCCAGCGCAGCAGATGTACAATCTGGCGACCGCGGGGGGCGGAAAGCCTACCGCGCAGCATACACAGCGAGAGTGGTTCGACCTGATGGTCGTAGATGAGGCGTCCCAGTTGGATGTGGCTTCAGCAACCCTGGTCTTTTCCACGCGTGCTAGAGGGGGCGGATGCGTTCTCGCCGGCGACGACCTGCAGTTGCCCCCGATCCACCAGGCAGTGCCGCCGGAAGGCCTCGAGGCCGTGGTCGGTTCGGTGTACAACTACATCCGGAGGCGGCAGAACGTGGATCCTGTCCCGTTGAATGCGAGCTTCCGCTCGAACTCAACGCTGATCGATTTCACCCGCTCGGCCGGCTATGATGCACACCTGTACGCGCATTCGCCAGCGCTCAGGATCCGGCACGATGTGCCGAGCACCCGTCCCGCCGACTGGCCGGACCAGCTCCCCTGGAGCGACGATTTCCACCGCTTGCTCAATCCCGAGCATCCTGCGGTATGCGTGGTCTACGATGATCAGATGAGCGCGCAGAGCAATCCGTTCGAAGCGGATGCCGTGGCCTCGCTCGTGTGGCTTCTTCGGCGGCATCTCCATCGTGGGCTGGCTAACGAGCTCAATGCCCATAATCAAGTTGTCCCGGTTCCGGAACCGACCGCACCCTATGCTCCGGCTGAATTCTGGCGACGTGGCATCGGAATCGTCGTCCCGCACCGTGCACAGATGAGCCTGATCGCCGGTCGGCTTCAGGCACTCTTCCCAGGGGATCCCGCGACGCAGGTACGAGCTGCGGTGGATACGGTCGAGCGATTCCAAGGTCAGGAACGTGATGTCATTCTCGCGTCCTTCGGCCTCGGAGATCCAGATGTGATTGCAGCGGAAGAGGAGTTCCTTTACGACCTGCGGCGCTTCAACGTGATGGCTTCGCGGGCACGGGCCAAGCTGGTAGTCTTTGTCACTCGCTCGTTGGTAGAGCACCTATCGAACGATTCGGATATCCTGAATGAATCGCTTCTAATCAAACGGTACGCCGAGCAATTCTGCCAGCCTGCAGGTGTAGTCCGGATCGGCGATGTGGAAGGAGAGCTTCGCCAGCGTTGATCTGATCGGCTGCTGCAAATTGTGTGAGCGGCCCGCTCCGCGACAGCGCGGGGCGGGCCGCTCACAAACGGCAATGTATCGTAGACTACTCGTCGGCCCACCGATAGGTTTTCTTCAGACTTACGAGCGCAGTCCGGTAGCCTCCCGGGAACCGTTTCTCTTTCTGGAGGCGACCAACGATAATCCCTGGATCAATACCAATCTCGTTTGCGAACGCTGTGATTGCACGTCCACTCAAGTCCTGTTTTTCTAGGAACTTGGCATAGAGATCCGACGGGATGAGGAAATCTGCTGCGAATCGGTCTGCCTCCGCTTCCTCCTCCGGTTTTCCGGTCGCTACTCCCAAATCATCCTGTGCATCAGCTTCGGTTCCCATCTCATCTATGAAGACAGAACGTTTCCCATGCAGCAGGATGTGTCCTGCTTCATGGAAAAATGTGAACCAAAGCTGGTCATTAGTTCGGTAGCGCAGCGTGAGCTGAATCAATGCTTTTGTGGAACTCAGCCAACGTGTAGCACCGCTCACTCTAAGGCCTGGTAGTTCCCTGGTAAACAGGACCACCACACCTGCAGAAGCACAACTTCGCATGAGCGCTTCACAAAAGACCTCGGGATCTTCCCGTGTCAAAGCACGCGCCTCTCGTAGCGCGCTCTTAAACAGGTTCTGATCGTATGGAGGACAATTGATCGTGCTCGCCTTGATCTCGCCTATCCGCAACCAAGCCGCTACAGCACCAAGTTTTGTTTCATAAGCAGCCGATTTCCTGAATGCTGCCTGCGTTTCAAAGCCACTCCACAGATTCCGCCAAGCATCGACTGACGCGACTCCGAAGAACGAGAGAAGCGCCTCCACTTGATCTATCTTGGAGGGTTTCAAATCAACGAATCCCCTCTTCGCCAGAGCTCTACCCGGAACATCTTTCAGCCAGTCCACATCCCGTGCGAGTCGCTCGCGATCCGCAATGCGAGCGAGGGCCGCACGATAATTCTGCTCTAGCGAATTCCAAAAAGACGCAGGAATGCCGAGCACGAACTCGAGTTGGCGGGCGGTTTCCGGTGTGATAGCCGCCTTTCCATTGACGATCTCGTTGATCGTCTTCTTTGGCCGGCCGGTGCGCTCGGAAAGCTCGCTCTGCGATATTCCTTTCGCCTCGAGCACTTCCACAAGAGTCTCCCCAGGTGGAACAGCGTAATCCGGGCGGAAGCCGGTCGTCGGCTTAGCGTCCATGATAGTCCTTGACCTCTAAGATGCGGATCTCAGTCACACGGGATTTGTCTACTCCGCCGTCGTCCAACAGCGGGACCGGGTCGTCGGCTATCTCGAAGATCAGGCGGAAAGGAGGAACGGCGTCCACCGCCCACTGCCCCTTCCGGTCGCCCTTCAAGGGGTGCAGGAGTGCAGGCGGTACGGTCTCGATCACCCCGAGGTCGTCGGCCGATGCGAGCTGCACGAGCCTTCGGCGGACCACCGCCGCACGTTGCTTCCCCCACGCGCGGTCGGACTCTTTCGCGGATTCGCACGTCGCTTTCAGCTTCCGCGTCTTGAAATGTATCTCCATATACCTGCTACCGCAAGAAAAGTTTCACCCTTGGGGTTACATCTTAATGCGTCGTCACCGTGGACGCCGCGGGTTCCGCGGGCAGCGAGTGTACACCCTAAGGGTTTATGAAACGCTCCGCAAGTAGGCTGTGCAGACGACGCGCAGCACGTACTCCCGCGCGGCCTTGGATCATACGAAATGCCCCAAACCAGCGAGCCCGCGGAGGCGCTCATCCTTGAGCGCCGGGATAATCAGGTGTTGAGCGCGTTGCGGAACGCGCCAAGGCATGCGGCCTCACTCGATTCCAGTGCCAGAGCAATCAAGAGCTTGCCGCGGCCGTAACGGTGTAGGTATGAGATGTGCGCCCCGGGCACACGTCGTCTCAAACGGATCCCATCTCAAAGCGTCTGAGACGAGGGTGCGCTCATCCGGGCGCACCCAGGGAATAGTCCAACCTCCTGAAGGCCGATCAATGAGTGACCAGAAAGATTCCCCGTACGAAAGCTCCTACCTGTCCAGCTTCGGCCTCGCACTCGGAATGGCCATTGGCCAGGACGACGTTCTACGGGCGTGGGAATCACGCTGGGCAGAATCGCAGAAGAACGCGAAGGCCAGGCTACTGGCTTTGTTCGGGGATCCTCAGGCGCCCAAGCCGCTAAAGCCGCTAGAGATTCCCGAACGAACCCACGCGACGTTCAGCAGCTACGCTGGCTCACAGCGCGACTACGTGTTCGGCGACGCCCTCGTCGCTGTCGGTGGCCGGGGGTTCATCGTTGAATTCAAACGCAGGTTGGGTGGCTGGAAAAAAGAGATCGACCCGAATGTGAAACCTCACAAGGTGCGCGTCCTACAACGGGTGAGCAAACATCGCCCGAATGAAGAGGGGAAGTGGATCGAAAATGAAGATGCTGACATGGAGATGTACAATATTTCCCGCGATGCGCACTGGTTCGCATACGGGAAGACGCGTCGGGCAGCCAAAAACGGTTTGCTGTCGGCAGAGCTATGTTTCGCGCCGTACGTAACCCTACCGCTTGGCCCCGCCGGCATTCGGAAGGAAACCGAACTCTTGGCTCCGTTCCTCTCGTCCCTCGTCGGGGGGGGCCGCGGAGTAGAACTCCGCATTCTGTCGGAATACCTGACGTGCGTGCAGGACGCTGCGCTGGATGACGACAAGAAGGGTGGCAGCGCAAGCCCAGTTGAGGCGATCAAAGCGAATGGAATCTTTGTATACTTCGACACTGAGGGGCGGTGCCGGATGTTCCGGTTTCGTTCGATTCAGGAACTCAGAGAAAAAGTCGGGAATCTCTCCCTTGTGAACCCTCCGGCAGAAACCCCTGTTCAGACCGGAAAGCCGGTGACACCTGAGTCACGCGTACACACCAAACCAGAACAGTCAGCCGGCAAGAAAATCAAAGGTCCGTAGCAGGCAGCTCAATTCACACCACAAACTCCTCCTCGATGTAACCGGAAGAGCCAACTCCGCGGCGCCGGACGGAGTCACCGACTTTCGGTTGGGCCGCTACCGAAGCTAGTAGACCACCGAGAAGGCTAGGCAGCTTGAATGTCCAAACGAAGCCGCAGGCTGGCGGTGGAGCAGATGCCAGTGAGCGCCGCCGAGACCGTGCGCGGCGCGCCGGTTCGCACTGGTTGGAGTCAGCAAATCTTGCCCGTTCGTAAAATACGCTTTATCGTGCCCAGTCTATTGACTGTATGACCATAGACCTAGCTCATCGATTATGAACAAATTCCGCGCAGAGGCATACTCCAATCTGATCCAGCAACTCTTGGCATGCCCCCCGGGGCAAGAGTCGCAACTACTGCAAGCACATGCCGACCTATTGGACACCGGTCTTTTGCGAACGACGGAGTCAATGGCGGCACAGCTTGATAGTATCGGCGGCAGTGATGCAGCCCAATTCCTTCGCGACATCATCCCTCTCCTGCGCCAGACGGCTGCGCGCCTGCCCAACCCGGAGAGGATACGGGATTATCACAGCCTCGTACTGGCAATCATGGACTGCCCGGCTGGCGAAGAGGGGCAGGTGCTCACCGCGAACGGCCATCTAGTTGACGCTGGGTTTCTCGCATACCTGCGCCGTATCTCCACCGATTTTGGCCAGCGCGATGAAGAATGGACCGCGGAGTTTCTTGGTGGCATCGCTGAGCAGATGGAATCCCAAATTCAGGCCGTCAACGCGGAGGCGGGGGATAACCGGCGCTATCTGCTCAGGCAGATGATTGGGACTATTGAGAGACCCGATTCGGCCGCGGAACTGATATACGGGCTGTTGGATGCCAACCCCGGTGCTCTCGACGAAGAGATGCTTGCGAGCTTCCGTGCCTGGGCGCCCGAAGTGTTAGACGACACGCCGAAGAGGAGGGCGGCAACGGCAGCTATGTTCGCAGAATTTGGTGCGATCTTGTATGAGTACCCGCGTGAGCACAGGATGGGAGTCGAGATAGCGATCGCGGCATACGAGGCGGCTTTGGACATCCAAACACGCGAGTCGCTCCCATCGGACTGGGCTGCCACCAAGCTTAATCTCGGCGCCGCGTACGCCAAGCGTACTCTCGGTGACCACGCGGAGAATCTGGAACGGGGCATTGCGGAATTCTCAGCCGCACTAGCGGTCTACACACGCTCGGGATTTCCCGAAGAATGGGCAGAGACTCAGGCGAACATCGGCGTCGGCTACCTGATGCGGGTGAAGGGCGAACGCGCGGAGAACCTGGAACTGGCGATTGCTTGCTTACAAGCCGCTCTGGAAGTCCTGACGCGCGACTCATTCCCAATTTCATGGGCACAAGCGCAGAATAATCTGGCTCAGGCATATTCCAGTCGCATTCGCGGCGAGCGCGCCGAAAACCTGGAACACGCAATCGCATCATGTGAAGCGGCCTTGGAAGTTTATCAGCGAGAAACGTTCGCAGTTGATTGGGCTAAGATGCAGCACAATTTGGGGAGCGCCTACAGTAATCGGATCCGAGGTGATCGCGCGGAGAATGTGGAGCGAGCGATCTCATATTACAGAGCTGCGCTGACCGTCTATACTCGCGAGAAACTGCCAGTCGATTGGGCTATGGTGCAGAACAACCTCGGGGTCGCTTACTTGAACCGGATCCGGGGTGACGTTGCTGAAAACATGGAGTTGGCAATTGCGGCCGAAGAAGCAGCCCTCGAGGTACGCACTCGCGACACGATGCCCGTGGAGTGGGCCGCTACGCAGAACAACCTCGGGAATGCGTATAAAAGCCGCGTCCGGGGTGACCGCGCAGAGAATATGGAGCTCGCAATAGCAGCGTATGAGGCTGCGATGGAAGTTCGTACGCGCGGGGCCTTGCCCGAGAGTTGGGCGGGGATGCAGAACAATCTCGGAGCGGTTTTGATCAACCGTGTAGTTGGCGACCGCGCCGAGAACCTGGAGCGGGCGATTGAGGCACATCGGGCGGCACTCGAAGTATTAACGCGCGAGGCCTTTCCTCTGGAATGGGCAAGAACACAGAACAATCTCGGCGGCGCCTATAGCCTCCGTGTCGGAGGTGACCGCGCTAAAAACCTGGCACACGCCGTCGCGGCATCTGAGGCAGCACTGGAGGTTTTCACCCGGGAATCGCTCCCACTCGCATGGGCCAGCACTCAATACAACCTCGGCGTCGCCTATATCTCCCGAAGCCGAGAGAATTCCGGTGAAGACTTGGCACGTGGACTCGCAGCTTTCCACGCTGCGTTGGAGATCTACACACCCACCGCGGATCCGGTAGAGTGCCTGCGTGTAGCATCGCGCCTCGGACAAACCGCCATGGAGCACGGGCTTTTGGAAACCGCTCGTGAAGCGTTCCGTGCGGCTGTAGAGGCAGTCGAACGGAACCGTGAGGAGGTGCTGGACGAGGAGCGCCGGAATGAGATCGTCACGGACGCGATCGGCGTGTACGCCCGAATGGTTGAGTGTTGCATCCGGACCGACGTTCCCGACCAGGCTCTCGCATATGCCGAGCGAAGCAAAGCTCGAGGGCTCGCCGAGCTTCTGGTCGGATCCACACTAGAACCTTCTGGTGACGTGCCTGAGGAGTTGTTACGGGAGCTGCGTACGCTGCAGCGACGTGTTCCGGCGCTGCGCCGGCAGCTGAGCAGTCTTACTCTAAGTGCGATTCATGTAGAGGACGCGTTCGTTGTAACCTCTGATGTGCCGGCTGGTAATGCAGGTGAGGACAGGGAAGTTCTCGCACTTCAGAACTGGCGTGCTCAATTCACCCATAAACTCAATCAGTCACAGTCGCGCCTGGATGAGGTGCTCACTGACATAGGCCGTTACGATCCGGCCTTTCGGCTCACCCAGTCCATCCCTCCCGTAAGTTTCCGGGATATTCAGGATCTTGGTAATCAGCACGAGGCGGCTGTTGTCGAGTGGTATTTTGCGGTGGATGCGCTGTACGCGTTCGTGCTGAATCCGGGCGCCGAGCGCCCAAGCGTCATATCCTACTCCAAACCTGAGTTGGATCGGTTCCTCGCATGGCTGGAAACGTACCTGATCGGTGAGGCCGGATACTATACCGGCGCGGACGCATGGGAAGCCCGACTTCATGAACGCTTGGAAGAGCTCGCTGGCGTGCTGAAGATGTCCGAGGTGCTCGCGAGCGTTTCGCCGCAGGTAGACGCCCTCATTCTCATCCCGCACCGCCTCCTGCACATACTGCCCCTTCATTCGATTAGGCCGGATGCGGCTTCGCCGCTGACCCTCCTCGATCGCTTCCAACGCGGTGTGCGCTATGCGCCCAGCACGCTGCTCGCGCAGCTTGCAGACCGACGCCATCGCCCCAATTTCCGCCACCTGTTCGCCGTCGAGAATCCCACGCTGGATCTGCCGTTTGCCGACGTCGAAGTAGCAGATCTCCGCAAGTCTTTCCCTGCTGGCGACGTGCTTTCACACGCGGGAGCGACAGTAGGCGCCGTACGAGAGAATGCCTCATTGAGGGTGGCGCATTGCGCGCATTTCGCCTGCCATGCCCGGTTCGATCTAAGTCAGCCGCTCAGGTCTGCGCTGCAATTGGCCGACGGGGAGATCAGCCTTGGCAATGTCTTTGAACTGCCCTTGGAGAACTGCCGCCTGGCTACGCTCTCGGCCTGCGAAACGGGCCTGACGGATCTGGGAAGCAGCACGGATGAGTTCGTCGGTCTGCCCGGCGCGTTTCTTTTTGCCGGCGCACAGTGTGTCGTCAGCAGCCTCTGGAGCGTGGACGACCTTTCGACCGCACTGCTGATGATGCGCTTCTACGAGATGCTGAGCGAACACAATGCAGGGTACCCAGCTCCACCAGCCAGCCTCCCCGCCGGCAAGCATTCCATCTCGTCGACTCTGGGCACGGCGCAACGCTGGCTCCGTGATGTCCGCGGCAGGGAACTACGGACTTGGGTGCTCGAGCGGCTACCGCGCCTGGATGCTCCTGCGCGAGAAACAATGCTGATCGAATTGACGGACCGTGCGTGGAGTGACGAAGATCGTCCCTTCGAAAACCCGTTCCACTGGGCGGCTTTTGTGGCGGTTGGGAACTAAAGTCTCCTGCAATCCAGTCACCCGCCGCGCCCTGTGGCTTTCAGCACAAGTCGGACGAACGCGAACATCCTGGCAAACAGGTAGTCAATCTGCTCGACTGAGCTCAGCAGTTCCTTCCCGACTTCGGAGTGGCGGATGCGGAACGAATTCCCGATGCCAGTGAGCACCATCGCCTCCTCACCGAGCACCTCTCGGAGCTTCGAACCAGGAGGTGCAGTCCGGTCGAGGAGCACGTTTGCCTGCTCCTTCTTGTCGCGACCGGGCTCCAGCGTCTTCAGGCGCTCGAATGCATCCCAGAGTTTCTCAAGCGCGTCCTGGCGGTCTTCCGGCTTTGGCGAGACGATCCGGAGGCGGGCCGCCTCGAGTAAGCGATCGGTTTCGGCATCTCCGGTGGTGAACAGCGCCCAGGCGAGCGTCTCCGCCAGAGGCTGCGGCAGCAGGCGTCGCGCCTGACCCTCCGGTGTGAGTTCGTACGCAACACCGTTCCGAGCAAACAGGAGATTTACGTCTGACACGAAACGCTGGAGGCCGGCTTCACGGTCCCAGGTCAGATGGTGGTGCTGGTAGTATTGGTGGAACGACCCTTTGATCGGGCTACCGACCGCAGCCGCGCAGAATTCAAGGACGTCTAAGATCGTGGGTGTAGCCGGGACAGACTCCCGTGGCAACGGCCACTCTGCCCAAGGCACCTCAGCCACAAGTAGACGCCCGAACGCCTGCTCATCGCAGCCGCAGGGAGCACTGTGCGGGTCGGGGCACGGTTCAGGAAAGCGATACCCGAACGAGCCATCGGCGATGTACGTCCTGATGAGTGCATCGAGACCTGCCCAGAGCCGGTCACCGATGACGTAATCAGTGCGAGGACGCACTCCGTACTCTCGGTCGGTGTAATATGCAGCCATTCTATTATAAACTGGGGGCCACTGCCGGGAGAGGCCGCAAAGGGGCAGCTAGCGCCACCGGCCTCTCCAAACGTGCAAATGTTGCATCGCACGCATACGTCGCGATCCAGGAATAACGCAACGTCAGCGGGTGTGTAAAGGCCGAGGCGCGGCTGGGACGCCGGTCCGTGACCTTCCGATTGATCCACCCGGAGCACAATCCGGTGAGAATGTACTGGTCCAACTGGCACTTCTCCGGATTCGTGCACGGCAGGTGAGATCACGCGCTCTGGCTGCGCTCAACCTTGCTAGCGTGCCGACGGAAAGCTTCCACTAGATCATCAGCGGCCGCCATGATGTTTCCGACGAGCACCTCCGCATCGGGCGGAATCGCGGATTCGAGCTGCCGGGCTGCGCGACGGATGACGATCGCGCGCGCGTTCTCCGTTCGCTTTCTTCCCCTTTTCGGGCCCGCCGAACGCTTTTCGTCAAAGTAATCTCGGCCTGCACTGGTCGGACTCACGATGTGGTCCTGAAGCGTGACCAGACCACGGCCGATGAGAGGCCGTATGACGCGGCCGTCCAAGTCCTCAGCAGGCGCTTGCTCCCGACGAAGAAGCCATCGCAGGAGTTCCTCCTGCTTTTCATTCAGCCTGGATTTGGCCGGTGGACGTTCGGGTCTCCCGCCACTCTGACGTTGTCCGGCCGCCGTCGCCTGAACCCGGGTTCCGGAGATCTCTGCAAGTCCAAGGGTGCGGAGCGAGCGAAGTATCCTTCCGTCGACCTCTTCGACGGGAAGACCTCTGCCAGCCACGAGTTGATCGAGCAGATCCTGCTGATGAGGTTTCAGTTTGCGCATAGAGTTCAGACTGGGAAGACTGACGAACTTGGAGTAGAGCAGGTCGAGATGTACGGTCTCCAGAGGAAGCCCTGAGCTGGGGATCAGCCCCGTAGAAAGCCACTAATATACATCTCTGCTTATTGGAGATAGCGTTCAGGGGGGAAGCAACAACAGGAGCACGATCGCACGGAACTGCAGGATTCGTAGGGATCACGGCCCATGCGGACGCAGGCGCGGGAACGGACTTCTTCCTGAGCAGCCCGGGGCGTCTGCGGCCATCCGATCCGCCGCGGGCGCAATCACCAAGAGGTGCAGCGCTCCCGCGGCTGCTGGTGTTGCCGTTAGACACGTGCGGGCTTCCGCTTCGCCTCGAGCGGACCGAACAGGCGCAGAGCGAGATCGGGAACGTCGTCGATCCGCTCGAACTTCGTCCGCCGAACGACCCGGATGGCCTGCCGCTCCTTCTTTTCGCCTCTCGCGTTCGCCCGCGTGTGCCGTTGGGCTTTGAACCCGGCGATGTCCGGCAGCGGCTCGCCCGGGGCTCCCCCCAACCAGTAGAACGGCCCCAGCGCGAGCGTATCCGGATCGAACCAGATCCAGACGACGCAGCCGCTCGGTCGCTCCGCGAGGCGGAGGTTGATGCCTACCTCGTCGGTCCCGGCCCCATGGTGGGACGCCTTAAGCTGGATGTGACGCGTATAACCGTTGGCTTCGAGCACGAGGTCGTACCCGCCATCGTCCACCTGCGGTTTGAGCATCTCGATCCGCACCAGCCCCTCGCGCCAAAGGTGCCGCATCAGCTCGCCCGCGAAGAGGTGCTCCAGGAGGGCTTCGCGATAAGAGGAGTAAAGGTTGTGTGCGGTCGAGCTCATCTCGCTGCTGTCGGGGTGATGTTCACAGTGGCCTTTCGCGAGGATCAGGGCGGCGCCCGGGTTGACATCACCTCACTGCGGCTCGGCCAACAGTGCCGCAGCCTCCGCGCGAATAGTTCGTGACCGGTCGCGACTCAGGCGCGGCAGGATGATTTCCGTGTAAAGCCTGCGCCGAGCTTCATCCATGCGCGCGAGTTCCTCTGGCTCTACGAGGAGGACCCGGCGTGCCCCGACACTCGGGTGCTGCAGGAGCATCTCCAGCGTCTCCTGATCCGTGCTCCGCTCCTTCCACTCACGTGCGACCGCCTCGACGATATACTGCGTATCGAGGTCGCCCCGATAGTTGACGTTGATCCTGGCCAGAACGCGCCCTGCGCGGTCACCCAGCTCATCGAAAAGAAAAGGCACGAGCGTCGTGTGCGGCCCGCCCAATTCCTCCGGATACTCGGCGATCGCCGCGAGCAGGGCCTCCGCAAACCCGGCGGGAGGCGCCTGGCCATTCGTCTTCCACGCTCCTACCAGCCCTTGCAGCACGTCGCGCAGCCGCAGCCGGACGAAGTCGAAGACGACGTCGCTCCGGCCGGTACACGCGCTCCCGAAGCTGCTATGGTCCCAGGCCGCGGCTGCCAGGTCCAGCCGGCCGTTCCACGAATTGCGCTCGAAGCGGATGCGCCGCGCGTAGAGCCGCCAGACGTCCTCGGCCTCGAGCGCCGGGTTGGCCAGCAGGGCAAAATCGATGCTGCGCTCCTTCAGCGCGATGAAGCGGTCCACCCAGCCCTCAGCGACCACGCCGGGAAGCCCGGCGTAGCGCCTCAGCTCGCCCAGCAGGAATCCCCCGCACCATTCCAGCGCATAGGATATTGCGCGGCGGGGGATCGCCGGATACGTACGCATCAGGAGAGCAGTCACCATCATCGGCCGAGACTCTTCGGAGACTTCCGCAGAGAAGCTCACACCTTCGGCCTCCACGACGAGGTCGGAGTGCTCGCCAGCCGGCACCGCCTCGATCATGCGGTAAACAACATCTTCATCCATAACGTCTGAATCCCGTTGCCAGGCGTGACGGCGTTGGCAGACATGGCACTTACGGGTTGGGTGTCATCCATCACCAGAAGTTCCGCAAGTCCTCCACGCGGTCCCGCCTGTGGATCACCCGACCTCCTTAGCTCTGCGTACCGCGCCCGGGCGTGGATCGTCACGCCCGCCAGCTGGACGCGCACGTGGTCGCCGTCGAGGGGGTGACGGTCACAAGAGCATCCTCGAGTTCGCGTTCCCGCTCACCGCCGGGGAACGGGTGGTACGCGAACACGTACGCGCCGCCGTGGCGAGAGGCCGGATCGCCGAGACGCCCCTGGTCGATCAACACCTCCTGGGCCGCGGCACGTGCCTCTCCTCCGTCACCAGCCCGCCCGTCGCAGGCGCCCTCTCCTTCATCTCCTCCGGCCCTCGATCGTTGTCTATCTCACCCGCGGAGACCGACGCCCCAGCCGCATCCAACATCGCGCCCGGCCGGCGTCCCGCGCCAGACTCGTGGCGGGCCGAGATCCCTTGGGAGGTGCGGGTGCACCCCGCCGCCGCCTGCCCACCGAACACCCGGTTCGTCACTGATCTCTACCGGCCCTACACCCGGATGCTGGTCAGCCGGTTAAGACGAGCGCGGGGCGGACGCCGATCCCCGCGTCCGCCCCGCACTCACTTCGACTCTGAGAATGCTCAGCCGTCGTCCAGCGTAAACACGTCTTCGACCGGTCGGTCATCCCCGGGCAGCCTCGCGAAGCCCGCCCAGATGTTGCAGCGGAATGCTCGGCCCACGGCATCGTGAACTACTCCGCCGATGCCTTTGCCAGCGCCAACCGTCTCCACCTCCTCCGCGATCTCAGACGAGTCCCGGAAGACGCGCGGCCCGGCGGCCACGGGAAAGACCGGCACCTCGCGCACGAAGGACAGGCCGACATCGTCGACCCGGACCGTGGCCGCGACACCTTCCACCGCACGCTCCAAAGCCGCGCCCACCCGCCGCTGGAGCTCCTCTAAGAGCGGCTCCACCTCCTCCGGCCGCAGCAATGGATCGGGCTCGATCGTGATGATCGGGTTGAGCGTGGCGGCACGCGCCGGAACAGGAACGAAGGCTCGTCCGCCCCCCGACTTCAGCTCACGCCGCGCTGTCCGCCGGACAGCCGTCATCCCACCGGCAAGGAACGCGGCTCCGAACTTCAGGGTGTCCAGCCCGGCGGCCCATCCCTCATCTGTGTTCTGCGGCCGGAGCGGATCGGGGTTATGGGCGTCGAACTCCAGGAGCCCAAGGTCGCGTAGCGACGCGTAGCCGGGCTCACCCACGATCACGTGGTCGACGACGGGGATGCCGACCAGTTGGCCCACCAGCTCCAGCCCCTGGGCGACCGCGACATCCTCGGGGCTCGGCGCGGGATCGCCCGACGGGTGGTTGTGAACCAACACGACCGCGGCGGCGTTTCCGAGGATTGCCGCCTTGAACACCTCCCTCGCCCCCGCCTCGCTCCGCTGCAGGGAGCCCACGGAGACCGTGTGGAGCCCGCTCACCCGGCTCCGGCCGTCCAGGTGGATCGCAACCATGTGCTCGCGATCAGGCACGCCGGCGTATCCTCGGAAGAGCGCCACCGCGTCCTCGGGCCCGCCGAACGCGCGCCAGGGGAACGCGAGGTACCGCTCCCGCTCCAGCCGCACGCGGTACACCGCCAGCCGGACCGCCGGCGCATCCTCTTCCCGGGCCGCCGGCCGTCGTCCGTTCCCGGAGACCTGCCCCCCGTCGCCGCGGCTCCCGTTGCTGGTCCCCATCACCCCTCCACCGGGCCGGAGGAACCCTCCAGGGCACCCGCGGCGAGGTCGCCCGCCTCCTTGTCACCGCTCGCGGCCGCCACCCGCACCGCGCGCCGGAGCCACCGCTCCGCTTCACGCGCGCGGCCCCGCTGCTGGAGCATCCGGCCCGCCATGTAGGCGCACCTTGCATCCTCCGGCCGCACGAGCGCGGCCGCTTCTATGAACAGCAACGCGCTTGCGGGGGCCTCGCTGCCGAGTGCCCACTCACTGATCGCCAGACACGCCCGCGCCAGGTGCTTCGGATCCGCGCCGGACAGGTTGGCCAGCTCGCCCGCAATCACCGCAACCGGCGCCCAGAGACCCGGAGCCTCGTCCATCCGGTCAAGCGCCTCCTCCTCCCAGCGCGCCGGCTCCTCGACGTCCGCGGGGCGCACGGCCGCCTCCTCGCCCTGGGCCCATATGAGCACGACCCGGTAGACCCGCAGCACGGTCAGCGCATGCTCCGCCGGGACCTCCGAGGCGATCACCGACTCCTGCAGCTCCGCTCCCTCAATCGAGATCGGCAGCACGAAATCCGGCCGCTCGATGCGAGCGTCAGGACGGCGAGGCGGCTCCATGCGGGGTCCTTTCAGCTGCGGTGCGTGTGATCTCTGCTTCGTCCCTCCCTACTGGCGGACGAAAGCGCGGCACCGCCGCCGGCCCCGCACGCGCTCCACCCCCTGCTCGGGCGGCGCGCGCCTCCCTTGCCGGGACGCGCGCACTCCCCGCCGCCCATCAGTTCCCGCTCCCGAACATCCGCCCGGAGACCGGGGGATAGCCGTACCTGTAGTGCCGATAGTCCGGCAGCTCGGCCGGCTGGGGTAGGCGCTGCGCTCGCGTTAGCGGGACAGCAGCAGCGGCTGGCGGGGGTGGGTTCGAAGGGATGACCGCGGGCGTGGCTGCCCGCGCTACAGGCGCCGCGGGCTTGATCGTCTGGCTTCCCATGCAGAAATCCTCCGTTTTCGTCCTCGGGAATGAACGCCTCGCGGACGAAGTTCTGCCGGGAAATGCAAGCGCGACAAGTACACCGGTGAAAGATTCCAAGCCATCTGGCTTGTCATCTTCGGAGCGCTACCGCGTGCCCTGCCCTCCTGTGTATAAAACGTATGAAACCGCGGTAACCCGGCCTCCTTCGCCTCGGTGAGTTGATCGGGAAGCAGCGCGTAAACAAATGGGTGTGGTGGCGCGAAGGGAACGGGCTTATGATTCAGCCCGCCCGCCCCCATGACACGGCGGTGCTCCCACATCACATGCGCCAGAGGAGAACCCAATGCGGAATGGAACACGGAACCTTCGGCTCGGTGCGGCTATCTGCACCGTCCTCATCATGGCTGCGTGCAACGCGCAGCCAACGGCGAGCCGCGCCAATGCCGGCGAAGCGGCCGCCCGTTCGAATGGCAGCTCGGACCAGCTCCCAGGTGGAAGCAGCACCAGCGGGAGCGGCGTGACAGCAGCGCCGGGTGAAGCAACTGTGGCGGGAGATACGACGGGGAGGGGCGGGGTGTTCGTGGGCTCAGGACACTGACGACGGTGGGGCGGCGTCAGCTTTCCATCGACGACAGCGGCTCCAGCCGCCTCACGAACCGGTTGACGAAGCGTACGACGCGCGGTGGCGGCTCGCGGGGCACGTCACCCGCGCGTTTTTCGCGGACGGCTTCAATGACGTCCAGTGCTGCCCGTTCGGCGCCGGCCATGCCTCGGGAGCGGGCGATCTTCAAGGCCTCGTTCGCCGTTGCGATGGCTTTGCCGTCAAGCCCGAGCGTATGCGCCGCGCGGGCGATCTCCGCCAGCGCCGCCGGCGCGAACTCCCCCTTCTGCGCATCCTCGCGCTTGACGGTCTCGTACGCCATCCGGAAGCGGTCCCGGTCTCCGACCGCCGCAGCCGCGCGGGCCACGTTGGCCAGCAAGGCGACCTGCACCGCCGGACGCGCGATGTGACGCGCCAGGGCATCGTACAGCCGGAGCGCGTGCGCGTAGAAGCCGTGTTCCGCGAAGAACACACCTGCATCCAGCGCGAGCAGCGCCAGCCGCTCCGGGCTGCTGTCGTCGTAGAGCTTGTAGGCCGCGATGACGTGCGCCAAGCCGACGTCGAACGGCTCGTCGGGCACCGACAACGCGATCAGGTTGTGCCGGGCGGCGGCGCCAAGTTGGTGGAAGCTCCCGCGCATGGCGGCACGCCACGCCCGCACGTATTTCTGCCGGGCGGACGCGCGGCGGCCCCGCTGCTCCTCCATCAGGCCCCAGCCGAGGAATGCAGACGCGTACGCCGCATCGTCCCCCGCGCGGCGCGAGAGTCCGATCGCGCGCAGGAACCACTCTTCCGCGCGCTCGTAGCGTCCACAGCGCCGCTCGGCTCGTCCGGCGGAAAAGGCCAGGTCAGGGTCGCGCGGCCGGAGCCGTGCCGCCAAGCCTGCATATAGCGCCGCGGTCTCCTCATACCCGTGCAACGTGGCCCATTCCGAGATGCTGACGCTTGCTTTCGCGAGCGCACGCGCATCGACGGCGCGAGCGCTGCCGATCAGCTCGGCGAAGGCAGCCAGCGCCGGGTGGATCTCCACGGCTTCGGCCGCGGCGTCCGCAAACGCGGGGTCGCGCAGGTACGTGGTTTTCAGGAAGAGGTGGTGCCGGTCTCCCGGCGAGACGGCGTTCCATACCACCGCATCACGGAACCGCTGCCAGAGCTCGACGCCCAGTGGCCCGGACACCTCCTCCAGGATCTGCCGGGCCTCCAGGCCGCAGGGGCTCAGGCCGGGCGGCGCGGGGATGGTCCACCTTCGCTTCGGCCCGCGGTTCCGCTCCCTGCCCTCCGGCTCCTGTTTACCGATATAGGCCACTATCGCTCGCGCAGGGTGAGGGCGGTTCCATTCAAGCGCACATCATCGGACACAAAGAATGCATGTGGTCACAATGCCGAGCAAGTGTGCATCGTGTTTACTGAGGCCATGCAACCGGCTCCCGCCAACACGGAGGCAGGCGCCAAAAAAACAGGCCCCCAGTCGGGGGCCCGCCAGGCGAAAGCACGCCGTCCACCCCCGCCTCCTCCACCGGATCAGGGTCGCGCGACCACCCTCCAGCCGTTGCTCCTGCGCACCAGGACCGCGGGACAAGCTTCAGCCGCGCGCACTTCCAGTTTGACTCAACCTTTCTGGCATCCTTCATCAAGTTCTGCCACCGCGCGCGCGAGCTGCTCCATGCGTATCCGGAGTTTCTCCACCCGCGCCTGCGCCCGAGGCAGTTCCACCGCCGAATCAATCATCCGGTCAAGTGCAGCTGCTCTGCGTCCATTCAGGCGCCCTGGTGACATATTACCCTGGAGGCGAGCGACGCGCGCCTCAGCCCTGGCGAGTTGTTGCTGCACCTTCGCGTAGGCAGCATAGACGTCGAGAACTTCGCGCGGCTGAGCCCGCGGTCGGCGGCGAGAAGGCTGCTCGGATTCGCGGGGCGCGGGCGCTGTCAGCTCTGCAGCCTCGGTTTCCAGCGGCTCAACATCCAGCGGTATCCGCAGCCACGCCCTGATGGGTGGGTTGCATTCACGGCAGGTGGAGCTACTGCACCGCCGCGCGCCGTGGGGAGCAGCCTCTACTTCCGACTCAGGTGAATGTGTTGTCATTCGCCTACTTAGGGCTATCCGGCTATCCGGTGTCATGCACGGAGTAGGTTGGTGAGCCATGCCACACGACTTCCGAATCATCATCAACCACGACGACTCTCAGGGCAGCGCAACCACCCTCCAGCCATCGCTCGCGCGCACCAGGATCGCCTGCGCCTGCCGCGGAGCACCCGGACCGAGCTCCCGCGCGATCTCCGGGTACAGCCGGAGGAACCCGGCATCCCGCGCCCAGGCCCCCACGTCCCGGAGCCGATAGCTGTACGTCACCTCCGTCTGCACCTGCCCTGCTCCCTCGGCCGGCTCGGTATAGCGGATGATGGAATCCACCTCCGGCGTCCCATAACAGAACCCTCCGGCCGGCTTCCTCGGATCGAGTCGGCCGGCTGGGAACTCCCGGTAGGCCTGCCGGCCCGCCTCCGTCAGCTCATAGCGGACGGGCTTTCCCCAGCGCGCCTCGTCCGCGCCGGCGGAGCGGACCAGCCCCGCACGCTCGAGCGCCTCGATGCGCGTCATCATCGCCGCATGGTGCGACTCGAGCCTCGGGTTGTACTCGCTCCTGAGCTCCGCGGGGAAGCGCCACGCGACATCGCCGATGCACTTCGGAGTCGTCGCCAGGCGTGCGTCGATCGCCGCTCGTAGCTCGCCCTCGTCCGGCCCCCGCGATCCGCACCCCGCCAACAGGAAGCCGGTGATGGCAACCAGGAAGGCAGCACGACGGGACCTCACGAGCACACCTGGCCGGACGAGGTGTCGGACAGCGTCTCACCCCGTTCGTCGTACGCCCTCACCCGGTAGCGGTAGCACTGGTAGTCCGTGTGAGAATCGAGCTGGGCCAGCACGGCGGGTTCGGATTCGGCCTGCTCGCCAGGCGCGAGGTCGTTCACGGTCGTGACGGTGCTCGCCACCGTGCTGCCGCCGCGGATGGCGTCCACGTCAATCCGGACGCTCTCGACCGCCACCCGGCCACGATTCTCCACCGTGAACACGAAAGCGGGATAGGCATCCACGTAGAGGGTCCGGTTGACGAAGACGACCTCGACGTCCGCCACGGAACCGGAGCCGGTCATGTCGCTACAGCCGGTAAGCGGCAACGCAGCCACGAGGAGAAGAGAGAGCGTTCGAAACCACATGGGATGGAGAACCTGGTGGGAGTTTGCAGGGCCGGGCACACCGCGGGCCGGGCTCACCCACGCTTGCACATGCAGACGGGCCGCCCTATCCTCTCCAGTGTAACCAGACGAATTGTTTCCAAATCATATCCAGAAGCGGCCGGGGTGGCAATGCTCCCTGACCGCTATGTCTCTATTCCCCGCCTTCGCGAGGCCGCCCAGGCGCGCGCCGACGCCACCTCCGGGCGCGCCGTGGCCCGCGAAGTGGATATCTCCCACCGCGGCCTCATGCTCTTCCTGGAGGGTGCACGCCCCCAGCCGAAGACGCTCGAGAAGCTCCTCGCCTGGTACCATGAGCACGTCCAGCGCTCCGAAGGCCCGCCCATCAGCGCCTCGGACGCGTTGCTTGTGCTCATGCGCGCCATCCCCCCGGAGCATCGCCCTGCCGCGGCCAGCACCCTGCTCTCCTCCCTCCAAGACGTCCATAGGGCCGCGGGCGTAGAGTGCCCGCCGGACGTAATCGCCGCCGGCACTTCCGGAACCTGACCCGCTTCGTGCGGGCCGGATGATTGATTCGATCCCCTACACGGCTGGAAAGGAGTGCGCGCGGAACGCGCCGCGGCGTTACTATGCCCGGAATCCGTGTTTACTCTGTCTATTCTGAGGCAGGGCAGGTACACCGTGCTCGGGCACGGCGTCCTTTCCGCCGCCTCTCCCGGGCCCCGCGGCGAATGCCACCTTCTTCACCGGACGACCATGCGCTCGTCCGCCTGTCCGCGGCCGCAAGAAGCGGCTGCGGACAGGCATTGGAGCACCTGCTCGCTGAGGTGCACGTGCATGTGGCCCGGTGCTGCCGCACCTGGCTATCCAGGATCGGACAAGGTGCGGTTCAGGAGGTCGCCCAGGAGGCGCTGATCCGGATCGCGGGCAGCCTTGCCTCCTGCCGTGCAGAGAACGACGAGGACCTGCTCACGTGGTGCCGTACCGTTGCACGGCACGCGGCCTTCGACCGGCTTCGCTCCGACCAGCGGGAGTGGGACGTACGGGTCTTCGCGGAAGAGCTTGACGACATCGAGTGCGAGATCCCGGACCCGGAGAACACCACCGGAATCTCCGTCCTCCTCCAGGCCCTCGACAAAGCCCTCGATGCCGAGCCCGAATTTGTGCATTCGCTGCTCTGGCACCGCCTCGTCCAGCACGACGGTTGGGAGGAAGCGGCCGGTGCACTGGACCTCACGCCCGCGGGGGCAAAACGCCGGTTCCAGCGCACGACGGCTCGACTCCGAAGAACCGTCCTTGCCGCGTTGACTCGACGCCGCCCGGATGATCCCGGCGCTGAAGAGGCGCTCCGCTGGCTCAGGGCACGTGCCGGAGACCGTCACCGGTCACCTGCCTCGCCGTAAGGGACGGGGGCACCCTGTCCCTGGCGCCCCTCGGCATCAGGGCCCCTCCCGTGCCGCCTTGTTTTCCTGCACGACGATCCGCCGAGCCGCCTCCAGCCGCGCGGCCCGGTCCGCTTCCGCCGTATATCCATCATCTTCCGGCGCGAGAACGCTCCCGGCCGGCAGTGCCATCAGATGCGCCCGGATGTGCGCGAGGCGCACCAGCGCCTCCTCCCGCAGCACGCCCGTGCATACGATGAGCGCCACCCGCTGGTCAGGGCGCGCGATCGTCCTCGCCACGCGCCCCAGCACCAGGTATCCCCCCAGCCCGTGCTCACCCCATGCGGTGAGCTCGCGGGAGCAGCCGACCACGTACACGTTCTCAGGATCGTTGTCCGCCAGGTCCGCGAGGCTGGCGGCGACCTCCACCTGGATCCGGATCTCCTTCAGCGCATCGCCATCCGGAAACCGTCCCGCCGCCATCTCCTCCGCGATCGCCGCGTCCGTGAGGCGCTCGACCCGCCTGTCCTCGTGGCCGAACACCGGTCAGACCCTCACCGAGTAGCGATCCACCGCCCCGAACGAATGGACGCGCCAGGGCGCACCGCGGCGCCCCGGGTAGATCGACATCCGGAGCCACGTGTACTCATCCTCGACCTCCTCCTCGCGGCGGTCGACGTACCACGCCTTTGGACGCCCAGCCTCTCCGGGGCTCCAGCGGTAGCCCCGGGCCTTCAGCGCATGGCGGGCGTCGTAGGGCGCATCCAGTGCCCAGATCCGAACCGTGCGCCGGCGGCTGGACCGGAGCAGCAGGCCCAGGGGCAGCTCGCCATCCGCGAATGGGGTCGCGAGCGCGTGCAGCGCCGCCTGGCAGTCCTCATCCGCCCTATGCCCCTCGAAGAACATCCCGCAGTGCTTGAACAGCACGAACTCCAGCTTGGCCGCCGCAACGCCGTGCTCCGCCCAGGGCACCTCCACCTGCGAGCACGCCCATGGCAGCTCTCGGAACGCCGGCATCCTGCGCTCGAGGATCGGCCGGTCGAAGCCCGCGTTGTGCGCCACCACCAAGCTCGCAGACGCCATGAGCGCAGCGACTGCCTCCTCGTCGATCCGCCTGCCGGCCACATCCGCGTCCGAGATCCCCGTCAGCGCCGTGATCTCCGGCGGGAGCGGCCTGCCGGGATCCTCCAGGTGCACGACGGGCTCACCCACCGTGTAGATCCGCCCGGTGGCGGGCGCATACTCGAAAGGCAGAAGCGCCAGCTGGATGATTTCGTCCCGCTCCGTGTCCAGCCCCGTCGTCTCAGCATCGGCGTACAGGCCCCGATATGTCCGCGTGCCGTCCGGCTCCGCGTAGGTCGACCGCGGCTCGAACCGGCGGGCCACCCGGTAGTGGCCCGTCTCCTCCAGCACCCGGGCCATCTGCTCCAGCGCGGCGTCCCTCAGCACCGTGTCAGGCATGGGTGCCTCCATGCCGTCGGCGGTACGGGCGCGGCGGACGCGATGGCTCCCATACCAAACCCCGCGCGAGCCCGACGCCCCAGTCCGGAAGCGTCAGCACCACCCGCTCCTCGCCCGCGACCAGCCGCGCGACGGCCCCCTCCAGGTCTTCGGGGGAGGGAAGCGTGTACGCCGAGCGAATCCGCAGCACGCGCCAGCCGCGGGCGATCAGGTCCCGGTCCCGCTCCTCGTCCTTTTCCTGCTGCCCGCCGTGGAAGTACCAGGCGTCATACTCGACGGCGATCCGGACGCCGGCGCGCTCCAGCGCCACGTCGACGCAGCGCCGCCCGATCCGGTGGTTGAGCTCTCCTTGAAGAAGCTCCGCCAGCCGCCGCTGGATCCCGGAGACCGGCATCCCGTTGACGCGGTCCTGGCACTCGTGGCATCCGGCTCCGCCGGCCACGCACAGGTAGCTCGCCGCCCACTCATGCCCCTTCGGGCACCGCCAGCGCGTATGGTGGGCATACTGCCGCGGATGTGGACCCAACCACTCGAATCCTCGCCCGGCCGCCAGGGCGTGGTAGCGCTCCGGCGGGGTCCGCAATGCCGCGTTCCGCCGGTCGAGCCTGCAGCGCGGACACGCGCGCCCTTGCCAAAGCTTGTGGAACGACGCCGACCATTCCCGGCCGCAGCCGCGGCAGCGCCACTTCGTCTTCCCGTGCGCGCTCCGCGGCATGGGTCCGAGCCACTCCAGCCCAGCCTTCTCCCCCGCCGCCCGGTAATCCTCGTCCCGGTGGCGATCGCGCGCACAGCGGGCCTCATGACCAGCCTTCGCGCATGCCGGGCACCCCCGCCCGGCCGCGAGGCGCTGGTACGTCGTACGCCAGGCGTGGCCCCGTCCGCACCGCCACTCCGTCTTCCGCGTACCCGATCCCGGATGCTCACCCGTCCACCGGAACCCACGTCTTTCCCCAAGGGCGTGATACGCCTCCGGCCCGAGCACCCTGCGGGCGCTGCGCCGCCGAACCCCGCAGTCGGGACATCCGCTCCCACGTTGCAGCGTGTTGTAGATCGCCTTCCACCTGCGACCGCAGGCCAGGCACTGCCACCAGGTGCGTGTGTTCGCGTTCCTCACCTCCGGACCGAGCCACACGGCATTCCGCCGGGCGGCCATCGCCCGGTAGTCGGCCGGCTTCTTCGTTTCGGGCATCGTCCCGCTCCCGGCAGGGCGGCCGCGCCCCGGGAGCCCCGGCTCCCGCGACTCTGCCGCTTCCACCAGGGCGGACGAAAGCGCGGCACCGGTGCCGCGCTTTCGTCTGCCAATAGGGAGGGACGAAGGTACGCGGACACCGGGAGGAGCGATGCACGGCTCGGAACCCGAGACACTGCTGGTATACTTGGCGCAAGCCGCGCTGGCAGGAGACGACGGCGCGATGGGACAGCTGCTCGAAGAGCTGCACGTCGAGCTGAACCGATACCTGCGCAGGTGGCTCAGCCACTGGCGAGAGGGCGACGAGCACGCCGCCGAGATCGCCCAGGAAGCACTGGTGCGCGTGGCGCACGGGCTGCATTCCTTCCACGGGCAGACCAACGGGCAGCTGGTCACATGGGCGCGGGCGATCGCGGTCAACCTCGCCAGCGATCGCGCGCGCCAGACGCGGGACGAGTGGGACGTGGTGGTTTTCGACGAGGAGCTGGACGAGCTGGAGGTCGAGGATCCGACGAGTTGGAACGGGGATGACGCTGCGGGGTCGCAGGGAAAGCAGATAATGCTCCGCCTCCTCGGCGAAGCGCTGGAAGGTGCGGGGGAAGAAGCTCAGGCGCTATTCTGGCACCGGCTGGTGCAGGGAGATGAGTGGGCCGAAACCGGTGCCGCCCTCAATTTGCCCCATACCGCGGCAAAGCGGCGGTACCAGCGGCTGCAGGAGCGGTTGCGCGCGACGGTACTCCGCCGGATCGCTGAGCTCCCGCCCGAACAGTCCGCCGCCGTGCTGCACTGGCTCGCGTCCATCGGGGTATCTACCCACGTCGGCCCGCCCTGACCCCCGGCGCGGGTGCATCCGCACACGCTTGCTAGTAACCACGCAAGCGTGCAAACAGACGAACCGCGAGCCTCCATGCGCGACGGCGACGATCTTCCCCCCAGACTGCTCGACCGGCTGATCCGCGCCTACCTGCGCATGCGCGGCCGGCCAGACAGGCCCGAGCTCCCGCCGCCGCCCGACCTGGACGCACCCGTGGACACCAGCCCCGCCACGCCCGTAGAGCGCGCCGCGGCCGAGGCAGCCGCGCGTGAAGCGATGCGCCGCCTTCGCCAGGATCCCAACTGAACCAAGCAAGAGATGATCGCAGAGCCTGCACTTGCTCAACGTGCGTCCTTCTCAGGCTCAGGAGTAACCGGGCCTCCTCATCGGAAGTGATGATTTCCCTCCTGAGCTAACGCGTTAACCTGCCCTAACGCGTGTGCGCGGACCATCCCGTAACTACCCATCTACAACTACCTTCGCGGCTGCTGATCACCTGTAGCGAGACGTGAGCTTCTTCATTAGCTTGGTAACTAGTAAGCTAATGAAGAAGCTCTTTGAGGAATCCGGCGATGACCACGGCCGAACTGTCAGAACTGATTACACGACTTCAGGAGTTCCGAACTGATTTGGTCCACGTTGAAGCGAAGCGCTCTCAACGAGCTTTGCCAAGCCGCTTATGGGAAACGATCTCGGCGTTCTCGAACACTCCGGGCGGGGGCGTGCTGATCCTCGGCTTGGACGAAAGCAATGGCTTCGCGACGTCAGGAGTGGATAACGCCAAGAAGGTCATGCAAGATCTTGCGAGCCTGTGCGATGAGATGCAACCACCCGTACGGGCGCTGATCGAGTTGCATAAGATTGAAGGTGCCACGCTGGTACTTGCTGAGATTCCCGAAGCAGAACTCGGGCAGAAACCGGTCTACTATCGAGGAGCGGGCCTGACCAACGGTGCCTTCATCCGCGTTGCAGACGGTGATCGTAAGCTCAGCCAATACGAAGTCCAGGTGATGATCGCTTCGCGCGGTCAACCGCGCGACGACGAGGCCCCTGTTGTTGAAGCGACCAGTACCGATCTCGATCCTGAACTCGTCCGCGGTCTCCTTGACCGGCTGCGACGGACAGATCGAAGCATCTTTCGTGATCGCACAGACGAAGAGGCGCTACGCGTCCTGAAGGTGCTGGTCAAGCATCAAGACAGGTGGGTTCCTTCGATCGGGGGATTGCTCGCACTCGGAGCCTTCCCTCAGCAGTTCTTTTCCGAACTAGGGGTTACCTTCGTGGTCTACCCAACCCCAAACCTGGGTGAGCCTGGGCCGCGGGGTGAACGCTTTCTCGACCAGGGACGATTCGATGGACCGATTCCACGGCTCCTGGAACCCGTACTAAAGGCTTTGCAGCGGAATATGAAGCGGCGAGCCATCGTTCGAGGCTTGTTCCGTGAGGACTTGTGGGAGTACCCGGAAACAGCGCTCCGGGAAGCGCTGGTCAATGCAGTAGTCCACCGGGATCTAAGTGCGCTGGCTCGCGGCACACCAGTCCAAGTCCGCATGTTTCCGGATCGGCTCGAGATAGTAAATCCTGGCGGACTCTTCGGTCCCGTCACGGTCGACCGATTGGGTGAAGAAGGGATATCTTCTTCAAGGAACCAGCTCCTGATGAAGCTGCTAGAGGACGTCCCCGTGCCTGGACGCAACGAAGTGGTCTGCGAAAACCGGGGATCTGGGATTGGAGCCATGCTGGCCGTGCTCCGCCAAGCCGGCATGAGCCCGCCGCACTTCGCAGACCGGATTGCGACCTTCCAGGTTACGTTCCCCAACCACACCCTGCTCGATTCGGAAACTCTGGCTTGGCTCGAAACCGTAGACGGCTACGATCTGACTGATAATCAACGGATGGCTCTGGCACTTCTCAGGCGTGGAGAACAAGTCACAAACGCGTCCTATCGGCAGATTAGCGGATTGGACAGCCGGGTTGTCACCCGCGAGCTAGGCGATCTCGTCCAGAGAGGGCTTGTCGATCAGGATGGTACTGGCAGGTGGACCTCCTACCACCTCGCGCTTACCCCGCCTGCTATAGCACAGAGCCGGTCTCGCCGACGCAGAGCAGATCGCCGCGGGGAAATCGTCACACTGCTCGGGGCAGCCGGCGAGTTGTCACGTGCGGACATAGCTGTGCGACTCGGCCTCTCTGACGAAACGGTCGGACGGTGGCTTGCCAAGCTCCGGGCCGAGAAGATCGTAAACCTTACTACTCGCACTGCTCGGGACCCAAATGCGAGATACAGGCTGGCTCACCCGGGTGATTGAAGCTTCGTCATTAGCATGTTAACTAGTAAGCTAGTGACGAAGTATGCCGTTATCTGAAGATGTCAGAAAAACAGGGCACAGCTCCTGGTAAGTTAAGCCGCCCAGGACCTCGACCTATCCGATCTCTGCTCGCCCCGTGACGAACTTCGCTCAAGATAAGCACCCCGCGTTCCACTAACGCGGGGCGCTTGCTTGTCTCTTGGAGCCTTACGCTCCCCTGAATGTGAGAACTAGCCGCCTAACCTCGTCGGGGCACCACTCCATCCGCATGAGGTCGGTGAGATGCACGGAGTGCAGGCCCTCGACGCGTCGCATCGCGAGCGCCGCCGCGCGTATGTTCCGGACAGGCAGACCCTCCGCAGCAACAACGAGCTGACCCAGAAACCCGCCGTCGATCCTGGCGGTCGCGGCCAGGAGCTCCTTCATCTGACCCTCGCCATCCCCGATCCGCTGCACATCGATCCACCGGAAAAATTCCAATGCCCACGCGCCTAGATCCCTCGCGATAGCGGGATCCTCGGATTGGGCAGCCAGTTTGAGTGAAACGAGGGCCGACCTCGCCAGCCCGGCATTCACCGGCTGCTCGGGCAAGCGTGCCGGCAGGCCGGCAATGAACCGGACGGCGGTGACGGGCACGCGGCCCGAGCGGCGTATCCATTCCGCCACGAGGTCACAGAAAGGCTGTAGGACCGCCACACTGGTGGTGGACTGCAGCGCCGCGGCCGCCCCACTCATCACGTCCTCGGGAAGGTCCCCCGCGACGTCCATGACGCCTCTCAATCCTTCGACCCCCTTCACCTGGACCCCAACGACCCGGGAAACGAGCAGGCGGAGCAGTTCCTCGGGAGTAGGCCGCTCGCGCAAGCCCACAAGGTCCAGGATCAAGGCCGCGGCCGCGAGAGCATTCTTTTTCGACCCGCCGGTGGCCATCTGGAACAGAATGTCCAGGGCGCCGGAATCGTCTTTCACGAGTTCCGCCAGCAATTTCAGGAGGGCTGGCGAAGCAGCGCTCCCCCCTTCGGAGCCCAGGCGTAGCAGAGGCTTTGCGAGCTCGGCCCTGACGCTGCTGTGGACCAGACGGAAGACCAGTGACGCGAGCACCTCCCAGCGCTCGGCGGGCTGGGCGGCGATGAGCTCGAGGATCTGGTCCCGCGCCTCGTCGGAAAGGTCCGCAATGGAAGCAAGGACCGCGACCGTGGGCTCTATCTCAGGCGAGGAGGTGTCCAGCACCGCGGCAGCAAGGCGTCTTCGATGCTCCGCGTCCAGGCCCGGGGCCATCTCACCGACGAGTCGTGACACCGTCCGGTACCTGTCGGCCGAAACTCGACCAGGCGCGTTCTCGAGGACGACAACGATGGCGGGGCCGGCTCCAGCCTGGGCCGCTTCGCTGATCGCGATCATGTATCGCTGCAGATGACGCATCGGCCCCTGCAGCAGCCCGCGAACCAGATCGTCCAGCAGGACCCGATCCGCGGATGCCCTCCGACCAACGACACGCGCCTGGACGACATCCCACCCGTCCGGCAACTCCGCCTGGAGCATCTCCAACCATGATCCCCACTTCGCACCCGGCCCGGGCTGGAGCCAGAGCGGCGCCACGTCCTGCAGCAGCTCTGTCAGCGCTTCCCGCATCTTCTGGTGCGCAGCGACGCTGACCAGGTCCTGCAGCACCGCTTCCTTGGCCGGTGCAGGAATTCCCGGTCGTGCATACAGTTGCAGGACCACGGCCTTTGAATCGACTCCGAGCAGCGCGGACCGGGTCCAGAAGGCGTCGAGCGCCGCGACGTCGGTAGCGGCCTCCAGCGCGTGACGGCCGGCGGTGAGGAAGAACCCCGCTGCGCTGCTCCGGTCCTGATGAGTCAGGTTCGGGTTCTCGGCCAGCGCGGACAGGATCTCGGCAACCCGGTCAGCCATGGAACCGGGAACACGGGAGAGCATCCACCCGCACCGCTTCACCGCGTTCACGGCAGGCTTCCGCGACGCACTCCGCGCAAGAGCCAGTGCGATCAGCCATGCCGCCTCCGCAAGGTGGAGCGGAGCGGTCAACGCGGCCTCGAGCAAGTCTTGCTGAAATTCCTCGCTCCGGTCACGAGCAAGCGGCAGGAGACTCAGCAGGGCATCGGGCTCCTGCCTGGCAGCCGCGGCGAACGCGGCCGCCCTGAATGCGGGTAGCCGGTCGAGTCCAACCTCGCCGGTGAGGAAGCCGAACTGTTCCCGATCGACGATCGCAAGAAGCTGCCTGAATACCGGCCACCAGTGGAGCCGCGCCACCTCCGCGTCGGCTTCCCTCAGCTCGCTGACGAGACGCTCCCTGTCCTTCCGGCCAGAATGCGTGGCAAGCAGACGCGCGATCGCATATTCCAGGAACGTCTGGTGGAAGAACCGGATCCTGCCGTCACCGACCGGCTGGAGGACGTCCTCGCTGATCAACTCCGATGCTGCCGTACTGCCCGCAGCATCCGCCTCGCGCACATCGGTCAGGTAAACAGACTCGCGGACGACGTCCTGGGATTCCTGGAAGGCCAGCCGTGCCAGGTCCAGGCAGAGCTTCTCCATCCGGGCCGGAACGGCTGAACCAGGGCTGTACTTACGGTTCCGCGAGATCTTCCGCTCCCAGTACGTCGCGTACAGCCGGCTGGTGGTCAGGTCAGCCGGGACATTGCGGTCGCGGCCGAACAGCTCGCAAAGCATCGCGAGCCGCAATGGGTTCCGGACGATGTCCCTCAGCGAGAGGTTGCCAGCCGTCAACGCAAGGAGGGCGGCTCCGAAGGATTCCTGCCCGCTGGAGATCGAGATCTCGGGATGATGTTTGATGAAGGCATCCGCGGCCTCGACCACCTCAGCGTCATCGAACTCCGGGACACTGTAACGATCGATCGCGGTCTCCAGCGGCGATCCGAACACGCTCGATTTGGGCTCGAAGAACGCGTGGTACTCGTGGTCACGGCATGTGAACACCACGGCGGCGCCTGAATCCAGGAGCCCGCGGAGCAATGTGCGGAACGCGGGGACGAACGTTCGATTCAGAATCAGATCGACCGTGTCGATCAGCACGACTCCCGGGCCCCGTTCGGCGCTGAGCTCGCTTACGATGTCCTCGAGAGATGTCTCGTCGCCGCTGGAGAGTTTCCCCACGTCAATGGCGAGCCGGTCGGCCGTATGGGCGTATTCGGCCTCGTACGGCAACTCGGTCACAAGGAGCAGAGCGACCCAGCCAACTTCCGCATCTTCAACGACTTTGTCGTAGATCTCCCCCAGGAGCGTGCTCTTGCCGTAGCCGGCCGGCCCGAGTATCGGGATGATGCGCTGGAACTCTTCCGAGAGGCCTCTCTTGATCGCGGCATATACCTTCCCACCCACCTCGCGGCGTGGGATGCGGGGCAGGGAGTGCGGGTTCAGCAAGCCTCTGGCGGCGTCACTTCTCGCCCTCACTACTACTTCCCACGAACGCCTGTCCTTCCCTTCCGCAGATCCTTCTTCCGCCGCGCGCCGGAGCGCCTGGATTTCCGACAACATCTCGTTGTGCCTGGCGTCACTCCGCGTGTCGGCGACGACGGAACCAACGCGCTCATCACGCAGGAGGTTCTCGTTCAGCCTCGTGAAAAAGACATCGAGAACCTCTCGCGCGGTTTCCTCCGTTTCCGCGCCGGCAAAGAAATCACCCTCGACGAACCGCTGGAGGACCACCGGGACCACATGGTTGCGGTTCGCCGGCTGCTCGTGGAAATCGGTCAGCTGGCGTTGCACCTCCGGGTGTTCCAGCCAGCGCCCTAGCGCCCTTGCCACGTCTTCGACCCTGCCCTCGAACTGCCGATCGACCTCTTTGATCGACCGCTTCACGGGTTCCACGCGCAGGAGTCGGGTGGCCGCGCTCTTTCCCAGCACACCGGCGAAAGCGCTTCCAGCTTTGGTCAGCAGACTGGTGGATAAAGGATCGATCATCGAATGAGAAGACGAAAAGAGGACCATCATCACAGGTGCCGCGGCACAAGCTAATGTGCAGCAAAAGCAGCGCACATGCACGTAGGCTACGAGGTGGTAGCCGTCATCTCCTGCCGCTCCTCCCATCCGGGCAGTGACGTCACGGTTTCCAGGCGCTCGGGCGGAATCGTCCCCTGGCGGATCTGCAGTTCCTGGTTCTTGAGCCACTGGTAAAGGTTCACGCCGTTCGGCCGGTCCTTCTTGCCGGGGCGGAGGTGTCCATGCGCCGCGTGGTAAGCTCGCGCAGCAGCGACATTGAAGGCGAAGCGTTCATCGCGGTCCTCGCCCGTCGTGCCGTCCGGCATCACCGAGCGCGCCGGAGAACTGGTTGCCCGGCTCACCACGCCGCTGGGCGACCCACGCGCCCAGCCACCCGTCGCGCCGGCTCCACCAGCCGTCCACAACCTGCACGTGGCCGTTCCTCCGGACGTGCCGGAGCAGTGCACGATGGCCCCACCTCCACTCCGCGTCGTCTCGCCCCCAGTACCATCCCGGGAGCGCCTCGAAGCGACCGATGCGCTCGTCCGTCAAACGTCCCTGCCGGTATGCGGCCCGGACGGAGGCCGTCCAACGGCCAAGCGCGAATCGGTCGGGCGCGACATGCGCCACCGGTACTGCGGCCGAGCCCGTGTCCTCGGCGTGCACCAGCAGCCGCTCCAACCCGTACTCAAACGGGTCGCCCGCCTGCTTTAGCGCCTGCAGAGCGACGGACCTGCGGAAGCGTGGGAGCGGGATCCGGCGGTAGTAGCCCCTGAGCCAGTGAATGGTGACGACGCTGCAATCGGACTCTTCAAGGCGGAAACGGCCTCATGTTTCCCGAACTACTGCGCTGTGCGCATTCGTTCGAAGAGTGCAGCCTGACGACGTGCGTCATCAAGGGCATTGTGAGTCTCCGGTTCCGAGCTCTTTAGCTCGGCAGGAAGCCGGCTCGAGCGCGTCTCCGCCCACGAAACGTTGGCCATACCCATGTAGTACGACTTGATGTCCACGCCTCCGATCCCGAAGGGATTCTCGCCAACAAACGTAACGAAGTACCAGTTTACGAACGCCCAGTCAAAAGTGGCGTTGAAGCCCACGAAGACTGGTTCACCACCCCCGCTCACCTCGCCTATCCACCGCCTGAAGTCGAGCATGGTGTCACGTGGTTCGCGGCCATTACGCTGGAAGTGATCCAGCGGCAAACCCACCACCTCGATCGCTGCAGGCACGGCTCCCTCGCCAATGGGACGCAGTTCAGCGTAGAAGCTCCGCTCAGGCGCCCCCACCACGCATGCTCCGATGGAGAGCATGCTGTAGGCGGGCGGGACAGGTCCCGAGGCCTCGACGTCAACGGAGATATAGACCTCGGTCATGGGAGACGCGGGTTGCGAGAAGATCAACGGACCAGGGGAGGCCTGTCGACGTACTTACGCCAGAATTCCACCAGCTGCTCGCGCCGTCGCTCGTCAACCTCGGTTGCCGACCAGAACAGGCAAGGGATTGCCTGCTGGTCGAAAGGAAGGCTGGTGCCGTTCTCAGCGGTAACCAGCACGCGAGCGGCACGACCGAGGGCGTATCCCAGTTCAATGAAGCAGTTCGGGCGAGAGCCCGTCACATCCACGATCGCGAGGGGAGCATGGTGCAGATTGTGGAAGATGTCCACGTTCATGAATGGGTGCTCAGCGCGATCGGTGCCGATCTCGATACGCTGGTACCCGGCCGCGCGAATCACCGGGTCGACAACGTTCCGGAAGAACGCCTCGACCTGAGGAAACTGCGGATGATCCGGGTTAAGGAGCCGGACGTAAAAGGCCCGGGGTAGCTCCAGCTCACAGAGTAGGCTCACCACCCGCTCAGCGATCACGGAGCTGGACGCTGTTCCCAGGCGCGTTCCCAGCCCGGAGAAGCGGGTGGTCGCGAGGTCCGCGACCGTGGAGTCCAGCCGGAGAAAGCGGGCCGCGTCCGCGCGTACCTCCTTCGCGAGGCGTTCGGCACCTCCAGTCCCGTCGCCACGGCTCGAGCCGAGCGGCAGGTCGAGCGGCAGGACGGAACGCTGGCGCTCCAGGAACAGCTCTGCGGAATGCTCCACACCAGTTCCTCCGCCGAGCACCAGCAGCACATCGCTGAACTCCGCCTGGCGCTGGCGGATCAAAGCCGCCGACCGGGATCCTGCACGGATCGACTCAACCCGCATGCGCCCGGAGGCGAGCAGTTCCTCCCACAACGGACGCCGTGCCTCGGGGATCTCGTGCTCCGCTTTTTCGGAGGATATGACCACGACTGGCGCGCCGGCGGCCTCGGGGTAAAGCGACTCATCAGCGCGAAGACACTCGGCTGCGGTTTCCAGCGCGGTCCAGTCGAAAGTGAGCGCCGGCGCACCGGCCGCCGCACCCACCGCGCGCGGCTCTTTCCCTGTGCCCACAACGATCCCGCCGCCCTGGCGAAGAATGCCGCGAACCACCGCTGCAACAAGCTCGTGAGCATAGCCCAGGCGCTCGACGGCGGTTTCCGGGCTCGCGCTGCCGGCGATCTGCACGCGTCGACCCCTCAGGTTGTTCATCGTGCACCGACTTCCGGCGATGGGATGAGCTCCTCAGCGGCACGGAGCAGGTCGTCCGGTGAGAGTACACGCGCCGGGAACGCGTGCGCCAACGCTTCAGGAAGCAGGCGCGAGCGCAGGTCAGAAAAGGTAAAGCCGGGACGTGGAGGGTTCTTTCGTGGCCCTGTAAGGTCCACGAGCTGCTCCACCACCTCATCCGGGATGTCCAGCCCCTCCAGGTCCATCCGGAACAGCGCCTCACGCTCGGCGGCATCCGGGCGGTTGAAGACCTCCGTGCGCGCCGCACGACGAGTGACCGCCGCGTCGAGCGCTGAAGCCCGGTTGGTGCAAAGGAACACCAGCACCCTGCCACCCAGACGCCGAAGGTCGTCCACGCGTTGGATCACGGTGTTGACCGCCACGCGGTCTTCATGATGGCTGTGCGCATCATCGCGCGTGGCGGTGAGAGAATCGGCCTCGTCGATGATGAGGTAGGTGGTCCGGGTCTTTCCCGCCTCGCGCATGACCGTCTCGAATGCCTGGTTGATCAGCGTGCTCATCTGACCGACCTTCCCCGTGCCGCGCACGCGCGTGCTCAGCTTGAACAGCACGGCGTCCTTTCCCGTTTCACGCGCCAGCCGGTCGCATGCCGCCTCCGCGGTCACGGTCTTACCCGTCCCGACGTCTCCGCCGAAGATCACCAGCGGGTAGCGGTCTCCCACGGCTGAGACGATGGGCAGCTCGCGCCCGTAGAAGCGCTGGCTCCAATCCCGCACCTCGTCGGGGCTGGCCAGGAGCCGCAGGTCCCGCCTCAGCCTCTCGTAGCGTTGCTCAAAGCCTACCAGGCGCGCCGCCCTTGCCTGCAGCGTCTCGTCAGGGAGGGGCAGCTCCAACTCGAAGAGGTCCTTAGCCTCGGTCACCGGCCCGCCTCATCGATAGGTGCTCCGCTGGAGGCCAAATCCATTGCTCACGTATGACCGCCCGTCGTCCGCGCGGCCCAAGGTGGGGAACGAGGAGTCCAGGCTCTCGTGTGACCATGGGCGCGAAAGGCGCTTGTCGAGCACCTGCTTCTCCGCTGCCCCCAGCTTCTGCCACCCTTGGGTAGGCTTCATGTAGACCCGCAGGAGCCCACCCGGGGTCTGCGGCCACATGTTCCCTCCCGGCCGCTGAGCGACGAGGCTGCCCGCCTCCGTCTGAACCTCGTACTTCGCGGCCCGGATCAGCCGGCCAGCGGCGTCGTAAAGACACAGGTCCAACTCGCGGAGGTGTCCCAGCTGGGCCATCAGCTTAACGTCGGCCGACAGCGCCTTCACGTCCTCACGCGTGCGTAGCCCGGTGCTCTGCGAGATCCCGTCGAAGTCGGCGGCGAAGCAGTCCAGCACCTTCCCAACGTCGGCGGTGGTGTAGCTCTGCGTATACGTATCGCTAAAGGACATCGGACCTACTCCTCGATCGCGAAGGAACGCCCGAACACATCCTTCCAGTATTCCAGCGTCTCCCCCTTGTAACCGTTGTTGCGGGCTGCCGTCAGGAGCTCCCACGCCTCGGTCGCTTTCGCCACGATCTCCTGGCAATTCGGCTCCGTCAGCCGGCTGGCAACGTTGTTTTCCAGGTTCACGGGATCCAGAACCACGACGCGATCCGCGGGAAGCGCGGTGACGGCTCCGGATTCGGGAAAGTAGATCGGCTGGCGAAGCTCGGTCTGCGCGACGTAGAGGAAGAAGCGCAGCAGCCCGTCTTCCATCGTACGAGGCGCGCCATGCTTATCCTGGAGATGGCTGGCGATCAGTTCGATCAGGAACGAGCGCAGTCCGTCCAGCTCGTGCTGGTTGCGCCAGTGCTTCAGCAGGCGCACGACGGAGGTGAAACGCGCATAGCCCTGCTTGCGCGCCTGGATGAACTCCAGCTGCCGAGGGATGCTCGTAAGCAGGGGTGGCGCACCTCGCGAAGAAGGTTGCCATCCGTAGTCGCACGCCTCGTCGTTCGGAATCACCGGGACCAGGTCCATCTCGAGCCCGGACGTCCTGAAGGTGATGCCAAGGGTACGCGGCTGAACCACAAAGTCCGACGAGGGCTTCCCGGGGTATGCGGCGACCAGCATCGCGCGCAGCCGCTCATGAAGCGTTTCCAGTGGGAACTCGTCGGGATTCTCCAGCTTCATGTAGACGGCCACGTCGGCATCTACGCCTACGTCGCCTCTGGGGCGCAGCACCGTACCCTTACGGAGGGACCCGGTCTTGCGGAACTTGTAGATCCCGAGATCCGGCGCCTTGCGGACCTCTGCGGCAAAGTTCTCGATCAGCCGGTCAACCTGGCCAAGATACTCCAGGCGCTTCCCTTGGGGCAGCTTGAGTCTCTGATCCACGAACCAGCCCGTCTGCGCATCATTCAGTTCCACATTACCTCGCATGAATCGGGTGACACCGAACATTCGGAATGTATTCGGAATTCACCTGCGCGCAATCGCGTCGGGCAATCCAGAGAGAGAGGTTGCACGGAAGCGGTAGATGAGCCTGGTCCTTAGAAACGAGCTCCAGCTGAGGAGGAACCACACCAGCGTCCATCGGGGATTCCCTGTAGGCCAACGCCATATCCAACGACCATTCCATATGCGTCTGACGATACGTTTCGTCCCCACGCTCATTCTGCTCTGTGCTGCAAGTCTTCCTCTTGACGCACAGACGAGAACGCGCCGGATCGCCGAGTTCGACTCGGGCCGGCAGACGGTCCGCGTCGCAACCGTCGACGGTAACGTGCGCGTGGACGCCAGGAGCGTCGTGGAGGCCGTGGCCGTCGTGGCCAGTCCCGGCGAGGCACGACTATGGGTGGATAGCGTCCGCTCGATGATGCGACGGCCGCTGCGGCCGGAGCCGGGAGAGGAACTGGGGCTGGAGACCTCGACGGGCACGCTCCAGTACGTGCTGCGGGTACACCGCACCGAGGAGGCAGACAGGCCGAGCCGCTACCGCCTCGACATGCACGACCACCAGCTGCTGAACTCGGTCCTGGTGCCGATGACCTCTGCCCGTCTGTCGGAGTTCCTGGACGCTGTGACGGAGGCTGCACGGGCGGGTGATCACATGCGTGGGGTTCTCCCCGCGCTACCGGCGGACTCGGCTGACACCGCGCCGGCCCTCACGCCGGAAGCCCGCGAAATGATCGCTGCAGCACTTGGTGGGCAATACCTGACGGAGCCCATCCTGTTGGAAGCCGTGGTAGGCGAAACGGGTATCCCCGAGCCTGCGGGCACATACGTGTTGGGAGGCGGGACTCAGAAATTCGAGGTGGAGCCCCTGATCCCGAGGCTGCGATTCTCGCCCGCCACCCTGCGAGGCCAACCCATGCGGGTCCGGGTCCGCCTGATTCTGGCAGAGCGCGGCGGCCTGGAGGCGCGGCAGCCACCACCCCCGGACTCGATGCCGCGGCTCCTCAACAGCACGGAAATCCAGGCGGCGCTCGTCCGGCTGTATCCCCGCCTCTACCGCGACGCAGGGGTGACAGGAGACGTGACTATAGCGGTCGAAGTGGATACGACCGGCGTGCCGGACCTTGCCACCGTTGAAGTCCTGAATGTCGCACTGGAGGAGTTTCGAACCGCTGCGATCCAAGTCGTGGGGCAGATGCGCTTCCGCCCAGCCCAGCGGGACGGGCGGGCGGTGCGTGCCAGGACGGTTGTCCCGATCCGGTTCTCAATTCGCCGCTGAGAACACCAGCGCGACGTCCCGTTCACACGTCCCAGGCGCGCGCGTGATGATGTACGACCAGAAAATTATGGTGTCTCCGGAGAAGAGCACCGCAATCCATGGTCACAAACCCTGATGAGGAGCGGCAGCATGAGAAGCGAAAACCCCCGCATCCAGGAGGGATGCGGGGGCTTTCGATGAGTCGCGATCAGCGCGCGGCCATCACTACACCGGGGCGGAGTCGCCGACCACGGGCAGGTTGCCCACATGAATGGAGGCAGACGCCTTCTCCGGCGTGCTCAGGGGCCGGCGCTGGTGCTGCTCCTGGTGCGCGGGGAACATCGCCACGAAGAACTCGGACCATCCACCCATCCGCACCCGCACCAGGTCGTACTTCTCCGGGTCACGCGCCGCGCCCGCGAACGTCTCGGGATTCGCGCAGGTGACGGTGAGGATGTTGCTCCCCTGGCCGGCCGCGAACGCAGCCAGCACCCGCTCCAGCGCATCCACGGGAAAGTCCTCGCGGATGTTCATGTCCGTGGGTGCGCCGTCCCACAGGGCGTCCGTGCCGCTGCCCGTGTACCCCTTGAGCGCGTCCAGGAACACCGCCTCCTGGTGCTGCACGGGCAGGTCCGCGGGGCTGGGGATGGGGCTCAGGTCCGACGCCATGGGGTCGCCGCGGTGCCGACCGTCCGCCGAGGCGCCGAACTGCGCGCCGAACTCCACGTAGTTCTCGAAGGTGCCCACCCCCGGCTGCACCTGGAACCCCCCGAACGGCTTCTCCGGCGTCCCCAGCCGCTTCGCGATGTCCACCATCCGCTGCGCCGTGGAGGGCGCGGGGTGGGTGAACACGCGCACGGCCGTCTCCGCCACACGCTGCACGATCTCGTTACCGAACGCGTCGATCTCCCCCTGCCCGCGGCCGTAGCGGGGGAGGGAAAGGGCCACCTGGCGCAGCTCGCGGAAGCGCTCCGCCCGCCCCGCGATGCGCGCCGGCCCCGCCAGCGTGCTCACGAACGGCTCCACCATGTTGCGCCCCCAGTCGCAGAGCATGGCCTCCACCAGCTCCGGGAGCGAAGTGCAGGCCGTCCGCTCGTCGAACACCATGACCCGAATGGCCCACAGCGAGTCGATGGTATTGGCCAGGGCCGTGAAGCAGGGCGCGATGAAGTTGTAGCGCGTGCCGCCCTCGTAGATGTCCAGCCCCTTGTCCAGGCAGTCGTCCATCAGCGCCGACAGCAGGGGCGAGGGGCACACGCTGCTGGCGTTGCCGAACGCGGCCAGCTGCCCGTCCACCTGCTTGGCATACATCAGCCGCAGGTGCTCCATGAACAGGTCCACCAAGTCGTCGAAGCGGCGGATCTCCGCCGGCGCCGGCGAGGAGAACGACGTGCGCGTGCCGCGGAACCACATGGGCCCGGCGCTCGCCCACGTCTTCCCCTGGTTCAGCGCGCACTCCAGGGGGAGCAGCGTGGCCATCCCGCCCAGAGTGAACCAGTTCTGCCCCGCGATCTGCGGCTCGTAGCACCCGTCGCAGGCGTAGTCGCGCGCCGCCTCCAGCGACACGTCGCTGCGCCAGCACCCCTCCGCCCGCGCCGCCACGTCCGCCCCCGCGCCGATGTTCTCGCCGCTCAGCTGCAGGCCCGGGATGATCTTGTCGTCGTTGAGCAGAATGGGGTGCGCGCCGCCTGCGAGCAGGGCCAGCGCCGCCTCGCGCAGCACCTCGCGGGGGATGTCGCTCCGCACGCGCAGGCTCAGGCACGGCGCGTTCAGCGGCAGGCGCCGCGCAGCCCGCAGGCAGAACATCGTCACGGCGTTGTAGGCCGGGCTCCCGTCCGGCTTCGTCCCGCCGACGGTGACCTGCTGGATCCACTGGTTGTTGGCGGCGCCCTGCGGATACGCGCCCGCCGAGCCGCCCATGGCCAGGTTGCCGAAGGGCTGGTGGTCCTCCACGAACTGGCGGTTGAGCTGCACCTTCTCACCCACCTTGATCCAGAAGCAGTCGATGATCTCCTGCGCCTCATCGTCCGTCAGCCGCTCCGCCTCCACGTCCGCGCGGTAGAACGGCTCCAGCATCTGGTCCAGCCGCCCGATGGCCGTGGGCTCGCCGATCAGGTGCAGCGACGCGTGCAGCGTGAAGATGAGCTGCGCCGCCTCCAGCATCGTGCGCGGCTTCCCGGAGGACAGGTGCGTCATCCGCGCCTGGATGCCCAGCAGGTTCTCGCGCTCGGCGGCCTGCGTCTCCGCCATCCCCGCGGCCATCTCCCCGGCCAAGCGGGCGTAGGCCAGGCATGCGTCGCGCACGCCCTCCAGAGCCAGGTGCACGCCCGCGTAGAACTGCCGCTTCTTCTCGTCCCCTGCGCCGTCACGCCTGGCGGCGACCTCGTCCAGCAACGCACCCAAGCCGGCGTCCAGCACGCGCTGGAATCCCGGGACCACGTGGCCCACGCCCGACGCGTAGCTCAGGTTCTGAAAGAAGTGGCTTTCCTGCTCGTCCGCCCGCGTGTAGTCGATGACATAGCGCCCCTGCCCCAGCCCCAGGTTGGGCGTGGCGCCCACGATCAGCTCCACGGGGTGCACGCGGTAGGTGTCGGCGCCGTTGATCCAGTTGGCCCCCACGCGCTTGCGACCGCGGAAGCCGTACGCGTGGCTGGCGAACACCTGCCCCAGGCTCACCTTGTGGGCCCACCCCATCCGCTCCGCAATAGAAAGCCCCATCACCTCGCGGGCCTTTTCCTCGCCGTAGCCCTCGGCCACGTAGGCGGACAGGTGCTTGAGCTCCTGCTGGCGCCGGTCGAAGTACCAGTTGTCTTGCCAGCGCGAAAAGGCGTTCGCCAGCAGCCGCGTGACGCGGTTCGACGGGGGGCCGTACGCCTCGCGCCGATCCCCCGCCATGGTGCTGACGCTGAAGAGGTAGTCCTTGTGGTTGTAGAACATGAGCCCGTTGTCCGAGCGCACCTTGAAGTGCCGGTCCAGCCGGTTCCAGTCCACGCCGGGAAAGCGGGCCCAGTGCGTCTCTTCCGCGTCCGGCAGTGCGTCCAGCCCCAGGTCGCCAGGCTCCAGCCCCAAGTCCGCCACGGAGGGGATGTAGAACAGCCCGCCCACGTCTGAGCGCACGTTGGAAAGCAGCCGGTCGCGCATGAAGCCATCCGTCGCGCCGATCTGGCTGTCCATGATCTCCTCCAGCACCCGCGCGCTGCGGGCGTACGCGGCGAACGCGATCCCCGCCTCGTCGCGGCGGCTGGCGCCCTTGGTCACCAGGTCGTCGTCCCCCAGCGCCGGCGAGCGGCCGAAGGGGAGCGACAAGCGCAGCAGCTGCATGGTGTCGCCGTGCGCGTCCTGCACGCGCGACGAGCGGATGTGGCTGCGCGTGTCGCGCGAAGGGATGAGGATGTCGTCCGTCGTGCGCCCCACCAGATCCTCGATCTGCTCTGGGCTCATGTTGAGGATGAGATCCCAGTTGATCGTGAAGCGCTGCGTGAGCACGTAGCTGGCGCCGATGTGCGCCGCATCCTCGTATCCCACCAGGGCGTTAGCCTGGATGCTGACGGGGTCCGTGGGGTTGTTCAGGTTCTCGCTGAAGCGGCACCCCAGCACCTTGCCGCCCATGTGGTCCGGCTCGTTGCTCTTCGTGGCGGCGGCCTGGAAGACGGTGCGCGACGGGTCGATGCACCCTTCCGCCTCCAGCCGCAGGCGGATGAAGTCCGTCACGGCCGCGCAGTGCGCCTCGTTCAGCGACTTGACGTGGAAGAACAGGTCGCCGCGCGAATCGGCGAAGGTGCCGTTGGAGCGCCCGAACACGGCCGAGCCCTCGCCGCCCTCAACGGGAAAGCGCAGTTCCATCCCCGCGGGGACGGGGAGCCCCTCCTCCCTGCACCACGCCCGCCACAGGCCGAAGCCCACGCCGGCGATGGCCGTGGTGTTCTGGCTGCCGTAGGCGCGGTGGATCTCGGCGCGCACGTCCTTCACCACGCGGCGCAGCACCTCGCGGGTGAGCGGCTTGCCGTTCTCGGCGCGCCAGAAGGTGGCGAAGACGGCGTGCGGCGCGGGGTACACCAGCCCGCGCTGCACCTGGCGCCAGATCTCGTGGCTGGTGTCGTTGCCGCGGTGCGTGGAAAGGTCGGCCTCCGTGCGGGCGGCGGCGGCGGCCATGGCGGCACTGGCGTGGGGACAGACGGGGGTCTCGGACTGCGACATGATCGAAATCTCCTGCGGGTGAACGGGCGGGGGATGATCCGGAAGACGGACGGATTCGGCCGGAACGCCGGGGCGTCCGCGGAGGGTGTTGCCGGGGAGTGGATTAAGGTGCGGACATGCGGGCGGGCGGCCGACGGAGTAGATGATAAGCGCTTAAAGACGACCGCGCCAGAAACGGCGGATTGCGGACGCTGAACGGAAAGAGGAGGTAGCAGTGGAGACGGTCTCGCACCCGGAGGAAACGGGGATGTCCCTGTGCCTCATGGTAGGGCGCGCGCCGCAGCTGGTCGGCAGCTTCCAGCGGGGGACTCGATCCCATCCGCAGGTGCTTTCCACCCGTCCCAGCCGCGCGTCAGCCTAGCTGGGCTTGGTCGACCGCGTTTACCTGATGAGTCTCCCCCCGGGTGGGGAACGATGAGCCCGGAACCCCCTCAGGAGCCAGCGCCCGGGCGTACCCGCCCCTCTCGCCGACGCCATTTCAGGACCGCCTGATCAGCGAGCGGTAGATGCGCGGCATGCGGTCGTTCCAACGTGGTGCGCCTGCACTTCGTGGAACAGGCGCACCACGTCTGACCCACGAGGCGCTGCGCTCCCGCCGGATCGCCAGCTACGTCGCCATCGGCCCCGCAAAATACGCGCGCCGCGCATTCCGGGCGGTCGTGTCGTCCGGATCGAAGTACGGGTCCATCCAGGAATCGTGGTTTACAAGGAACTGGGGCTTCCACTCCTCCGTTACGAGTCCTGCCTTCTTTCTCTCCATATACCGCTTGACCGATTCACGAAATGCATAGTGTGTGTAGAGCCGCATGTATTCGCCAAAGAAGATATCTGCGATGCGCTTGTCGCCGCGGATCACCAGCATGTTCTCGTCGTTGCTATCACTGCTCGCCTTGCTGAAGTTTGCGCTCCCTGCCACTACGATAGGCGAATCGCTCAATGGGTCCACGAGCATGTACTTGGTATGGACCCAGTAGACATGTACGTGGGGGTTGATCCTCGACATCTCCTTGAGCCACCGATCGAAGCTGTTGGTGACGATTCGATTTCCGAGCGCCACGACCACATTGGGCCGGTTCCGGATCTCCTGGATGTCTATCTTGTCCTGCTCGAGAGTCCGGTAGTTATTCCCCTCCTTCTCCATGAGCGCCATGCGCAGCACATCGTCGTCCTCGCGGTAGACTTCTTTGAAAAACTTGTGCATTCCGAAGGCGAAGGTCATGAACAGTGCGTCCTGGGCTTGCCCTGCAATGTCCGCGTACCACCTCAGCGCATCGAGTCCGGTGCCGCGTGGCGAGAACACCGCAGTCGTCGTCGCCTCCCATGGCACCGGCGGTGTCGGACTGGCGGACACGTTGCTCGTCCTGTACTCCTCGCCGACTGGCGGATCGCCTTCCAGACGGTGCCAATACTTCAGGTAACCTCCAGCGATCTGCTTGTCTTCGACGATCTGGCCCACGTTTGAGTGGCCAAAGATCCCGTTTTCGGTCAAGTTCGTAGATCCCGTCCACACCGCAACCGGCTTCTCGTTTTTACTAAGCACAAAGAACTTGTTGTGCATGAGCTTGCCGTTTGCCCGGCCCTTGCAGACCGCGGCGAGCCCGGCAGCCGCAACCGCCGCCCGGTTCTTGTGCCACGGGCCGGTCGGCTTTCCGTCCTCGTAGTCTTCGATGTCGTCGTAGAGCATATGCACTACCGCCCCGCGGTCCTGTGCCGCTTTCAGCGCGTCCAGGACCGCTGGCCACTGCAATTCGTACACGGCGCCATGGATTTCCCAGCCCTTACGCGCTCGCCCCAGGAATGCGAGCAAGGCCTCAAGCAAGCCGCGGGAAAGCCAATCGTATGCACCCTGTCCGGCTTTGCCGGGAGGCTCGTTCTGGAAGCGGCGGGCGTACTCCTGCGTGGCGACCGAACCACGATTGAAGAACGCGGAGTGCACGGGCCCGGTCTCCACCTCGGTGGTCACGGAAACGTCGAGTTCCACGCGCACCTGCAGGTCCTTGGGATTCCCGTGAAGGGCAACGACGGTGTACGTGTAGTCGCGCCCCGGCTTGACGCTGTAGTCAGCCCACTGAAACGACTGCAGCGGCTGGTAACGGGTGGAAAACGTCTCGCCGGCCGCCGGGTGCGGCTCGGTTTCCTCGAACGTCTTCATCCCCCGCATCCAGTAGATCTCCCCCTCCTCATGGTCTGTCCGCCGGATCCCGAAACCCCGGAAACCGCTTCGCTCGCCCTCGGCCAGATCCATCCCGAAGAAAACTACGTGCGTTCCCGCGATGGCATTGACAGTGAGTCCTCCAGATTCCTGACGACGGCGCATGTGTGGATCTCCTGGAAAGATGGCGGACGACAGCGATGCACGAGAATCAAAGGGGTACCTGCGCCAATCCCATCAGAACTCGCAGATCTCTCCTTCAGAGGCGCGCTCGTACTGGACTGCGGCTCGACGCTGGTCGCGCTCGAAGAGCAGGATCCAGCCCCCTGCATTTCGAAGCTGCATCCCGTTCGGATCCGCTCTGGTGATCTCGCACTGTTTGGTTTCGCCGGCGGCCAACGACCCCTCCAGCGGCTGAGGCCTACCCTGCTGGTCCGTCAGCCTCCATGCAGAAAGGTCCAACGGCTGGGCAGTCATGTTCCGCAGCTCTACCCATTCGCCCCGGTCCTCTCCCCCCGCGGGGTTCGGTAAAGCCCGTACGATCCGGATCGGCGCGTCGTTGTGCGGGTGGGTTGGAAGGGAAACAACACCACCACCACCTCCTCCACCTCCTCCACCTCCTCCACCGCCGCCTCCTCCCGGAGTCGGCTTGCTTCCCCGGAACTTGGGATAGAACGTGCGGATGCGCGGGCCGTTGGTGCGATCCTCCCGGGTCTCCGGGTGCATGACGAGATCGATGTACGATTCGCCAAATTTGACCCGCCGGTGATCGTCGGCCGCTCCCTGCGACTCGAAGCGGCCGGCCAGCACTTCCAGCAACGCCACCGTCCCCAAGGCGATCTCGCACTCCGGGCGGGTGCCCACGAAGAAGCCACCGGGCTTCTTGAGCAGCACGTACTCCTCGTCACCGTTTCCTGCCGGCGGCGTCCACGTCATCACCACGGACGCTTCGTGCGGATCAGCCACGCCCGCGCCGGAGAGATTCCCCTCGTAGTCGTGCCCGAGGTAGGCTGCATGGCCTGCCTGCTGATCGCGGTAGTACTTCACCCACGAATGGTAGCCACCCACCGCATCCTGGCACTTTCCACCCGCGGCGGGCCCTTTCGAATCTTCGCCGACGAAGACGTGCTCGAATCCCACGCAGTACTTATCCGCGCCGCTATAGTAGTTCGTGTACGGCTCGAACCACATCTGCCGCATGCGCCGGCGAAGCTCCTCGTCGCTGAGCCCCGGCTCCACCTCCGTGCGGAGGTAGTCCGCGGCCACCTGCATGGGCCCGGTGGCAATGACCGCATCCAGAAAGGTGTCGACCTCGCGCGCATGTTCGAGGTCGTCCAAGGGGCGCTCCGGCTCCCCCTCGCGCGCGGTGTAGTTGTCGAGCAGGGCGATGAACGTCCGGAAGCTCGGCTCGTCGAAGAGTGCCTCGTTCACATGGGCGAACAGCGGTCGTTCTGCCTGCGGATCATCACATCCCCGGAACTTTCCCTGTTCGTCGAGCCGCACGTCCGCGTCTGGGTTTTCCCATTCACCGTCGTCTCGGCGGCGCGTGACGGTCACGTGCGAGCCAGGATGGCCCCAGATGGTTTCATAGATGTCTGCCATGAACGTTGCTCTGCGCTGAAAGCCTTGAATTGAAGAGCCGGGAAGAAGGAGGCAGGAACCCGGCCTTGGGTGTGCATCTCCAGTTTAAGAGACGCCGCGCGGAAATGACAGAATTTTCGGCGCTGAGCCCGAAACGCCCAGTGATGTTGGCGTATTTGGCCGCTCGTCTCCGGTTGCGCTTCCAAGCTTCACACCCACACCTGGCCTTTGGCAACGCGCTACGTAGCGTTTTACGGGTGCTCCCGGCCGACTCACCCCCACTCGGAGCTTCCGAAAAAAGGCCCGTCCCCACGCGGGGCGGGCCCTTTGCTTCATACCGATCCAAGGGACTTCCTCGTCCGACGCGGATCAGGCTACTGGGACATCAGCCATGCGGGTGCCTGCCGCGCCCCCGCATCCATGGCTCGGCGAAAGGCGCGTCCGGCTCGTACCGCGTGTTAGCGGCGGATGTAAATCTGACACTTCCGGCGGGTGAAAATCTGACAGTCGGCAGATCGCACTCGGGTCGGCTCCCGGACGAAGCGGGAGCAGGCCACTCCATGCACTTTGGTGTCTCCACCTCAAGCGGAAACGCCCGTGATCGGACGAGAGAAGCGGATGCTGCTCAGACACTACCTGGAAGAGGGGCTCAGCAAGAGCGAGATCTCCCGCCGGCTGGACGTCAGCCGGGACACGATCCACCGGCTGATCCGTACGGGCCAGCTGGATCGTGATCTGGATGCGGAGCCGGTGCGCTACACGCCGCGTCCCGCGGTACAGACGAAGCTGGGGCCATACCGGGCGATGATCCTGGCGAGACTGGAGGCGTACCCGCGGCTGTCGGCGGTACGCCTGCTGGAGGAGGTGCGGGCCGCCGGGTACACGGGCGGCTACACCCAGGTGAAGGAGTTCGTGCGGACGGTACGCCCCCGCGAGACGCCGGAGCCGGTGGTGCGGTTCGAGACGCCGGCGGGGCATCAGGCGCAGGTGGACTTCGGGGAGTTCAAGTTCCCGTGGGGGAAGCGCTACGCGCTGGTGGTGGTGCTCGGGTTCTCGCGGCTGCTGTGGCTGCGGTTCTTCAAGCGGCAGGACATGCGCACGCTGTTCCAGGGGCTGGAGGAGGCGTTCGCGTTCTTCGGCGGTGTGCCGCGGGAGCTGCTCTTCGACCAGATGAAGGCGGTGATCACGAAGGATCTGCGGCTGCTGGGCGGGCAGCTGGTGATCAACGAGGAGTTCCTGCGCTTCGCCTCTCACTGGGGCTTCAAGGCGCGCGCCTGTCGGCCGTACCGGGCGCAGACGAAGGGCAAGGTGGAGCGGCCGATCTACTACATCCGCGACAACTTCGTCTACGCGAGGGATTTCCTGGGCGACGAGCACCTGGACGCGGAGCGGGAGCGCTGGCAGGAGCGCACGGCCAACGTGCGCGTGCATGCAACCACGCGCGAGCGGCCCCGGGAGCGCTTCGAGCGCGACGAGCGGCACGTGCTGCAGGCGCTGGCGGAGCGGCCGTACCGCTCGCTCATCCTCCTGCCGAAGAAGGCAGCGCCCGCGCAGGCTCCGCAGCCGGAGGCGTCCTCGAAGGCTGAGGTCCAGGTGGAGCGCCGCTCGTTGGCGTCGTACGCGGCACTGGCGGCAGGTGCTGCATGAGGGGCGCACCACTTTCGCGCCGCGACCGCATCCGGGCCCAGCTGGCGGACCTGAAGATGCCCGGCGCCTTGGAGTCGCTGGACGAGATCCTTAGCGGGATCGACGCAGGCGCCGTGACCGCGGCCGAGGCGATTGAGCGCGTACTCGGCGCGCAGATCGCGCTGCGCAACGCGCGGCGGCTGGAGGCCGCCATGCGCAGCAGCCGACTGCCCGCGGTGAAGACCCTCGCCGACTTCGACTTCGCATTCCAGCCCAGCCTGAAGCGCGAGCAGATCGAGAGCCTGCACGAGCTCGGTTTCGTAGAGCGAAAGGAGAACGTGGTCTTCCTGGGGCCACCGGGCGTGGGCAAGAGCCACCTGGCCATCAGCCTGGCCATCGCCGCCGCCGAGAGCGGCCGCAGGGTCTACTACGGGAGCCTGGGCGAGCTGATCCGTTCGCTGGAAGATGCACAGGCCGCGGGCAAGCTCGTTCCGCGGCTGAAGACACTGACCTACCCGTCGCTGCTGGTCGTCGACGAGATCGGGTACCTGCCGATCAGCCGCACGGGCGCCATGCTCTTCTTCCAGCTGATGAGCCGCCGGTACGAACGCGCTTCGACGGTGCTGACCAGCAACAAGAGCTTCGAGGAGTGGGGCGAGATCTTTGGTGACGAGGTGATGGCGGCGGCGCTCATCGACCGCCTCCTGCACCACTGCCACATCGTAAACGTCCGCGGCAACAGCTACCGAATGCGCCACCATGCAGGGTTCGCGCGTTCCGCTGAGCCCGAAGGGCCTCGGGGCCTTCGCCCCGACTCACTCGGGGTGAGAACGGAAGATCAATCTCTCTGAACTGCGACGTACAACGGGCTCGTCACCCGCCTCCGGCTGTCAGATTTTCGACCGCCAGAAGTGTCAGACTTTCACCCGGCGTTGACACCGCGGTCATCTGCGGTGCGAAACGTCAGCGTGTCCTGCGGTTCCGTCGCCTCGGGACGCTATGCCGACGATACGAGGTGCGGTCCTCCAATCGGTCGCGGTATTCGCCCCTCAGGATCTTGAGCATCTCACGCTTGCTTGGCGCCCCGAGCTTGTCCCGGAGCTTCTCCAGGCTTCTGGTCACGCTATTCTGCAACACGCCACGTACGGTAGCGATTTCACCGTCGGACATTCCGCGGGCAAAAAGCTCAGCGGTTTCGATCGCTGGTGCACTGAGCCCCCAGAGACTGCGGAGCTCCTCACCTGAGAGCGGAATTCGCGTCCATGGATCGATCGAGACAAGGATCCGGCGGCGCCAGGTACCGGGAACTTCCATGAACGTCCCGACCAGGCGATAGAGACCGTGTGGAGTCCGCTTCCATCTTTCGGGACAAACCGAGAGCTCCGGACAACGAGCGGCCTTGGAGGGGCGGTACTCACCGGGACTGCGGCCCAGATCGCGCGCGAGCTGGCGTGCCTCCTCCAACAGCGTTCTTCCTTCAATGTCCGCAATCAGGTCTTCGGCATTCTCGGAAAGAGCCACGAGAGTTCCGTTCGGCTCGAACAGAAACGCCGAACGCCGTTCCGCATCGCTCGCGGCCAGGAGTAGATCGACGCTGGCACGGAACAACTTGAGTGCTGTCAGCCCCGCTTTCCAATCCGGCGCCAGATCGCTCAGAACCTCCAGCAGCGGTTCTGAACGAGAGAGACTTCCTTCCCGTTCGGAGAAGAGTGCCAGGACTGCAAAGTCACCGTGCGGAGTTATGGAGTTGCACCCGGCCCCGTCGATGAACCGGTTGGGCTGGAAGAGCTCGAGGTACTCGCGTGAATCCAAGTACCGCGACCACTCTCCGGCTACGATCGCATCCTTGGTCCAGACGGTATGCCCGAGTTTCTGCATCCGTCGATTGCCCTCGTTGTTCTCGAGGAACGCAGAGCGGTTTTCGATCTCGTCCGGACGGATCCCGGCGGAGGAGAATCTCGGCGGGCCGCCGTCGCCAAGGATGAACAGCCCGTAATCGGCTCGCAGGAAAGCGCGCAATCGATCGATGACTAGATCCTGCCACTCGCCATCCGGGTTGTACATCCCCGGTGAAGCGAGCAGTTGCTTGAGCGCATTGATGTTGTCCAGCTCTTTCCCGCTCCGTCGCCTATCCATCGGTCCCTCCGCCGATAACGCAATGGGTAAAACACCCATTTTCTAACTCCAATGATTGTAACATCATAAGTGCACGCGCTGTGCCCGCGCGGACGGGAATCCGTGCGGGCCATGATCAGACCACCAGCGCCCGCCCGACAAGGCGCTATCCTGACTGCACTGCTTCACGGGAGGTGAGCCGCTCTTCTATCAAGTGTTTCTGGACGCGGGCTGGGGTGAATGCCCGCGTACGGTCAGCGCCTGCTGCCGTAAGCCATTCCAGCAGGGGAGGATGTGAGGATGGTGTGGAAGTCACCCGAACTCCCTGGGGAGCGGGCGCAATCCTGCGTGCCGGCCCCACTTCGGAACCTCGCAACTCTCTATCGACATGAACACCCAACGATCGAAGCGGATCCTCTGGATTCAGAGGGTCTTCGCCATCGCCGCCGCAGGTCTGTCCACTGCGGCCTGCGCCGACCAGCCGGCCCTGCCGGACGCCATGCCGGTGGCGGAGCCCGCCGCACAGGCGTCGCCTTCCCCGCAGGCAGGGCGGGTCATCCCCGACCGTTACATCGTCGTGCTGAAGGACGACGAGAAGGACGTTCCGGGTTTCGCCCGGCGCGTCACGACGGAGCCGGGCGCCGCTGTTCACTACACGTACGAGCACGTCCTCAAGGGCTTCGCCGTCACGCTCCCACCGAAGGCCGTGGAGGCGCTGCGGCGCAACCCGCGCGTAAAGTACATCGAGCCCGACGGCATCGCCGCCTTCGATCTCGCCACGCAGTACGGCGCGACCTGGGGACTGGACCGGGTGGACCAGCTTGACCGCCCCCTCAACGGCACGTACGGCTACCAGAGCACGGGCCGCGGCGTGAACGTCTACGTGATCGACAGCGGCATCGAGACCGCCCACGCGGAGTTCGGCGGCCGGGCGCGGGTCGGAATGGACGTGAACGGGGGGACCGGCCAGGACTGCCACGGGCATGGCACGCACGTGGCCGGCACGATTGGCGGCCGCGTCTACGGTGTGGCCAAGGCCGCCAACCTGGTGGCCGTCCGTGTCTCCAGCTGCAAGGACGACTTGACCCGCTCCGGGGTGGTGAAGGCGGTGGAGTGGGTGACGCTGAACTACAGGCGCCCGGCCGTGGTCAACATGTCGCTCTCGTTCACGTACCAGTGGTGGATCGGAGACGCGGTCGGCGAGGCGGTGCAGAACTCCATTCGTGCGGGCGTAAGCTACGTGGTGGCCGCCGGCAACAACGACGGCGCGGACGCCTGCGAGCGCACCCCGGCGCGGGTGCCCGACGCGATCACCGTCGGCGCCACCACGGCCGGCGACGCCCGCGCGGACTTCTCGAACCAGGGGAGCTGCATCGATATCTTCGCCCCCGGGGTGGGGATCGCGTCCGCGGGGCTGAGCGGGGGGATGGGCGTGCTGAAAAGCGGTACGTCCATGGCCGCTCCCCACGTTACCGGGACGGTGGCCCTCTACCTGGAGCGGGACCCGAGCGCTACGCCGGGCATCGTGCGCGACGTCCTGCTCAAGAACTCGACGGTGGGGCGCCTCACGAACCTGGGCACCTCGCTCAACACGCTGGTTCGGACGCCGCTCGGGATCGCGGTCCACCGGCTCTTCCGGGCGAGCAGCGGCGACCACATGTATGGCCCCGATCCGCGCGAGGCGCTTTCGCTCGGCTACGTCCTGGAGGGGCGCAACTACTTCTACCTGACGCCTCGGACCGGGACGGAGTACGCGGACCTGTACCGGTGCCTGGTCCCCGCCACCGGCGACCACTTTCTGTCCACGCACTCGACGTGCGAGGGAATGGTGAAGGAAGCGATGCTCGGCCGGATCGCGAAGTGGCAGGTCGCCGGGACCGTACCGCTCTATCGCCTCTACAACCGGTCCAACGGTGACCACTTCTACACGATCAGCTACACCGAGCGGCAGAGCGCGATCAGTTCGGGTTGGGTGAGCGAGGGGGTGACCGGGTACGTATTCACGAAGTGGTGATGCCTGCGTGAGTGCCTTCGTGGTGAGAAGGCAGGGCACGCACATGCAAGACGAGCCCGCACCGGCGTCCGGTGCGGGCTCGCGTGTCGATTGGAGGAAACTCTGCCGCGGCTTCGCCGACGGATGTGACGGGGGAGCCAGAAGATTCGCGTGCCTCGGCGGTGGGAAGGAGCGAGGCGAGACACGGCTGGGAGACAACTGTGGGAAGATGAGGATGGACGGACGGGTGAGGCAGGGGCTGGGCTTATCAGGCACATCGAGCAAATTAATGATTTTTCACTAGCAATTGGCAACATACAGCGATGTTCGAGGAGGAGTTCCGTTAGCTGATCCCCCATGCACGGCTGTTCTGTAAGTATTTGTGGAGAGGTAGTTTAACAGCACGCGTTGTCAGAAGTGCTAATCAAGGCCAAAATCTCTGGTTTTTCGAGATCCTTCCGCGCCCCCTACCGCGGCGGCATAAATGAACAAAGAGCCCCCACCGCACTGGGGTGAGGGCTCCGCGCCAGGATCTCCTGCCCTGGGCCGGCTACCGGTCGAACTCCGTCCATATGATGCGCTGGGCTCTGTCCGTCAGGTCCCGCCCTCGCAGACGCCCATACGTCTTGAGGATCATCCAGCGGGTGTTGTGAAGAGCGTCAGCCGCGCGGTCGATCCCATCCTCGTAGTTACGCACAAAGTGAGTCGCGATGATGTGTCGCACCGCGTGGGGCGAGAAGCCCCGCGGCGCATACTCCGGGATGTGGCGCGCGACGATCCGGCATAGCCACGTGCTGTTCTCCACCGGGCCGATCACCCGTTGCCGCCGCCCAACCGTCCCCGGTCTGAAGACGAGGTCGCATTTGTCAGCGTCCTGCAGCAGGGGTCGGCAGCAGAGAAGATACTCCTCGATGAGCGGTGTCAGCGCCGGGTCCACCCGCGCGAGATAGTCCTCATCGCGGAAGCCGGCCAATGCCTTGAACTGCACCCTGGGGAGGAAGATCTCGTAGTTCCCATCCTTGCGTCTACGCAGCTGCCCAGTGTTGTCCGGCCGCCACGTCATGCGCAGCCAGTGCTTCCTCCGGAGCGGATTGCGCACAAGCATGGAGACGAACAGGAGATCCCGGGTGAGCAACGCGCGGGACCCCGGCGACAAGTACACCAGCCTGGCCCGGTAGTCCGCCTCCATGCGCTCGAGCAGGAGCTTGAGCGCATCAACGGGACGATCCAGATCGAGGATGGCCTGGATATGCCTGTAGTCGCGCGTCTGGATTATTGAGTCCTGCAGATCTTCCAGCTTCTCGTCGATCCACTCCCTCATCCGGACACAGTGAGAGCGCCACTGCTCGAGTGTTCCGTCGGGCTCCACCCCGTCACCGAGGAGGAGGAACTCGGGCGGGAACGCTCTCCACTCAACGCCCCAGCCTTGCCAGAAGTAGCCGTTCCTCTCGTACAGCAGCGCGCGGAGCCACCAGAGGAAAGAAAGGATCCCCGAGTTGTAGCCAGTCCTCCGGGCCCGGAAAAAGACATAGGCCTCAATGAGCTCCGGGTTGGCCAGGTCGAGCAGCGAAAGTGTCGTACCGTCCCTGCCGCGGCCGCGCCTGCACGGGTCGGCCGCATCCGCCGGCAACGCAAGGAATCCAAAGAAATACCGGATATCGCCATGCACGCGCTCCGCGGAGGGGCACTCCCCATCCTCGTACACCTTCCAGAACGATCCTGCCCGGGTACTCCGGTTGGCCGGAGTCCGATTGGTCTTGTGTGCCTTGAGCCGCTCCCACTCCCGGTTCTGCTCCTCCGTCATCCGCCAGGAGTAGGGCTCGGCGCGTCGGCTGGTACGCGGCACGAGATGCACCAGCGCGCCCGGTGGCAGGCGCAGGAGCTCCTCCGCCAGCGGAAGCTTCGCGGCCATGTTCTCCTTACCCGGAACGGCTCTGCCATCGACCCAGTGGTGCACCGTGGGCTTCGGTAACCCAAGATCCCGGGCCAGCTGCGATGCGCTCATCCTCTCCGCTCGCAGCGCTTCCCGCAGTGCCGCAGCGAACGCCGCCGCCCCTTCGCGCTGGCGGAGCGGAGCCATCGGGCGAAGGGCGCAGGCGAGGTCCGTAAGGGTGCCCTGCGGAAGCCCCAGCTCTCTCTCAATGACCGGCAAAACGCCGCGGCCCCGCCGGTCTGGCATGCACTTTCCCGTTACCCAGCCTTGGAGGGTAGCCCCGAACATGCCGGCCCGCCGCGCCAACTCGGACACCGAAAGGCCTCGCCGTTCCGCCGCTAGCCGTATGGTCTCGCCGAACGTCAGCCCATCCCCTTCGAAGACGGTGATGGACCCGGCGATCTCGGCGAGCCTGTTCACCTTTGACAGGTATGGGCCGATCGTCGCCGCCGACTTCCCCTGCCGCATGAGTTCCGCGCGGAACTCCTCCTGGTACTTCGGAAGCTCAACCCCGAGCTCCGGTCCGACCTGCCCCTGCTCCTCCAGGCCGAACGTACGCATGAATAGCCGCAGCCTGCTGAGGAGCCCGTTCACGTCCTTCCCGCGGCGACGGACCTCGTTCTGAAGCTGCTGGTACGTGGGCCGGACGAGCGACGGCCCGAGTTCCTCGGCTGGAGCGAGCTCCACCGCCAGCCCGGCAGCGAAACCCCTTGCGTTCGCCTCCGCCGCGGGCACATCGGTTGTTCCGGCGTCGGCCTGGAACACGGGGCCCATCGCCCCCTTCATGACCGCCTCCAGGTGGAGGCGCCTCTCGCCCGGCCACCGCACCACGCTGACTGCGAACCCGAATGCCTCCACCACGGCAACACACTCTGCGCACTCGGTAGCGCCTCCTGTCGCCTCAGGCATCGCTGGCCTCCTCGTGCGCAGCGGCGCTCGACGCGCGCACCGCCTGTCGTGCCGCTACCGCCGGATCGAAGGTTACCCGTGCCTCCCGCTTCCGCGTCAGTTCGGACGACAGCACCCGCGGCGCGCCACGCCGGCCCGCCTGCGTGAGCGCACCCGAAGCCAGCAGCACCCTCAGGTGCGCCACGCTGTAGCCGCTTTCGGCCGACGCCTCCCGTAGCGTCAGCAGCCGCCCGTCTGACCGGGCCAGCGCTTCCTCCAGCTCCGCGGCGTGCGCCTCGCAAAGGCTCGCCAGCTGGCTCATGCCATACCGCCGGCGTAGCCCAGCCCCCTCTTCGCGCCACGCGGCCGCCAAGGCTTGCAACAGGGGTATGGCTGGGCTCCCGTCCGGTAGCCGAGATTCGTACGGCATCGTGTGAGATGTACTGTTCCGCAGGCTCGCCGGCGCCGCACGTCGCCGCCAAGGAGTAGGGGTTCATTCCCGGTGCGGCAGAGCACCGATGCTCAGTTCTCCCCTCTTGGCGGACGAAAGCGCGGCACCCCTGCCGCTTTTCGAACAACCTGCTCGTGCCGCACTGCCGCGGCGCCGCTTTTTCGTATCCTTCTGCTCGTCCCACTGTGTCGTCTCCGTGTCTGGTTGCCGGCAGCACACCATGCGCTTCCGATCACCGCGGAGAACCAACCGGAGAAACGAAGGGGTGAAAACTTGCCCCGCACCGGGTGCAGGCCTCAGGTTGTCGCGCATCCATTGGCGTCAAACGTGGGGAGTTGATGAGCGACAAGAGAAAACGGAAGCCACGGCCCCAAAACGCTGAGCGTACAGCAAGAGCGAAGCGGCGCGTCGAGAAGGAAACAGCCCTGATCGGTGATCTCACCCGTCCGGAGAACCGGAACTGCGTGTACAGGCACCGTGGACGTCTGCGCGCGGAGCTACTCGTCTACGTCTTGCGGCAGCAACTGCGGGATGATCTCTGCTACGACGAGGGACTGTACGAGGCCTGCAGCTCGGCGTTGATGGGTCTCGCCGCACGGGGCGCGAGACGACCGCGCGCGGGGGTCCTCGTCAGTGCCATAGTCCGGAAGGCCGTCCGCCGAGCGGGGCTGCCGAGAACGGGAAAAGATTTCGAAGATTTCTTCCACGTTGCGTCCACGATGATTTTTGCAGCCGTGGAGTCAACAAAAGCCGGCGAACTCCTCTGGCAGGAGCGGTTCGGCATGAGGTTCAGGGACCGGCTCTGGAACGTCGTCAAACTTACGAAGCGCGAGATCGCGCGCAGCGGAACGCCAGGAGAGGGGGTGGACATCGAGCGGGTACACCCAACCGTGCTGGTAGCCCGCGACACACCGCACGACCTGCTCGAAGCCGCAGACGAGGCAACGATCATTAGGGAAGCGGCAGCCGCTTTGAAACGAGCCATCTCCCGGCTTCCACACCCTGCGTGGCGCCTCGCGTACTCCGTGGACGACGTCGGCCGGTTGATCCCCAACAAGGACGCGGCCAGGGAGCTTGACTGCGACCCGCGTTCGATCCCCAACTACCGGAGAAACGCGCGGGAGCTCCTTCGACGCGATCCACTATTACTTGAGGAATTGAGAAAAATCGGGTACAGGACAAGGTCGGAAGGAGAATAGCCGAAAGGAATCAGTACCATGGCTGAGACGTTCGAAGAGGTACGGAGCCGGATGCAGCGAGAGCTCGAAGAGAGCGGGTTTCTCGATTCGCGCCGCTGGCTGCGGGAATTTCCGGAATATGCGTCCGAAATCCAGGACTTTGTGCTCGCCGGAATCGAGGAAGACCCTGTGCCCGACTGGGCACCGGGCGAGCAAGAGGCGTACGAAACCGCGGCGGCGCGGGCGATCGCGGATGCGGGTCGAGAAGCGAAGCTCCGCGTCACCGAGATGAAGCTTGGCCGCCGTATCACGGCCGTCCCGCGGCGCGAGCCGCTTCCGGAAGGCAGCACCCGGAACTATGCCCGCGCCCTGCTCATGGCGTTCACGGTCCACCATCTGTACGAGCGGGACCCATGGGTGGACCGGGTCAAACTCTACAAATCGCTCTACCTTCTCGAGGAGGCCGTCGGCCCCGGTGTGTTCACATCCTTCGAGGTGACCACTTACGGTCTGTTCGATGCTGACCTGAAACACGCCGAAGACGATGCCGAGAAGAGAGGCATCCGCTCCGGCTGGATTGAAATCGATCCAAAGGTAGGGGATCGGCCCGACTTGTTCTTGCCCGGACCGAAGACCGCTGAAGCCACCGAGAAGGCCCGGGACTACCTGCCCGACGCCGGCCTCGCCCAAGAGTTCCTTACCTTGATTGGACGGTTCAGCGGATGGACGCTCGGGGCTTGGCAAACAATCCACCTGGTCGGAAAGCGGCTCGCGGAACGCGGCGGTGTCATCGACCTGGCCTCAGTGAAGATCGGAATCCTCGAGGAAAGCGCGTGGCAGGACAGCAAGTTCGGGTTTCGCGAGTTCCATGACGACGCGATCGAGGAAGCGCTCGAGCACCTGTCACGACTCCGGCTGCTCCCGGCGGACATGATCAACCTCGGCTGAGCCAGTCGGTACGGGAATGAAAGCGGCCCGTCCACCCCCAGGTGGATGGGCCGTTTCGCGTCCACGCAGGCTCGACCAAAGGCGGGAACGCCGCCTTCCTGCGGTAAGCGGATTTCACCCCCGGGACCGACGGTTTGGTTCTCCTTCCCGAACGCGAACGATCCACAACTGAACACTCGAAAGGAAACGATGCACATCGCAGAACTGGAGCAACTGGTACGAGGCGCTCCACCAGGCACACGCCTGGAGTTCGTTCACATCACCGTCCACACACCGGTCGCCGAAGAGCCGGTGGAAGACACAGTCGTCCGGAATGCATGGGGCCCGCTGCAGATCGTCGAATGGGTGAGAAGCGAGCACGGCGAGCCCGGAATCAAGCTCAAGGAGTGGGCAGCCATGCTCCCCGGAGTCTCCCACCGGGAACTTCTACGTGCCGCGGACGACGGCCGCCTGGATTGGCATCCGAAGCCGGACGGCCGCGACCACGGTGCCCGCATGGCCTCTCCGGACGCGATGCTCGCCTTTCTCGCGGCCGCGGGGCACGTCCTGCCGGAAACGCCGGGAGAGTGAGCCGTGCCTGTCCACCCCCGGATTGCGCTCCCCCCAGGCCGCCCACCCGGCGCGCCGCCGGTGCCGCGTTTTCGTCCGCCCTTACGGGAAGGGGCAACGCCCCGGACGAGAACGGCCGTCACGGCCCCACGAGTGCGCGCGCCCATGGCTCAAAAGAAGAAAAAAAGCGACACCACCCCGTTCGCGGAGCGGCTGCTCACGCGGCTGAAGACGCGACCGAGCGCACACGGTGCGGTGTTCGTGCTGGACCTGCGCGGGCGCGACTGGTCCGGCGCGCGCCCGGCCAGGTCCGGGTTCCTGACGCTGCGGAATCCCAGTGACGAGGGCTGGCCGGCGAAAGGCGCGACGACCCTGGACCAGGCCGTGGCCGAGCAGTGGCTCCGCGACCACTACGCCGCCTGGATCGAACGGAAGCTCCAGATCAACGAGGACGGACCCGACTCCGGCCTCACCGTCGCCGAGGCCTGCGACACGTACCTCGAAGACCTGACGAAGCTCCTCGGGGCCGACCACAACACCGTCAGCGTGCGGCGCAGCGTCGTCCGCGTGCACCTGAAGCCGGCCTTCGGCGACGTGCCGCTGGCCGCGCTCACGCGCAAGCGGCTTCGCCAGTTCCTGGAGGGTCTGCAGGTCAAAAAGTGGGAGCACGGGATCCTGCAGGAGATGCCGGCGATGCGCCGCACCAAGGAGAACGTGCGCTCCACCCTCCAGGCGCTCTGGAATCACACGTACCCCGACACGGCCTGGCCCTTCGGCACGCTCAGCATGGCCGAGCGCGGCGTCAGCCGGCGCCGGCGCGAAGCCGCCGAAGCCGGAGAGATCGCCGGGATGACGACGAGCAAGTCGTACACGCTGGCCGAGATCACCTCGCTGCTGGCGCGGGCCGTTCAATACGACAGAACCGCTTTCCGCCTCCTCCCTTGGCTCCCGAACACGGCGGAGACGATCGCCCTGCTGGTCTGCACGGCCGCGCGGATCGACGAGCTCATGCTGCTGCGCTGGAAGCACGTCCTCTTCGAGGAGGAAGCAATCTTCATCCCGGGGACCAAGAGCGCGGGCGCACCGCGCTGGATCCCGATGCAGCGGAGCCTGCGGCCCTGGCTGGATCGGCTGCGCGCCCTGCATGGCGGATACCCCGAGCCGAATGCCTACGTGCTGCACGTACGCCGGGGGCAGCCGCTCAAGCGGCCCAGCCGGAAGACGTACGGCGCCCGCTTGGGGAAAGTCGAAGCCCAGGCCGCACTCAAGCGGCACCGGAAAGCAACCCACGGATTCCGGGCGACGCATCTCTCCTGGGCCGCGCCCCACCTGCCGGACGGGGTGCTGAAGGCCTATGCCGGGCACAGCCGCGCCCGCGGCGGGGCGACCGACGCCTACGTGGAGACGCGGCCTCCGTTCATGCCGGCCTCCCATCGGGAGGTGATCCAGATCCCCTGCCCGGATGTGGTCGGCGCCGCACGCCTCGGCACGGCCGCATGAGCATGCGGCGAGCTTACGACCCGGAGAGCCCGACGTCCCTCGACCTGTACCTCCGGGAGATTGGCGATTACCCACCCCTCACCGCGACACAGGAACGGGCACTCGGCCGTCGCGCCCGCGCGGGAGACGCCGCCGCAGCCGAGGCGCTGGTGACCTGCAACCTGCGCTTCGTCGTGATGATCGCGAAGAAGTACCAGCACCTCGGGCTTCCGCTCTCCGACCTGATCAACGAAGGCAACGTCGGGATGGTCCACGCGGCGACCAAGTTCGATCCGGAGAACGGGGCGAGGTTCGTCTCGTACGCCTCTTGGTGGGTGCGCCAGAGTATCCACCGGGCGCTGGATCGCGCGGTGACCGTGCGCCCGAAAGGCGCGAACGAGGAGAAGCTCCGACGCATCCGCAAGCAGGCCGCGCGCTTGGCGCAGCTCTACGCCCGTGAGCCGACGCTGACGGAGCTCGCCGGTGCCGCCGGAGTGGAGGTCGTAGAGGCCGCGCACGCCCTGAACCTGACCGGCGCGCGTAGGACCGGCACCGGCGACGACCTGCTGCTGGAGCGCCTGCCGCACCCCAGCCAGCCGTTGCCGGATGAGGAGACATACCTGCGCGAGCGCGCGGAGCGGATCGATGCGGTGCTCGGGACCCTGCGTGAGCGGGAAGCGCTAGTGCTGCGGCGGTACTACGGGCTCGGTGGGTGCGCCGCGATGACGCAGGCGGAGATCGCTGAGGCTCTCGGCATCTCCCACCAACGCGTCCAGCAACTGCTTGTGCAGGGGCTGAACCGGCTGAAGGATCCTGCCCAGCAGGCTCGGCTAGATGCCTATCGGTGAGCTTATCCGGCACGTGTTGAACAGGGCGCGGGTGCATATTGCAATAGAGGCAGTCGCCACAGCTATCAACGGGGAGTCTGCCTCTACTGCAACAGTCAACTCGCTCGCGTTCAGTTCGTCGTAGAGGGGACTATCGCGCGACTGGCCCATACCTCGCTCAGAACGGAATCGATGGTGGTTCAGCGAAGCGCCGTCGCCCAGTGCGGCGATGCTGCGGGCACTGATGATTGCATTGGCATTCTGCATCGGTCGTGACTCCAATCTTCGGCAGGGGTAGCGGTTTAGCCCGTACCTTCTTGCACTTAGCGTAGATCTCGTCCCGATGCGAAGGCTCTCCCCTGCGATTTCACAAACGGAGTCAGTCGCTTGCCACTGGGTCACTGCCGTGATAGTCTGCGAGCTTCATTGCGCGAGATAAGGCCACGTGGCCCAACCTCCTCCAGCAGCGAACAAGAAAGAGCGTGTGAACTGGGTCGCCTATTCGTTTGTGGCTATGCTGGGCTTTGCCGCCATGCAGCTCATTTTCAAGCGGCTTACCCAGTTGGAGCCAAAGACGGAAGTAATCAATTTTTACTTCTTCCTGTTTTCCACAGTGGGATTCCTCGTCCTCTTAGCCGTCCGCAAGACTCGGCTGCTGCCCCGACCTGAATCTGTGCCCCTGTTCGTCGCCATCGCCTTGATCGCTGTCGTAGCGAACTACTGTGTCGTCAGCGCCATCCGCTCAGCACCCAATCCCGGCTACGTCACGGGAATCCGCGCTTTCGAAACGGTGATCATCGTATTCGCCGCGATGCTCATCTTCCAATCTGAACTCACCCCTATCAAGCTGGCGGGCATCGCTCTGTCCGTCTGCGGCCTTGTCCTGCTCAGCATCTGAATGCGGCCTGACAAGCTGCTCTTGAACCTTCGTAGTGCCTGATCTGTGGATTGTACCGGACAAGCGATTGCGCCGGGCCTCCTTTTCCGCCTCGGGATTTCTTGAGAACAGGCTGGTTCGGAATGCGTTTTGTGGCGCATTCGCAGGTGAACACGGCCTTACCCAAGCGCAGGGACGCGATCTAATATGCTAAATTAACTGGCGCTTCCCTTGCGGAAACAGGCCTCATCCGATATTAATCCCAACCGGCGCAAAAGGCGGCTTGGGGTGGAGCCCGGGGGCATAGTATGGGCTCGTCGCCTCTTTTGGCCTGCTTTACGGCCAGTTCGCTCTACGCCCCCCCACCTACGCTGCTACACCTGTCCGCCGGAGCCCCTCTCGCCTCCCGGGAAGCGCGCCGTAAACCCAGACGTCTACCCGGTACTCAATGAGCATGAATGGAAATGGCGTTCACGACGTCGTTGGTGTTGGTGTTGGCCCCTTCAATCTAAGCTTTGCCGCCCTTCTTGAGCCTCTCGGTCTGAATTCGCACTTCTTCGAGCTCCAGGAAGAGTTCCACTGGCATCCGGGGCTGCTGTTCGCTGATTCCTCGCTTCAGGTATCGTTCCTGAAAGACCTGGTGACGCTGGCGGATCCCTCGAGCCGGTTCTCGTTCCTTGCCTTTCTCTCAGCCCATCGCCGTCTTTACCGGTTCATCAACGCCGACTTTCCGCGCGTGTCCAGGCGCGAGTTCGTACAGTACTTTCGGTGGGTGTGCAACTCGCTCCCCAACCTGGAGTTCGGCTGCCGCGTCGACGATGTCCGGTGCGACGGCGATGGGCTGCGGGTCAGCACGTCGCGGAGCGCCGTGCGCACGCGGAACGTGGTGCTCGGTACCGGGCTCGCTCCCCAGATCCCGGCATGCGCGGCACCGTTCCTAGGAGAGACGGTCTTTCACGCATCCGAGTTCCTTTCACGTGAGTTCAACCCCGGGGGCAAGCGCATCGCCCTGGTGGGAGGCGGGCAGACCGGGTCGGAGCTCATGCTGCACCTGCTCTCGCCGCATGGCCCGCAAGCGCGCGAGCTGTACTGGGTGAGCCGCCGCTCCAACTTGCTCCCCATGGACGAGACGGCGTTCACCAACGAGCTCTTTACCCCCGCGTTCTGCGAGCACTTCTTTGAGCTTTCGCCCGAGGCGCGGTTCGGCATTCTGGACGAGTACAAGCTGGCCGGGAACGGAATCTCTCCCGCCCTCCTGCAGCAGCTGTATCGCCGCCTCTACGAGATCGAGTTCCTGGAGCACGGGGGAAAGGGATGCCAGTTCCACCTGGGGCAGGAGCTGGTGGACATCTCCCGGGCGGGCAGCGAGTGGCTGATCACCGTGCGCGACTGCGCCGGAAGGCGCCCCCCGCACGTCCTCGTGGCGGATGCCATTATCCTGTCCACGGGATGGGAGTACACGTTCCCCCCGTTTCTCGCATCCCTGCGCGACCGCATCAGCTGGGGCAGGGACGGCTTCGCGGTGCGCAGCGACTTCTCCATCGAGTGGGATGGCCCCGACGAGACGCGCATCTATGTGCAGAACGCCGCCAGGATTTCCCACGGGATCGCGGAGCCGAATCTGAGTATCATGGCGTGGCGCAGCGCGACCATCATCAACAGCATGCTGGGGCGCACCGTCTACGACGTCTCGGACCCGCACACGGTTTTCCGCTGGGAGCACGCCCGGCTGGAGCAAGCTCACCAGGAGCACCCGCAACCACTCGCAGGAGGAATGGCACGATGACGGACACCATGCAAGAGCGCTCTCCCCGAATGGGGCACCTGGCCCCCGAGACCTACGACACCGGGATGCGGGTCGACCAGTTCGACTTGGGCGCGGCCGTTCCCTCCGGCGTTCCCTTCGAGGGATCTTCCTTCATCATCGACGCAGGCGGAGCCTCTCCCGTGGACGTGCACAGCGTCCACGAGATGTGGATGATCGCTTCGGGAGAGGGGGAGCTTCGGTACGACGGACAGAGCATGCGCATCCGCCCGGGCGACGTCTTCTACTTCGCGCCGATGAAGACGCACGAGGTGCGCAACGACGGCGCCGCGCTGATGACGATCTTCTCGGTGTGGTGGCCGAGCACCTGAGGCCGGGCTACGACCTGGCGATCGTCGGCGCGGGGATCGTCGGGTCGGTCGCGGCGTACTTGGCCGCCAGGGAGCGGCCGGAGTGGAAGATCGCCCTGCTGGACCGCTCGCTGGTGGGACACGGAGCCACCCTGTACTCGGGCGGGCTGGACCACGCGTATGGGGTGTCGGCCCCGCAGCGGACGATCGCGGCGGAGAGCGGCGCCTTGTACCGCCAGATCCAAGACGCGGTCCCGGGTCTCCCCGTGTACGACCTGCCGCTGTACGGCGTGGTCGACGCCGGGCGCGCGCGGGAGGTGATGTCGCGCTTCACGCACGACGGCGCGCGGATCGGCACGGCGGACGACTTGGCGCAGTTGCGGCGCAGCTACCCGGACTTGGCGCTGGCGAAGGGGCAGGTGCTCCTGGCGGGGTGCCCCGCGGCGTACGGCGTGGCCACGGGGGTCGCCACGGGGCTGGTGGCGCACCTGCAGGCGTCGGCGGGGCTGCACTGCTTGGAGGGCGCGGAGGTGGAGGGCGTGGAGGCCGTGGAGGGCGCGTATTCGCTCGGCTTAGCAGACGGGCGCACCCTGCACGCCCTGCGGGTGCTGATGGCGGGTGGACCGTGGATGCTGCGCGGGCCGGCGGCCGGCGTGATGGAGGCCGCGGGGGTGCGCATCAAAAAGGTCGTGGCGATGCACGTGTCCCGCGTCCCGACGCCGGATGACCCGGTCGTCTTCTTCTTCGATGACGACGCCTTTCTCCTCCCGCTCCACCACCGCGGGCACTGGCTCTTCAGCTTTGCGTCGGAGGAGTGGGACTGCCTTCCCGAGGTCTCGTCGCTCCGGATCAGCGCCGCCGACCGCGGGCGGGCGCTCTCCATCCTCCAGCGGTACGCGCCCTCGCTGGTTCCCCTGTGCCAAGGGGGGCGCGCCTTCTGTGACGCCTACACCCCCGGCCGCCTTCCCCTCACCGAGCGCGTCCCGTCGTCCCCCGGCTTCGTGGTGGCCGGGGGGTGCTCGGGGTCGGGCTTTCGCCTAGCGCCGGGGATCGCCCGGCGCGCGCTGGAACTGCTTCCGGGGTTCGCCCCCGCGGCGGACCCTTCGCAGCGCCCGCCGGCGGGCACGCCCACACCACCCTTCCCGCCGCCACACCCTTGAACCCGACTCGAGATGCCGCTCCCATCCACTGACATCCACCCCCGGCGGCGCGCGCTGGTGGTGGCTCCACCCCCTACTCCCAACGGAGACCTGCACCTGGGACACCTGTCCGGGCCGTACCTGCGCGCCGACATCTACGCCCGCGCGCTGCGCATGGACGGGGTCGACACGCTGTACATCACCGGCATCGACGACCACCAGAGCTACGTGGCGATGAAGGGCGAGCGGATCGGGGCGTCGCCCGCGGAGACCGCCGACCTCTTCGGCCAGACGATCACCCGAACGCTGGCCGCCGCCCGCATCGAGCCGGACCTGATCGGCTTTCCACGGGCGTCGCCGCACCACATCACGCTCGCGCGGACCTTTCTTCACCGCCTGCACGCGGACGGAAAGCTCGTCCTTCGCGATGCCCCCGCGCTCTTCTGCGAGACGTGCGACGAGTTCCTGTTCGAGGCGTTCGTCTCCGGCGGGTGCCCGCACTGCGGCACACCGACGGGCGGCAACGCCTGCGAGGTGTGCGGCCGGCCCAACGACTGCGCTGACTTGGTGGCCCCGCAGTGCAACCGGTGCCAAGCCGCCCCGTCGGTGCGGTCGTACCCGCGGCTGTACTTTCCGCTCGCGCGGCACGAGGAGCGCCTGCGCGAGTACTGGAGCACGGTGCAGATGGGGCCGCACCTCAAGTCGCTGATTGACCGCATGCTCGCGGCCGGGCTTCCCGACGTCGCCGTCACCCACTTCTCGCGGTGGGGAATCCCGGCCGACCTTCCTGGCCTGGAGGGCCAGCGGATCTATGTATGGTTCGAGATGGCGGCCGGACACGTCGCCGCGACCCGGGACGTGTGCGAGGCGCAGGGTCGCGTAGACGGGTGGGAGGCGTTCTGGAAGAGTCCGGACACGGAGATCGTGGAGTTCATGGGTTTCGACAACGGCTACTTCTACTCCGTCCTGTTCCCCGCCATCTACTTCGCCTTCGACGGCGGGATGCGCGCTCCGAGCGCCTTCATCACTAACGAGTTCTATCGGCTGGAAGGGCTGAAGTTCTCCACCAGCCGGGGGCACGCGGTCTGGGGGACGGAGTTCCTGGCCCGCATCCCCGCGGACCCGGTACGGTTCTATTTGGCGTACAGCGGTCCGGAGACGGAGCAGACCGACTTTACCTTCGCCGAGTTCGCGGCCAGCGTGCGGAGCGAGTTGGTGAGGGCGTGGCAGGGATGGCTGGCGGAGCTGGCGGTCCGCATCGGCTCGGACGCGGAGGGACGGGCGCCGGCGGCCGAGCCGCGCTCGCGCGAGCAACAGGCGTTCATCGACGAGATCCGCGAGGTGGCAGGGAGCGCGCTGGCGGCATACACCGCCGAAGCGTTCTCGCCGCAGGCCGTGGCTCGCGCGCTGGCCGAGCTGGTGCGCAGGACCCGCCGCTTCGCCGCTTCGCAGGAGCACTGGCGGGGGATCGACGCCCGCCGGGAAGAGCGGAGGGCAGGCATCGCGCTGGAGTTGGCGGCGGCGCAGACGCTGGCTCTTCTGGTGGCCCCGCTGATGCCCGGCTTCGCGTCGGCGCTGTGGCGCGACCTGGGAAACCCGGGACGCATCGAGGACCAGCGTTGGGAGAGCTTGCCTGCCCTGGTTCCGGCCGGCCAGCCCGTCGCCCTGCGCGGCGAGTACTTTGAGGAGCCGGTGGACGCCGCCCCGGCGCCGGGATGACCGGTCACGTGGACGGCGGCAGCGGATACATGCTGGGCGTGCTGGGCGGGATGGGGCCCATCGCGTCGGCGGCGTTCGTCCGGGACATCTACGACCAGTGCGCGGTGCGACGCGAGCAGGAGACGCCCCGGATCCTGCTGTACTCCGATCCCACGGTGCCCGACCGCACGGAGGCCCTGCTGTCGGGCGCGGACGACACCGTCTTGGAGCCGATCACGCGGTTGCTGGAGCTGCTGGCCGGCTTGGAGGCGACGGAAATCGTGATGTGCTGCGTTACCGCCCACGCGCTGCTGCACCGGCTCCCCACGAAACTCCGGGCGCGGGTGGTCTCGCTGGTGGAGTTGGCGCTGCGGGAAGCCATCCGGCGCGGGGAGCGCCAGCTGATGCTGTGCACCGACGGAACGCGGCGCCTGCGAGTCTTCGAAAACCATCCGCTCTGGAGTGACGCGAAGGAGCTGGTTGTCCTTCCGGACGAGGGCGATCAGAAGGCCGTCCACTGCCTGGTATATCGCCTGAAGGGCGGCGCGCCGGCGGAACCGGTCCGCGAAGACGTGGCCGCGATGCTCCGGAAGTACCAGACCGGCTCGTTCATCGCGGGCTGCACAGAGATGCACCTGCTGTGGCCCGGGGCCGGCCCGGCCTGGAGCTGCGTGGACCCGTTGCGGCTGATCGCCGCCTCCCTCGGCAGCGGTCGCCATCTCGTCCCCGTCCACGCTGATCCGCGGCTGATCGCGGTCTGAGCCCGTCATGATCCCTGAGCCGGCGTCACGAACACAACGGAGCGGGACAGGAGAGATCCTGTCCCGCTCCGTTCTTTTCCAAGAGGTCAGAACACCGCGCCCCCCCGATCGTTGAGTGGGTGAAGGTTCTCCAGATCGCGCGTCAGGTAGTGCGGGCAGCCTATTCCCCTGCGCCGCGGAGATCCTCCGCCGACCCCCATCCCTCCCCCCAAATGCGGATGGCCCCCTCCCGCATTCCATCTCCCTCCCGTTCCCGACAGCCCACGCCAGGTCGTGCCTTCTCGACCGGCGCGCCATGCCGTCAGCGGGCGTGCCCGGCTTCGCACCGGGAGCCGAGGAACCGCACCGAGGACGAAGCGGGAGCGTTCTGCCCGTGATCAGCCGGGGTCGCTACGCGGATCCGGCGTCGGCGGCCGCAGCCGGCTCCGAGACGCGGGCGCGGACCAGAGCCTCCAGGTCGCCCACGGTGGTCATCGTCGCGAAATCGCGGTCCGAAAGGGAGTAGATGTCGATGGAGAAGTGCGTGCACAGCCGGGTGAGCACCTGAATGAGCGCGAGCGACGTCAGCCCCGCGTCCTCACGCAGCCGCATCTCAGGGCTCGTTCCCTTCGCCTTCACCCGCACCAGCTCCTTCTGAAGGACGTCTCCGATGTTCATGTCGTATCCGCTTCCTGGTATAGCTGTGAGATTTCGGCAGAGAACCGAGTGGCGATCTCCGCGCGCTTGAGCTTGTACTGCGACGTGAGCGTGCCGTTCTCCCGGCTGAACCCGTCCGGAACGACCCGCGCGGCGCGTACCTGCGCCTCGTAGGGGAGGTCGCGGTTGATCTCGTCCAGGGCCGCGCGCAGCTCCGGCTCGCCCGGCCCCGGCGGAGCCGCGTCCACTAGCGCCACCAGGTACGGGCGGTCCGCGCCGTACACCATGCAGTGACGCACGCCGGGCACCGCCTTGAGCCTGTCCTCGATCACGGACGGGTGGAGCTTGCGGCCACTAGGGAACACGATGAGCTCCTTGCGCCGCCCCGTGATGAACAGGTAGCCGTCTTCGTCCAGGTAGCCCAGGTCCCCCGTGGCCACCACGCCGCCGTCTAGAAAGGTGGCGCCGTCGTCGTCCGGATCCGCCAGAAGGTACCGGTCGCTGACCGGATGCCCGCTCCGGACCAGGAGGTGCCCGTCCGGCTCCACGATCACCTCTTGGTGGGGGAGCACCCGCCCCGCGCTCCCCGGCCGATTGGCTCCCGGATGGTTCTTGGCGACGATGCAGGTTTCGTTGGTCCCGTAGCCCTGGTAGACGGGGATACCGGCCCGTTGGTAGAAGTCTAGCGTCTCTTGGCGCATGGCGGCGGAACCGGTCCACAAGTAGCGCACCCGGCCTCCCGTCGCCTCGCGCACCACGGCGCTCGGGTCGGGCGCGTCGGCCGTCTCCGCCGCCAGCGCCGCCATAAGCTTCTCGTAGAACTCCGGCACCCCCATTACCACCGTGGGGCGCTCCCGGAGCAGCGCGCCCACCCCGTGGTGCGGCGGGACCACCACTAAGTCGTAGCCGAAGAGCACGGCCGAATAGATCCAGTACCGCTGCTGCAGTAGATACAGCGGAAGAAAGACCAGGACGGTGTCCGCCGGGCCGTGGCGGAACATCTCCTGGACGGCCTCCAGCGTGGCGTCGACGCTCTGCCGCCGAGGCGCGATCGCCTTGGGGCGCTGCGTGGAACCCGAGGTAAACTTCACCGTCACCATGTCGTCGGGCCCGAAGGTCCAGGTAGGGGGCGCGGGATCACCTGCCTCCCCCGCCGGCTCCGGCACGACCAGCGGAAGGAGCTGCATCCCCGCCGCGGGAGCGGGCTCCTGGTCCACGAACAAGACGGAAACGCCCAGCGCGCGCGCCGCGGCCAGCGCCTCGCCGGGGTGGGCGGGGTCGAAGGGGACGCTGACCAGCCCGGACGCCAGGCAGGCCAGGTCCAGAACGATAAACTCGTACGAGTTCGCCCCCAGGATCCCGACGCGGTCGCCCGACCGCAGCCCGCGGGCGTGCAGGAGCGCCCGCATCGCGCGCACGGGACCGTCCAGCTCGCTGAACGGCACCTGCATCCGCCGCCCGCCGCGGATGCAGGTCAGCCGGTTTTGCGCGGAGGGGAGCAACGAGACGACCCGGTTCAGCGTGCCGGGCCCGGCGTGCGGGTTCATGGCGCGCGCCTCAGGGTTCCGCCGCGGCCAGCGCCGGCACCGCGGCCCCCGCCAGCTCCGCGCACAGCTTGCCTAGCGCGGCTTGGTAGCCATGCACCAGCGCTTCCGCCGCCAGCACGTCCACGATGCCGGGGTTGAACTCCAGCATCCCGCGCAGCACGCCATCACCCGCCGTAAGGATCATCGACAGGTCGAACTTGGCCTGTCGGCGCGGCAGCGCGAGACTGGCGGGCGAGGACAGGGCCCGGCTCTCAGCCAGGGTGAACAACGTGTCGTACAACGGCGCCCGGCTCGGCTTCAGGGGGAGCGCCAAGTCTTCGGCGATGTGCTGCACCGGGTACTCGCGGAAGCGCAGGGCCTGCATCACGGACTCGTCCACGTGCCGCACCAGCGCCCGCGCATCCAGGGTGCCGGCCCCGTCGATGCGGACCGGAAGGGTGTTCAGGTACAGCCCCAGCTGCGACTCCAGATCGGGGCGGTCGCGCAGGAGCACCGGGCAACCCACGACAAGCGGCTCGCCGCCGGCGGCCTCAGCGAACGTCCGCGCATAGGCGGCGAGCGCCACCACGAACGGGCTGACCCCGCGCCCCGCAGCCGTCGCGCGGAGTTCGGCGACGAGCCCGGCCGGCACGTCGAAGTGGCGGGAGTCGCCGCTGAACGACTTTAGGAAGGGGCGCGGCGCGGCGGAAAGCCGCAGTTCCGGAAGTGGATGGGGAAGGTACCCGGTCCAGAACGCCGTTCCCTCCGCGCGCGCCGCCTCGGCCGTCGCCGCCGTTTCGGCGGCGAAGTGCCGGTACTGCCGCTCCAGCGGGGGAAGTGCGTCCGGGCGCCCCGCCCGCAGGGCGGCGTACAGCGCGCGGGCCTCGTCGAAGGCCACGTCGACGCTGAAGACGTCGCCGATGATGTGGTAGAACACGCAAGCGAGCACCGACCTGTGCTCCGCCACCCGGTAGAGGAAGCACCGCAGCAGCGGCGGGCTGCCCAGGTCGAAAGGCGCGTCCACTTGGTCCAGGAAGTGGCCGCGCCAGGCCGCCTCGGGGTCGGCAGCGGCGCGCACGTCCACCCCGAGCAGCGCAGGCGTGCACGACTCCGGCGGGCGCACCTCCTGGACCGGCGCACCGTCCACCTCCACGAAGGCGGTGCGCAGAATCTCGTGGCGCGCCACCAGTGCCTCGGCCACGCGGCGGCACAACTCCGGGTCTACCGCGCCGTTCAGCGCCACCGCCAGGTACTCGTGGTATGCGGGGGCCGCGGGCGCGTGCTGGGCCACGTCCCACATCAGCCGCTGGAACGGCGAAAGGGGGTGCCGCTGGCCCGGCTGGCCGGCGGCCAGCCGCGGGGCCCCCGTCTGGACGCCGCGGCCGCGGATGAGCGCGGCAAGGCTGCGCACGGTCTGCCGCCCCATCAGCTCGCGCACGTTCAACGCGATGCGGTGCTGCCGGAAGATGCGGCTGATGAGTTGCATGGCGCGTAGCGACGAGCCGCCCAGCGCCTGGAAAGCGACGTCGCAGGGCACCTCCGGCAGCCCCAGCACCTCTGCCCAGTACCCCGCCACCTGCGCCTCCAGCGGGTCGGCGGGCCCGTCGCCGGCGCCGCTCTCCGGCGCCTTGCGCAGCTCCAGCAGCGCGCGCCGGTCCAGCTTTCCGCTCACCGTGGTGGGGAGCGCCGCCACGGCGGTGTAACTAGCCGGGTGCATGTAGCCGGGAAGGTACGCCCGTACGTGCGCCTGCAGCCGCGACTCCGCCGCGGCATCGGTGCTGGGGCTCACGTAGAAGCAGTGCAGCCGGTGGTCGCCGTCGGGCGCGAGCTCCGGGGCGACGGCCGCCGACTCCACCCCCGCGGCGCGGAGGGTAGCCTCCAGCTCCAAGAGCTCCACTCGGTTGCCGCCCACCTTGAGCATGTCGTCCATGCGGCCGTGGTAGCGGAGCACCCCCTGCCCGTCCAGCACGCCCCGGTCGCCGGTGCGGAAGCCGGGAAGGGAGGCACCCGAAACGTCACCGACTTGGATGAAGCGGTCACCCGACGGCTCGCCGGCCCCCAGGTAGCCGCAGGTTCCGAACGCGGTGGCAATGACGACCTCGCCCGCCTCTCCCGCGGCAAGGTCGCGGTCGCCGTCCCGGACCAAGATGCGGGTCCCCGGCATCGGCGCGCCCAAGGGGACGATCTCGTCGTCCGGACCGGGATCGGTGGGGACCCGGAAGAAACACTTCACCATCGTCGTCTCGCTGGGGCCGTAGAGGTTGGTGATCCCCACCCTCTCGCCGAACACCCGGCGCACGGCGCGCACGTCGCGGCCGTACAGCGGCTCGCCGGCCACCAGCAGTTCGCGGACGTGCGCCGTGGCCCCTGACGCGGCGAGCGCGTCACCCGCCTCGCGCACCAGCAGCCGCAACAGCGAGGGGACTAGGTGCACGTGGTTGATGCGGGCGCGGCCCAGCCACTCCGCCAGCAGCACCGGGTTCGCGCGCGCCTCGTCCGGGGGGATGCACACGGTTCCGCCGGACAGCAGGGCGGCGAACACGTCGCGCAGGCTCACATCGACGCTGACGGGCGCCAGGAACGGCACCCGCGCCGACACGTCCAGGGCGTACTCCGCGCGCTCCCAGGCCAGGAACTGGGCCACGCTGTCGTCGCGTCCGAGGATTCCCTTGGGCCGCCCGGTGCTCCCCGAGGTGTAGACCAAGTAGCAGGCGCGCGGCGGGAGCTCCCGCGGCGGCGCCGCCGGGGAGCCCGGCCGCTCCAGCCGGCACGCGCCCGCCGCGCCACCGACGGAGAGGATCGCCGTCCCCGGAATCCCCGCTGCCGCGCAGAGCGCCGCCGTCTGGCCCGGCTTCACCGCATCGGTGATCACCACCTCCGGGCGGGCCTCCTCCAGCACCCGCTGCAGCCGTCCCTCCGGCCACGCGGTGTCCAGGGGAAGGAACACGGCGTCGTGCCGCAGCACGGCCACCACACTGGCGATGTAGTCGGCCCCGGCCGGAAGCCAGATCCCCACCACGCGCCCCGCCCCGCCGCCGGCTTCGCCGAGCGCCGCGGCGACCCGCCCCGCCTGCTCCGCCAGCGCGGCGAAGGTGAGCGCTCCCTCCCCGGACTCCACCGCGGTGCGGCCGGCGTGGCGCTCCGCGGCTTGGTCAAACTCCTTCGCGATCGTGTTGCTCATGCGGCGGGCCCCTGGTGGGTGGAACGTGTGAGCGCCACCACACCGAAGTAGCGGGTCTCCTGGAAAACGGTGATCACCTCTTCGAACCCCACACGCGACAGCAGCGCCCGGTACTCGTCGACCTCCAAGTCGTGGGCGCCTTCCTCGCGGCGCATGCGGGTGTCCTCGTCCAGGATGTGGTCCAGGCGAAGCTCATCGATGGCCTCGCTCAGCTCCGGCGGAATGCCGAGCGATTCGCCCACCCGGCGCTGAATGTCACGGCAGGCGAGCACCTGCATGAGCCGCGCGGCCGTCGGCGACCGGGGCTCGTGCTGGGCGAACAGGATGAAGACGCCGCCGGGGCGCAGTTGACGCCGCGCGGCGGTGAACATCTCCCGCTTTTCGTGGTCTTCCAGAAAGTGGACGACCAGCGATGAGAAGACCACGTCCACGGGGGGGAGCTCACTCCAGGGGACCTCTTGGAGGAGCGACTCCCGGAAGTCCACGGCCGCGCCGTAGGAGGCTAGGCGAGCCCGGGCCTGCGCCAGCATGGCGGCCGAGCCGTCCACAGCGACCCCGCGGGACGCGGGGTCGGCCTCCCAGAAGGCCTCGGTCAAGTATCCCGTTCCGCACCCCAGGTCCAAGAAAGCCACGGGGCCCGGAACCAGGTGCGAGACCAAGTCGCGCAGGTAGTCCCGGTGCAGGGCACGGGATCCTTTGTCGAAGCCGGAACGATGGTCGTAGCTTTCGGCCTCGCGCGGCCCGTACAGCGCCACGCCGTGGCTGGTGGAGGTCATCGGTTGCTTGCTGAGGATGGAGGAAGCGCGGCTAGGGGTGGAGCGCCGATGGGGTGCGGCCGGGCGCTCCGCGCCGCGGCGCGCGGTAGCTGGACGCGGGTGACGGGGGCGGTGCAGGGCTGCCCCAGAACAGCGTGGAACACCCCCATCGCCGGCTCCATGAGCAGCGCCGCGACCGTTTCTTCCCGGCGCACGTTTCCGTCCGCGTGGGCGCAGATGCCCACGGGGTAGAGCGAGTGGTCCGCGAGCAGGCCGAAGACCTCCGCCGGGGCGTCGGTGTCGGTGGCGGGCAGCCGCTCGCGCAGCAGCTGCAGGCGGTCGCGCGACGAGCGCCGGCTGAACGGGTTCATCCGGTCGGCGGGGACCAGGTCGGGGTGCAGGAAGTGGTTGGTGTGCAGCATGGGCCCGCCCTCCAGCACCCGGTGCTGGTCCACCGTCATCTCCACGGTTACCACGCGGTGCGCGTCGCAGAGGGTGAGCGCGCGCGAGCTGCTGCGGGGGAGTCGCGCCAGCTCGTCGATGCACGCCTCCACCGATGTCTGGTTCAGCAGGTGGCGCACGAGCAGGTAGGGGGGGATGCCGGGACGCCAGCGGCCGGCCAGCACCAGGTTGATGCCGACGGCCACCCCGGCGTCGTTCATCCCCGCGAAGCCCAGCAGCCCCGACAGCGTGTACATCACGTAGTCGGGAGCCCCGCGCGCCGTGCGCTGCTCCACCCGCAGCAGCGCCCCCAGCGACGACACGCCCCCGTTCAGGTCGATGGTCTGCGCAATGAACGGCCCCCGCCCCGGCCGCGCCTGGGCCAGGGTGGAGCACTCGCCGGAGGGAAACGGCACGTAGCCGATCAGCTCGCGCCGCACCTGCAGAAGGGTGGCCGATTCGATCGGGATGGCGGCGCCGGCGGCCAAGCCGTGCAGCTCCTCCGCCACGTCGGGAAGGTGGCGTTCGATCTGCTCCAGAAAGGGCCGCACGCGCCGCGTGAGCGCCCGCCCGTGCAGCGGGGTGCGGCGCAGCAGGTTCACGCGTGCGTGGCGGTCGGCCAGAAAGGCGCCGATCTCGCCGCCCAGCAGCCGGCCGTGTTCCCGGCCGATCTCGTACGGGCTCCCCGCCAGCGCGAGCGGGGGGCGCGGGGCGGCGGCCGGGGACGTGGGGGACGGCCCGGGCGCGCGCCCGACGGCGGCGGGGGGCATTACGCGGCCGCCGATGTGGCCGAGCCCGCGTCCGGTTGTACCGGGGCGGCGCCCAGCGCGCGCAGCCGTGCCTGGACCTCCGGCCACTCCGGGCGCAGCACGCTGTAGTAGATGGTGTCGCGCCGCCGGCCGCCGGGCATTAGCGTGTGGCTGCGGAGCACGCCTTCCTCCGCGGCCCCGATCTTCTTCAGCGCGGCCCGCGCCCGCAGGTTCAGCACGTCTGTCTTGAACTCCACGCGCTCGTATTCCAGGACCTCGAAGGCGTGGGCCAGCAGAAGGTACTTGGCGTTGGTGTTGAGGGCTTTCCCCTGCGCCTCCCGGCCCAGCCAGCTCCACCCGATCTCCACCCGCCGGTCCCGCTCCGAGATGCTTCCGTACGAGGTACTCCCCACCACGGCGCCGGAGGCCGCGTCGACGATGGTGAAGGGCACGCGCGTGCCGCCGCCATGCTCCTTCAGGGCCGCGTCGACGAACACCCGCAGCCCCTCCTCTGTCCCCGCGTCGGCGACGAAGTACTTCCAGATCCCGGCGTCGTACGCGATGCGCGCGAACGCGTCCAAGTCGGACTCGGCCATCGGGCGGAGCACCACGTGTTCGTTCTTCAGCGTGACGAGAGGCTGGATCATCTTCTTGCGTTCTGGCGGAGTTTGATGCGTGCACGGCCGGGCATAGACGCGTACCCGCGAAGGGTGCCTCACGGCGCCTATCCGGCGCTGGCGGGGATCGGCGCACCCGCGCCCGGTGCCGTCTCGGCCTCCGCCGCCGGGTCGGGCTCCTCTCGCGGCGGCGCCGTGTCGGGGAGCCGGTCCTCGACGTAGCGGATGCTAGGGATGAAGGCGGAGGCCGTGGTGAAGGCGACCAAGGCCGCGCCCAAGACGATGAACAGCAGCCCCATCCCGCGGCCGGGTCCCACCCCGATCCACCCCCCGAAGCTCCCCGCCAGCGCTCCGTCGCTCCGCAGCAGCGGCTCGAAGAGCGCCGCCAGCGGTCCGGCCAGCAGGTACGCCAGCGGCATGCACGAGCGGCGGATCATCACCCGGATGGCGAAGACGCGCCCCTGCACGGCGGCCGGCGTCTTAGACTGCCAGATCGGGTCGAAGCACGCCGAGGTCACGGCCAGCGCCACGTACGCCACGAAGAGCGAGGCGCCCACCAGCAGCACGGACGGGCGCGCGCCCGCCACGGCCAGGCACACACCGATCACCCCCGACCCCAGCAGGATGCCGCGGATGCGCCGCCGCGGCCCGCCCCAGGCGCCCATCGCCAGCCCCCCCACCAGAAGCCCCGCGCCGGTGGCGGACAGGACCGATCCCAAGGCGGCCGGGGTGGAGAAGCTGAGCACCAGCGGGCGGATGAGGGCGTTCAGCATCGCCAAGTTGAAGTTGATCATAGCCGCGAACAGCACCAGCCCCAGCAACCCGGGGCGCGCGGCGATGTACCTCCACCCGTAGCGCGCGGCGCGCCACATGGGCTCCGCCGCGGTGGCCGCGGCGGCCATCGGCGGAAGGGGCGGAAGGCGCACGGCCAGCAGGGTGGCCACGGCGGCGAAGAAGGTGGCGAAGTCGATCATCAGCACCCCAGCGAGCCCCAGCGGCGCCGTGAGGACGCCCGCCAGCGCCGGGCCGCAGATGTGGCTCACCGCCGAGCCGAAGCTCACCATCCCGCTAGCCCGCCCCAGGTGCTCCCGCGGCACCAACTGGGTGACGGAGGCGTAGAACGCCGGCATCTGCACCGCCGACAGGACGGAGGCAACGGACGCGCTCACGAAGATGTGCCAGAGCTCCAGCCGGCCGGCCAGCAACAGGAGAAGCACCCCCAGCCGGCAGAGCGCCACCCCCAGGTCGCTGGCCAGCATCACCCGGCGGCGGTCCCAGCGATCCACCAGCACCCCCGCGAAGGGCGCGGCCACGATCCCCGGCAGGTACGCGCAGAACAGGGTGAGCGACAGGAGCGTCACCGAGCCGGTGCGCTGGTACACCCACAGGCTCAGGGCAAAGTCGCCGGCGGTGGTCCCCACCCACGACACCACCTGCCCCGCCCACACGGTGGCGAAAGCCCTCATTCCGGGGGGCAGGCGCGTCACGGGCGCTTTCTGGGCACAAAAGGGGCGGGAAGGGCCGCGCAGGGAGAGGGGGGCGTCATCCGCCCGCCGGCGCGGAGGCGTGTAGGCAGCCGGCGACGTGGCGCGACAGCACCTCCACGCCAGGGCTCTGCAGGATGGTGAAGTGGTTCCCCGGAACCGTGCGGCGCACCAGCGGGCCGCGGACGAGCCGCGCCCAAGGGAGCTCGCGTCCGGGCGTGGTCCCCGCCTGGTCCGCCTGGATGAGCCAGGCAGACCCATCGTATTCCGCCGGAACGTAATTCTGCAGCGCAAACATATGGGCGCGGCGCACCCGAAACAAGCTCTCCAGCCGCTTGAGATCGAAGTGCGGCTCCACCGTCCATGCGGCTTCGCGAATCCGCGCTAGGCGGTCTTCCGGCGCCAGCGTGCGGAACTCCGCGGGGGAGAACCCGTCCGGCAGCGCGCCGCCCAGCACGTGGGCCAGCAGCTGCGCCAGCAGCACGTCGTCGGGCACCTCGCCCTCGGGCACGGCGCGGGGGACGTCGACCAGCGCCAGCGCCTCCACGCGCTCTCCGCGCGCCCGGAGCAGGCGCGCCATCTCGTACGCCACCACAGCGCCGAGCGACCATCCGCCCAGCCGGTACGGCCCCTCCGGCTGCACCGCGCGCACGGCGTCCAGGTAGCGCTCCGCCATCTCGAGGATGGAGGTGCTGGGCTCAGCCTCGCCCTCGATCCCGCGCGCCTGCAGGGCGTGGAACGGCTGATCCGTCCCCAGCGCCTGCGCCAGCCGCGCGTACGACAGCACGTGACCGTCGATGGCATGCACGCAGAAGAACGGCGGCCGCGTCCCCCGCGGCTGGATGGCGATCAACGGCGAGACGTGGCGCGGCGCGGCCCCGCCGTCCTCGTCCAGGTGGCGGGCCAAGGTCTCCACGGTGGAATCGCGGAAAAGGAGGTGCAGCGGAAGCCGCCGCCCCGTCTGTCGCTCGATCCGCGACATGAGCCGGACGGCGAGCAGGGAGTGGCCGCCCAGCTCGAAGAAGTTGTCGCGCACGCCCAGCCGCTCCACGCCCAGCACGTCGGCCCAGATCGCCGTGAGCGCCTCTTCCACGGGGGTGCGCGGGGCGACGTACTCCTCGGTCCGCGCACCGCCCTCCGGCGCGGGAAGGGCTCTGCGGTCCACCTTGCCGTTCGGCGTCAGCGGGAGCCGGTCCAGGAACACCCACGCGGTGGGGACCATGTAATCCGGCAGCAGCGCCCGTGCGTGCTCCCGCACCTCCGCCGCCGTCGGCGCAGCTTCGCCGGCGACCAGGTACGCCACCAGGCGCCGGTCGCCGGGGGTGTCCTCGCGCGCCACCGCCACGGCCTGCCGCACG
>NZ_DASWNM010000165.1:0-21050 GCF_036399255.1 Longimicrobium sp.
GTAGATTCCTCGGCCCTGCGACCTGTTGCGCGAGCGGCGAGTATTGAGTGGCCGGGCCTCGGAATGACAGATTCTCGTCTGAATTTCACGTCTTCGCCCAAAAGCCCTGATCTGTCATCCCGAGGCCCGGCCAGCGAGCACTCTCCGCAGCCACGAAAGGTCGCAGGGCCGAGGGATCTGCTTCCGGCCACCTGGAGCGTGGTCGCGGCAGCCCCGCGCCAGACCCGCGGCGACTCCAGAGTCCGACGAGGCAGGCCCGATCTGTCATCCCGAGGCCCGGCCAGCGAGCACTTTCCGCAGCCACGAAAGGTCGCAGGGCCGAGGGATCTACTATCGGCCACCTGGAGCGTGGTCGCGGCAGCCCCGCGCCGGACCCGCGGCGACTCCAGAGTCCGACGAGGCCGGTTTCTCGTCATCCGCTAGGAGCTTTGTCGTGCTGCGTCGTGACCGCAGGGACAGTGAGGGCTGCCGCGACGGGGTTCGAGGAATCCGACAGTAGATTCCTTGGCCCTGCAACCTGTTGCGCGAGCGGCGAGTATGGAGTGGCCGGGCCTCGGAATGACAGGCTCTCGTCTTTTCCGAACCGCCAAGCTCTGTCATCCCGAGGCCCAGCCAGCGAGCACCCTTCGCAGCCACGGAAGGTCGCAGGGCCGAGGGATCTACTTTCGGCCACCTGGAGCGTGGTCGCGGCAGCCCCGCTCCGGTCCCGCGGCGACTCCAGCGTCATCCCCCCACAGGCATTGTCGGGTGGGGGCGTGACCGCGAGTGCGGCGCGCGCTGCCGCGTCGGGGTTCGAGGATCCCGACAGTAGATTCCTCGGCCCTGCGACCTGTTGCGCGAGCGGCGAGTATCGAGTGGCCGGGCCTCGGAATGACAGAGCGGGAGCGCATCCAGAATCATCTACTAAAAAACTAGTTGACAGCCGCGGGGGTGCCGATTATCATCTACTAAGACTCTAGTAGAAGGAGGCGGGCCGGTGGAGATCAGCTTTACGGAGCGGGAGCTGGACGTGATGGGCGTGCTGTGGGACCGCGGCGGCGGCACCGTGGCCGAGGTGCGCGAGCGGCTGGCCGACGACCTGGCCTATACCACCGTGCTCACCGTCCTGCGCACGCTGGAGGAAAAGGGGTACGTGGGCCACGTCGAAAAGGGCAAGGCGTACCGCTACCACCCCCTGGTGGAGCGGCAGGCGGCGGGGACCAGCGTGCTCAAGCGCATGCTGCACAAGCTGTTCAAGGATTCGCCCGAGTTGCTGCTGACCCACTTGGTCAGCGACCGCGGCCTGAGCGACGACGAGCTGCGGCGCATGCGGCGGCTATTGGACGAGCGCATGGGAGAGGAGGAGGGATGATCGCGTTCTGGATGCTGTACTGCCTGGCCGTCGGCGCGCTGCTCTCGCTGGGCGCGCTGGCGATGGAGCGGGCGATGCGCGCCTTTCGCCGCCCCCAGCGCTGGATCTGGGCCGCGGCGATGGTGCTGGCGATGGCCCTCCCCGCCGCCGCGCGCTGGCTGCCCCGCGCGTCGGAGCCGGTTCTCGCCCGCACCGCGATGGACGCGTCCGGCGGCGGCGCGGTGCGGATGCGGGCGGCCGGGCCGCCTCCCGCCGTGGCGGAATCGAAGCCGCGCATCGACGTGGCGGCGCTGGACCGGCCGCTGGCGTACGGGTGGATGGGGATGTCGGCGGTGGCGCTCCTCGCACTCTTCGCCGCATCGGCGGTGCTGGAGCGGCGGCGGCGGGGATGGCACGCGGTGGAGGTGGATGGCGTCCCCGTCCTCCTTTCTCCGACGACGGGGCCGGCGGTGATCGGGCTCTTCCGCAGCCGCATCGTCCTTCCCGCGTGGGTGGTGGCGGATGCCGATCCCGCCGTGCGCGCGCTGCTGCTGGAGCACGAACGCGAGCACCTGGATGCGGGCGATCCGCGTCTGCTCGCCCTGGGCCTGGCCACGGTGGCGGTGATGCCGTGGAACCCCGCCGCCTGGTGGATGCTGCGCCGGCTGCGGCTGGCGGTGGAAGTGGATTGCGACGCTCGTGTGCTCGCCCGCCGCGGTGACGTGCGGGCGTACGGCACCCTGCTGCTGGAGGTGGGGCGCCGCGGAACGGGTGGACGCCTGATGGCGGCCGCCTTCAGTGAACCTCGCAGCTTTCTGGAGAGGAGAATCCGCATCATGAGCCAACGCATGCAGCGCCCCCGTGCCCGTTCCCTGGTCCCCGTCCTGGCCGTCTGTGCGGCGTCGCTGCTGGCGATGCGCGCCCTCCCGGCCCCCGCCGTCCCCTCCGCGGAATCGGCCCTCCGCGGCGACACCGTACTGCCGGCGCTGGCGAACGCGGAGGCGGTGGTGCGCGCAATCCAGCGGGAGTACCCGCCCCTGCTTCGCGACGCGGGCGTGCAGGGCTCGGCGTCGGTGCGGATGCGGGTGACGGCGCAGGGGAGCCCGGCGGACGTGGAGGTGGTGCAGGCGTCGCACCCCGCGTTCGGCGAGGCCGCCGTGCGGGCGCTCTCCGTCGCGCGCTTTCGGCCGGCGCGGATCGGCGGATCGGCGGCGGATTTCACGCTCATCCTGCCCTTTCAGTTCAGCCTGAGCGGCAGCGACGCGTGGCCGCCGATTGCCGACGCTCCGGCCGCCGCGCCGGCGTGGGACCGGCCGCCGATGGTCGCCAACGTGGAGGAGCTTACCCGCGCGTTCAACGACGAGTATCCGCCGCTGCTGCGCGATGCCGGGATCACGGCCCGCGTGCAGGTGCAGGTGCGGATCTCCGCCACGGGCGAGGTGGAGGGGGTGCAGGCGCTCTCCAGCACGCATCCCGAAGCCGCGCCCGCGGCGGAGCGGGTGCTGGCGCGGGCGCGGTTCCGCCCGGCCCGCAAGGACGGCCAGCCCGTCGCCGCGGAGGTCGTGATGCCGGTGGAGTTCCGCGCGACGGCGGTGGGGCAGCCATGATCGCGCCCTGGATGCCGCACTGCCTTGCCGCCGCCCGCGTGAAGGGCTGACGAAGCAGGTTTCACGCGGACGACGCGGAGGAAGAGAGAGGGGGCGCGGATGAGGCTTTCATCCGCGTCCCCTTTTCGTTCCTCCGCGTGATCACTCCCACCTTTCGGCCGCACGTTTGGGGGCATATGTAGCAGACGCTTGCTCGGTGTCCGGTGTGCCACCTACATTCGAGGCGACGAAGCCCGCCTCACGCGCTGATCCGCATCTCCCTTCCGGACCCCATGCAGGACCTCGCGGTGCGTTCCCCCGATTTTCACGCGCAGCTCGCCACGCACTTCGGCGCGCTGGAGCCGGCGGCGGCCGATGCGCTCGCCGCCGCCATGCGCCCCGTGCGGGTGAGCGCCGGCCAGGTGCTGTTCCGCGCCGGCGGCGCCGAGCCCGCGCTGTACCTGCTGCTGTCCGGCGAGGTGCACGTGGTGGAGCGCCTGCCGGGCGGCGGCGAGACGGTGCTGCGGACGCTGGCGCCCGGCGAGGCGGTGGACGAGCTGCAGGTGCTGGCCGGCAGCCGCGGCACCGTGGAGGTGCGCGCCGCCACCGACGCCGAGCTGGCCCGCGTGGACGACGCCGCCCGCGACGCCCTGGCCCGCAGCCACGAGCAGCTGCGCCGCGTGTGGGACCGCATTCTCCGCGAGCAGCTGCTCTGCCGCCTGCACGCCGTCTTCGGCACCATGGACCGGCCGCTGCTGGACGACCTGGCGCGGATGGCGGAGTGGATCCACCGCCGCCGCGGCGAGCTGCTGTTCGAGCAGAACCAGGCCGGCGGGGCGCTCTACCTGGTGATCAGCGGACGCGTGCGCACCGCCCGCATCGAAAAGGACGGCTCCACCCGCGTGCTGGGCGAGGCGGCGCGCGGCGAGATGGTAGGCGAGCTCTCGTTCTTTGGCTGCGAGCCGCGTGGCGAGCGGGTGGAGGCGGTGCGCGATTCCGTCCTGGTGGGCTTCAGCAACGACGAGTTCGACCGGCTGGTCGCCCGCCGCCCGCAGACGCTGCGCGAGGTGACGCGGCAGGTGGTGGACCGCATCGGCCGGGGCCGTCCGGAGGCGGCGGTGGCGAAGGTGACGAACATCGCCGTGGTGGCCGCCAGCCCGGGCGCGCCCGTGGCCGCCTTCTGCGAGCGGCTGGCCGCGGCGCTGGCGGAGCACGGCCCCACGCTGCACCTGACGGCGGAGGGGGTGGAGCGGCGGATGACGGAGGCGGGCATCGCCCAGGCGTGGGGGCAGACGCCGGACGCGGCGCGGCTGCTGGCCTGGCTGGAGGCGCGCGAGGTGGACCACCGCTTCGTGGTCTACCAGGCGGAGGAAGGGCACACCGCCTGGACCCGCCGCTGCATGCGCCAGGCGGACCGCGTCCTCCTGGTCGCCCGCGCGGACGAGGACCCCGCGCCGGGGCCGGTGGAGCAGGCGCTGTCCAAGCTGGAGGACCGCGCCACGGACGCGCACGAGGTGCTCGTGCTCGTCCACCCGGACGGCGTCACGCGCCCCAGCGGGACGCGGCGGTGGCTGGCGGGGCGCAAGGTGCGCGAGCACCTGCACCTGCGCTGGGATGGTGCCGGGGACTTTGCCCGACTCGGCAGGATGCTGGCCGGGCGCGCGGTGGGCGTGGTGCTGGGCGGCGGCGGGGCGCGCGGGTTCGCGCACATCGGCGTGCTGCGTGCGCTGGTGGAGGCGGGCGTGCCCATCGACTTCATCGGCGGCACCAGCATGGGCGCCGGCGTGGCCGCCCAGTACGCGCTGGGCATTCCGCCGGACGAGCTGCTGGCCATCAACCGCCGCATCTATCTGGAGTGGCGGCCGCAGAAGGAGCTCACCCTTCCCCTGGTCGCGCTGGTGGACAACCGCCTGGCCGGCGTCTGCGGCGAGCGCGTGTACGGCGCCACGGAGATCGAGGACCTGTGGACGCCGTACTTCTGCATCACCAGCAACCTGTCCACCGCCGAGATGGTGGTGCACCGCACGGGGCTGCTGCGCAAGTACGTGCTGGCCAGCGCCTCCATCCCCGTATTCGCCCCGCCGGTACTGGAAGGCAACCACCTGCTGGTGGACGGCGCGCTGCTCAACAACCTGCCCACCGACGTCATGCGGCAGCAGGGGTGCGGCGTGGTGGTGGCGTCGGAGGTGTCGCTGGAGGTGGACGACGGCTTTCTGGCCGACCACGTCCCCACCGCCTGGGAGGTGCTGCGCGGCCGCTTTCGCCGCCGCCCGGGGCACCGGCCGTTTCCGGGGATCATGGAGATGGCCATGCGCGCCAGCCTGCTGCACAGCACCTCCCGCGAGCGCGCGTCGCTGGAAGAGGCGGACTTCTGCCTGCGCCCGCCGGTGGAGGGCTTCAGCCTGATGCAGTTCGAGGGGATGGACGCCATCGCGGCGGTGGGATACGAGTACGCCCGCGAGGCGGTGGCTGCCTGGGCCGAGCGGCCGGGCGCCCGCCCGGCCGAAGCAGGCGCCTGACTTCCTGAACGGGGGTTGCTAAACCTCTCAAGCTCACAACGAAGCGTGACTGCCTGAGAGGATATTGCTAAACCCCTAACCTCACAAAGCAGCGATGACTTCCTGAGGGAGCGCACCACGTGTAACCCGATTTCACACAACCGCCTGCGCGCGACCGAAGGACCTCGTCTCGGCGGCGCAGGGGTCAGATCAGGGCACGGGACCAGCCCCGTCGTTCTGCTGGCGAGGTCCTTCGGTCGGCGCCAAGGTGCAGTGTACAAGCGAGTTACGGGGCGGCGCCTCCCTCAGGAAGTCAATCGCGGGGTGAGGTTTAGCAACATCTCTTGAGGCAGCGCACGAAGAAGCTGGAAGACACACAAGCGGTGGCGCGCGACCGAAGGATCTGCTCCCGGACGCGACAGGGGCGGATCCTGGGACGAGAGCCAGCCCATTCGTTCCGCCGGCCATCTTCCAGTCAGCGCTCCCGGCGGCATTCTCCGAAGCAGCACGATCCACAACACGGACGGACGGGGGACTGATGCAGGGGTTCGACCGGCTGGTGCGGATGGTCCAGAAGGGATACGAGCGGATCGGCGGAAGCGGCGCGCCCTCCTTCGCGGTGCAGCTGCCCGGTGCCACGCCCACGGTGTTCGGGCGCGGGGATCCGGAGGCCACCGTGGTGGTGAACGACCGGCGCGGCGCCGCGGCGCTGGCGCGCATGGACGCCATGGCCGTGTGCGAGGCGTACCTGGCCGGCGCGCTGGACGTGGTGGGCGACATCAAGCCTCTGCTGGCACTGCGCTCGATGTTCGCGGACCGGCATCCCCTGCGTTCGGTGATGCGCTTCGTCCGGCCGCTGCTGGTGGGGCAGGTGGCCAGCGACCGCGCCTGGATCGCCGAGCACTACGACCGCGAGCCCGAGTTCTACCTCCTCTTCCTGGACGCGCGCCACCGCTGCTACTCGCAGGGCGTGTTCGCGCACGACGGCGAAGCGCTGGAAGACGCCATCACCCGCAAGCTGGACTTTGCGCTGGAGTCCGTCGGCGCAAAGCCGGGGGACCGGGTGCTGGACGTGGGGGGCGGATGGGGCGCGTTCACGCAGCACGCCGGGCAGAAAGGGGTGCGCGTCACCAGCCTGACGATCTCGCGCGAGTCCGAGGCGTTCATCGGCGCGCTGATCCGCGGCGAGCAGCTGCCGTGCGAGGTGCGCCGCGAGCACCTGTGGGAGCACCAGCCGTCGCAGCGCTACGACGCCATCGTCAACCTGGGGGTGACGGAGCACCTGCCCGACTACGGGCAGACGCTGAAGCACTACGCGCGGCTGCTCAAGCCCGGCGGCCGCATTTGCCTGGACGCCAGCGCCACCCGGCAGAAGTACGACGTTTCCGCCTTCTTCGAGCGCTACATCTTTCGCGGCAACGGCACGCCGCTGTGCCTGCACGACTACCTGGCCCAGGTGGCGCGCAGCCCGTTCGAGGTAGAGACGGTCATCAACGACCGCCACAACTACGGGCTCACCACGCTGCACTGGGCCCGCAATCTGGACGCCCACCGCGCCCAGATCGAGGCCACCTGGGGGACGGCCGCGTACCGGGTGTTCCAGCTGTACCTGTGGGGCTGCGTGGACGGCTTCGAGCGGGATGAGATCCAGGCGTACCGCTGGGTGCTGCGGCTGAAAAGCTAGGGAACAGGGAACAGGGAATAGGGAACAGGGAATAGGGAATAGCGGGACAGGGGACAGGTTACAGCGGGAATGTCGTACCGCGGGTGTGGCTGATGGGGAGTACAAAAACAGCACCTCTCCGAAGTGGATTCGGGGAGGTGCGCTTGCTTGTTGCTGACGCGATGGCCGCGGATTAGTTCGGCGGCGAGCCGGGCGTCGGACGCCGGGGATAGGACTGCACCGCGCCCCACAGACGCGCCTCGTGCACGGCCATGAACGGGCCGGGCGAGTCGTGAGGGACCAGCGTATAGTCCTCGCGGTGGATCCACTCTCCGCGGATGACGGTCAGGTAGACCATCACGTCGCCGGCTTCGCGGCGAGCAAGGGAGTCTACGATGACGGTGTGCCGATCCCTCGTGGCTTCGCAGGGCTTCAGCATCCACCAGACTGGCTCCGCGACCATCGGCGCGCAAGGCTCGGCGTCCCCTAGATGCCGCGCTACCGTGCACCCGTCGAACTTTGCCGTCGTGTCACCCAACACCGACGCCCGGTAATCGATCACGCTGCTGATCGCGCGTGCTTTCCAGTCCTGCGTGTCCTGTGTGTGAAGCGGCGATGACCCGACCAGTAACAGCAGCAGAACCAGCAGGAGCGTTCGCGGCGTCACTGCGCAGCGGGAAACAAGGTGGGCCAGAGGATGTATGCCCAAGTCACCACAGGCAATGAGACCACCGCCCACGTGGGCGGCAGCACATTCCTGCGAATGGCTCGCACCGAACACCAGCAGAGCAGCAACCACCCAGCGAGCAGGATGAGGAGGCGCGCCGGATCGGTCGACTGTGAAGAGGGTCCGCTAAGCGCAATCCAGAAGAGCGCCCGTACCTGGTCAGCGATTCCGACGATCGATGCGATCCCGCACACCAGCAGGATGCGCCGGTAAATTCGCCCTCCCCGAGTGTCGGGGATCATCCGCAAAGCTGTCACTGCTAATCCTTCCTGCCTTCCTGGCGTTTTGCTGCGGATCACGGAACGGCTCCTCACCACTGTGCACCTCGCGCTACGAGGGTGGAAGCCGCGGGTCCAGGCTTGCTCAAGGTGTTGGCACGAACGCGGCGGCTCCGCAGGCAGCGGCGGCAGCCACCAACCCCCAGTAACTCGCATTGGTTTTCTCGGCGACATCGGCCACCGCATCATCCTTGCGGTCTCGTGTGTACTCTACCCGCAACACCCACACCTCCACCATCTCGGCACTGACCGCATCAGGATTCGCTTGGATGACGTCCAGTGTGCGCCGTGCCGACTCGTAGGCCCGCTGGGCGTCCCACCAGCCTTGGAACGCACCAGCCACCTGATCGATGGTGTAGGCGGAGCCGAGCACCGCGAGGACGCACGCCCCCCACAGCAGTGGCCCTTCTTCAAAGGCGGTTGGGCATCCAAAATCCGGGCAGAACGGATCGCTCCCGGTCCCGCCACCTCCACCGCCTCCGGTTCCCCCTCCACCATCGCCGTCTCCGATCGCCCCGCCACCACCACCGCCCGTGCAGCCCTGCGCTGTCGCGTCTCCAGGGCCGCCCGGAATCGTGGAGGCGATGCAGTCGTCGCCGCCACAGTCGTAGTGATACTCATCGCAGTCTCCCCAATCCGGCGACTGCGGCGGGCACCTGTAGATTCCGTCCTGAAGGTAGCACTCCCCGGAGAGCATGGGACCCGCGCCCGAAACGTCAGGTGCCGCGTGCGTGCTCGTGGGCAGATCGCCGCAAGCGGAGAGGAACAGCGGAAGCAGGAACGCCAGCAGTCTGAGTAAATCCGTACGCATTATTCTGATCTCCTGGCGCGGAGGCGGCGAGCGAGGTTCCGGCATGGAGGCCAGGCGCGGCGATAGTATCGTTGAACGTAAGTGCGCATAAGGATCGTCACAAGGCTTGCCCGGATGGCTGCCGTGCATCTGCGCGCATGAATTTTCTCGTCCTTCGACAGGCCGGTGGGTCGCGTCACCCTCCCCCGCGCTGTTTGCGGGGGAGGGCTTGGGGTGGGGGGCGCCGGCCGACACAGTGCGGGGTCATTCGCCGAGCTTCGATCCTGGCTCCACACCCAACCTCCCCCAGCAGTTTTGGGGGAGGTGGGCGAGTAATGCGAGCCCGGAGGGGGCGCCCGCCGCGCGCACGGCACCGTCCACCCAGGATCGAATTCCTCCTCCCCGGCCCAATGGTTTGCACGGGAGACCGGGGGAGCAGGGCGCCCTGCTAAATTCTTCCCCTCCCACTCTGGCGACCGGACGAACGTCCGTATATTGTATCCGATCGACAAAAACGTGGCAGTTCAGGCGCCGCCGCAGTCCTCGCGGCGCGCCTCGTCGTAGCGGCGGCCGGCCGTCCCTGCCGGTGCCCGCTGTTCCCTATTCCCTGTTCCCTGTTCCCTCCATGCTACGCACCCTGTCCGTGGCGCTCCTTGCCGCGGCGGCCGCAGCCCTGCCCGCCGGGGCGCAGGAGCAGCCGCACGCGTTCCGGGGCGCCACCATCCTTCCCATCTCCGGCGCGCCCATCCAGAACGGCGTGCTGGTGGTGCAGGGGGGCAAGATCACCGCGGTGGGCGGGCCCGAGACGGCCATCCCCGCCGGCGCCGTGGTGCACGACGCGGCGGGCAAGACCATCATGCCCGGGCTGGTCGACACGCACTCGCACATCGGCAACGGCGACGGCGGCGACCGCAGCAGCCCCATGCACCCGTCCGTCCGCATCCTGGACGCTATCGACGCGCGCGACGAGGGGATCCAGAAGGCGCAGGCCGGCGGCATCACCACCGTCAACGTGATGCCCGGCAGCGGCCACCTGATGAGCGGCCAGACCGCCTACCTCAAGCTGCGCGACGGCACCGACATCTACGACCTGCTGTTCTGCCGCGACGTGCAGCGCGAGATCTGCGGCGGAATGAAGATGGCCAACGGCACCAACCCGCGCGGCGAGCCGCCGTTTCCCGGCACCCGCGGCCGCGCCGCCTCCATCGTGCGCGAGCGCTTCGTCCGCGCGCAGGAGTACCAGCAGAAGATCCGCGCCGCCGGCGGCGCCGACCGCGTTTCGCCGCGCGACCTGGAGCTGGAGGCGCTGGCCGAGGTGCTGGACGGGCGCCGCGTGGTGCACTTTCACACCCACCGCGCCGACGACATCCTCACCGCGCTGCGGCTGAGCCGGGAGTTCGGCTTTCGCATCGTGCTGCAGCACGTGAGCGAGGCGTGGAAGGTGGCCGACGAGATCGCCGCCGCGCGCGCCCCGGCCTCCATCATCATCCTGGACTCCCCCGGCGGAAAGCTGGAGACGCTGGACTTCAGCAACGTCAACGGAGCCGCGCTGGAGCGGGCGGGCGTGCTGACCGCCTTTCACACCGACGACGGCATCACCGACAGCCGCTTCTTCCTTCGCTCCGCCGGCTTCGGCGTGCGCATGGGGATGTCGCGCGAGCGGGCGCTGGAGGCCATGACCATCGCCGGCGCCCGCATGATGGGGCTGGAGGCCCGCGTGGGCACGCTGGAGCCCGGCAAGGACGCCGACTTCCTGGTGCTGTCCGGCGATCCGCTCTCCATCTACACGCACGTGGAGCAGACCTGGGTGGAGGGGAACAAGGTGTTCGACCTGGCCGACCCGGCGGATCGCGGCTACGCCATCGGCGGCCCGGACGTGTTCGACGGCACCACCATGCACACCCACGACGGCGAGGAAGGCCACTGATGCGGCGGATGAACGGAATCGCGCTGGCGTCGGCGGCGCTGGCGCTGGGCGCCACGGGGGCGGACGCGCAGGTGGCGGTGCGCGGCGAGACGGTCTACACCATGGCCGGCGCCGCCATCCGCGACGGCGTCGTGCTCGTCGGCGCGGACGGCAAGATCGAGCGGGTGGGGAGCGCGGCCGAGGTGCCCATCCCCGCCGGCTACCGCACGCTTACGGGCCGGGTGGTCACCCCCGGGCTGGTGGACGCGCACAGCGTGGTGGGGCTGGCGGGGGCGATGAACCAGCCCCACGACCAGGACCAGCTGGACCGCAACGAGGCCATCGCCCCCGAGCTGCGCGCCATCGACGCCTACAACGCCCGCGAGCAACTGGTGGGGTGGCTGCGCGGATACGGCGTGACCACGGTGCACACCGGCCACGGCCCCGGCGCGCTGGTCAGCGGGCAGACGATGATCGTAAAGACCCGCGGCGACGACGTGGGCGAGGCGCTGGTGGATACGACGACGATGGTCGCGTTCACCCTGGGGCCCTCCGTGGGGCAGACCTTCCGCAACGCCGGCACCCGCTCGCGCGGCATCGCCCTGCTGCGCGCGGAGTTGCAGAAGGCGCGCGAGTACGACCGCCGGCGCGGCGGCACGGGCGGCGGAAGCCGCGGCGGCAGTGGCGGAAGCGGCGGTGAGGGAAGCACAATCCGCGACGGGGACCGCGCCAGCGCCGCGGCCAACCCCCGCACCGCGGACCGCGCCACCAACGAGCCGCGCGCAACCGGCGGCGGCAACGCCAACCGCGGCGGCGGCGGTTCGGGTGGCGAGGGCGCGGGCTCGCGTGACCTGGGGCTGGAGATGCTGGCGCGCGTGCTGAACCGCGAGGTGCCGGCGCTCATCACCGCGCACCGGGTGTCGGAGATCCTGGCGGCGCTGCGGCTGCAGGAGGAGTTCGGCTTTGACCTGGTGCTGGACGGCGCGGCGGAGAGCTACCTGGTGATGGACGAGATCCGCCGGGCCAACGTCCCCGTGATCCTGCACCCCACGATGGTGCGGCTGGGCGGCGAGACCGCCGGCGCCACGCTGGAAACCGCCAGCAGGCTGCGCCAGGCCGGCATCACCGTGGCCCTGCAGAGCGGGTTCGAGGGCTACGTCCCCAAGACGCGCGTGGTGCTGTTCGAGGCCGCCGTCGCCGCCGCCAACGGGCTGTCGATGGAAGACGCGCTGCGCACCATCACCATCGACGCCGCGCGCGTGATCGGGGTGGGCGACCGCGTGGGCTCGCTGGAGCGCGGCAAGGACGGCGACGTGGTGGTGTTCGACGGCGACCCCTTCGAGTACACCTCGCACGTCTGCGCCGTGGTCATCGACGGCCAGGTGGTGAGCGAGGAGTGCCGGTAGAGGAAAGAAGTGCGTGAGTGCGTGAGTGCGTGAGTGCGGAAGTGCGGAAGTGCGGAAGTAGGAGATCGCGCACCGTAGTGTAATTCAGGAGGCCGGGACCGCGGGTGGTCCCGGCCTCTTCGTCTGCGCCTCCCACGCTACGCCCCGGGGTCCGTGGCTTCCCGGGCTGGGCGTGGAACGGCGCCGGTCAGTAGTGCACGCACCAGCAACCGCCCCCGGCGACGCAGCTCCCGGTGTCGTATCCCATTGCCCGGCAGCTGTCGCGGCACTGCGCATGGTTGAGATTGCTGCACGCGCGCGCCGCATCGGCTTCGGCCCGCGGTGCGGCGAGCGCCTGCGTTGCGCCGAAGCCCAGAGCGGCCATCGTTGCCGCCGCGAACAGCCCGTGGCGCAGCATCCTGGTTGAGCGGAGCATGGAATCCTCCTGACCGGCGTAATGCCCGGCGCGTTCCTGCACGCCGGACGAGGATGGATGTTCCCGAGTGTACCTGCATGGATATTTCAGGTCAAGAAGTTCGATCATCCGGGACGATGGACGGGACTTCCGGGGAAGCCACGCAGCCGTGGTCGTCTCCTGTCACCCGTGCAGATGCGGCCTGTCGATTTGAAAGATCGTTTGCCGATTTGGCCAGTCCTGGCTGGAACGCCGGTTGCCTTTTCCCCCGGCAGCCGGCGCGGATGAGGACGGTGCATCCGCGCCACGATGAGAGACACACCGTCGCAACTTTCGGAGAACCGAACCGGAGGAAACGACCATGGCACTGTATCCCACCACCACCCGCTACGCCGAGCCGTTCGACCAGCTGTTCGACACGTTCTTCGGCAACGGCGGCCGGGCCGCCAACGGCAACAGCCTGATGCGCGCGCCCGAGACGGACGTGATCGAGACGGAGCGCGAGATCCGCGTGGTCACCGAGATGCCCGGCCTGCGCCGCGAGAACATCGAGATCGACGTGGAGAACAACGTCCTGACCATCCGGGGTGAGAAGCGCGAGCAGCGCACCGAGGGCGAGAAGGGCCGCTGGCACCTGGCCGAGCGCCGCTACGGTACCTTCACCCGCAGCTTCGTGCTGCCGCGCGACGTGGACTCCGACAACATCCAGGCGGGCTTCCAGGACGGCGTGCTGACCGTCACCGTGCCCAAGAGCGAAAAGGCGCGCCGCCGCCGCATCGAGGTCGGCGGCGAGGTGAGCCAGCCGCAGCTGGGCACCGAGAGCCAGAACGGCGAGCAGCCGCAGGGCTGATCTCGGCTCGGGGGATGACGACGGGGCCGGCGGAGCGATCCGCCGGCCCCGTTGCTTTGGGTGCGAAAGTGCGAAGTGCGAAAGCGCGGCCCCCGTGAGCGGCTGAAGCCGCCGCAACAACCGCGGAAAGCCTCGCAAACAGCGCGAGGCTTCACCTGATTCACCTGCGGGAACGCACCGGGAGAGGGTGCGAGCCTGAACGAGCGGGTGAGGGCCCCCGCGGACGCAGCCCGGTGCCAGTCGAACGACCCATCTCATCTGCTCAGCCCCCCGTCACCTGTTCCCCCGCTGGTACGTCGCCTGCGCCCCGGGCGCCCCTCATCCGCCGGAAACCGCCGTGCCCGAGGGTGCCCACATGCCGTCCACGCGCTTCATCCGCTTCGCCGCCGCGCTGCTGATCATCGCCTTGCCCGCATGCTCCTCCGCGGGCGGGGGCGGGGGAGCGGGCGGAAACAATCCGCTGAACCCGGCGGACTCGGCGTCGGTGGAGCTGGTGCGCGCGGCGGCCATCCCCATCACCGGCGCGCAGACGGACTACGAATCGCTGATGGCCCTTATCGGCGACGCCCGGTTCGTGGTGCTGGGTGAGGCCACGCACGGCACCCAGGAGTTCTACCACGAGCGCGCCCGCATCACCCGGCGCCTCATCCAGGAAAAAGGCTTCGCGGCCATGGCCATCGAAGGCGAGTGGCCCGATGCGCAGGCCGTGCACCGCTTCGTTCGCGGAACCGGCGGCCCTGCCACGGCGGAGGAGGGGCTGCGCGGCTTTACCTCCGGATTTCCCGAGTGGATGTGGGCCAACACCGCCATCCGCGACCTGGTGGTGTGGATGCGCGAGCACAACGCCGGGCGCCCGGCGGAGCAGCAGGTGGGCTTCTACGGGCTGGACGTGTACAGCTGGTTCGAGTCCGCGGATTCCGTGGTGGCGTACCTGTCGCGCGTGGATCCGGACGCCGCCGGCCGCGCGCGCGAGCGCTATGCCTGCCTGCGCCCGCACCGGCAGAATCCCGTCGCCTACGGGTCCATCGCCCTGCGCAACGCCGAGCGCTCGTGCCAGGACGAGGCGGCGGAGCAGGTGGCGGAGATGGAGCAGCTGTACGCCGCGGGCGGCGGCGACGCGCACGCGCGGGACGAGCGATTTTCCGCGCTGCAGAACGCGCGCGTGGTGGCCGGCGGCGAGGCGTACTGGCGCGCGCAGTGGGAGGGTGGCCCCGCGTCGTGGAACGCGCGCGACCGCCACATGGCCACCACGCTGGAGCACCTGGTGGACCACCTGCAGGCGCAGGGGCGCACGCCCAAGGTCGTGGTGTGGGCGCACAACACCCACGCGGGCGACGCGCGGCTCACGGAGATGGGGCAGGGCGGCGAGTGGAACGTGGGCCAGCTGATGCGGCAGGCGTTCGAGGGCGAATCGGTCCTCGTCGGCTTCACCACCTACCACGGTGCCGTGCTGGCGGCGGAAGAGTGGGATGCGCCTGGCCGCGTCCGCCGGCTGAACCCCGCGCTGCCGGAGAGCTTCTCCGCGCTCTTTCACCGCACCGGCATCCCCGCCTTCCTGCTCACCTTCCGTGGGCGCGAAGAGCTTTCGCGCGCCATGGGTGAGCCGCGCCTGGAGCGCGCCGTGGGCGTGGTCTACATGCCCGCCACCGAGCGGCAGAGCCACTACTTCACCGCCATGCTCTCCCGCCAGTTCGACGCCGTCATCCACGTCGACAGCAGCACCGCCGTCACCCCGCTCCCCGTGCGGCGATAGCCCGGCCGCCCGCTGAGAGAACGTCCAGAGGGAACTCGACAACGGTCAAGGATCGCCCGGAGGCTGGCGATCCGGGCCTTCTAATCCGCTCCCTTTGCCGTCGTGGCGAGGGAGCCTTTCATTTTGGTTTGGGGGCCTAAATGAAAGATAAGGTGTTCGCGCGATGTCGAGACGGGTCTGAAAACGGAATAAGACAAGGAAGATTCTTTACGGTTCATCATCTCTGAGCTATTCGCCATGCCCGGAACCGGCTGGTTCTCGTACTCCCGATGGCCGAGTTGAGGCGAAATGGCTCCTTGTACTTTCCGGGCGCACCAGACGGCCATAAGGTTTCCGGCTTCTCGTAAGCTCACCGAGCAGGGATATCCGGGCACATGCGTAAACCTCAAGCGGCAGACCGCCGTCTACCGATCATTCTGATGCTCTTGATGGGAGTGATCGGCACGGCATGCAGTGACGCTCCGTTTTCACCCGGTAACATCTCTCCCCCAGTGGCTCCTTCCAGAATCGAAGTAGAAGCCCCTTACGAAGTGTTCTCCGGGACGACGCAGCCTACGTGGACGCAGCACGTTGCGATTCCCGATTCGGTGTGGGTGCTCGTCCAGGCGGAGGGGAGGATTGCCTACAGCCGGAATCCGCTGTGCTTTTCGCCCGCTTACAAAGGACTATGCGACGCGCCCCCGCTGCCGCTGGAAACAGAGGGTCCGTACGGACCCGCGGAGGACCCGGCGAGTGCAAGAGTCAGCGTGCAGAGGCTTGGCGGCCCGGCTCCGATCGACAACTTCTCGTCGGGCACCGGCCTGTACAGTCCAACCGGAGACAGGAAGAGCCCGATCGGGCGCTTGCTGTTCCGGAACGTGAGCGGTCCGGGGTTTGTGTGGACACGCCGGCAGGTACTTCAAACCTACGCGGGGAACCCCACAAGCCCGTCCGGAGCCTACATCCCCGTGTTCGTCACCAGCGGGGAGCAGCACGTCAGCGTGCAGGTCGTCCCCACGCCATTGCGGATCGCCGGCCCTGCCGAAGTCAGCCCCGGCGATGAGGTGACGTTCACCGCGGAGCCGGTAGGCGACTTCCGGATACGTGACCCGCAGGGACGCAGGGGAGTCTTGTGGCAGTTCTTGCCTGGGGACACGCTGGAGAAACACAATCCGGCGAGCCCGCGCGAAGATGTCCCGTGCGATAGCGTGCAGTGCAAGTACGCCCCTATCACGAGCGGCCGGCTTGTCGCGAGCACGTACGTCGAGGGGCAGCCGCTTTCGGTCGCAAGCCAAGTGGTTCGCGTTGGTAGTTCGCGCCTGAACCTCACCTGTACCCCCAACCCGCTGCTACGCGGCGGTGAGATTCGTTGTACGGCGCGCGCGGAGCCGCATGGTGAACTGGAGGTTACGGGCTGGTCCTTTACGGGTGACGGGCGAACGATTGAACGCCCAAGCTCGGAAGCCCATTCCACAGAATGGAACGGCATCATGGTCGTTCCCGGCCTGATCTCTGTACGGGGCCGTATAGATGGTCACGATCACTCGGACTCCGCCAGAATCGAGATTTCTGACCGGACGAATTGGCCAGCGGTCTCATATCCACCCCCACCGGAGCCGACGCGAAGCACGGAATTGCCGTATCCGCCGATGAACCAGTCCGCCGGTGAGAGAAGCCACGGTGTGCTCGGCCGATACACAATCCTGACCGCGTACGCCGGAAAGTTTGGGGCCGGTAGTGGCCCAAATGCCAACTGGTGGTATTTCAGAGCGCCGCCTAACTTCGAGGGGCCGGTCATTCACTTGAACCCGGCTTTGTTCCCGGACGACGCGTTCTTCCGCGCCCAGACCGGCGGGCGTTTCTGTGACCGTGAGTTCATGATGCGGACACGCCGCCACGTAGAACGGCATGAGCGGCGGCACCACGATATTTCGGCCGGATACTGGTCGTCCAGTCAAGCCGCCGCGGCGCTGGAACGAGCTACTATGTACTACACCGGTAGTGACATCGGCCAATTGGCGGAGGGTCTCCTTGCTCCGGCTGAGGGACCGCTACAGGAGGAGCAAGCGAAGTTCGACAGCGGCGACATCGTGCGGGTAACCTGCACCTTCAACATGAACTTTCGGCAGGAGCGATGAGCATGCGGGCGATGCTAGTGATCATCCTCGTCGCGCTTGCGCCTGTCAGCGTCCACGCGCAGGCGCACGCGGATTCCGTCCACCACAGGAACGACTGCCGGTTAGCCCGGCAGGTTATCGAAACCGGGCAGCCGAGCCGGCACACTGATTGGGCGCTTAGACAGATCGGCGGGTGCGGGTCCGAGGTTTACGGGGCGTCCATCGCCGCCGGTGTCCGACGCCTCCGTGCGGAAACTGACACAGCCGTTCTTGGGCGCCTGTGGAACCCAATGCATTTTCTCCAAGACGGCTCCCTGTATGACGCCGCGCTCGAAATTGCGGGCGACCGTGCCGCCAGCGTTCCTTCGCGCGTATTCGCGCTACTCGCGCTCATACATGCATCGCGTCTTGGGACGAGCGCTACCTACCCCGGCGTCACAGGGGGGTTCGACGAGCACGGCTTCGTGCGTGGTGGTTGCGGCAACATTACCGTATATGACGACGTGAGGATCACCGGAACACCTTTGCCTGCGGACTGGCGGGCGCAGGTTCAAGCGCTCGGCGAACGACTGCGCTCAGATCTTTCCGAGCCCCTGGATGTCCGTACCGCAGCGAGTTGCCTACCGGGCTAATCAGGTTCACGGTTGCAGCCAGGCTGACCAGTGGTTTGCCTCGGCAGTTCATGGCGATGTGGCAGAGAGGAGGCACCGCTCCCCCACGGGACACCCGTTCTGCCATAAGCAGCGGCCTGCGTAGCTCGGCATGCACGGGACCGGGTGGCTAGTAAGGATGAGCGCAGGGAACGCAGCTTCCACCAGGGCACGAGTGGTTGTTCGGGGCACTCATATCACCGGCATCCGCTGCCTGTTTACGAGCTTCTGCTCAACCACCAGCCTTGACGTTTCCACGGATGCCGGATCGAACGAGTGTTTCGTTGGTCGTCGCCGTTGTTGTCACGTGCCTCTCCGCGCAGCCGGCCTTTGGGCAAGCGAATCTCGACAGCGTAAAGCATCGCCATGACTGCCGACTGGCCGGGCAGATCGTCACGCTGGGTCAGCCGGCCAACCGGCGTGACTGGGCGCTTCGGCTGCTCCCGACCTGCGGCCCTGTCGGGGGAAGCTCCATCGCTAAGGCGTTCGGGTCTTTCCGCTCGACAGAAACTTGGGATCAGCGTTTGGAGGATATCGTGATGCTCACGAGCGTGCTTCACGATGCCCGCATCTTCGATGCAGCTGCCCAAGTAGCCGCCGATCGGAGCGCGGGAAAGGCCGCCCGAATCCAGGCTTTGCGAGTGCTTTTCTTTCAGCTTGGCACAAGCTACGCAGACCCATACGAAAGCTTTCTAGCAGCGAATGAGATCACCTACATACCCATCGGTGATTATCCGTTAAGCGTAGGCACGCCCCTTCCCCCCGACGCGGCGAATCGCGCCGCAGAGATCGCTTGGTCGATCATCCTTTCTGAGCCCGGAGATGCCGATCTGTGTACCGCGGCACGCAAATTCGCGTCTGCAGCACGGCGGCGCTGACCGGGGTGGTAGGGCGAGTGATTCTGATCAGAATCAAGGGCATCGCTGGACTCGATTGAGAAGGTGATGAGCCAGACCTCGTCCACGATCCCCATGCGTGCGTTCCGCTCCGCGATCACGTCCGCCTTGCTCCTGACCCTCTGGGCCGGGGGGTGCGCCCGCGCGCAGGACGGTGCTTCGGCGCTGCCGGAGGCGGCGGAGCGGCGCGCGGCGGGCATCGCGGTGCGCGAGGTGGCGCGCAGCCGGGTGGACACGCTCTTTCAGCAGGTCACCGGGGTGGACGTGGACTCGCGCGGGCGCGTCTATGTGGGGGACTGGTTTGCGTCGCGCGTCGCCGTGCTGGACTCCACCGGCGCGCTGGTGGCCACCATGGGCCGGCGCGGGCTGGGTCCGGGCGAGTTCCGCTCCATCCGCGGCGTGCAGGTGCTGCCCGGCGACAGCCTGCTGGTCTACGATCCCTCGGCGGCGCGGCTGAGCGTGTTCGCGCCGGGGGCGGCGGCTCCGGCGTACGTGCTGAACGTGGGGGCCGCGAGCGCTCCGCCCTTCCTCATCCACCGCACCCGCGCCAACGACGCGTTCGTCGCCATGTTCCGCCCCGCCTTTCGCGGCGACGACACGGCGCGGGCCACCGAGCGGCTGCGGGTGCTGGGCCTGGACGGGCGCCCGCGCGGCGAGCCCCTTCGCGCCTACCCCGCCCGCGGCTTTCTGCGCGTGAGCGGACCCGACGGCTTTGCCGTGACGCCGGACCCGTTCGGCAGCGAAGGATTGTACGCGGTGGGCGCGGACGGCCGCATCCACTACCTGTGGAGCGACTCGCTGGCGGTGGAGACGATGGACCTGGAGGGGCGCCGGACGGGCGGCTTTTCCGTGCGCTACCGTCCGCCGCGCGTGCAGCGGGAGGACGTGGCGAGCGAGATCGCGGGGATGCCTCCGCAGATGATGGAGGTGTTTCGGCGGGCGCTGGAGGATTCGCTTCCGGAGCGGTGGCCGGCCGCGCGCGCCCTGCTGGCCGACCCCGACGGGCGGCTCTGGATCGGGCTGCACACCCCGGCGGGCGAGCCGCGCGAGTGGGCGGTCTTCACCGCCGGGGGACGGTACCTGGGCTCCGTGTTCCTTCCGCGCGAGTCGGAACTGCACGCGGTGCGGGGCCGGCGGCTGTACACCGTGCAGAAGGACGCCGACGACGTTCCGCACGTGGTGGTCTACCGGATGGACGCTCAGCCGGGCTAGCGGGAACGGCTGAACGGGGCGATCGCCCCGCATTTTCCCGCGTCGTGTTCACCTTGCTGCAGGGCAGGACATCATGGGCTTCTTCTTTCGCGGGTGGTTGCCGGCCGTCTCCCTTCTCGCCGCGGCGTCTGCCGTGCCGGCCTCGGGGCAGCGCATCGATCCCGACCGGATCTTCGAGGTGACGGTGGAGGTGGACGGAAGGATGATGAACGCCATGATCCAGGAGGGCAGCTCGCTCAAGCTGACCCTGCGCCAGACGGACGAGTACAACCTGAGCCCCGTGCTGCGCGACGCGGCGGCCGGCCGGGTGCTGGTGGCGGTTTCGCGCGGCGCCGCCGGGCAGCCGCGGACGCAGCGGATCGTGGAGCGGCTGGAGCTGACGGCGGGGGTGCCCGTCGCGCTGCGGAGCGCGCCCACCGTGCGCATCGTGCTGGACCGCATCCGTCGCGCCACGCCCGGCCAGGCCGCGGCCTTCCCGCGCCCGTCCTCCACCGGGACGTTCCGGCTCGCGTCGGCCCAGAGCGGCAGCTGCTGCGTCTGCTGCGGCGATGCGTGCGCGTGCGCCTGCGGCGTATCCATGTCGTGCGGGCACTGCTGCTCGCGCGGCTGCTGCGATCCCATCCAGACCGGCAACGACCGCACGCCCATCCTCACGGGCCCGGTGCGCTTCGCCTCGTTCACGCGCGGCACCTGCACGCGCGGCTCCCTGCTGGAGCGCGCGCCCGCGGCGGCTCCCGCGCAGGAGATCCGGACCGCGCTGCGCTGACGGAAGCGATGAAGAACGGAACCGGCCCGGACGCCTAGCGCCCGGGCCGGTTCTGTTTATTGGGGCGGATCCCACACCGCCCCGCTCCCCCGTTCCCCCGCTCCCCCGCTCCCCCATTCACCCGTTCCCCCGTTCCCCCGTTCCCCCGTTCCCCCGTTCCCCCGTTCACCCGTTCACCCGTTCACCCGTTCACCCGTTCACCCGTTCACCCGTTCACCCGTTCACCCGTACACCCGTTCACCCGCGGGA
>NZ_DASWNM010000166.1:0-98873 GCF_036399255.1 Longimicrobium sp.
CGAGGATACGAGCTGCGTAGCGGTCGATGAGCATGGCAGTTTTCGCGAGCAGGTGAACAGGGTAAACACCATGCAACGAAACTCTGCCATGTCAAGCCCAACTCGTGTTTGGTTCCGGCTACGCCGGGTTAGGGAATAGGGAACAGGGAATAGGGAATAGGGAATAGCGGGCAAAAGAACAGGACGCCCGCGGCCGCTTGTGTTTTACCGAACGCCGACGGCCCGCGAAGGCCGTGAGGGCGTTCGCGGGCAGGCTCCGTCAGTATCGATTGGAAAACAGGCTGATCGATCGATGGGCACCGGGAGGGTAGAGGAGCCCGCGATCCGTTCGCAGGCTATTCCCTATTCCCTGTTCCCTATTCCCTGCTTTACGCGCGGCAGGCGCAGACGCTGCACGACAGCGTCTCGGGATAGATCATCAGCCGCTCCATGGGAATGGCGCCGCCGCAGCAGTTGCAGGAGCCGTACGTGCCCTCTTCCAGGCGGCGCAGCGCGGCCACGATCTGCTCCAGCTGCGCCTGCTCGCGCGCGGCCAGCGTCTTGGTGAGCCCCTGGCTCTGCAGCGCCTCGACGCGCGACAGCCGGCCCACGGTGTCCTGCTCCAGGTCGCGCGGACGCACGGCGAGCCCGTTGGCCTTCATGCTGCGCTCCAGCCTGGTGAGGCTGCGCAGGAGCTCGTCCCGGATCATGTCCCGCTGCTCGGACGCGAGCGGCTGCTGCACTGCGGTGGTCATGCGTTGGTCCTTCCGTTAACGGAGTTCTGTGGGGTTTTGCTCGCGAAGCGGGGCCGGCGCAACACGCTGCGTCCGGCCAGGGTCCGAATCGTCGGGTGAAAAGCGGATTTTCGTGCTACGGGCGGGCCAGCTGCCCCAGGGGGCGCGTGCTCCAGGTGCACACCCGGCCAGGGGTGCGTGCGGCGGCGGCGGTCATGCGACGGAAAGGGGACGATGGATGCGGGCGCGCGTCACACGCGCTCCAGGAACACGTCGAACACCCCGCCGCACACGGCGGGGCTCCACGAAAAAAGGTCTTCCGTAAGGTCAATGCGCAGCAGCCGCGGCCGGCCGGTGGCGATCACGTCGGCGGCGGCCTCGATGACCTCGGCCTCGCCGCACCCGCCGCCCACCGTGCCGGTAAGCCCCCGCTCGGGATCCACCAGCATCTTGCTGCCGATTCCCCGCGGCGTGGAGCCGCGCGAGCGCACGATGGTCGCCAGCACCGCCGGCCTTCCCTCGCGCGCCGCCTGCTCCGCCGCCGCAAACACCGCCAGGTCTTCGCTCATCCAGCCTCTTCCGTCAGTCCGGCGAGACGGCGGCGCGGATCACCGCGATCCGCCCGTTCTTCCCGCGACATCTGTTCCATCGCCGCCACACCGATCCGCCCCGTTCCACCGCCGGGCGGGGATGCGGATGCGGCACATCGTCTTATGTCAAATCACTGAACGAATGATGCCGGCCGTGCCGGACGGCAACCCCGTCCCGGGCGGCCTCGGCTCACCGGCGGCCCCTGCTCACCCCGTCCGCACAATGCGCGGCGGCTCCGGCGGCGGCACGTCGGGCAGGCGATCGGCGATGGCGGCGACCTCTTCCGCATCGCGCCACATCGCGGCGAGCATGGCCAGCTCGCCGTCCAGGGCGCGGCGCTCCTGCTCCTCGTGCACGGCCATCTCCAGCGCCAGCGCACCGCGGTGGTTCAGCACGGCGGTGTCGTCCACGCGGTCCAGCCGCACGAACCCGCCGCGGCTGAGCGGAAGCCGCTCCCCCGCCACCCAGCCCACGAACTCCGCGGGCGAAGGGAACCCCTCCAGCAGCCCCACCGCCTCCAGCACCTGCGGGCGCCGGGTGTGCGCGCGGTTCACCAGCGTCACGGCCTTGGCCAGCAGCACGTCCGCTTCCCGCCCCCCCACCACCAGCGTAACGGGCGCGCGGCGAATGCGCCGCACCGCCTCGCCCTCCGGATGCGCATCCAGCCCGTACGGAAACTGCAGCTCCACGCCGCCCCGTCCGTCGGGGGCCAGGGTAGCCGTCTCCAGGTGCCAGCGGCGGATGAGGAGCCCATCCGCGCCCAGCCGGTGCATCACCCGCCTGCCGCGGATGGACCGGGCGGAGCCGCTGAACACCTCGTCGAAGAGGCCGAATCCCGGTACGGCCCGGACCGCCCCCCGCGCCGCGTCCGCCGCGGCGTCCCGCACCCCGCGCAGCCACCGGGGGGCGCCGGACTGGCCGCCGTAGCGCCACACCGCCCGCTCGGCGGCCAGCGCCCGCCCAATGCGCACCAGCCGCGTCCCGTCCCGCAGCTTCGCCACGCCGATGTTCTCGCGCTGCGCCCGCAGGCGCGTGTCGCGAAACAGGCGCTCGGCCTCCTCGATGGCCTCCCAGCGCTCCTCCAGCGGCGCCAGGTTCCATCGCGCGCACCCCGGGCACACCGCCCACAGCCGCCCCTTGGCCGCGTCGAACGCCAGGCTGCGCCCCACGGGAAAGCGCTCGATGGAATCATTGGATCCCAGGCCGGCCGTGCAGAAGATGCAGCTGCGATACATGGACGGTACGATACTCAGAGGGCTGAACGATGGCGTGGAGCGCACCCCATCACCCCTTCACCCCTTCACCAACCGCGGCGGCTCGGGCGCGGGAAGGTCGGGAAGCCGGTCGGCGATGGAGGCGATCTCTTCCGCCTCGCGCCACATCGATTCCAGCATCGCCAGCTCGCCCTGCAGCGCCCGCCGCTCCGTCTCTTCGTGCAGCGCCATCTCCAGCGCCAGCGCGACCGCCCAGTCCGACCGCGGCTCGTCCTCAGGATCGAACATGGCGTCGAACTTGGTGTCCAGCGGCGCGCCCCTGGTATCGCCCCCCGTCAGCAGCAGCCGGCGCCGCGCCACCGTGCGCACGAACTCTTCGGGAGACCCCGCCAGCTGCATGCGCCGCAGCGCCATCTGCACCCCCGCGGCCGACGCGCCGCTCGCGTTGACGTGCACCATCGCGCGGCCCATGACGGGGAGGGCGGCATCGCCCCGCAGCACCAGGGGAACCTTGCGGACCTGGCCGGCGCGGCGCGGATCGGGCACGTCCACGGCGCGCGGAAAGTTGAGCGCGATCCCCAGCCCGTCGTCCGGATCGCTGAGCCAGGCCCCGGTCACGTCCTCGCCGCGCAGCCGCACCTGCGTTTGCACGCCGCCCACCTCGGCCTCCACCCGCCCCACCGGGCGCAGGCCCCGGGCGCGGCGGGCCAGGTATCGGTAGCCGTTGTACAGGTTGACCCCGCCCACGAAGCCGATGGAGGTCGCCGCGACCCCCGCGGCCAGGATGCCGATCCCGGCCGCCGCCGCCACGCCGCCGTACCACAGCGCCCGCCGCTGCCGCCGCGCCAGCTGCTCCCCGTAGCGCCACGCCGCCATCTCTCCCGGCAGCGCCTGGCCCACGCGGATGAGCCGCGTCCCATCCGCCAGCTTCGCCAGCCCCACGTTCTCGCTCTGCGCCCGCAGGCGCGTGTCGCGGAACAGGCGCTCGGCGTCCTCGATGGCCTCCCAGCGCTCCTCGATCGGCGCCAGGTTCCACCGCGCGCACTTCGGGCAGACGGCCCACAGCCGCCCCTTCGCCGCGTCGAAGGCCAGGCTGCGCCCCACGGGAAAGCGTTCGATCGACTCGTTCGATCCCAGCGCCGCCGAGCAGAAGATGCAGCTGCCGTACATAAACGGTACGATGATCAGAAGGCCGGACGATGGCGTGGAGCGCGTCCCATCACCCCATCACCCCATCACCCCATCACCCCATCACCCCTTCACCCCTTCACCCCTTCACCCCTTCACCCCTTCACCCCTTCACCAACCGCGGCGGCTCGGGCGCGGGAACGTCCGGCAAGCGGTCGGCGATGTCAGCGATCTGCTCCGCATCGCGCCACATCGCCTCGAGCATCGCCAACTCGCCTTCGAGCGCCCGCCGCTCCGTCTCATCGTGCAGCGCCATCTCCAGGGCCAGCGACCGCGCCCGGCGCATCCGGGCGGGGAGCTCCGGGTCCATCAGGGGCTCGCGGCGCCCGGCGACGCGCTGGAGATAGCCGGACGCCGTGCCGTCCGCCTCCAGCAGGTCCACCGCCTCGTCGACCTGCGCTCGCCTGGCTCCGCTGCCGTTGACGTGAATCATCGCGCGCCACAGCACGGATTCAGCGTCCGGCCCAACGAACCGCCGCTCGTTGGGAACCCAGTCGATTCCCACTCCATCGTGCTGCATCACGTGCATGGAGACCACCAGCTCCAGGCCCTGCGGCGTCGATGAAAGCCGTGCCGCGCGAAAGTCACGCGTGGTCAGCCGCACGTCCTGGCCCGGGAGCAGCTTGCCGGGCTTGAACCGATGCATCTGCCCGCCGGCCAGGTGGCTGCGCCAGCTCAACCCGGCCTGGATGAGCGGGGCAACGGTGCCGAAGGCGATCAGGGCAGAACCCGTGACACCGGCCGTGGCGATCATCAGGCCCGCGGTGGTCAGCATGAACCTGCGCCGCCGCCGGCCCAGCTCGCTTCCGTACCGCCACACCGCCAGCTCGCCCGGAAGCGCCTGGCCGATGCGGATCAGCCGCGTCCCATCCCGCAGCTTCGCCAGTCCGATGTTCTCGCTCTGCGCGCGCAGGCGCGTGTCGCGGAAGATGCGCTCGGCGTCCTCCACCGCCTCCCAGCGCTCTTCGATAGGCGCCAGGTTCCATCGCGCGCACTTGGGGCAGACGGCCCACAGCCGCCCCTTCGCCGCATCGAACGCCAGGGTGCGCCCCACGGGAAAGCGCTCGATGGATTCGTTCGATCCCAGCGCCGCCGAGCAGAAGATGCAGCTGCCGTACATCGTCAGCTCGCCGCACCCAGCCGGGGCGGCTCCGGGTCCATGTCCGGCAGCGCGTCGGCGATCCCGGCGATCTCCTCCGCCTGGCGCCACGCCGCCTCCAGGGCGGCCAGCTCACCCTGCATGGCGTCACGCTCCAGCTCGTCGTGCACCGCCATCTCCATGGCCAGCATGTGCACCTTCCGCAGCCGGCCGTCCAGCGCGGGATCCTGGATCAGCACGCGGTCGGCGGCGGCACGGCGCAGAAACCTGTCGGCAGACCCGCTGGCGGTGAGCAGATTCACCGCGCTCTCCACCTGGCCAGGCGCCGCTCCGCTGGCGTTCAGGGCCACCATCCCCCGGCGCAGCAACGCCCGCCCGTGCTCCGCGTCCAGCACCAGCAGTTCGTCGTTCCCGGCGCCCAGGCCGAGGAGGTGATCGCCGGGCTGCACCTTCAGCTCCACGCTTACCTCACCCCCGAAGGTGAACGCGAAGCGGGCCCGTGCCAGATCGGCCGCGTCCACGTCCAGACCCGAGTACGGCAGAAGCGAGCGCGACTGCAGCCGCGGGCGTGACTCCGCTACCAGCAGCAGGGCATTGGAAAGGAGCAGGAACGTCGCCGCCCCCGCCACGAAGCCCGTGGCAACCGACGCGATGGCGGCCACGGGCACCCCCGCCGCCACCCCCACCACGGCAGCGTGCATCGCGCGCCGGCGCAGCAGCTTTCGGCCGTAGCGCCATACCGCCAGCTCGCGCGGCAGCGCCTGCCCCACGCGAACCAGCCGCGTCCCGTCACGCAGCTTCGCCAGGCCCACGTTCTCGTTCTGCACGCGCAGGCGGGTGTCGCAAAACAGCCGCTCGGCGTCCTCCACCGCCTCCCAGCGCTCTTCGATGGGCGCCAGGTTCCACCGCGCGCACTTCGGGCAGACAGCCCACAGCCGCCCCTTCGCCGCATCGAACGCCAGGGTGCGCCCCACGGGAAAGCGCTCGATGGATTCGTTCGATCCCAGCGCGGCCGAGCAGAAGATGCAGCTGCGGTACATAAACGGTTCGATGATCAGAGGGCAGAACGATGGCGTCGAGCGCGTCCCATCACCCCTTCACCCCTTCACCCCTTCACCAACCGCGGCGGCTGGGGCGCGGGCACGTCCGGCAGCCGGTCGGCGATGGCGGCGATCTCCTCCGCCTCGCGCCACATCGCCTCCAGCATCGCCAGCTCGCCATCGAGCGCGCGCCGCTCCGTCTCTTCGTTCAGCGCCATCTCCAGCGCGCGCAGTGCGGCACCGGTGAGTCGCTCCGGCGGCGCCAGGGGGCCGCCCAGCAGTCCGCCGCGCTGCGCCAGGGTGCGGATGTACGCCTCGGCCGAGGGGGCCTGCAGCACCAGCCCCACCGCGACCTTCATCTCCCACGAGTCGGCGCCGTCGTGGTTCAGAATGGGCATGGCGCGGGCGAGCACCGTCCGGGCAGCCTGGCCGCGGAACTCGGCGAACGCGCGCGCAGCGCCCGTCCCGGGTAGCGGAACCCGCACCAGCAGCGTGCCGTCGCCGGCCTCGGAGAACCGCGTGCCCTCCAGCACGGGCCGCGGCAGCACGAGCGGCGCGCCCGTGGGCGACAAGCTGGCGGGGACCCACTGCTCGCGCAGCCGCGCGCGGTCCGGACCGGAGCGCATCGCCTCCGCCACCCACGCCACCAGGCGGTCGGCGCCGGGAAGCCAGAATCCCAGCGTGTCCAGCGTCATCCGCCAGCGGTGCCGCAACTGGTGCCGCCGCATGAGCCCACGCCCGTAGCGCCACGCCGCCAGCTCGCGGGGGAGTGCCTGGCCCACGCGGACCAGCCGTGTCCCGTCCAGCAGCTTCGCCACACCCACGTTCTCGCTCTGCGCCCGCAGGCGCGTGTCGCGGAACAGGCGCTCGGCGTCCTCGATGGCCTCCCAGCGCTCCTCGATCGGCGCCAGGTTCCACCGCGCGCACTTCGGGCAGACGGCCCACAGCCGCCCCCGCGCCGCGTCGAACGCCAAGCTGCGCCCCACGGGAAAGCGCTCGATCGACTCGTTCGATCCCAGCGCCGCCGAGCAGAAGATGCAGCTGCCGTACATAAGCGGTACGATGATCAGAAGGCCGGACGATCGCGTCGAGCGCGTCCCATCACCCCTTCACCCCTTCACCAACCGCGGCGGCTCCGGCGCGGGCACGTCCGGCAGCCGGTCGGCGATGCCGGCGATAGCTTCGGCGTCGCGCCACATCCCTTCCAACATGGCCAGCTCACCCTCCAGCACGCGCCGCTCCGTGTCTTCATGCAGCGCCATCTCCAGCGCCAGCGCGAGCATCCGGTCACCCCCCGGGGCCTGGGAGCGCCCGAACTTGCGGCGCGGGGCCTGCCCGGGTTGCCGCGTGGCCTCTCCGGTCAGCATCAGCTCCTGGCGGGCGAACTCGCGGACGAACTCCCCAGGACTGCCCACCCTCTGCATCCGCTGGAGCGCCATTCGCACCTCGCCCGGCGAGGCGCCACGCGCGTTGACCTGTACCATCCCGCGGCCCAGGACTCCCAGCGCGGTGTCGCCGCGCAATACGAGGCTTACGTCGAGTGTGTGGCCCCGGAGGCGTGGATGGGGCACCTGTACGTCCTGGTGCACGTTCAACGCGATCCCGCACCCGTCGTCGGGGTCGCTGAGCCACGCGCCCTTCATGTGCGCAGCCCGCAGGCGCGCCGTGGTGCGTACGCCCTCGACCTCCGCATCCACCCGTCCCACCACGCGTTTGCCGGGCGCGGCCTCCACCAGGTGCTTGTAGACCTCGAAGAGGACCGACGAACCCACCATCCCGATCACCGGGAAAGCGAGGCCAGCGCCCACATATACGACGAGCCCTCCCGCCGCCACCGCGGGCCCGTACCACAGCGCCCGGCGCTTGCGCTTCACCAGCTGGCGTCCGTAGCGCCATGCCGCCAGCTCGCCCGCCAGCGCCTCTCCCACGCGCACCAGCCGGGTGCCGTCCCGCAGCTTCGCCAAGCCGATGTTCTCACTCTGCACCCTCGTGCGAGTGCCGCGAAACAGCCGCTCGGCGTCTTCGATGGCCTCCCAGCGCTCCTCGATGGGCGCCAGGTTCCACCGCGCGCACTTGGGGCAGACGGCCCACAGCCGCCCCTTCGCCGCGTCGAACGCCAGGCTGCGCCCCACGGGAAAGCGCTCGATCGACTCGTTCGATCCCAGCGCCGCAGAGCAGAAGATGCAGCTGCCGTACATAGACAGTACGATGATCAGAGGGCCGAACGATCGCGTCGAGCACGTCCCATCACCCGTTCACCCGTTCACCCCATCACCCCTTCACCCGTTCACCAACCGCGGCGGCTCGGGCGCGGGCAGGTCCGGCAGCGCGTCGGCGATGGCGGCGATCTCCTCCGCCTGCCGCCACATGGCCTCCAGGGCGGCCAGCTCGCCGTCCATCGCCCGGCGCTCCTGCTCCTCGTGCAGCGCCATCTCCAGCGCGCGCAGGCCGGTGGGGGTCAGCTTCTTCGTCCCCTGCGCCCTGGGCCCGCCCAGCATCCCGCGGTTCCTGGCGACGGTGCGGATGTACGCCTCCGCGGACGGGGCTTCGGCCAGCACCTCTACCGCCGCCTTCACCTCGCCCTTGCTGGCGCCGTCGCGGTTCAGCTTGGGGAGCGCGCGGGCCAGCACGGAGCGCGCGGCATCGTCCCGGAACTCGGCGCAGGCGTCCCAGCGCACCGGATCGTGCAGCCGTACCCGGAACAGCAGCGCGCCGTCCTCGCCGCGGTCCAGGTGCCCGTCCTGCACGGCCCCCAGGGGCAGCACCAGCGGGCGCCCGGTGGGCGACAGGCTGGCCGGCACCCGGTGCTCGCGCATCCGCCCCCGGTCCTTCCACCCGAACCGCACTGCGTCCACGATCCGGTCGATCCCCGGCACGGGAAGGCCCAGGAAGGGAATGCCGACGAGCAGCGCCAGCGCGTCCATCGCCAGCCGCTCGCGGCGGCGGCTCAGGAACTGGCTTCCGTAGCGCCACGCCGCCAGCTCGCCGGGGAGCGCCCTGCCCACGCGGATGAGCCGCGTGCCGTCCGGCAGCTTTGCCAGCCCCACGTTCTCGCTCTGCACCCGCAGGCGCGCGTCGCGAAACAGGCGCTCGGCCTCTTCGTTGGCCTCCCAGCGCTCCTCGATCGGCGCCAGGTTCCACCGCGTACACCGGTCGCAGACCGCCCACAGCCGCCCCTTCTCCCCGTCGAACGCCAGGCTGCGCCCCACGGGAAAGCGCTCGATCGAGTCGTTGGATCCCAGCGCGGCCGAGCAGAAGATGCAGCTGCGGTACATGTGCGATCGATGATCAGAGGGCTGAACGATTGCGTCGCTCGCGTCCCTTCACCCGTTCACCCGTTCACCCCTTCACCCGCTCACCAGCCGCGGCGGCTCGGGCGCGGGAACGTCCGGCAGCGAGTCCGCGATCTCGGCGATCTCCTCCGCCTGGCGCCACGCGGCCTCCAGCGCGCCCAGCTCGCCCTGCATGGCGCGGCGCTCCGACTCGTCGTGCAGCGCCATCTCCAGCGCCAGCGCGCCCACGGGCGTAAGCTGCTGCTTCTCCATCCCCGGGCGCTTGCCCAGCACGCCCCCGCGCGCCGCCGCCTGCCGCAGGTACTCGTCGGCGGAGCGCGCGTGCTCGATCAGGCGCACGGCGTCGCTCACCCGGTCGCGCGAGGCGCCCTTCATGTTCACCGTGACCATCGCCCGGCTCAGCACCAGCCGCGCCTGCTCGCCGGGAAGCATGAGCTCCGTCCCCGCGCCGTACTTCGCCCGCCCCCAGCCGTCCGTCTTGCGCTTTTCGCGGTCCACGTCCGGGATGCGCAGGGCGATCTCGCCGCCGTCCGCCTGCTCCAGCCGCGCGCCCTGCACGTGCCAGCGGCGGATGTCCAGCGGCTGCCCGCTGGGCGAAAGAAGGGCGGGGACGCGGTGGATGACCTTGCGCGACTGCCGCTCCTCCCACCCCTGGGCAAAGATGCTCCAGAACCCGCCCAACCCGCCGCCCACGCCCAGCGCCATCACCCCGCCCACCACCGCCAGCCCCGCGGCCGCCGTCGCCGCGCCCACGATGAGGTACTGGCGGCGCCGCCGCACCAGCTGGTCGCCGTAGCGCCACGCGGCCAGCTCGCCGGCCATGGCGTCGCCCACGCGGATGAGCCGGGTGCCGTCAGGGAGCTTGCACAGGCCGATGTTCTCGCTCTGCACCCGCAGCCGCGAGTCGCGAAAGCGCTTTTCCGCCTCTTCAACCGCCTCCCAGCGCTCTTCCAGCGGGGCCAGGTTCCACCGCCCGCAGCGCCGGCAGACGGCCCACAGCCGCCCCTTCCACGCGTCGAAGGCGATGCTGCGCCCCACCGGGAACGCCTCCACCGCCTCGTTGGCGCCCAGGTCGCCGGAGCAGAAGATGCACGTGCGATACATGGGATGTGTGAGTGCCTGGGCCGAGGATCAAGTGCCTAGTGCCTAGTGCCGAGATCAAGTGCCGAGTGCCTGGTGCCTGGGATCGAGTGTCTGGTGCATGCGCCGGGTGCGAATCGGGCACTCGGCACTCGATACGTGGCACTAGGTCCCCGGCTTGATCCAGCGCTCCGCCACACGCTCCACGTCGCGCAGGGGGCGCCCCGTGCCGCCGCGCCGCGCCAGCACCAGCTCCGCGCAGACGGCGACCGCGATCTCCTCGGGCGTCTCGGCGTTCACGTCCAGCCCGATGGGCGCGTGCACGGCCCGCAGCCGCGCGTCGTCGATGCCGTCGCGGGCCAGCTGCTCCAGCGCGGCCCGGGTGCGCCGCCGGCTGCCGATCATCCCCACGTACGCCGGCAGCTCCGGTCGATGGAGGACGTCGCGCAGCGCCTCGAAGTCGTACTTGTGGCCGCGCGTCACCAGCACCAGGTACGTGCGCCCCGTGATGCGCAGCCCGCGGAACGGGTCGTCGAAGCGCGCCGGCCGCACCTCGGCGGCCTCGGGAAAGCGCTCGCGGGTGGCGAACTCGGGACGGTCGTCCAGCACCGTCACCCGAAAGCCCAGCATGGCGCCGATGCGGCAGAGCGGCCGCGCCACATGCCCCGCGCCCACGATCACCAGCTCCGGCGGCGCCCGGTGCGGCTCGGCGTACAGCGTGCACCGCGTTCCGTCCGCCTCCACCGTCCGCGGCCCCGCCGGCCCGTCCTCCGCCAGGACGCCCTGAGCCATACGGACGGCGGCCTCGTCGAGATTCGCGCGGCCCAGGGTGCCGGCGGCGCGCTCGGCCCACACGCACATCCGCGCGCCGGGGGGGACGGCGGGATCGTCGCAGTCCAGCACCGTGAGCCCAACGACAGGGGCGCCGCCCTCCAGCGCCTCGCGGGCGTGGTGGACGGCGTCCGCCAGGCTCAGTCTTTCAATCACGCGCGTCGGGATTCGGGATCGGGTGCGGTGGATCGGTCACGCGCGGTGCGCCAGCGCCGGTACTCGTCCGGCGTGTCGAGGTCCGTGGGAAGCGCGTCCACCGGCACCTCCGCCAGCTCCGCCGCGTGCGCGTGGACCACGGTGCGCGCGCCCTGCGGCAGCTCCGGCCGCATCAGCTCGGCAAAGACGCGGCGGGCAAAGAGCACCGGGTGGCCGTGGCGCCCGCCGCGCGCGGGAAGCGCCACCGGGGCGCCGGTGCGAACGAAGGCGTCGATCACCGCACGGACGAGCGCGCCGGAGACGTCGGGAACGTCCACCGGCGCGACCACGGCCGCCTCCGCCTCACCGGGAAGCGCCGCCAGCCCGATCCGCAGCGAGTCCGCCTGCTCCGACTGCACCGCCGGGTTCACGGCGACCTCCGCACCCATCCCCGCCGCGTCCCTGGCGATCAGCCGCGCCGTGTCGTCGTCCGGCGGGCCGGTGACGACCACCACGTACGCGCAGCCGCCTTCCTGAAGCGCGCGTATGGCGCGCTGCAAGAAGGTCTCGTCTCCCGCGGACAGCATGGCCTTGGGCTCGCCCATCCGGCGCGAGCGGCCGGCGGCCAGCACGATTCCGCAAATCATCGGGAGAAGACGCGGCGGGTCGCCGCAGGGCAGGTACGAGCGTTCGAACGAAGCATCCGCGGATGGAGTATGGCACCAACGGTTCGCGCCGTCAACCGTCTGGAGTCAAATGCGTTGCGGCGGATGAGCGGCACTCAGCCGCGTAAAAGGTTTGGAGATGGAAAGGCGATGGCGAATGGATTCGCTGCAACGACCACACGAAGTCCGCCTTCGCGGACAGGCGGCTCGTCGGTATGGATGAGTGCCTGCCACGTGGCTGGCTGAGGGAAGCGGCCAATGTCGTGGACCGGCCGAAGCGCGATCGAATTCTCCCCTTTCTCCCGCTCCGCGGGGAGAGAGGGGCCGGGGGAGAGGGGGCCCCGTCTGGCGCCAGTTCGACGTGATTCGCCGAGCCTAGATCCCAGCCCCACGCCAACCTCCCCCAGCAGTTTTGGGGGAGGTGGGCGAGTAATGCGAGCCCGGAGGGGGCGCCCCGCGGATGCCGGTCGAAACTTCCCCGCGTCCCATGGGGGATGGAGAATGACATTGAGCCGGCCGAGGCCTTGTTTTGCGCCACGGCGCGGAGCATGCAAATGGAAGCCGATCCAGGGATGCTGTTTACAACGATCACGACCCTTTCCGGAGGATGAGATGGCACGCAAGCGCGAGCTGATCGAGCCCAACCCGGGCGACAAGCGCTACGTCCGGCGCGACGAGAACGGCCGCTTTACCAAGGACCAGGTAGACGTGGGCCGCTCGCTGGCCGCCGACCGGCGCCAGCACGCCAAGACCAAGGCCGCCCCCGGCCAGGGCGACAAGGGCGACCGCTAGGCCCGGCAGATGCTCGGCGGGAAAGCGCCGCGGCGAATGATTCGCCGCGGCGCTTTTCGATGCCATCATTCAGCCGCGCGGCGACACGCCTGCGGCTTGCCAACAAGCCCGGCTCACGAGCCGCGGATCCACGGTCACGGATCGACAGCGCGTCCAGGATCGTCCCGCCCGCTGCCGATCAGCCGCGGCAGGCCGGGCGTTTTCCCTGACTCGACAACTGGCTTGACAATTAGCTCGACAACTGCTTAGCTATTGGCAAGCTTGGTTGGCAAGTTCACCAGGGCATACGCGGATGACGTCTGACGAGCTGCGGGATCTGCTGGAACAGCTTCAGCGCCAGGGAACCGAGCTGACCAACGTAGAAGCCAAACGCGCACGTGACGGCATTCCGCGCCGCATATGGGAAACCCTCTCGGCGTTCGCGAACACGCCGGGCGGCGGCGTGCTCCTTCTGGGCGTGGACGGGCAGCAGGGCTTTGCGCCGACCGGCGTTTCGGACGCCGCAAAGGTGCAGGCGGACCTGGGAGCCGTGGCGGCGGACCAGATGGAGCCGCCACTGCGCCCTCTGCTGCAGGTGTTCGAGATCGATGGCGCCGCGGTCGTGGTGGCGGAGGTTCCGGAGCTGCCCGCCAGTGCAAAGCCATGCTACTACCAGGGCGCCGGGCTGCCCAACGGAGCGTTCATCCGCGTGGGCGACGGCGACCGCAAGCTCACTCCCTACGAGGTCCAGGCCCTGTTCGAGGCGCGAGGCCAGCCCCGCCACGACGTGGAGCCCGTCGAGGGCACCTCGCCGGACGACCTGGATCCCGAGCTGCTGGGGGGACTGCTGCGCCGGCTGCGAGCGCGGGAGAGCGGCCCGTACCGGAGCTGGACCGACGAGCAGGTGCTGCGCGCGCTGAAGGTGCTGGTGCCCGGCGCGGACGGAAAGCTGGCCGTCTCGCTGCAGGGATGGACGTGCTTCGCCCCGTACCCGCAGGAGCGATTCCCCAACCTGTGCGTCACCTTTCTGCGGTACCCCGGCACCGATGCCGGCAAGCCCGGCCCCAACGGCGAGCGCTTTCTCGACAACGTAAAGGTCGAGGGGCCGGTACCCGTGATGGTGGTGGAAACGCTTCGGGTCATCAAGCGGAACATGCAGCGCCGGGGCATCGTCCAGGGGCTGTTTCGCGAAGACCTGTGGGAATATCCCGAGATGGTGCTGCGCGAAGCGCTGGTAAACGCGCTGGGGCACCGCGACCTTTCGGCCCAGGCGCGCGGCAGCCAGGTGCAGGTGCACATGTTCCCCGACCGCATCGAGTTCCAGAGCCCGGGGGGCCTCTTCGGGCCCATTCAGCCGGACCAGCTGGGTGAACCCGGCGTGCAGTCTTCGCGCAACGCGTTCTTGATGAAGGTGCTCGAAGACCTGCCACCGCCCGGCGACACTCGCCCCCTGTGCGAAAACCGCGGCACAGGCCTCACCGCTATGATCGAGCAGCTGCGCCGGGCGGGAATGTCGCCGCCGCGGTTCGACGTACCCCTCACCCGGTTCCGGGTGGTGCTGCCGAACCACACCCTGTACGACGAAGCAACACTGCGCTGGCTGCAGGAGCTCGCACGCGGCGAGCCCGTCTCGGAAGCGCAGCGGCAGGCGCTCGCGTTCGTGCGGCACAACGGCAGCATGACCAACGGGGACTACTGCCGCGTAACCGGAAGTGACTCGCGCGTAGCCACCCGCGAGCTCAACGAGATGATGGACCGCGGCCTGCTGGAGCGGACGGGGGTGGGAAGATGGTCGACCTACGCCGTTGCCGATCACGCGGAACCGCGCACCAGCCCGCGGCGGCGAAGAGACCGTGCCGACGAGATCGTAGACCTGCTTGGCGCAGAGCCACTGACGGCGCGCCAGATCGCCGCGAAGCTCGGACTGTCCGCCTCCGGGGTTCGCTACTGGCTTTCGCGTCTGCGGCGGGCTGGACGCGTGCAATCCAGCGCCCGCACACCGACTTCGCCCGAGAACCGGTACTCGGCAGTGCCGGCTGATCAATCAGCTTGACAGCGGCTTGCCAATTGGCAAGCTGCTGTCAAGCCAACTGGCAAGCGCCTGTCGAGCAAGCTGGCGAGCCTTTCCCCGATGCAGCGGCCAGCCTCGTTGGATTACACAGTGCAATCAGCGCAATCAGCGCCCGGTGGCACTTCATCCAGCGGCGGCTGGCAACCTGCTCAACCGTGCTTCCGTGGAGCGAGCGAGGCTGGCTCGACAACTGCTTGCCAACTGTCGAGCTGTTGGCAAGCCGACTGTCAAGCTGATTGGCGAGTGCCGGCGTGCTCCGTCGGCAGGCACCCCATCAGCACCGAACGCGTGTTCGAAACGGGGCGGACGCTCCGTTGACCCTCCGGAGGGCGCGGGTTAAGTTGCAAGGCTGGTCAAACCCGCGCGGCGCGTGCACTTCCGGCAGGTGCGGCGCTCCGTTCATCCCTCCCACAGCGGCCCGATGAAGGACCTTCTCACCCTCACCGTAAACGGCGACACCCACGAGGTCGCGGTGCCCACCCACTGGAGCGTGCTCGAGACGCTGCGCTACGCCGTGCAGCTTACCGGCAGCAAGCAGGGGTGCGACAAGGGCGACTGCGGCGCGTGCACGGTGTGGCTGGACGGCGTTCCCACGCTGTCATGCATCACCCCCGTCTACGAGGCGGTGGGGCGCGAGGTGCGCACGGTGGAGGGGCTGGTGGGGCTCCGCACGCCCGTGGGCGTGGCGCACCCGCTGCAGGACGCCTTCGACGTGTGCGGCGCGGCGCAGTGCGGGTTCTGCACGCCGGGGATTTTGATGAGCGCGGCGGCGCTGCTGGAAGAGAACACCGCCCCCACCCGCGACGAGATCAAGGACGCGCTGAGCGGCAACCTGTGCCGCTGCACCGGCTACACCAAGATCCTGGACGCGGTGGAGCTGGCGGCGGAGCGCATGCGCCAGACGACGGAGGTGCCGGCATGAGCGCGGATCGGCAGGAGTTCGAGAGCGCCCGCGGCGGCGTTCCCCTGGACGAGCCCGAAGTCGCGGAGCGCGGCACGCCCGTCGTGGACCACGCCGAATCGCACGCCGGCGAGCCGGTGGGCGAGCGGGTAAAGCTGTACGGCGACCGCGAGGAAAAGGCGAAGCCGCTGAACGTCCTCGGCACCCGCCAGCGCAAGACGGACGGGCTGGAAAAGAGCACCGGCCGCGCGCGCTACACCGACGACATGACCCTGCCGGGGATGCTGCACGCCAAGATCCTGCGCTCCCCGCATCCGCACGCCCGCATCGTCTCCATCGACGCCTCCGCCGCGCTGGCGCTCCCGGGCGTGCACGCCGTCGTGACCGGCGCCGAGATGCCCATCCCCTTCGGCATCATCGTCTGGACGCCGGACGAGAACGCGCTGGCGGTCGACAAGGCGCGCTACATCGGCGACGCGGTGGCGGCGGTGGCGGCCGTGGACGAGGACACGGCCAACCGCGCCGTGGAGCTGATCCAGGTGGAGTACGAGGTGCTGGAGGCGATCCTCGACCCCTTCGAGGCCGCGCGCCGCACCGACGTGCAGATCCACGAGGCCAAGAAGGCCGGGCACAACGGCAACATCAGCAAGATCGTCAAGCTGGACTTCGGCGAGGTGGAGCGCGGGCTGGCGGAATCGGACGTAGTGATCGAGGGCGAGTACTACTTCGAAGGCACCACGCACGTCCCCATCGAGCCGCACTGCGCCATCGGGATGTGGGAAGCGGGCGGCGCGCCGGGTGGGCGGCTGACGGTGTGGTCCAGCACGCAGGTGCCGCACTACCTGCACCGCGAGCTGGCCAAGGTGCTTGAGCTGGATGCGGCCAAGGTGCGCGTGGTCCAGCCGCACGTGGGCGGCGGCTTTGGCGGCAAGAGCGAGCCGTTCGACCTGGAGTTCTGCGTCGCGAAGCTGGCGATGAAGACGGGGCGGCCGGTGAAGTGCCTCTACACGCGCGAAGAGGTGTTCTACGCCCACCGCGGGCGCCACCCGTTCCACATGAAGTACCGCGTGGGCGCCACCGCGGACGGCAAGCTGAAGGCGGTGGACGCAAAGACGCTGCTGGACGGCGGCGCGTACTCGTCGTTCGGCCTGGTGACCACGTACTACAGCGGGCAGCTGCTGGCGGCGCCGTACGAGATTCCCGCGTACCGCTTCGACAGCACGCGCGTCTTTACCAACAAGCCGGCGTGCGGGCCCAAGCGCGGCCACGGCAGCGTTCAGCCGCGCTTTGCCTTCGAGGTCACGCTCGACAAGCTGGCCCAGCGGCTCGACATCGACCCCATCGAGCTGCGGCGCCGCAACTTCATGGGCAGCTTCCGGCGCACGGTGAACGAGCTGCGCGTCACCAGCAACGGCTTCATGGAGTGCCTGGACGCGGTGGAGCGCGCCAGCGGGTGGAAGGAGCGGCGCGGCAAGCTGGGGTACGGCCGCGGCCTGGGCGTCGCGGGGTCGTGCTACATCTCGGGGACGAATTATCCCATCTATCCCAACCGGATGCCGCAGTCCGCCGTGCAGCTGCAGGTGGACCGCTCCGGGCGCGTGGCCGTCTTCTCCGGCGCGTCGGACATCGGGCAGGGCTCGACCTCGCTCGTCGCCTACATCGTCTGCGAGGAGCTGGGGGTGCCGCTGGACTACGTGCGCGTGCTGCCGTCGGATACGGACTTTACGCCGGTGGACCTGGGCGCCTACTCGTCGCGCGTCACCTTCATGCTGGGCAACGCCTGCGTGGACGCGGCCCGCAAGCTCAAGGCGATGGTGCAGGAGGCGGTGGCCGAGGAGTGGGAGATCAAGCCCGCCCGCGTCCTGCTGGCCGGCGGCCGGGCCATGGACGGGCAGGACACGGGGCGGTCGATGACCATCGTCGAGGCGTTCAACCTGGCCGAGGCGAAGTTCGGCACGCTGGGCACGGTGGGGTCGTACAACACGCCTCGCGACGTCCACGGCGAGTACCGCGGCGGCACCATCGGCGCGTCGCCAGCCTACTCCTTTACCGCGCACGTGGCGGAGGTCGAGGTGGATGCCGAGACGGGGTTCGTGGAGGTGAAGAGCATCTGGGTGGCGCACGACTGCGGACGCGCGCTCAACCCCATGATCGTCGAGGGGCAGATGGAGGGCTCGGCGTACATGGGCTTCGCCGAGGCGCTGATGGAGCAGCACATCTTCAAGGACGCGGACCACGGCCGCGCCGGGCTGCACAACGCGCCGTCGCTGCTGGACTACCGCATCCCCACGTCGCTGGACACGCCGGAGCTGCGGTCGCTGATCGTGGAAAGCATCGACCCCGAGGGCCCGTACGGCGCCAAGGAGGCCGGCGAGGGCCCGCTGCACCCCTCGATCCCCGCCATCGCCAACGCCATCTACGACGCGGTGGGGGTGCGGATGGACTCGCTTCCCTTCTCGCCGCCGCGCATGTGGCGTGCGCTGCAGGACCAGGCCGCGCGCCAGCACGAGCCCGAGCGCATCGCCGCGGACTGAGGCACCGATGCGCGGACTGCGCCGCCGCCTCCGCTTTCTGGCGATCGCCACGGTGATTGTGGGGGCGGGGCAGTGCGTGACGGGTGGCACCACCTACCGGCCGTCTGTGCACCCGCTCGGCTGGAACGCGCGCGGCGAGCTGCTTTTCATCCACCAGGAAGAGACCGGCGGCTACGACTGGCGCGAGTATGCGTGCGGCGGCTCCGGGGTGTACGCGCTGCGGCGGGGGAATCCGCGTCCGGCGCTGACCGGGCGCGCGTGGTGCGGTACGGCGGGCGGAGTGGCGCACACCACGTTTACCCTGTCGAGCGATGCCCGCCGCCTGTTCGCCGTCCCACAGTACGACAGGGGCGATTGCGGGAATCTGCGGGCACTGGACCTGGAACGGGGACGCTGGTCGCAGCTCTACCGTACGTGCGTCACGAACCTGGCCGAGGTGGCGGTGTCGCCGGACGGGCGCGCGTTCGTCGGCTACCGCACGTGCAGCAAGCGTTGGGGTGGAGGCGAACCGCCGCAGGTTCGGCCGCCCGGGTGCGTGGCGCCGCCAGACGGGCGAATGCGCCTGTTCGCCGCGTCCGGCTCGGGTGAGCGCCCCATCGGCCGCCCCGGACACCGTGATCCGGTGTGGTCGCCCGACGGACGCGCACTCCTTCTCCGCGGGCAAGCCGACACCATCGTCCACCTGGAGCTGGCCACCGGCGCGGAGCGGGTGGTCGCGCACGGCAGCGACCCGGCCTGGAGCGCGGACGGGCGGTGGATCGCCTTCATCGGCGACGACCATGCGTCCCGCAGGCCACGCGTCTCGTTGCGGATCATCCGCGTGAACGGCGGCGGCGAGCGGACGGTGTTCGCCCACGCGTACGGCCGGACGTGGAACCTCGAGACGCGGGCCAACGGGATCCCCGAGTCTCCTCTCTGGTCGCCCGACGGCCGCCGCATCGTCTTTGCGCGCACCACAACCGTGGCCATTCACTCTGGATGGTGAATGCCGACGGAACCGGCCTGCGCCGCCTCACCCGGCCTATCGACGCGGGGGGTTAGAGCGTGCGGAGTGTCACTTCCATTCCACTGTTTACTTCGTTAACTTGTCGCTGGCGTCAAGGGTCGCCGCCCACTGACACCTCACGCCGACACCACACCGGAGGCTGTATGAACATCGCACCCCTGGGCCGTGAGGCGACGCTTGAGGATCTCTGGGAATTCGAAGGCCCTGCCGAGCTCATCGACGGGGAGATCGTTCCGATGACCGGGACACAATTCGGTCCCGGAAACGCCGCGTTCACGATCCGGCTCAGTCTGCACATTCACGGGCAGGCGTACGGCGGCGGCTTCGCGATCAGCGAGAGCGTTACGTTCGTCATGGAGACGCCGCGCACGCAGGCGTTTCACCCGGACGTTGCGTGGTTCGTGGGCCGGGTGCAGGACAACGAGATCGTGCGCGGCGCCCCTGCTCTGGCCGTGGAAATCCGCAGTAACGGTGACTATGGTCCTGCCGCCGAGCGCAAAATGAGGCTGAAGCGCGGCCATTACTTCGCGGCGGGCACGCTGGTGGTGTGGGACGTAGATGTGTTGCGCGAGGGCTGGATTCGTGCCCATCACGCTGCCGATCCCGAGAACCCGGTCGTCTTCCACCGCGGAGAGATCGCGGACGCGGAGCCGGCGGTGCCCGGCTGGCGCTTTCCGGTAGACGAGTTGTTCCGCTGATGGACAGCACCCTGGCGTCGGTGCTCAAGGTCTTCGAAGAGGAAAACTGGATCTGGGAGCCGGGCCAGATCATCACCGTCCCGCTCGGCCGGCCGGCGACCCTCGACGACCTGAGGCTGACGAAGCACAAGGCGGAGATCGTCAACGGGAGATGCTGGTTACCGGCCCCTCCGGTGGCGGGCCGGCGATCGCCATGGGGAACCTCGTCTTCAGCCTCCACATGCACAAGGAGCGGCACGGCGGTGGAACCGTGTACACGTCGCGCCTCATGTATCTCCTGGACCTTCCCCATCGCAGGTCGATCAGTCCCGATGTAAGCTGGTACACGGGACCGCGTGCCAGCCCCGGCTATCCTGTTGGAGCACCCGTCTTCGCCGTGGAGGTGCGCGACTGGATCGATCACGGCGACGAGGCGGAGCGGCGGATGGCGGCGAAGCGGGCCGACTACTTCGCGGCGGGGACGCAGGTGGTGTGGGACGTAGACGTGCTGCGCGAAAACCTGATCCGCGCGTACCGGGCGAACCATCCGCAACACGCGGTGGTATACCGCCGCGGCGAAGTGGCCGACGCCGAGCCGGCGGTGCCCGGATGGCGCTTTGCCGTAGACGAGCTGTTCGACTGACGCGCGGCGCCTCCCCGGCGCCGCCCCCTCCGGAGGTGGCGATGCACCCCCGTTTCCGCCCCACCCACGTCCTCACGATCCTCTTCGTCCTGCTGGCCTGCGCGGCGCTGGCCACGCCGGCGGCGGCGCAGCACTGCTGGCCCAGCAGCGTGGCGCTGCTGGTGCGCGACGAGCAGGGCGCGCTGATCCATCCCCGCGAGCTGGACGGCTACACCTGGACGCCCGAGCGCCCGGACTCCGCCGACATGGGCTTCGGCGTGCGGCGGCTGGGCCGGAGCTCGCTGGCGCCGGCGGGGACGCACGCCTTGCTGTGGTGGGGGCGGGGCGACTGCCGCGTGCACCTGGACGAGGTGGTGCTCACCCGTGGAGGCCACGTGATGCGGCTGCGGCTGAACCTGCGCGTGGACACGGACGCGAGGCCCGGGCCCTCCGAGTACGTCATCGACACGCCGCCCTTTCAGCCGGGCACCTGGGCGCTGACGCCGCCGCTGCCGCCCGGCGGGCTGCAAGGCGCCGCGCCGGTGACGGCGGACCGATGGCGTCGTCTTCCGGAAGGGGTGGATTGACGCCTCCGGCGCTCCTCGTCCCTCCATCGCCGTATCGGCCGGCTCCGCCTGATCCCCAATCCTGCAACAGCCGGCCAGCTCCGGCAACAATCGTCTCGCACAGAGGAGGCAGAGTCTGCTTCCTCTGCGTGAGACAATCTTTTTGCGGATCCGTAGGAGGCCTGTTGCGCGGGTCCCCGCCCTGACGGGGACTGAAGATCCGTCGCAGCAGGCGCGAACAAACGCACGGAGGGCCGCTTGCGGTGGCGGAGCGGATGCGGCACTTTCGCACGAGCACTTCATCCCCCGCCCCCTGCATGATGCGCCTACCGCTCTTTCCCATCCCCGTGGTGCTTTTTCCGGGCGCGCCGATGCCGCTGCACATCTTCGAGCCGCGGTACCGGCAGATGGTGGCGCACGCGGTGGAGGGAAACGAGCAGTTCGGGCTCATCTACCACGACCCCGACCGCCACGGCCCGTTCAGCATGGAGAACGGCGGGGTGGGGTGCGTGGCGCGCATCCTCAAGTTCCAGCCGCTCCCCGACGGCCGCTCGCTCATCCTGTGCCGCGGGCTGGAGCGCTTTCGCATCGAGGACGGCATCGAGAGCGGCACCGCGTACTTCGAGGCCCTGACCCAGCCGTACGACGACGAAAAGGAGGACAAGCGCGGCCTGGTCCCCCGCCGCCGCCGCTCCATCGACCTCTTCTACCGGGTGCTGGACGAGGTGGTGCGCTACAAGCAGCCGTTCCCCGAGATCGATCCCTACGCCGAGACGGGGTTCCAGATCGCGCAGGCCATCCGCATCGACCCCGCGTGGCAGCAGGAGCTGCTGGAGACGCGCCGCGAGCGCGAGCGGCTTTCGCTGCTGGACGACCTGCTGCGCGCGGTGCTGGATTCCGGCAGCGTGGGCGACCCTCCGCAGAACCCGTTCGGCGGCTGATCCCGGATCCGGCGAAAGATCCCGAGCTCACACGGAGGGGCACGAAGGCAGGCAGTCCCGCTCATACCCCGGGAAAAACAAATCAAGCGTACAGATCATTCTTTTTCGGGATCTTACGCCGCGCTTCCAGCCGGGTCTATGACCCTCCGGACCTCCATCCGCCCGCCGGGTGTATCCGCCGGCACCGCCACACATTTCCCCCGCTCTTCCCCGCCACGCCAGATGAACCGCATTCCCCGCCTGGGTGCCGCGCTGCTGCTGCCGCTTGCGGCCGCGTGCTCCGACCTGTTCATGGAGAGCGAGCGCATTCCCACCTCGCTGGAGCTGTCCTCCTCCCGGGTCACCACGGTGCAGGGAGAGCGCGTGGAGATCGGCGTGACCGTGCTGGACCAGGTGGGCCAGCCGTTCGAGCGGCTGCCGGGCTGGGCCGCGCCGCGGTGGACCAGCGAGAACGGCGCGGTGGTGGTGGATGAGGACGGGCTGCTGGCCGCGGAGCCCGGCCAGGCGCACGTGACGGTGCAGGTGGCCGGGCTTGCGGCCACGGCGCGGGTGCGCGTGAACCCGGTGTCGCTGCGGCTGGCCATCGCGTCCATCCAGCTTACCCAGGCGGCCCAGCCCCCGGGCGGAGACGCGCCGCTGGTACAGGGGCGCGCGGCCACCCTGCGCGTGCTTCTGCGGGGCGACCGGCCCAGCTTCTTTGCGCCGGAGGTGCGGGTGAAGGTGTACCACGGCGAGACGCTGGTGCGCACCGTCGGCACCTTTGCCGACGCCGTGCCCACCACGCCCGACCCGCTGCGGCCGGCGGAAAGCTGGAACCTGCACATCCCCGCGGAGCTGGTGGTGCCGGGGATGCGCGTGCTGGTGGAGGCGGACCCCGAGGGCACGGTTCCCCTCGCGCCGGGGAGCGCCGCCGTGTACCCGGGCTCCGGCGTGCCGCTGGCGGTGGACGTGCGCCCGGTGCCGCCGTTCCACATCAGCCTGGTGCCCGTACACCAGGCCGGCGGCGGCACCACGGGCGGCGTGAACGGCGCGAACCTGCAGCAGTTCATGGAGCCGCTGGCGGACATGTTCCCGGTGGCCCAGGTGCACGCGGAGGTGCACGCGCCGTACACCACCTCGCTGGTGGTGGAGGGGGACGCATGGAGCCAGCTGCTGCGCGAGATCTACGCGCTGCGGACGGCGGAGGGCTCGCACAGCTACTACTACGGCGTGGTGCGGCGCGGCTTTCAGGGGCTCACGGGGCTCGCCTTTCTGGGGCAGCCGGCGGCGGTGGGGTGGGACCAGCTCCCCGACGCCGCGCAGACGCTGGCCCACGAGCTGGGGCACACCTTCGACCGGCGCCACGCGCCGTGCGGGGGCGCGGGCGGGGTGGACCCGGCGTTCCCCACCCCCGACGCCAGCCTGGACGTTCCCGGCTGGAACGTGCGCACCGGCCAGCTGATGGCGCCGCACGCCAGCTCGGACCTGATGTCGTACTGCGCGCCGGAGTGGATCACGCACTACACCTGGCGCAGCATCCTGGACTTTCGGCAGGTGCACGACTGGGCGCGGGTCCCCCGGCCGGCCGCGCCGGAGCCGGTGCTGCTGGTGTGGGGAAGCATCCGCGACGGCGAGGTGGTGCTGGAGCCCGCGTTCGAGCTGACGGCGCCCGCCCGCCTGCCGGAGCGGCCCGGCCCCTACGCGCTGGAGGCGCGGGACGCGGCCGGGGCCACGCTCTATTCCCTTGCCTTCGACGCGATGGAGGTGATGGACGGCGCGCCGGGCGAGCGCCACTTCGCCTTCGCCATCCCCCGCCGCGCGCTGCGGCTGGACCGGGCCGCGTCGCTGCACCTGCGCGCGGCCGGGGCACAGGCGGCCCGCCTCTCTCCCGCGCCGGCGGCGGGGCGGCTGCAGGCGGCCGCGCCCCGCGTCTCCGTCCAGCGCGGGGGCACGGGGGGCGTGGCGCTGCGCTGGGAGCCGGCGCGGCACCCCATGGTGCTGGTGCGCGATCCCGCGACCGGCCAGGTGCTCAGCTTTGCCCGCGGCGGACGCGTGGAGGTGCGGACGGACGCGGCCGAGCTGGACCTGCTGCTTTCCGACGGCGTGCGCACCACCGCCCACAGGGTGAGGGTCCGGTGAGCGCGCGCGCGGCGGCCCCCTGCGCCGTCCCCGGCACGCCCCGCGGACGCGGAGGAGCGCGCATGAAACGGGTTCTGTGGATGATGGGAATCGCCGCCGCGGCGGCCGCGCCGCCCGCGCGGGCGCAGCTGGCGGTGGAGGTGCGCGGCGGCGCGGGGGTGGGCAACCACGCGGCGGCGATCACGAAGTTCGGGTTCGATCCGGGCCCATCGATCGGCGCCGCGCTCTCGTGGGCGCCGCGGCCGCGGGTGGAGGTGTACGCGGGATACAGCCGCACCGGCTTTGGCTGTACCGGCGGGTTCTGCCCCGAGCGCGGCATGCGCTTCACCTCGCACGGCGTGGACGCGGGGGTGCGGCTGAGCCTTCCCTTCGCGGCGTCGCCGTGGCTGCGCGTCGGCGTGGTGCGCCACACGCTGGACTACGGCCGCGCGCCGGACGGCGCCGAGCCCGCCAGCGGCAGGGCGGCCGGCGGCGTGGGATTCGAGGTGGGCGGGGGGCTGGAGGTGCGGGTGGGACGGACGCTGGCGGCCACCCCCGGCATCCGGTACGTTCGCTACGGCGCCGCGGGCGGCGACGGCGTGGCGATGCTGGTGGGCGACGTGGGACTGAGGATCCGGATGTGACGATGGACCAGAACGGAATCACCCGCAGGGCGTTCCTGGGATACGCGGGCGCCGCGGCGCTGCTCCTTCCCTTTCCCCTCCGCGCGCGGGCGATGACGCTCGCGGGACCGGAGGACGGGGACCGGGAGCGGCTGGCCGCGTGGCTGCGCACCCTGCGCGCCGAGGGGCTGGGCGACGGGTCCGTGCCGCTGGGCCGCGCCGTGGCGCGCGTGGGCGAGCTGGCGCTGGGGGCGCCGTACGCGGCGTCCACCCTGGAGCACTACCTGGCGGACGGCGGCTCGCCCGGGGCGGAGCCGCTGACGCTGCACCTTTCGAAGTTCGACTGCGTGTCGCTGGTGGAGTCCGCCCTGGCGGTGGCGCGGGCGGCGGCGGCTCCGGACGGGGGGTGGGACCGGTTCGCGGCGGAGGTGGAGCGAATGCGCTACCGCGGTGGCGTGCGGCGGGGGTACGCCAGCCGGCTGCACTACTTCAGCGAGTGGATGCGGGACGGCGAGCGCCGCGGCCTGCTGCGCGACCTGGGCCCGGCGCTGGGCGCCGTGCGCGACGAGCGGCCCCTGCGCTTCATGTCGGAGCACCGCGGCAGCTACGCCGCCCTGCGCGACGACGCGACGTTCCAGGCCATCGTGCAGCGGGAGCGCGCGCTGGACTGCTGCCCGCGCAACCTGGTCCCCAGGGCGCGCATCCCCGAGGTCGCCAGCCGCCTGGAGACGGGCGACGTGCTGGCCTTCGCCACCTCCATCGCCGGGCTGGACGTAACGCACACGGGCTTCGCCTGGCGCGACCGCGCGGGGGTGATGCGGGTGCTGCACGCCCCGCTTTCCGGCGGCGTGGTGCAGGTGAGCTCCGGCACCGTGGCCGACTACGTCAACGGCCTGCGCAGCTCCACCGGCATCCTGGCCGCCCGCCCCCTGCGCGGCTGAGCGGCCGGCATCGATCCCGATCCACGGCGAGACGAGAGAGGACGCGGGGGCACACGCCTTCGCGTCCTCTCGTCGCGAAGGGGAAGAACACACGCTGCCCCTCTGCGTAATCCCGAATCCGGAAAAGACAAAAGCGAGGGTACGGAAGGACAGAGAACGGCCAGAGGAACAGAGGACAAGCGATCTTCCTCTGTTCCTCCGGCTTTTGTCTGTTCCTCTGTACCTCCCGCTTTTCACGGATCAAATGGCACGGGCTGTTTCTGCGGATCTGGCATGGGCCCATTTTCTTTTCGTAGATCGGTACGACGCCGTCCGGGCGCCACAGCCCGCATCCGGAACCCGCCACCAGGTTCATCGAACCCGGGCCCGCTCCGCGAAATATACCGAAAATCCGCACGGGAACCTTGCGCCACATTCGCCCGAATGCTATTGAAACGGCAACGCAAACGCACGTCGCAAACGCGTCACACCGGCCCGATCTTCCGTCCGGCGGTTCCCGAAGCCATCCCCCGGCACTTCCAGGCCCGGCCGGGGCGGCGCGTTCACACCACTCTCCCCTGGAGGCACCCTTGATGCGCCCATCCCGTCTGCGCCGGTGGCTCGGCGCGACCCTTCTTGTGCTGTGCGGAGCGCTGCCAGGGCGCGCCGCCGCGCAGGAGCCCGCGTACACCATCACGGGCAGCGTGCTCGACGCCGACTCGCGCGACCCGCTGGCCAACGTGAACGTGGAGCTGCGCACCGGCGCGCAGGCCAGCAACATCCGCACGGTCACCGACCAGGCCGGCCGCTTTACCCTGCGCGCGCGGGTGGCCGCCGGCACCTACACCCTGCAGTTCGCGCAGATCGGCCGCGGCACCGTCACGCGGCAGGTGGCGCTGGGCTCGGCCGGCGCCGTGACGGTGGAGCCGGTGCTGCTGTCCGGCGCCGTGCTGCAGCTGGACGAGGTGGTGGTCACCGGCACCGGCGCCCCCGTGGAGCGCCGCCAGGTGGGCAACACCGTGGCCTCGGTCACCGGCGAAGAGGTGGCCCAGGCGCCCGGCGCCCAGACCGTGGACCAGGCGCTGCAGGGCAAGATCGCCGGCGCCCAGATCAGCGAGAACTCGGGGCAGCCCGGCGGCGGCGTAAGCATTCGCCTGCGCGGCACCAGCACCATCACCGGCAACGCCGAGCCGCTCATCGTCATCGACGGCGTGCTGGTGGAGAACAACTCCGACGCGCTGATCGGCCTGGGCGCCAACGCCACCCGCGGCAACGCGGCGCTCACCAACCGCCTGTCCGACATCGACCCCGCCGACATCGAGCGGGTCGAGGTCATCAAGGGCGCCGCGGCCGCCGCGCTGTACGGCTCGCGCGCCAACAACGGCGTCATCCAGATCTTCACCCGGCGCGGCACCCAGGGGCGCCCGCAGGTGAACTTCCGCACCGAGCTGCAGGCGGTGAACACCAACCGCCGCCTGGACCTGAACCAGGTGCCCATCGTGGGCACGGCCGACACCGTGGCCAACCGCGCGCTGGGGCCGCGGCTGGGGCAGCCCATCGAGCGCTTCGACATCCAGGACGACATCTACCGCACGGGGCTGGGCACCAGCAACCAGCTGTCCCTTTCCGGCGGCAGCGAGGGCACCTCGTACTACCTGTCGGGCAACTGGAGCGACGAAGAGGGCGTGGTGCAGTCCACCGACTACGGCCGCATGGGCGGGCGCGGGCGGGTGACGCAGCGCGTGTCCAACTGGCTCGAGGTGGGGGCCACCGCCAGCTACATGCGCTCGCGCACCAACCTGGTGCCCGAGGGCGAGCAGACGCAGGGAATCCTCACCAGCATCATCTTTACCCCCACCTCGTTCAACCCCGCGTTCAACGAGACCACGGGGCAGTACCCGTACAACCCCATCCTGGGCGCCAACGTCTTCGACATCCTGAACAACTGGATCGTGCGGACGGACGTGACCCGCTTCCTGGGGAGCGTGCAGGCCACCGCCAACCCGCTCCCCAGCCTGACCATCAGCTACCTGGCGGGGCTGGACGACGGGCGGCAGGAAGACACGTACCTGCAGCCCCGCGGCGCGCTGAGCGCGGCGTTCACCGGCGAGATCCAGAACCCCATTCGCCAGGTGCGCAAGTTCAACAGCGACCTCACGGCCACGCACGAGGCGGGGCTCGGCACGGGGCTGGGGCTCAGCAGCACGCTGGGCGTCCGCTACAGCGAGGACCGGGTGAACACGGTGCGCGCGGCGGCGTCGGAGCTGGCGCCGGGGCAGCGCACGGTGGTGGGCGCGGTGCAGGTGGCGTCGCAGTCGCGCACCGAGCTCAACATCTTCGGCACCTTCCTGCAGGAGCGGCTGTCCATCGCCGACCGCCTGTTCCTTACCGCGGGCGTGAACGTCGAGGCCTCGTCGGCCTTTGGCGCCGACGAGCGCTGGCAGATGTATCCGCGCGTGAGCGGCTCGTGGGTGGTGCACGACCAGCCGGGCTTCGAGAGCGGGCCGCTGGGCGGCGTGTTCAGCACGCTGCGCGCGCGCCTGGCGTACGGCGAGACGGGCGCCCAGCCCTTTGGCCCGTACCTGAACCAGGTCACCTACGTCAACCAGAACTACGGCGGCCGGCCGGGACTGCGCCCCAACACGCAGGCGCCCAACCCCGACATCGCGCCCGAGCGCCAGCGCGAGTGGGAGACGGGCTTCGACGCCGGGCTGCTGAACGACCGCCTGTCGGTGGAGTTCACCTACTACGACAAGTTCACCAACCGGCTCATCCTGAACGTGCTGCTGGCGCCCACCAGCGGCTTCGGCTCGCAGTTCCGCAACATCGGCTCGGTGAGCAACCGGGGGGTCGAGGTTTCGCTCAACAGCCTGAACGTGCAGCGCGAAGGCTTCGAGTGGAGCAGCCGCCTGCTCTTTGCCCGCAACCGCAGCCGCGTGGTGGAGCTCAACCAGGAGAGCGACACCCTGTTCTTCCCGGGCGGCGGCTATCCCAACGCGGTCATCGAGGGGCAGCCGCTGGGCGTGTTCTACGGCGCCGTGTACCCGCGCGACGCGCAGGGCAACATCATCCTCAGCGGCCCCAACGGCGTTCCGCGCCGGGCGCGCGCCTGCCTGCGTCCGGCGGGGTGCCCCACCAACGCCGACTCGTCGCTGGTGCTGAAGGTGCTGGGCGACCCCAACCCCGACTTCACCGCGTCGTTCCTGAACACCTTCAACGTGCGCGGGGTGGAGATCGGGGTGCTGTTCGACGGCCGCTTCGGCAACGACGTCATCAACTTCACGCGCCGCAGCAGCGACTTCTTCGGCTCGTCGCCCAACGCGGGCGTGGAGGCGAGCGGCGACACCATCGTGGGCACCTTCGTGCGCAACGCCGAGCGCAACGGCCTGCTGGAGGAGTACGTGGAGGACGGGTCGTTCGTAAAGCTGCGCGAGATCGCCCTGGGCTACCGCTTCGGCCAGCGGGTGGCGCGCACCTTTGGCGCGGGCGAGCTGGGCGTGCGGCTGGCCGCCCGCAACCTGTACACCTGGACCAACTACTCCGGCATGGACCCGGAGGTGAACATGTTCTCGGCCCACACGGTGGCGCGCGGGGTGGACTTCGCCACCACGCCCATCCCCCGCACCTTCGTGCTGAGCCTCGACTTCAACTTCTGAACGGGCAACGACCATGCAACACTGGCTTTCCAGGCAGGCCGGGGCACGGCTGCTCCGGGGCTGCGTGCTCCTGGCCGCCGCCCTGGCCACCACGGGGTGCGAGCTGGACCTTACCGACCCCAACGCGCCTCGTGAAGAAGAGGTGCTGAACTCGCCCGAGCTGGTGCTCACCGCGGCGGTGGGCATCCAGGCGCAGCTGGCCGACGCCATCCACATCTTCGTCCGCGCCCCCGCGCTGGTCACGGACGAGTGGGGCGTGCGCCAGCGCGCGCTGGAGTCCGACCGCTCGCTGGTCACCGGCACGGTGGACCCGGCGTTCGGCAGCGTGTCGGACCCGTTCGACCGGGCGTACCGCATCACCCGCACGGCCGACCTGCTCATCGAGGCGGCGCCGCAGGTGGGGCTGGGCCCGGGGCTGCAGACGGGCACCGTCGCCCTGTCCAAGCTGCTGAAGGCGATGGCGCTGGGCTACCTGACCCTGCAGTACCGCGAGATGCCCCTGGACGACGACCCCGCGGGCGCGGCGCCGGTGCCGCGCGACCAGGTGCGCGACGAGGTGCTGGCGCTGCTGGAGTCGGCCAGGACGGACCTGGCCGGCGTGACCGACGCGCAGCTGTCGGACTTCAACACGCGGGTGCTCTCGAGCGGGCTGAACCTGCGCAACACGGTGGACGCCATGCTGGCGCGGTACTACCTGCTCGATGGGCAGTACCAGAACGCCATCGACGCGGCGCAGCGGGTGAACCCGGGGGTGCTGTCGCAGCTGCTGTATCCCAACCCGGGCATCAACCCCGTGCAGAACTACGGCTTCGGGCTCGACTACGTGGGTTCGCGCCGCGTCCTCTTTACCGAGGCGCAGGCGGGCGACGCGCGTCCGGCGTACTGGTCCACGCGCACGGGCGTGGCGGGGCTGCCGGACTCGGTGTTCAACTTCAACCGCTACGGCGGCCGCAACGACGCGTTCCCGGTGTACCTGCCCGACGAGATGCGGCTGATCCGGGCCGAAGCGCACACGCGCCTGGGCCAGCTCGACCAGGCCCGCACGCTGGTGAACGCGGTGCGTACGCAGTGCTCGTCCACCGTGGCCGAGCCGCTGGCGTGCATGACGGCGCTGCCGGCCCAGTCGCTGGACACCGAGGCGGAGCTGCTGACCGAGATCCTGTACCAGCGCCGCTACGAGCTGTACGCGCAGGGCCTTCGCTGGGAAGACCTGCGGCGGCTGAGCACCTACACCACGCGCCGGCCCACGATGGAGTTCCTGCCGTACCCCACGGCCGAGTGCCAGCGCAACCAGAATTCCGGCTGCTTCACGGGCTGAGGCCGCGGGAAGATGGATGAAGACGGCCCCGCCGGCACACCGCCGGCGGGGCCGTTTCGATCCCAATCCTCAAATACCGAATCCCGCAGTCCATTGTGCACCCAGACTTCTGCTGCCGACTGATACGGAGGGGCACGGAGGGCACCGAGGAGAAACCGGTCCTCTTATCTTCTCCGTGTCCTCCGTGTTACCGAATCCGGGAAAACAACACCTTGTTGAGTACAGAGGAACAGAGTCAGACAGAGGAACCAAGCTGATATTTCAGTTCGCGTTCTCTGTCTGACTCTGTTCCTCTGTACAATTATTCTTTTTCAAGGATCTGGGATGAGGATGAGACGGCCCGTGGGAGAATGCACAATCGGGACGAGAATCTGATAAAAGAGGATAGACGTGGAATCAGCCGGGCCGCAGGCTGGTCAGGACGACCATGGCGATGAACAGCGCGAGCATGAGCAGCGGCAGGATGCGGTGCACGCGCTCGCGGGCGGTCAGCAGGCCCACCAGGGCCAGCAGAAAGAAGGCGAGCTCGAAGGGGCGGTCCTGGTTCCACAGCGGGTCGCCCTGAAAGCCGGCGTTGCGTACCGCCGTCGCCACGGGAATCAGCACCGTCAGGCCAAAGAACCAGGGACGCGCCTGGTAGTAGTGGTCCCGCAGCGACACCTCGCCGCTGTCGTCCTGGTCCAGCTCCGGCAGCACCAGCACGGCGATCAGGTACAGCAGGATGGGCGTGACCAGAAACACCAGGAACGCAAAGAAGTTGTTCTCGATCCGCTCGCCGAACTCGAAGCTGCCCCACCAGAACTGCACGTGCACCAGGAACACCATCACCGCCGACAGCACCGACGGCGCGTAGACCCGCACGCGCTGGCGCCGGCTCAGCAGCTTGCCCACGCTTCCCAGCAGGTGCGAAAGCCCCAGCCCCACGATGATGGAAACCAGGACGGACAGGTATTCGCCGGTGTTCATGCGGGGATGCGAAAGGGCGGATGTCGCGGGCGGAGATCGGTCCGCGGGCAGGATGCGTCCGCGCGGCGGGCGCGGCAAGGGGAGGGATGCCGGCGCCGCCGCGGGTGGAGCGTGATTCAGCGGCGGTAGGAATGCTCCAGGCTCAGGTACAGGAACAGCATCCGCTCGCCGCTGCTCGCCCCCGCGCCGACCGGCACCGCGATGCCCGGCACCACCTGCACGCCGCCCACGTCGAACGCGGCCCGCACGCCGGGCGATACGAACAGGCTCTCCACCGCCCCGTCCCCCGCATCCTCCCGCTCCCACGCCGTCTCGACCAGCAGGTTCACGCGTGGATGCGCCAGCCACACCACGCCCTGCGCCAGGCTGAACGTGGTCGCGGCGTCCCCGCCTTCCGCGGGAAACCAGGCGAGCCCCGCGTTGCTGTGCGCCACCAGCGCCGGCGTGAGGACGAAGCTCACCGGCAGCGCCGCCTCCGCGCCCGTGCGCCCGCCGCCGCGTCCCGCGTCCTCGTCGCCCGTGGCCAGCAGCAGGCTCAGCCGCGGCGCCACCGCCAGCCGCGCGGACGCATCCCCCACCAGCTGGTAGCGATAATCCACCGACACGTCGCCGATCCCCGCGGAGCCGCCGCCGCCCGGATGCACCAGCGGAACCGTGTAGCTGAGCTGGTGCCGCAGTCCGAGCAGCGGCCACTCCTGCGTCAGCGCATACCCCCACGCGCCGCCGCCATCCGCCCGCTCCACCGTGCTGATGTGCTGCACCACCCCCGATTCCTGGTTGTACGCCTCTTCCACCAGAAAGCTGTTGTCCTGGATGGGCGCGGGCGCATCCTGCGCGTGGAGCGTGGACGCCAGCGCGAGGGACAGGACGAAGCAGACGCGAAGGAACCGGCTGATCATTTTCGATGGCGTGCAGGTGAAATTTAAACCAGCCGAAACCATGATACGCGAAACGCCTGACGCGTCAAGCCGCGCGGCGATCGTCAGCGTCGTGGATGAGGATACGACGAAGCACCGGCGCCGCTCGCCGCGGCACCGGTGCTTCGTTGAAGCGATGGATTCAGCGCTCGATGAGGACGGTGCCGCCGGTCGCCTGCACGGGGAACGACTCCCGCACCGGGCCCGTGAACCACACCTGCACGCGCGTTCCCACGGCAAGCTCGGCGGATGAGGCGTCCGCCGTACGCCCATCCGTCCGCGCCAGCACCCGCGTCTCGCGGACCACGTCGACCCACGCGATGGGTTCGCCGGCGCCGCGGGCGGGGTTCTGCTCCACCAGGAACCGCAGTCCGCCGCGGCTGCGGTCCACTTCCTTGATGTCGCCGCGGATGCTGGCCGCCTCGGCGGGCACGTTCGCGCTCAGGCCGAGCCCGTCCGGATCTCCCGGCGCGCGCGAGCACCCCGGCGCCGCCAGCAACACCGCCAGCCCCAACACCGCCGCCAATCGCCTCATCTCCATCCTGCCTCTTCTGAAAGGTACGTCAGCACCACTTCATCGCCGATAGAACGTCCCGCGCCCCCTCATCGCGACATCTCTCCTCCCGTGACTCCGTTGCGTCCGTGTGATAGCAGATCCCGGAAAAGAATGCTCGTACAGAGGAACAGAGTCAGACAGAGGAGGCGAGCTGAAATATCATCTTATCCCTCTGTCTGACTCTGTTCCTCTGTACCCCATAAAGGTGTTTCATGCAGAAACGGAGGGAACGGAAGATCATCTCCGTTCCCTCCGCTTATCCTCTCCGCGCCTCTGCGCCTCCGCGTGAGACCCGCCGCCGTCAGTCGTCGTCGCGGCGGTAGGGCTTGGCGCGGTAGGGGCGGCTGCCGCCGTCCCTACCGCCGCCGCCGCGGTACGGGCGGCTTCCCCCACCGCCGTCGCCGCCACGGTCGTATCGGCCCTGGTACTCGCCGCCGCCCTCGCCGCGGTCCTCGCGCGAGCGCCGCACCGGCACCTGCCGCCCGCGGATGGCCGCGCCGCTCAGCACCTGCACGATGCGGTCGGCGTCGCCCTCGTCCACGTCGACCAGCGTGAACTGGTCCGTGATCTCGATGGCGCCGATGCGGTCGCCCGGCACGTTGGCCTCGCCCGCGATGGCGCCCACGATGTCGGCCGGCCGCACCCCCCGCCGCCGCCCGATCCCGATGTACAGCGTGGCCTTTCCCGCGCCGGGGCCGCGCCGCGTGCCGCCCCCGCGCGCCGCCTGCCGCCCGCCCTCGCCCCGGCGCGGCTCGCGCGGCGGCCCGGACTCGCGCTCGCGCGGGTCGATGTCGGGGATCTCCGTCTCGTCCTGCATCTGCTCCGTGCCGCGCGCCTCGGCCGCCACGCGCGCCGCCGCCGCCGCGATCTCCAGCGGGTCGAACTCGTCGGCCAGCGACCGCACCACGTCGCGGAACGGCTCCAGGTCCACGTCCCCCGTCAGCACCCCCCGGATGGCGTCGCGCATGCGCTCGCGCCGGCGCGCCTTGACCTCGCCCGGGCGCGGCACCTTGGCGTGTTCGATGGGCTGCCCCGTCGTCCGCTCGATGGCGCGCAGCAGGAACTTCTCGCGCGGCACCACCAGCGTGACCGCCGTGCCCTCGCGCCCCGCACGGCCGGTGCGGCCAATGCGGTGCACGTACACCTCGGGCGTCTGCGGGATGTCGTAGTTGATCACGTGGCTCACGTGCTCCACGTCCAGCCCGCGCGCCGCCACGTCCGTGGCGATCAGCAGGTCGGCCGTTCCCGCGCGAAAGCGCTGCATCACCCGGTCGCGCTGCGCCTGGGCCAGGCCGCCGTGCAGCGCCTCGGGGTGGTGCCCGCGCACCCCCAGCGCCTCGGTCAGCTGGTCCACCTCGGTCCGCGTGCGGCAGAACAGGATGGACGAGGTGGGCGCCTCCACGTCCAGGATGCGCGCCAGCGCCTCGAGCTTGTGGTGGCGGTTCACCAGGTACGCCACCTGGCGCACCAGCGGCGTGTCCAGCTTTTCGGGGGTGATGACCACCCGCTCCGGCTCCTTGAGCGCCTTGCGCGCCAGGTCCTGGATGCGGGGCGGAAAGGTGGCGCTGAACAGCGCCGTCTGCCGCTCGGTGGGCAGCGACTCCAGGATGGCTTCGATGTCCTCGATGAAGCCCATGTCCAGCATCTCGTCGGCCTCGTCCAGCACCACGTAGCCCGTGGCCGACAGGTCCAGCGAGCCGCGGCGGATGTGGTCCAGCAGCCGCCCCGGCGTGCCCACGATCACGTGCACGCCGCGGCGCAGCTCGCGCAGCTGGCGGCTGATGTCCTGCCCGCCGTACACGGCCAGCACGCGCACCCCCAGCCCCTGCCCGTACTTGTGGGTGGCCTCGGCCACCTGCACGGCCAGCTCGCGGGTGGGCGCCATCACCAGCGCCTGCACGTGGTGCGCGCGCGCGTCGATGCGCTGCACCAGCGGCAGCGCGAACGCCGCCGTCTTGCCGGTGCCCGTGGCCGCGCGGCCGATCACGTCGCGCCCCGCCAGCAGCAGGGGAATGCCACGCTCCTGGATGGGCGTGGGCTCTTCATAGCCCAGCGCCTCCAGCGCGGCCACCACCTGGGGCTGCAGCCCCAGCGCGGCAAACGCGTTGGCGGGCGGGGTCTCTACGTCTTCGCTCATGGTGAAAACCGGAATCGGGATGAAATGGAGGCCGGGGGGCTTCAGTAGCCCACCGGCCCCACGTCGGGCTCGCGCGCAAAGGCGCGGAACGCGTCGGCCGCGCTGCCCGTGTGCTGCTCCAGCAGCGCGCGCAGCCGACGGAAGCTGAAGCGCAGCGTGCGCTCCCGCAGCATGCTGTCGGGGTCCACCGGGGGCTCCAGCCACTCCGGGCGGTACTTGTCGGTGGTGGCGAAGTTGGGCGCGTTCTCCACGCCGCCGCTGGGCGGCATCACCCCCAGCCCGCAGCGCACCAGCTCGAAGGCCAGCACCGGGTCCACCCCCTCGTCGCGGGCCACGTCGTACAGCATCTCGGCCAGCTCGTCGCCCATCCCCACGTCCACGGCTTCCTGGATCACGTCGATGCGGCGCCGGCTCAGTTCCTCGGCGTCCAGCCCCTGCTCCACGCTCTCCAGCAGCCCCTCGCCCCCGCCGCCAAACCAGGTGTCTTCGCCGCGCCGCAGGCGGCGCCGCTCCCGGTACGCGTCCAGGGCGTGGTCCGCCCGCACCTCTCGCTCCGTCATGTCCCAGTCCGTCTGGTCCGTCATTGTTTTCGCTCCGCTCGCGGTTGATCCGCACGCGGGGGCGCAAGGGACGGACCAGTCCGCACCGCGCGGGTTTGACACCGCCGCCGGACGCTGTTACCAATGTACCATGGTAACACCGCGCGCGACAGAGGAGGCGGGATGTACGTAGAGCGGGTGCAGACGGGGGTGCGGATGGAAAAGCGCCTGGTGAAGGTGCTCAAGGCGCTGGCCGAGTACCACGACGTGTCGCTGGGCGAGCTGCTGGAGGGCATCGTGCTGCACGCCTTCGACCACAGGACGCCGTTCGGCGCGCCGTCGCTGGAGCTCATCCGCAAGCTCAAGGAGGTCTACGGCCTGGACTACGGCGCCGAGGCCAGCCACACGCTGCGGGAGTCCGGGGAACAGGGAACAGGGAACAGGGAACAGGGAACAGGGAACAGGGAACAGGGAACAGGGAACAGGGAATAGGGAATAGGGAATAGGGAATAGCGGGAGCGGATGACGATCGGTTTCGTCCCCATGCACCAGACGCGCAGCGCCACCATCCGTCTGGACGCGCCGCCAGAGCGTGCGTTCGGGATGTTCACACCGCTGGGCGAGCGCGCCTGGGCGGAAGGGTGGGATCCCCATTTCCTGCATCCCGCGGATGGCGAAGCGTGCGAGGGCTCCGTCTTCGTCACCCGCGCGGCCGGGCGCGAGACGATCTGGACTACCATCGCGCATCATCCACCTGCACGTGCCGTCTACTCCCGCGTCACTCCCGGGCTGCACGCCGTGGTCGTCGACGTCCGCCTGCGCCCCGGGAACGATGGCGGCACGCTGGCCGACGTCTCCTACGCCTTCACCGCCCTCACCCCCGCCGGCAACGACGCGGTCGCGGAGATGATGGATGGGTTCGCGGGATGGATGGAAACCTGGGAGTCGTCCATCAACCGCGCGCTCGTCGCGAATCACGAAAAGAAAAGCCTCACACAGAGTTAGCAGAGTCAACAGAGTTGCTGGTCCTCTGCTGACTCTGTTGACTCTGTGTGAGACCAATCCGTAAGAAGGGCGGACCGGCACCCAGCCGATCCGCCCTTCCTCATCCACCGAGACCTGGTCGCGTCAGTTGCGGTTGCCCAGCACCGCCACGTCCTTGGACCGCAACGGCCGCCCCTGGCCCAGCAGCTCGATCACGCGGTCGGCGCCGGGCTGGTAGCGCAGCGTGGTGGCGCGAATGCCCAGCAGCAGGTTCACCGTCACCAGCGTCCCCGGCACCTCCAGCCCCGACAGCAGCGACGCCAGCTGCCCCGCCGTGCCCTCCTGGAAGTTGCGCGCGACGATCACCAGCGCGTCCGGCATCTCGTCCGCCGCCGCGGCCACGGCCTTGGCGCTCTCGCCGCCCAGCGTGAACTGCACCTGGGGATACGCCAGCACCACGCCCTGCCGCTCGCCCGCGCCAAAGCGCACGCACTCTTCGGCGGCCACGGTGCCCAGCGCGGCGGTCCCCGTAAGGTCCTCCATCACCCGGCCGATGCGCTGCCGGAACTCGCCCGCCGCCGTGGGGCCGCGAAACGAGAGCCCCCGCAGCGCCTCGGCGAAGTAGCGGTCCGGGTCGAAGTGGCGAAAGCACGGCAGCAGCCGCGCGGCGGTGGCCCGGTCCACCCACCCCGTCCCCGCGAGGGCGTCCACCAATGCGGCGCCCTCCAGGTGGGGGTCGCGGGCGGCCACCCAGCGAAGCGCGTGCTCCATGCGGGTGTTCTCGTCCCCGATGGGGTTCACCCCCGCCGGGGGCGTGTACAGGACCTCGGAAAGCGGCTTGCCGAACCAGATCATCAGGTACCAGCCAGGCGTTCGTTGCGGGATCGTTCGGATGGAGGATGATGAAACCCGGTCCATCCGTCAAGCGTTGCGCGCGGGGCACCGGACGCGGTGGCGCGGAGCTTGACAGGTAGTACACGCTCCGCATCTTGTCGGTTCGCCGCCGGCCGCAACGTACCAACCCCAAGGACCCCGTGCACCGAGCCCCCGCCCTGGCCGCCGCCCTGCTGGCGCTGAGCGCCTGCCGCGTGGAACGCACGCCCGACGAGTACCTGAACCCGCGCGACGCCGCGCAGGTGGAGCGCCGCGAAACGGAGAACGAGATCGCGGCGCGGGTCGGCGCGTTCAGCGAGGCGCTGGGCCGCGGCGCCCAGGCCGACGCGGTGGCCGCGCTGCTCCCCGCCTCCGACACGCACGTGATGGGGGTGGGATTCAACGAGGGGCGGCCGCGCTTTGGACCGCTGGGGCTGGCCGCGGCGCTGGGCGACCTGAACCTGCCCCGCGGCGCCGTGGGGCGCACCCCGGACCTGCGGGTAGAGACGGACGCGCGCGAAAGCGTGGCGTGGTTCGCCACCCACCTGGAGCTGCTCCCGGTGGTGGGCGCCGGCGGGCAGGCCCAGCGGCTGCGCGTTTCGGGCGTGTTCACCCGCCGCGAGGGCGAGTGGCGGCTGGCGCAGGTGCACCTGTCCCGGGCCGAGACGCCCGCCCCTACGCCCCGGCCTGACTCCCTGCCCCGGCCGGACTCGCAGCAGCCGAATCCGGCTTCGGGCGCAGCGCCTCCGGCAGGCGAATGACCTGCGGCTCGGCCTGCCAGTCGGCCGGGCGCGACATGGGCGCGTAGTCCACGCCCGGCTGAAACGCCAGCGGCTCCGCCATGGCGGCCTGGAACGCCGCCTGGTCGATCTTTCCGGTGGCGCGCAGAATCCGCAGCACCTCGTTGCGCCGCGTTCCCATGGCCCCCGGGTCCGCCTCGGGGTCCGCCACCCGCGGCGGCAGCAGGATCCCCGCCAGCGTGGCGGCCTCGCTCAGCGTAAGCCGCCGCGCGTCCTTGCCAAAGTACTCCTGCGCCGCCTGCTGCACCCCGTACACCGCCCAGCTCTCCGTACGCCCCATCGCCACGCGGTTCACGTACAGCTCCAGCAGCCCCGTGGACGACGTCTGCGCCTCCAGCAGCGGGGCCATCGCCATCTCGCGCGCCTGGCTGGCCAGCCCGCTGTCCAGCAGGTGCACCTGCCGCACAAGGTCGCGGCTGGCGGAGGGCAGCGGCATTCCCCGCCGCAGGCTGCGCCGCGCGGCCGAGGTGGTGTCGACCACCGCCGCGAAGGCGTCGCGGGCGTAGCGGGGCATCTGGGCCAGCGGCACGTAGTCGGGCCGGCGCCGCATCTCCTTCTGCTGGCGCATGAGCCCGGCGTGCAGCTGCGAGTTGGCCACGGCCATGTATCCCCCGATGCCCCCCAGCACCAGCACGCCCAGCACGATCAGCGCGATGAGCGAGCCGCGGTGCTTGCCGCCCACGCGGGTGTCTTCGGCGTGCTTGGTCCACTTGCCGCTGCGCGGCGCGCCGCCGAGCGTCTTTCCCTTGCCGGGCTTCATCAGGTACGCGGGTACGAGAGAGTACGAAAGTGCGTGCGTTTCAAGCCGCGCGGGCGGGCAAGAAGCATTCCCCCTACGGCGTGGCGGGGCGGCAGCCCGACGCAACCGTGGGCGCCGCTGAGATCGTCCCGCACCGCGGGCACCCCCCTCCGGCCATCCGCGCCGCTGACCCCGAATCTTAGTCTGCGGCCGCACATCCGTGCCACCGTTGCACCGACAGGAGCGCCGGCCGGCACTGGTCCGCCAGCGTTCGCATGTGTTTTCCCGCCTCAGCGCAAACCCATTGCGCAACTCGCTTTCACCCATCATCATAGGTGCGTTCACCCCGTCTACCTTCTGTCCTCCGATCAGGAATGCTGGGTGCCAGAAATCGCGTCGGACTCACGGACGGTCAGATCCGTATGTGTGTTGAAGCCTGGCGGTTCCTATGCGGTAGAACGCCACGGCTGCTGGATTTATCCGAAGCTGCACAGCACGGTTCAAGAACGCGCTACGACGAACGCCGTCGGGTCGTTATCTTGGGAGCGGATGTGCTCAGTGGCGCCGGACAGAGCGCCAATGCGCGGATGTCGGCGCGGGCATGCCTGGCACACGAGTTAGCGCACCTGCTACGGGCAGAGATCGGCTTTCAGCGCCCTCTTGCGCTCCCTGACGCTCATCTCGATGAGGCGGAAACGAGTGTTCACGCTTCTTTCCTGAAGCATCTCTCCCGTCAGGACCGCGAGGATCTGGTTGAAGATGCCCGGGACCGGCTTATCGACTGGCTGGCGTTCCCCAAGGAGTAGCCATGCGAATCGAAGTTACTGATCGGATGTTTGAGGGACGGTGTGAAGTTCAGACGGACGTCTGCTACGCACGCGATTCCGGTGCGGTCGGAACGGTTAAGACCCCCCGGGGTGAGGTAACTGTGTGCGGTGCCTGCTTGGAGGAGATGGCAGACACTGGCCGCTGGGAGATCCCGGGAACACGGCCGTCCCCAAGGCCAATTCAGCGGGCTGCACCTGCGCTGGTCAATCTGCCACCGGCCTGACCGACAGGAGACGCTCGGCATGTGCTGAGTGAGTAGACTATCGCCAGAGTAAATCGCAATGCAGGTCGAAGCGACGGGGCTGTTCTTCGACGGAAAGTGCTCTGTACAGACTGAGGTCTGCCGAGCCCGCGACTTTGGCGCGCTGACCGCCGTCACCACGGCAGAGGGTAAGCGGATCGTCGTGTGTGGTGCCTGCCTGGACAAGATGGCGGACACAGGCGCGTGGCACATCCCCGGAACTCGTCCGCAGCCTCGCCCACTGGCACGCGCGGAGACGCACGAGCCAACGCCCGTAGCTGGTCCGCCAGCATAGCACGCTAATCATCGGCTGGCTCGCAGCCTGGGAGAGATCGCTATGAAGGTCGAGACGACGGGACGCATCTTCGAGGGACAGTGTGCAGTCCGGACGGAAGTCTGCCGTGCGCGTGAGATCGGCGCGCTGACCGCCGTCACCACGGCAGAGGGTGAGCAGATCCACGTATGCGGCGCGTGCCTTCAGCACCTGTCGGAGACCAGCGCATGGCACATCCCCGGAACACGGCCGAGACCTCGTCCGCGCCGGGTCGTGGAGACGCGCAGCATCTGGTGAGCTGATACCGGATCTGGAAAACAACACCTTCGGGGTACAGAGGAACAGAGTCAAACAGAGAAGCGAGTGGAAGCATGATCTCGTTTCCTCTGTCTGACTCTGTTCCTCTGTACGATCATTCTTTTTCCAGATCTCGTATGACGGATCGATCGCAGCAACGAAGCGCCCCCGCGGAGACGGTCCGCGGGGGCGCTTCTTCGTCGGGCGGGTGTAATCAGCGGGCGCCGGCGGAGTTCAGGTAGTCGAGCACCAGGCCCGTCATCACCCGCATGCCAATGGGGATGGCGGCGTCGTCGGCCATGAAGGTGGGGGTGTGGTGGTCGCCGGAGGTGGTGCCGGGCGCCACCGTCCCCAGCCGGTAGAAGAAGCCCGGCACCTCGTTGGCGAAGAACCCGAAGTCCTCGGCGCCGGTGGTGGGCGCCACGGTCATCACGTTCTGCGCGCCCATGATGCGCTCCATGGTGGGCCGCAGCCGCGCGGACAGCTCGGGGTTGTTCACCGTGACCGGCGTCTGCTTCTCGTACTGCAGCTCGTAGGTGCCGCCGCCCGCGCGCGTCACGCCGTCCAGGATCTCGCGCATGCGCCGCTCCACCTCGGCCTGCACCCGCGGGTCGAAGGTGCGCACGGTGCCGTGCATCTCTACCTGCTCGGGGATGATGTTGTTGCGCTCGCCGCCGCGGATGAGGCCGATGGTCACCACGCTGGGCTCGAAGGGCGACAGGTTGCGCGAGCGGATGGTCTGCAGCGTCATCACCGCCTGCGACGCCATGACGATGGGGTCGATGGACAGGTGCGGCGACGCGCCATGCGACTGCCGGCCCTTGATGCGGATGATGAAGCGGTCCGCCGCCGCCATGGCAGGCCCCGGCGTGTACCCCACCTGCCCCACCGGCATGTGCGCAAAGGTATGGAGGCCCAGGATGGCCTCGGGCCGCAGGTCGCGGAACACGCCCTCGTCCAGCATCAGCTTCGCGCCCCCCTGCTCTCCCGGAGGCGAGCCTTCTTCCGCGGGCTGAAAGATGAACAGCACCGTCCCCGCGATCTCCTGCCGCATTCCCGCCAGCACCGAGGCCACGCCCATCTGCACCGCCGTGTGCACGTCGTGGCCGCAGGCGTGGCTCACACCCACCTGGTTGCCCAGGTACTCGGCGCGCGCGGTGCTCTTCCACGGGTACGGCGTGTCCTCCGTCACCGGCAGCGCGTCCATGTCGGCGCGGATGGCGAGGGTGGGGCCGGGGCGCCCGCCGCGCAGGATGCCCACCACGCCGGTGTGGGCCACGCCGGTGCGCACCTCCATCCCCAGCGCGCGCAGGTGCGCGGCCACGATGCCGGCCGTGCGCGTTTCGCGGTTGCTGAGCTCCGGGTGCTGGTGCAGGTCGTGGCGAATCTCGGTGATGCGGGGCGCGAACCGCTCCACGGCCGCGGCCACGCGCGGGTCTGCCGTCTGCGCCGCGGCGGGCCCGGCGGCGAGGGTGAACGCGCCCAGCAGGGGCAGCGTACGGGCGAGCTTCATGGGACCTCGGATGGATGAGGAATGATCCGTTCGCCCGCATTCTTCTCTCCCCTGGCGACGAAAGTCAATCCCCCGCAACGCGCAGGGGCCGAACGGCGGATTCTCATCCGCCCCTCGGCCCCGTCCCGCGATCTATGTGAATCAGGCGGATGCTCTCCGCTCCTTCCGGTACTCCTTCTCCTTCTACAGGGCCGGCTCCGTCAGGTTTCGGCATCCGTTGCCGTTGCCCGCTATTCCCTATTCCCTGTTCCCTGTTCCCTATTCCCTGCTTTTACTGAGCCCGCTCCAGCCGGATGTCGCCGCTCACCGTGGTCACGCTCAGCTCCGGCCCGCCGCGCCCGATGGTGCCTTTGGCCTGCCGCCCGATGTCTAGGTTGACGTGAAATCCGCCCTCGTCGTCCTCGTCTTCGTTCTCCTCGTCGTCCCCGCTCATGGAGCCCATCCGCAGGTCGAAGTCCGACTCGATCTCGCCGGAAAGGGTCTGCGCGCTCACCTCGGCGCCCACGTTGCCGGCCATGCGCAGCACCACGTCGCCGCTTACGGTGGCGAACTCCATCTCTTCCCCGTCCGTCTGGCCGAAGGTGGCGTTCACGTTGCCGCTTACGCTGGCCGCGCGGGCGGTGCCCGTGGTGCTGACCTCCACGTTGCCGCTGACGGTGGCCACGTCCACCGGGCTGCGCAGCGAGGTGGCGTACACGTCGCCAGCCACGACCTGCGCGGCGAACTTCACTCCGGCGGGCACGCGGACGGTAAAGTCGATGCGGGCCTCCTCCGCGTCGATCTCTCCTTCGTTGGTATCGTCGCCGCCGCACCAGTCCCGGCTTCCGCCGCGGCCGCCCCGGTCGCCGTCCGGCCGCCCTTCACGGCGGCGCTGGGGATAGATGGCGCAGATGGTGACGCCGTCGTCGCCCTCCACCACCTCGATGCGCACGCGGTCTGCGTTGTCGCCGCTGCGCCGGCCCACGACCTCCACCTGGTCGCCGGACGCGACCTCGGCGCGCACGTCGCCTACGATGCCGCGGATCTCGATCTGCTGCCCGCGCGCCACGCGGCCTGCCCAGCGAAAGTCTTCCTGCCCGCGCTGCGCCGTCCGCCGGGTCACGGTGGACCGCTGCGGGGCCTCCGCCGCCGAAACCGTCTGCGCCGCCGCCCGCACGGCCGGCGCCGTCTCGCTGCGCCCGTCGCGGGCGGATACCAGCGTTCCCACCAGGGCCGCCGAGGCCGCCACCACTGCCGCGTACCGCATCTTCTGTCTCCTGTTCATGTACGGATGAGGGGTACGGGTGCGGCGGCCACGCATTTACGGGCACCGGCCGCGGCCGCATCCGAACGCATCTGATGCAGCAGGGCCGCGAATGGTTTACCGGGATGCCGGACCGCACGTGGAATCACACAGGAGGTGACTTCCTGAGGGAGCGCACCACGTACAACCAAAGGATACGAAAGAGGTTGTGCGCGACCGAAGGATCTACTCCGCCGTGTTGTGGGACCTGCTTCAGGGTATGCATCCAGCCCCACGGTTCTGCCGGCGAGATCCTTCAGTCGGCGCCAAAGTGCATCACACAAGCAGGTTATGGCGCGGCGCCTCCCTCAGGAAGTCAATCGTAGAGACAAGTCTGGCAACACACTCCGAGAGCCTTCTTCATGGTGGCTCCGGATCAGAAGTCCGTCACCTTTGCGGCGCGGCCCGCATCCCGTAGCTTGCTCGCGCAGCTCCCATCCACCAGACGCACGCGCGATGATCCGCAGAACCCCCATCCTGGTCCTCACCCTGGCCGCGAACCTGGCGGGGTGCGCCACGGCGGCGCGGGTGCCGCGGGCGCTCACCACGCGCCCGGAGCGCACGGAGTACCGCGAAACCAGCCGCTACGACGAAGTGGTGGCGTTCGTGGAGGCGGCGGACCGCGCGTCGCCCCTCATCCACCTGACCACGTTCGGGCGGACCAACGAGGGACGCGACCTGCCGCTCGCCGTCGTCGGACGCGTGGCGGATGCGACGCCGGCGGCCGTCCGCGCCAGCGGAAAGACCGTCGTCTACCTGCAGGGCAACATCCACGCGGGCGAGGTGGAAGGAAAGGAGGCGCTGCAGATCCTGCTGCGCGAGATCGTCCAGAGGCGGCACGGGGCGCTGCTGGACTCGCTGGTGCTGCTGGTCGCGCCCATCTACAACGCCGACGGCAACGAGCGCATCGACCCGCAGAACCGGCCGCGGCAGCACGGGCCCATCGGCGGGATGGGGGTGCGGCCCAACGCGCAGGGGCTGGACCTGAACCGCGACCACACCAAGCTGGAGTCGCCCGAGGCGCGCGGGCTGGCGCGGATGCTCACGGAGTACGATCCGCACGTCGTCATCGACCTGCACACCACCAACGGCACGTACCACGGCTACCACCTGACGTACGCCCCGCCGCTGCACCCCAACACGCCGCCCGAGATCGACCGCGTGCTGCGCCGCGAGTGGCTGCCGGCGGTAACGCAGGGCGCGCGGGGGACGGGGTGGCTGCTGTACTACTACGGCAACGTCCCCTCGGCGGAGGACGGGAACGCGGAGGCGGAGCGCGGCTGGTACACCTTCGACCACCGGCCGCGCTTCGGCACCAACTACGCCGGCCTGCGCAACCGCTTCGGCATCCTGAGCGAAGCGTACTCGTACATCACCTTCGAAGAGCGCGTGCGGGTGACGCAGGACTTCGTGGCCCGCTCGCTGGAGTGGGCGCGGACGCACGCCGCCGAGATCCGCCGCGCCACCGAAGCCGCGGACCGCGAGGACCTGCGCGGCCGCCCGCTGGCGCTGAACGCGCGCCTGCGGCGCGAAGGACCCGTGACCATCCTGATGGGCGAGGTGCGCGAAGAGGCCAATCCCGTCACCGGCCACATGATGCTGCGCCGGGTGGATACGGTGCGCGAGGAGCGCATGCCCGAACTGCAATCCTTCGACGCGGCGGAGACGGAGCGCGTCCCGGCGATGTACCTGCTGCCGATGGTACCGGCCATGGACAGCGTCGTCGCGCGGCTGCAAATGCACGGCGTGCGCGTGGACACCCTGGCAGCGCCGCCCACGGAGGTGGTGGAGATATTCCGAATTGATTCCACATCCGTCGCCGAGCGCGCCTTTCAGGGCCACCGCGAGCGCCGCATCTGGGGACGCTGGGCGACGACGACACTCGATTTCATGCCTCAAGTACTGGCGGTGCCGATGGACCAGCCCCTCGCGCGGCTGATCTTTACGCTGCTGGAGCCACGCTCGGATGATGGATTCGCCGCGTGGAACCTGCTGGACAGCCAGATCGAGAACGGGCGGACGTACCCGATCCTACGCGTTCCGGCCTCTCCCTGACGCGGTGTCGAAACGAAGCCGGGGCGCCGCCCGCTTGCGCGCGGCGCCCCGGCGGACGCAGCTTTCGCCTCCCTCCGACAATCCGACCTCCCCCTCGCACCCCGTCGACAGGCAATGCAGGAGCATACGACCGCCGCGCCCGAGGCACGGCTCATCCGCGCGCTGGGCGTGTGGGGGCTCGCGGCCGGCATCATCAACGTCACCATCGGCGGCGGCATCTTTCGACTGCCCTCCGCCGCCGCGACGCAGCTGGGTACGGCGGCGCCCATGGCTTACGTGGTCTGCGCCGTGGCCATGGGGCTCATCGTGCTCTGCTTTGCGGAGGCGGGAAGCCGGGTCGACCTGACCGGCGGGCCGTACGCGTACGTGGAGGTGGCGTTCGGCCCGTTCGTGGGCTTTCTGGCGGGCGTGATGCTGTGGGTGGTGGGGACGCTGGCGCTCTCCGCCGTCACCGCGCTGTTCGCGGATTCGGTGGGGGCGCTGGTGCCGGCGCTCTCCGGCGGCGTCGCGCGCATCGTGCTGCTGGTGGCGGTGCTGGGGATGTACGCCGCCATCAACGTGGCCGGCATTCGCCAGGGAAGCGCGGTGAACGCGGTGGCGACGGTGGCCAAGCTGCTCCCGCTGCTGCTGCTGGTGATCGTGGGCGTGTTCGCCATCCGGGGCGGCAACCTGGCGTGGACCGACGCGCCCGCCGCCGGCGACGTGGCCCGCGCATCGGCCGTGCTGATCTTTGCCTTTGCGGGGATTGAAAGCGCGCTGGTGCCCAGCGGCGAGGTAAAGGACGTGGCGCGCACCGTTCCCCGCGCCATCCTGATGGCCATGCTGGGGATCACGCTGCTGTACGTGGCCATCCACCTGGTGGCGCAGGGCATTTTGGGCGCGGCGCTGGCCGGGCACCCCACCCCGCTGGCCGAGGCGGCGGGACGGGTGATGGGGCCTACGGGCCGCACGCTGCTGCTGGTCGGCGCCTCCATCAGCATGTTCGGCTACGTGGGGGGCATGACGCTGGCCGTGCCGCGCGCGCTGTTCGCCTTGGGCCGCGACGGCTTTCTTCCGCGCGCGCTGGCGTCGGTGCACCCGCGCCACCGCACGCCGCACGTGGCCATCTGGACGCAGGTGGCAATCGTGCTGGCGCTGGCCCTGAGCAGCGGATTCGAGGCGCTGGCCATCCTGGCCAACTTGGCGACGCTGCTGCTGTACGCGGCGTGCTGCCTGGCCGCGTGGGAGTTGCGGCGCAAGAACGTGCGGGCCGGCGGCATCCCGTTCAAGGTTCCCGGCGGCGCGGTGGTCCCCTTCCTGGCGCTGGGCGCCATCGCCTACCTGCTCACCTCCATCAAGCTGAACGAGTGGGCCATGGCCGGCGCGGTGCTGGTGATCTCCGCCATCCTCTACTTCGTCACCGCCGCTGCGCGGAGGGCGAGCCCCGCGGTCCGGTAGCCGCACTGCCCGCCGCCAAACGAAACGCCTCCCGGATGCATGCCTCCGGGGGGCGTTTCTTCAGCGGCGAGCGGACCGGCACGGTTGCTGGGGCGCAGGGCTCAGTAAGGGCAGATCGATGCCCGCGAATTCACGCTCACCACCTGGCTGGTTGTGGCGGTTGCGCCCAGCGCATCCGTCACAGTGGCGGACACGGTGAACGAGCCGGAACCGGGGCTGGTGGTAAAATACTCGTAGCCGATGCTCCAGCCGCTCAGCCCGCCGCTGAAGGTCCAGGAGTAGGGCGGCGTTCCGCCTGCCGCCTGTCCCCACCAGTAGCACTGCACGTTCGGCCGCACACTGTTGGGACCGTTCAGGCTGGCGCTGAGGAACGCGGCGGGGGCGTTGCCGACACGGGCAGCCCGTGCCGCGGGTGATTCGGCCGCCCCAAGATTGGGCGACGTCCCCGCGCCCGCGCCCAGGCTGAAAGGTGCCGCCCCCAGGATGACGGCCGAAATCCACGCGATGGATCGGATCATGAGGCTTCTTCCGCAAAGGTGATCCAGACAAGCCCGCTCCCCCCGGACGGGAGGTACGGCGGAGTCGGATGATCGTTCGCCTCAGAGGGCGCACATGGGTGCCCTGGAGTCGACGGTCACCTGCTTGCTCTCCACGTCGGAGTCGTTGTTCGCGTCGGTGACGGTTACGGTCACGGTCACGGTAAAGCTGCCGGACGACGGGCTGGTGCCGTAGTATTCACCGCCCGTGGAGGCGTTGGACGAAGGACCGCTCCACGTGTACGTATACGGCGTGGTGCCACCGGAAGCGACCGCCCACCAGGCGCACATGGTGTTCGGGCGCACCCTGCTGGGACCGTCGATGATGACGCTGGGCGAATTGTCCGCCACCGCCGCCTCAGCCGCGAATCCGTCGGCGCTGACGCCGGCCGCTACGGCCAGGATGGCCGCCGCTGTCCACTTCACCATGCGCTGCATGAGGTTTCCTCCCAAGGAGATGTTCAGGGTACGAGTCGCGCGCCGGTAGTTCCGCAACGTAGTGGAGATGCGCCATCCGATCAATGTTAGTCCTGAAAAGAGAATTTCCATTGCCGGATGGTGCCGCTCGCACTGGCGCGGGCTCGCCTGATCCTTGCCACCCGCCGAGCGTCCTGGGAGCGCGGACGATCCATCCAGCCGATCCGCCAATCACCCTGCCGTTGCGGCTGCCGGATGTGGCGTGGTACGGCATGATGGGACGGGGCTGGCGGTTCCGAAGAAAGGCGGAGTGATGGAGGCGGTGATCCTGGTGGGGATCCAGGCGTCGGGAAAGTCGACGTTCTACCAGCAGCGGTTCTTCGACACGCACGTGCGCATCAGCCGCGACCTGCTGAAGACGCGCAACCGCGAGCGTCAGCTGCTGGCGGCGTGCCTGGAGACGCGGCAGCCGTTCGTGGTCGACAACACCAACGTGCTGGCCGAGGAGCGGGCGCGGTACGTCGGCCCGGCGAAGGCGGCGGGGTTCCGCGCGGTGTGCTACTTCTTCCGGACGGAGACGCGCGCCGCCATCGCGCGCAACCGGCTGCGGCAGGGCAAGGCCGTCGTCCCCATCCCCGGCATCCTGGGCACCTACAAGAAGCTGGAGGAGCCGCGGATGGACGAGGGCTTCGACGAGATGTACGCCGTCACCCTCACCTCCTCCAACGAGTTCGTCGTGGAGCCGTTCACGCTTCCCCCACAGCCGGAATGAGCAGCATCACGTCTCCGGATCGTCTCTGAAGCCGTCCATTCGCCTGCGCGTCGGCATGAGCGCCTTGCGGTAGATACGCAGTAGCGGGATCCGCAAATCGACGGACGCAAGGTTCATCGCTGCATCGATATTGTCCGTCGGGATGAACCGCCAGACGTCTCCCTGGCGCACGTACTGCTCGACCAGGGGTTTCTTCTCCGAAATGAACACGAATTCCTGCAGCGAATCGATCCGCCGGCAGCACGCGAACTTCTTTCCCCGATCGTAGCCCTCGGAGGCCTCGGAGAGGACCTCGACGATCAGTTCCGGGTTCAGCAAGGTGTCGCTGGTGCTATCCTCAAACAGAGGATTGCACGAGACCACTACGTCAGGATACAGGTAATCGCCCGAGGCGCTGACCTTTACGCGTTGCCTGCTGCAGTAGACCTCACCGGGCCTCTCGATCAGGTATCCGTGAAGCTCGGAAACGAGGGCCGTGACGATCAGGTTGTGCGGACGCGTCTCGCCGGGCGCCTTCGGGACGACCCGGCCAGCGATGTACTCGCTCCGGAACTCGGCGTTGCGCTCGAGGGCGAGATACTCTTCCGGGGTGTAGCGGTCCGGCGCCGTCATGCCGATTCCTCGACCATGTCTTCCGGGACAAAGCGTGTCCGCCGATAGATCTCACGCATGGGCAGCGTGCATCCGACCGACCGCAACTCGACGGTTGCATCGAGATCCGTCACAACCCTGGACGGCCAGAAGTCACCCTCGCGGATGAAATGCTCGACCTTCACCTCGTCCTGCGACACCAACAGGTACTCGCGCAGAGAATCGATCGCCTTGTAGCCCTTGAACTTGTCTCCGCGATCGTACGGCTCCGTACTCCTGGAGAGCACCTCCACGATGAGAGCGGGATTCGTGAGGATGTCGCTGTGCTCGTCGCCATAGCCCGGAGCACCGCACAACGCCATCACGTCCGGGTACGTGTAGTCGGTACCGCGGCCAAAGCGGACCTTTACGTCCGCGAAGAAGACATGGCAGGGCCGGCTGGAAAACCGCGCGAGCAGTCCCGCGTAGATGTTCCCCCCGATGTAGTTGTGCGGAATGCTCCCGCCCGTCATCGCGACGATGCGGCCGTCGATGTACTCGCTGCGGAACTCGGCGTTGCGCTCCAGCGCGAGGTACTCTTCCGGGGTGTAGCGGTTCAGGGCTGCCGTGGCCATGCTCTCCTCTCGGACGGGGTGCGTCCGAGTGTAAGGTTACGCTGCGCAACCGCACAAGTGGCTTGGGCTTGGCCGCAACGAACGCGCCACGTGCGGCATGCTGAATGGCAGGGTGATACGCCACGTGACGGAATCAGGATAGCTTCCAGGCGCCGGAGCGGAAGAGCTTCCCGGGGCAAAACGACGGAGGCCGCGGACACTGCTGTGTCCGCGGCCTTCGCATTTCATCAACCAGTTCCGCGCGTCAGACGCCGATCGGCTCCGCGGCGGCGGCGCGGGAGGGGTAGTGCGACGTGACGTACTCGTCCAGGATACGCTTGAACTCGTCGGCGATGTGGTCGCCGCGGAGGGTGGTGAAGTGCTCGCCGTCCACGTACACGGGCGCCTTGGGCTCCTCGAAGGTGCCGGGAAGGCTGATCCCCAGGTTGGCGTGCTTGCTCTCGCCCGGGCCGTTCACCACGCATCCCATCACCGCCACCTTCATCTCCTCGACGCCCGGGTGCGTGTCGCGCCACACGGGCATCTGGTCGCGCAGGTAGCCCTGGATGCTCTCGGCCAGCTGCTGGAAGTAGGTGGACGTGGTGCGCCCGCAGCCGGGGCAGCTGGTGACCTGGGGGCTGAACGAGCGGATCTCCAGCGACTGCAGGATCTGCTGGGCCACGTGCACCTCTTCGGTGCGGTCGCCACCGGGCTTGGGGGTCAGCGAGACGCGGATGGTGTCGCCGATCCCCTCCTGCAGCAGAATGCTGAGCCCCGCCGCGCTGGAGACGATCCCCTTGGTGCCCATCCCGGCCTCGGTAAGGCCCAGGTGCAGCGGATAATCGCTGAGCGGCGCCAGCTTGCGGTACACGCGCACCAGGTCCTGCACCCCGCTCACCTTGGCGCTCAGGATGATGCGGTCGTGCGCCAGCCCGCACGCCTCGGCGAAGGCGGCGGAGCGCATGGCGCTCTCCGTCATCGCGTCCATCATCACTTCCTTGGCGTCCTTGCGCACCGCCTCGGGAAGGAGCGCGTTGACGTCCATCATCTCCGTGAGCAGCGCCTGGTCCAGCGAGCCCCAGTTCACCCCGATGCGCACCGGCTTGCCGAACTCGATGGCGCGCTCGATGATGGCGCGAAAGTTCTCGTCGTGGCGCTTGGCGCCCACGTTGCCGGGGTTGATGCGGTACTTGGCCAGCGCCCGCGCGGTGTCGGGATACTTTGCCAGCAGCAGGTGGCCGTTGTAGTGAAAGTCGCCCACGATGGGCACGTCCACCCCGCGCGCGTTCAGGAACTCCACGATGTACGGCACCGCCTGCGCCGCCTGCTCGTTGTTCACCGTGACGCGCACGATCTGGCTGCCGGCGCGCCACAGGGCGGCCACCTGCCGGACGGTGCCCTCCACGTCGGCCGTGTCGGTGTTGGTCATGGACTGCACCACCACCGGGTGCGCGCTCCCCACGGGAACGCCGCCCACGTTCACGGTAACCGTACGCCTGCGCTGTATCTGCTGCATCTGCATGTGTGGTCGCGAGTTGCTGTCAGCCTGGGAATCTAACGCCGCACGGCGCGGTTCGGAAACCTGCCGCCGCTGCTCTGGAACGTTGCCGGCATCCCGAATGATTCATCCGCGTGCGGCGTGACGCCCGGGTGCGGAGGAGCGGGGACCCATCCGGCCCGTTCCGGAGTGAAATCGCTCTCCTTCGATCGATTCGCAGATCCACACGCCGGTGCCCCATCCGTTTGCGGACCGATGCCATTCCGCCGTAAACTGTCGCTTCTCTCCGCCGGCCCCGTCTTACCGCTCCCGTCCATCCACCGCCACACAAGGCCATCCTGATGACGCCGCGCATCCGCACCCTTCGCCCGCTGCTGCTGGCCGCGCTCCTGTGCGCCTGCGCCGCCGCGCTTCCCGCCCCCGCCGCGGCGCAGGTGAGCGACACCGTCGCGGTATCCGCCGACAGCCTGTACACCATTCGACTTACGGATGGGTCCGTGATCTACGGGCGCATCGTCGAAGACGCGGGCGCCACGCTGACGGTGGCGACGCAGGCGGGGGTGACGATTCAGCTGCGGCGCGCGCAGATCGAGTCCATCACGCCCATGGGCGGACGCGTGGTGCAGGGGCGGGTGTGGCCCGACGATCCCAACCAGACGCGGCTGTTCTTTGGCCCCACCGGCCGGGCCGTGGGCGCGGGAGAGGGGTACCTGGGCGTCTACGAGATCCTGTTTCCCTTTCTGACCTTTGGCGTAACGGAGAACTTCAGCATCTCCGGGGGCACGCCCATCATCCCCGAGATCATCGGCGAGATCTGGTACTTTGCGCCCAAGCTGACCGTGTACCAGACGGAAAGCACGGCGGTCGCCACGGGCGTGCTGGCCCTGGCGGCGGAGGGCGAGACGGCGGGGATCGTGTACGGCGTAGGGACGTTCGGTGCGTCGGACCGGGCGGCGACGGTGGGGGTGGGCTGGGGGTTCAGCGACGGCGACCTGCACAACCAGGCGGTGCTCATGGTGGGCGGCGAGCTGCGCACGGGCCGCAGCACCAAGTTCATCACCGAGAACTACCTGATCCCCGGCGCGGACGGCGGCGAAGGCGCCATCCTTTCCGGCGGCATCCGCTTCTTCGGCGAGCGGCTTTCCGCGGACCTGGGTGTGGTGACGTCGCCCACGAACTGCAGTGACGGGTGCTGGTTTCCGCTGGTGAACTTCGTCTACAGCTTCTGATCCGTCATCCGCACAGAAGGTGTCGAGCGGGGGAGCAGAGTGGATTCCGCTCCCCCGCGCGACGCGCTTCCGGGCACGCGGGTGTCCCGATCCGCACCGTCGCGCGTTCTCCGACGCAAGCCACGCTGCGCGCCGGGACGGAACAATGGCGCGCAAATCGTGTCTCAGTCGCACCGCCATCCCCGTTGCGGACGTTCTTCTCTCCACGCACATCCTGGAAATTCCTGACATGAAGCATCGCCTTGCCGCGGCCGCCGCGCTCGCGTTTCTGTTTGCCGCCGCGCCCGCCGCCGCCCAGGCCGCGGATTCCGCCGCGGCGTACGTTCCCGCGCAGGCCATCTCCATCCTGCCCTTGCACGCCGCGTTCGGCTTTTACGCCGGCGACTACGAGCGCGCCGTGGGCCAGACGGTCACCGCCGGCCTGGGCGGGAGCTACTTCTCGCTGGGGGGCGACGAGGACGGGTTCCGCTACTCGTCCGTGGAGGCCAAGGTGCGCTACTACCCCTCGGGCGACCCGCTGAACGGGCTGTCGTTCGGCCTGACCGCCGGCCCCACCTTCCTGTCGGCGGAGAGCGACGCCGCCGACGTGGACGACGACGTCACGGCGGTGGGGATCGGCTTCGAGATCGCCCGCAGCCACCTGATGGGCGTGGAGCGCCACTTCTACTACGGATACGGCGCCGGCTTCAAGCGCCTGTTCATGGTCTCGGGCGAGGAAAGCGGCGCCGAGATGGCGCTTCCCACGCTGCGCCTGTCCATCGGCTACGCCTTCTGACGCGGCGCCGGGCAACGGAGTAGATTGGGAGGCGGGAGGGCACGGCGGCCCTCCCGCTTTTTCGTATCCGCGGATCCGGGGGGAGGCCGATGACGGTGGACTTCGACGGGATGGTGCGCACGCTGGGCGAGCTGGTGCGCATCGGCTCCATCAACCCGGCCTTCAGCGGGGGCACCACGGACGAGCGCCAGGTGGCGGCGTACGTGCAGGCGGCCATGGAGGTGCGGGGGATGCAGACGCAGCTGCACGAGCCGGCCCCGGGGCGGGTAAGCGTGGTGGGGCGGCTGCTGGGCACCGGCGGCGGGCGCTCGCTGATGCTGTACGCGCACCACGACACCGTGGGGATCGAGGGGATGCCGGACCCGTGGTCCGCCGAGGTGCGCGACGGGCGGATGTACGGCCGCGGCGCGTACGACATGAAGTGCGGCCTGGCCGCCTGCCTTGCCGCCGTCCGCGCGCTGGTGGACTCGGGCACCCGGCTGGCGGGGGACGTGATGATCGTCTCCGTGGCGGACGAGGAGGAGGCCAGCCTGGGGATGATGGACGTGCTGCGCCACCACACGGCCGACGCGGCGGTGGTCACCGAGCCCACCGAGCTGTCGATGGTCGTGGCGCACAAGGGGTTCTGCTGGATCGAGGTGGAGACGGAGGGCCGCGCCGCGCACGGCAGCCGCTGGCATGAAGGGATCGACGCCAACCTGCGGATGGGGCGGGTGCTGGCGCGGCTGGAGGCGCTGGGCGCGCGGCTGGTGACGTCTCCGCCGCACCCCGTGGTGGGCCCGCCGTCGCTGCACGCGGCCACGCTGCAGGGCGGCACGGGATGGAGCACCTACGCCGCGAGCTGCCGGCTGCAGATCGAGCGCCGCACCATCCCCGGCGAGACGGAGGCGGACGTGGTCGCCCAGGTGCAGGAGATCATCGACCAGCTGGCCGCGGAGGACCCCGCCTTCCGCGCCACCGTCCGCCCCGTGCTTACGCGCCAGGCGTGGGAGGCACGGCCCGGGTCCGCCATCACCGGCATCGTGGCGCGCGCGGCGGAGGACGTGCTGGGCCGCGCCGTGGAGCGTATGGGCGCGCCGTACTGGATGGACACGTCGCTGCTGGGCGCCGCCGGCATCGACACCATCGTCCTAGGCCCCGCGGGCGGGGGGGCGCACGCGGCGGTGGAGTGGGTGGACCTGGAGTCCGTCCGCCAGACCGCCGAGATCCTGGTGCGCACGGCCGTGGAGTTCTGCGGCGCCGCCATGGAGTCATGATGCGGTACGATCTTCCCGAGATCCTGCGCGGCAGCACCCCGACGACGTCCCGATCGATCGTATGCGGGCGAGTGACATGATGAAGCGCCTGATCCGGATGGCCGCCGCGGCGCTGGTCGCGGCCGGCTCCTTCTTCGCGGCGGAGGGTGCGGAGGCGCAGCAGGCGCGCAGCATCCTTTACCGCGTGCAAGGGGCGGGCGGCGCGACGGTGTACCTGCTGGGCTCCATCCACCTGCTGAGCGCGGACGCGTACCCGCTGCCGCAGCCGGTGCAGGACGCATACGCCGACGCCGAGCGCCTGGTCTTCGAAACCAGCATGGACAGCCTGATGGCGCGCCAGGCCGAGATGGCGGCGCGGGGGCTGTTGCAGGGCGGCAAGACGCTGCGCGGCGAGCTTCCGGAGGACCTGTACGCGCAGGTGGAGAAGGCGGCCCCCGCGCTGGCCCCGCTGGGCGTGGGGATGGTGTCGGTGGACCGCATGGAGCCCTGGCTGGTGGCGCTGCTGTTCCAGAGCGCGGAGTCGCTGAAGGTGGGGCTGGCACCGGAGCACGGCGTGGACGTGCACTTTACCGAGCGCGCCCGGGCCGATGGCAAGCCCGTGAGCGGGCTGGAGTCGGTGGACTTCCAGATGGACCTGTTCGACGGCCTGAGCGCCGGGGAGCAGGTGAGCTACCTGCGGCAGTCGCTGCAGGACCTTCCGCGCAGCACGGAGGTGATGCGGCAGATGGTGGCCGCCTGGCGCGCCGGTGACGCGGACGCCATCGACGCGCTGATGAACGAGTCGCGGGCCCAGGCGCCGGAGATGTACGCCCGCCTGCTGACGGACCGCAACGCCGCCTGGGTGCCGCAGATCGAGGCGCTGCTGCGCGGCTGGGAAGACGTGCTGGTGGTGGTGGGCGCCGGCCACCTGGTGGGGGACGACAGCGTGGTGGCCATGCTCCGCGCGCGCGGCCACACGGTGGAGCAGCTGTAGAAACGCTCGAGCCCGGTTCGGCGCGGCCCGGTGTCGGGCGGCTGAAGCCGCGGCTGGAAAAGCGGGAAGCCCCGCAAACTGCGCGGGGCTGCACCTGCTAACGGCTCGCGCAACACTCGTCCGCGAAGGCGGACATCGCGTTTTCCCAGCCGCGAATTCATTCGCCTTGGCGGGCGGTGGCGGGATGCCCGCATCTCCCCGCCCAAGCCCGCGGGAGCGAGTAAACTCGCCGCAACAACTGCGGAAAGCCCCGCAAACTGCGCGGGGCTGCACCTGCTGGGCAGATCGCGAAACACTCGTCCGCGAAGGCGGACATCGCGTTTTCCCAGCCGCGAATTCATTCGCCTGGGCGGGCGGTGGCGGGGTGCCCGCATCTCCCCGCCCGAGCCCGCGGGAGCGAGTAAACTCGCCGCAACAACTGCGGAAAGCCCCGCAAACTGCGCGGGGCTGCACCTGTTGAGCGGATCGCGAAACACTCGTCCGCGAAGGCGGACATCGCGTTGTCCCAGCCGCGAATTCATTCGCCCGGGCGGGCGGTGGCGGGATGCCCATCTCCCCCGCCCGAGCCCGCGGGAGCGAGTAAACTCGCCGCAACAACCGCGGGAAGCCCCGCAAACTGCGCGGGGCTGCACCTGTTGAGCGGATCGCGAAACACTCGTCCGCGAAGGCGGACATCGCGTTTTCCCAGCCGCGAATTCATTCGCCCGGTGGCCGGCGCGGGGCCGTAGATGGCCGATCAGCCACCGTCGGCGCGGCGCAGGCGGTGGATGCGGACGCGGCTTTCGGCGCCGGCGGCGGAGGGCTCCATGCGGACGGCGGCCTCGTCCACGCTCCAGCCTTCGCCGCGCGCCAGGCGCAGAAAGTCGCCGGCGTACACGCGGCCGGGATCGGCGATGAGCACCGTGCCGCCCGGCGCCACCACGCGGGGAAAGAGGGCGGTGAGCAGCGGCCCGTTGCGCGGCTCGTACAGCACGTCGGCGGCGATCACCAGGTCGTAGCCCCACCCGCCGCGCGGCTGGCGCCAGTCCAGCAGCTCCGTCTGCAGGGGCGGCAGGCCGTTGCGCTCGGCGTTGGCGCGGGCAAAGCGCAGCGCGTCGTCGTACCAGTCGGTCGCCAGCACGCCGGCGCCGCGGGCCGCCAGCACCAGCGACGGCAGCGCCACCCCGCACCCCAGCTCCAGCACACGGAGGCCGGTCCAATCATCCACTCTCGCACTTTCGCACTCTCGCACGTTCGCACTGCCGTTCTCCAGCAGGTAGCGCGCGAGCGCCCGCGCCGACGGCCACAGCTCCGCCCAGTACGGCAGCCGCTCGTCGCCCTCGAACTCCGCCTCGTCGATCAGCTCGTCGGCGGCGCGGGGAAGGATGAGCTCCACCCCCCACCCGCCGTGCTCGAACCGCTCTTCGCGCACGTCGAACCGCGCGCGCAGCTCCGCCTCAAGGCTCCCCGTCATCCGCTCCCGTCCACAACGCGTTGCTTGCCGCGGCGCCCGCTTTGGGCATACCTTTGCGCCGGCTGCGCGCGACAAGCTCTCGCCGCGCGCGGCTTCCGGTCAACCCGTCGCGTGCACCAAGGGGGGTGTGATGGCCTGGCGCCGTCCCTTTGAACGCCGGCTCCGCCGTGCGCTGCTGATGTTTTCCGTGCTCCCCTCGCTGCTGCTGGTGGGGCTGGGTGCGTACGCCGTGTCGCGCGCCGTGCAGCTTTCGGACGCGGACGGTGCGTGGGAGCGCGCGGGCGCCAGCGGCGGCGAGCTCATCCGCCGCGCCGAGCGCTCGGGCGATCCCGCGCTGGCCCGCGCCGCCGCCCGCCACCGGCGCGAGCTGGAGGCCTCCATCACCAACGCGCGGCGCTGGGACTACCTGCTCAGCCGCTCGGTGGCGCTCATCCCCCTGGCCGGGCTGCTGGTGGGCGGCGTGCTGGCCGTGCTGGCGCTGCGTGCGTCGCGCGGCATGGGGCGGCGGCTCTCGCACCCCGTGGAAGAGCTGGCCGGGTGGGCGCGGATGGTGGGACGCCGCGAGGCGCTGCCGGAGAACGACGGCGTGGCCGCGGCGGACGAGTTCGCGGTGCTGCGCCGCGCCTTCCGGCGGATGGCGGCGGAGCTGGAGGCCTCGCGCGAGGCCGAACTCGAGGCGGAGCGCGCGCGCACCTGGGTGGGAATGGCGCGCCGCGTGGCGCACGAGCTCAAGAACCCGCTCACGCCGATGCGCTTTGCGCTGCACACGCTGCAGCGCACCACGCCGGAGCGCCCGGACGCGCGCGAGGCGCTGGAGGTGCTGGAGGCCGAGTCCGCGCGGCTCGAGGAGCTGGCGCGCACCTTCGCGCAGATGGGCCGCATGCCCGAGGGCCCGCCTAGCGAGGTGGACGTACGCGAGATGCTGGACTACCTGCTGCGCACGCACCTGCCGCCGCAGGTGCGGCACGACCTGCGCGCGCCCAACGCGCTGCCGGCCGTGCTGGGCCACCACGACGCGCTCTCCCGCGCCTTCGCCAACCTGCTGCTGAACGCGGGTGAGGTGGTGACGCAGGCCGGCGGCGGATCGGTGACCGTGGACGTGCGCGAGGCGGACGGCAACCTGGAAGTGCGGGTGATGGACGACGGCCCGGGGATCGCGCCGGAGCACGTGGCGCGCGTGTGGGAGCCCGACTTCACCACCAAGACGCGCGGGACGGGGCTGGGGCTGGCGCTGGTGCGGCAGACGGTGCAGGCGCACGGCGGCCGCGTGTGGGCCCGCAACCGCCTGGAAGGCGGCGCCGAGTTCGGCGTCGCGCTCCCCGCCAGCGCCGCCGTGCCCGAAGAGGCGCTGTCGGCCTGACCGGCTCCGCCCGAAGCGCGAACCTGACCGCCTGCGAAAACGCCGCCCCGGTGATCCGGGGCGGCGTTTCGCCTGATGGATGCGGAGGCTCCTCAACGGGTCAGCCGCTGCCGGCCTTCCGGCGGGGGCGAGCCGCGGGCGCGCGGCGGGGCTTCGCCGGACGCGTATGCCGCTTCGCGAGATCGGCGACGACCTCGGGATGATCGCGCAGGACGCGGAGCAGCGTATCGGCGGTCTTGTTCTGCGCCACCGTGCCGCGCTCCCACCGCACCACCGTCTTTTCACCCGCCCCGATCAGCCGCTCCAGCTGCGCCTGCGTCAGCGAGTACTTGCGGCGCAATTCCACGATCTCCGCCGGCGCCAGCAGCCCGTCCTCCGCGCGGATGACGGCGCTCGCACGACGTTGCGAGTCATCCATCATCTCGCCATTCAAGTACTCCTCACCACACCTGGCGCAACGGTAGAAGCAGTCCATGAAGGTGACGGGCCGATCTCCCATGCGCATGGAGTGTGGCTCTTCCACCAAGGTGGCTGGGCCGCCACACAACGGGCAGGTATCGTTCTTCGGAATCATCTCACCTCCTTTTGAACTGCACCACGAACGCGCGTCCGTTCACTGCCAACTGCAGCTTGATGTACAACCAGACGCCCCTGAACTCCAGGTGATAGACATCCTGCCACAGGCCGGGCAATCGCTCGGACTCCATCGATTTGTAGAAGTTCCGGCTCGAAAGCTCGAGCACGGCTTCCACGATGTCGCTGCGGCTCAAGCCGAGTTCCGATGCTCCCTCGTCCGCCACATTGGTGATGGATGAGGATATCGGTCCCTGCCCAATCAGCCGCTGCAGCTCCCGCAGATCATACGCTGGCTCCCCTCTGCCCATCCGCCCTCCAATGGTAGCATCTTGCTACCCGCCGCACAAGTGGTTCGCGCCCGTCAAGTGCTCGGAGTGAACGGCTGAAGATAGACAGAGTGTGCGGTTTGCGCCAGCCCCGAAGCTGCGCGGAATCGTCTCGCCATTGCCGATCGTGCCACGGAAGCGTATCCTCCCGAATCCTACATTGAACAAGCCCGATACAGCGGAGGCAGTCACGTGCATCCCGTCATCCTCCGGGTCGGCTTCGTCTGCATTGCCGCGGCGGCGACGCCGCTTGCGGCGCAGGAGCACGGCGCGCGCATCGACTCCATCCTGCGGTCGTACGCGGAGGCGGGGCGGTTCAACGGGACGGCGCTGGTCGCCAGCCGGGGGGAGGTCGTCTACGAGGGGGCGTTCGGCACGGTGGACCGCGAGACGGGGGCGCGGCTCACGCCCACGACGCCGATGCGCATCGCCTCCGTCACCAAGGCGTTCACGGCGCTGCTGGTGATGCAGCAGGTACAGGAGGGCCGGCTGCGCCTGGACGCGCCGGTCACCACCTGGCTTCCCGAGTTCCGGCGCGCGACGGGGGACCGCATCACGCTGCGGCACCTGCTGACGCACCGGTCCGGCCTGCCGCACGACCAGAGCACGCCCTCGCACGAGTACCACCCGGAGGAGGGGCTGGATGCGGAGCTGCTAGCGGAGCCCGGGTCCACCTTTCAGTACAACAACCGCGACTACTACCTGCTGGCGCGCATCCTGGAGCGCGTGACCGGTCGCACCTTCGCCGATCTTCTCGCGGAGCGCGTGCTGCGCCCTGCCGGCATGCGGCACACGGGCGAGCATCCGTACCCGGCCGCGCTCCCCGGCGAGGCGGTGGGCTACGCGGCCACGGACAGCGGCGGCCTGCGCCGCCCGCCGGAGATCGACCTGCGCAACTTCCACGGCGCCGCGTCCATGTTCTCCACCGCGGGCGACCTGTACCGCCTGGACCGGGCCCTGGCGGACGGGCGCCTGCTGGCACCCGCCTGGCGCGACACCATGTACGCGCCGGGGCCGGGCGCCGCCGCGTTCGGCAGCTGGGTGTACGCGCGGCCGTTCGGCGGCGGGCGCACGCTGACGCTGGTGGACCGGCGCGGCAGCCTGGGCGGCTTTGGCGCGTGGTTCCTGCGCATTCCCGACGACGACGGCGTCATCATCCTGCTGGACAGCCACGAAGGCCCCGCCCTGCAGGAGATCGGCGAGCGCATCCTCGCGGTCCTGTACGGCACGCCTCCGCCCACGGGATCGGACTGAGTCTCTCCATCCACCCAAACGCGGATCGGCCCGGCGCTCGAGGAGAGCGCCGGGCCGATTTTTCATCCACCGCAGCGACGCAGCACGCTACACCTGCGCGTACATGTCCACGGGGGGGCAGCTGCACACCAGGTTGCGGTCGCCTGCGGCGTTGTTCACGCGCGCCACGGCCGGCCAGAACTTGCGCTCGCGCACCCACGCGGCCGGGAACGCCGCGCGCTCGCGGCCGTAGGCGTGCGTCCACGCGTCCGCCGTCACGGCGGCGGCGGTGTGCGGGGCGTGCTTGAGCAGGTTGTCCTGCCGGTCGGCGATCCCCGCCTCGATCTCGCGGATCTCGTCGCGGATCATCACCATCGCCTCGATGAAGCGGTCCAGCTCGCCCAGCGCCTCGCTCTCGGTGGGCTCGATCATCATCGTCCCCGCGACGGGAAAGCTGACCGTGGGCGCGTGGAAGCCGTAGTCCATCAGCCGCTTGGCGATGTCCTCGACCTCGATCCCCGCGCTCCCCTTGAGCTGCCGCATGTCGACGATGCACTCGTGCGCCACGGTGCCGTTGGCGCCGCGGTACAGCACCGGGTAGTGCTCGTCCAGCCGCTTCGCGATGTAGTTGGCGTTCAGGATCGCCACCCTGGTCGCGTGCGTCAGTCCCTCGGCACCCATCAGGTGGATGTAGACCCACGAGATGGGAAGGATGCTGGGGCTGCCCCACGGCGCCGCCGAGATGGAGCCGTGCTCCCCGCCGCCCACGGGGATGACCGGGTGGCCGGGCAGGTACGGCGCCAGGTGCCTGGCCACGCAGATGGGCCCCATCCCCGGACCGCCGCCGCCGTGGGGAATGCAGAACGTCTTGTGCAGGTTCAGGTGGCACACGTCCGCGCCAAAGTCGCCCGGGCGGCACAGCCCCACCTGCGCGTTCATGTTGGCGCCGTCCATGTACACCTGCCCGCCGCGCTTGTGGACGATGTCGCAGATCTCGCGGATCTCCGACTCGAACACGCCGTGCGTGCTGGGATAGGTGATCATCAGCGCGGAGAGGTCGTCCGCGTGCTGGTCGGCCTTCTTGCGCAGGTCGTCCAGGTCCACGTTGCCTTCGTTCGTCGACGCCACGACGACCACCTTCATCCCCGCCATCACCGCGGAGGCGGGGTTGGTGCCGTGCGCGGACTGCGGGATCAGGCACACGTTGCGGTGCCCCTGTCCGCGCCCCTCGTGGTACTCGCGAATCACCAGCAGCCCCGCGAACTCGCCCTGGCTGCCGGCGTTGGGCTGCAGCGACACCGCGTCGAAGCCGGTGATCTCGGCCAGGTCCGACTCCAGCGACCGGAACAGCTCCAGGTAGCCGGCGGTCTGCTCGGGCGGCGCGAACGGGTGGATGCGGCTGACCTCGGGCCACGTCACCGGGATCATCTCGACGGTGGCGTTCAGCTTCATGGTGCAGCTGCCCAGCGGGATCATGCTGTGCGTCAGCGACAGGTCGCGGCTTTCCAGCGACCGGATGTACCGCAGCATCTCGGTCTCGCTGTGGTACCGGTTGAACACGGGGTGGGTGAGGATGTCGCTCCTGCGGCGGAAGCCCTCCGCGATCCCCGACGTCAACCCGTCCAGCAGCTCGTCGACCGTGAAGTCCAGCGGCGCCCCGCGGTTCAGCGAGACCAGGATCTCCTCCACGTCCTCCACGCCCGTGGTTTCGTCCAGGGCAATGCAGATGGAGGCGTCGTCCCAGGCACGCAGGTTGATGCCGCGGTCGCGGGCAGAGGCCAGGATGCCCCCCACGCGCGTTCCCACGTCGATGCGCACGGTGTCGAAGAAGGCGCCGTGCACCACGCGGTAGTTCAGCCGCTCGGCGCCGGCGGCCAGCAGCTCCGCCAGGGTGTGCACCCGCTCCGCGATCTTCCGCAGGCCGTCCGGCCCGTGGTAGACGGCGTACATCCCCGCCATCACCGCCAGCAGCACCTGCGCCGTGCAGATGTTGCTGGTGGCCTTTTCGCGGCGGATGTGCTGCTCGCGCGTCTGCAGCGCCATGCGCAGCGCGGGGTTGCCGTTGGCGTCCACGCTCACCCCGATGATGCGGCCGGGGATCTGGCGCTTGTACTCGTCGCGGCAGGCGAAGTACGCCGCGTGCGGCCCGCCGAAGCCCATGGGCACGCCCATGCGCTGCGTGGTCCCCACGGCCATGTCCGCGCCCCACTCCCCCGGCGGCGTCAGCAGCACCAGCGACAGCAGGTCCGCCGCCGCCACGACAACGACACCCTCTTCGCGCGCCCGCTGCGTGAACGGCCGGTAGTCGGACACCTCGCCGTCGGTGGCCGGATACTGCAGCAGCGCGCCAAAGACGGGCTGCGTCCAGTCGAAGTGCTCCAAGTCGCCGACGACCACGTCGATGCCGCGGGCCCGGGCGCGCGTCTTTACCACGTCGATGGTCTGCGGATGGCAGAGTGACGAGATGAAGAAGGTGTTCTTCTTCTCCCCGCCGCCGATTCCGTACGCCATCGCCATGGCCTCGGCCGCGGCGGTGCCCTCGTCCAGCAGCGACGCGTTGGCGATGGGGAGGCCGGTAAGATCGACGACCATCGTCTGGAAGTTGAGCAGCGCCTCCAGCCGCCCTTGCGCGATCTCGGCCTGGTAGGGCGTGTACTGCGTGTACCAGCCCGGGTTTTCCAGGATGTTGCGCTGGATGACGGGCGGGGTGATGCAGTCGTGGTAGCCCATCCCCAGGTAGCTGCGAAAGACGCGGTTGCGCGACATCATGGCGCGCAGCTCCTTGAGCAGCTCGTACTCGCTGCGCTCCGGGCCCAGCGCCAGCGGCCGGTCAAGGCGGATGGACGAGGGAATGGTGGCGTCCACCAGCTCGTCCAGCGACCCGTAGCCGACCGTGTCCAGCATGCGCCGGATCTCTGCCTCGTCGGGCCCCACGTGCCGGCGCACGAAGGTGTCCGTATGGGTAAGTGCCGATCGATCCACGATCTACGTCTCTTTTGAAGGGGGCGGTGAAGGCGGCGGAATCTATCCGTCCCCGCGCCGGATGGCAAACCCCGTGACGGCGTTGAATACAGTACACCGGGCGTCAAGTGCCCCTGCGCGCAACCGATGAAGAAAAGCCTCACGCAGAGACGCGGAGAGAACGTTCTTCCTTCTCTCCCCGCGTCTCTGCGTGAGGTCTTCCGTTGTTTTTGGTTCTCCGTCCGCTTTCGATGCAGGGGCGGCAGATCATGTGTCGGGCGGGGTGAGCACCCGATCCATCGCTGCGGCACGGCGCCGGGGTCGGGGCGAAGCGGAGGGTCGGCAGAGGGATGGAAGCGCGGCAGGGGGCCATCCGCGTTTTTCGGGGGAGGCACCCATGCCGCCGTAGCGCTCCGGGAGCAAGCCGTCACCGACACCCGCCGCGCGATCCCGCGGACTCCCGGACGCACCAAAGCTCTGGAGCGACGTCCCGGTCCGGCGGACGCACCGGCGCTCCCGTCCGGCTCAACGGCGAGGCAGGCTCCTGGAAAAGACGCGCGGCAGGTGAAGGCGGCCGCCGGTTGCAGCGCGTACACGGCCGGAAAGGTGTCTGCGGAAGATTCCGCGATACTCACCGTTGCGGGAGCTTGCGACGGCACGACGGCAGGCCTCGCCGCGTGACGCACCCGCAGCGTTGCCTGCAACCAGATCTGCGATGAACCTGTGTGTGTTTTTCCTGCGGATCCGGGATCAGCCGTCGCGCGCGCCGGGGATGGGCTGCCCCCTGCCGCCGCCCCGCCCGGTGTGAGGATCGGGAAGCTGCAGCGTCTCGGCGGCGACGGCGGCCATGTCCTCGCGCACGCCAAAGGTGCCGAACGCGTAGCGGATGATGGCCAGCGCCAGCTCCCGCTCGCCCACCACGGCGCGGCCCACGCCCGTGCGCTCCAGGTGCGCGCGCTCCTCGTCGCTGTGGGTGCGCACCACCGCGTCGATGTCGGGGTTCATCTTGCGGGCGTGGTCCAGGATGAGGCGCGCCTGGAAGGCGTCGGGCGCGCTCACCACCAGCAGCCGCGCCCGCTCCAGGTGCGCGTGCCGCAGGATGCCGGGCCGGCTGGCGTCACCGAACAGGGCGGGCATTCCGCGCGCCCGCAGCGCCTCCACCTCCTCCCGGTTCTGCTCCACCACCACGTAGGGAATCCCCTGCCGCTCCAGCGCGTGCGCCACCGGGGCCCCCACCCGGCCGTGGCCGATGAGGACCGCGTGGCCGTGCAGCCCCGCCTCGTCCACCCCCGCGGGGAGCTCGGCCAGCGCGCCGGCGGGCCGCTCCAGCGCGGCGGCCAGACGGGGGCTGGCGCGCACCCGGCGCTCCAGCCAGGTCGCCGCGCCAAAGACGAGCGGGTTGGCGGTGATGGAGAGCAGCGCGCCCGCCAGCACCAGGCTCTGCCCCTCGGGCGTCAGCAGCCCCAGGGTAATGCCCAGGCCGGCCAGGATGAACGAGAACTCGCCCACCTGCGCCAGGCTGGCGGAGACCACCAGCGCCGTCCGCACGGGATAGCGGAACGCCAGCACGATGGCCAGCGCCACCAGCGACTTGCCGATCAGGATGATGAGCACCGTCCCCAGCACCTGCAGCGGCTGCTCCACCAGCACGGACGGATCGAACAGCATCCCCACCGAGACGAAGAAGAGCACCGCGAAGGCGTCCTGGAAGGGGAGCGCATCGGCCGCGGCCTGGTGGCTGAGGTCCGACTCGCTGATCACCACCCCCGCGAAGAACGCCCCCAGCGCGAACGACACGCCAAAGAGCCCCGCCGCGCCCACCGCCACCCCCAGCGCCACCGCCAGAATGCTGAGGGTGAACAGCTCGCGCGAGCCGGTGCGCGCCACCCACCCAAGCAGCCACGGCACCGCACGCCGCCCCCCCACGAACATCACGGCCAGGAACGCCGCCACCTTGACCAGCGTCATCGCCACGGCGGCGGCAATGCTTCCGCCGCCCTCCGGCGGCGTGCCGCCCAGCACCCCCGCCAGCACCGGAAGCAGCACCAGCGCCAGCACCATGGCCAGGTCCTCCACGATCAGCCAGCCGATGGCGATGCGCCCTTCCGCCGAGTCCACCAGCCCCCGCTGCTCCAGCGCGCGCAGCAGCACCACCGTGCTGGCCACGGAAAGGCAGAGGCCGAACACCACCCCCTGCCCCCACGGCCACCCCCACAGCCGCGCCAGCAGGGCGCCCATCCCCGTGGCCGCGGTGATCTGCGCCACGGCGCCGGGAAGGGAGATCTTCCGCACCGCCAGCAGGTCGTCGAGCGAAAAGTGCAGCCCCACGCCAAACATCAGCAGGATCACGCCGATCTCCGCAAGCTGCGACGCCAGCCCGGCGTCGCCCACGAACCCCGGCGTGAACGGCCCCACCGCCACGCCCGCGAGCAGGTATCCCACCAGCGGCGGCAGGCGCAGCCGGTTGGCCGCAAAGCCCAGCACGAACGCCAGCCCGAACCCCACGGCCAGCAGGGCGATCAGCCCCGTCTCATGATGCATGGCGGATCTCCCGCGTGGCGTTGGGCAAGGCGGTGGGACCGGGTTTCTGGCGCACGGGCATCATCGGTTCAGGGGTCCGCAAACCGGAGCGAACTCCCTACTTAGCCACATCCGGCGGCCGGGGCAAGCATTGGCCGCCGACGCCAGCCCATCGGTCCTCCACCGGCCGCGCCGCCTCCGCGCGGCGGCATCCGACGTGGTGAATGACGCTGATCGGCCTCGACGATGGAGGCCTGGCGCTTCGCATGCGTGAGGGATGCGCGCCCGCAGGGCCGAGACACCGGCGCGCATGCACGAGAGGAGCGGAGACGCGACGATGCAGGTGAGCGCCGGGGGCTCGGCGCCGTTGGCAACAGTTGTATCGTTGCCTACGGCGCGCGCAGCCCGGCCCGGAGCGCAGCGGAGGGACACGCCCAACCCGCCGTTGCAGTCGTGGTTCCGAGCCGACGCATCGACCTCAGCCGGCGCATCCCTTGTTATGAGCAGCGTTCACACTGAGATTGTCGCGCCCACGAACGACTTACGCCGCGCGAACGACGGGTGCACATGAACAACATCGGCCGCAGGGTCGCCATCATCGACGGGTGCCGCACGCCCTTCGCCAAGTCGGGGACGGACTTCAAGGACGTCACCAGCACCGAGCTGGGCAAGGCCGCCGTCCGCGAGCTCATCGCCCGCACCGAGCTGGACGTGGAGCTGGTGGACCACGTGGTCTACGGCACCGTCGTGCAGTCGGTGCAGGAGCCCAACATTGCCCGCGAGGTCACGCTGGGCGCGGGAATCCCGCCGCGGGTGCCGTCGTTCACCGTGGGCCGCGCGTGCGCGTCCAGCAACCAGGCCATCACCTCGGGCGCCGAGCAGATCGCGCTGGGGATGGCCGACATCGTGATCGCCGGCGGCGCCGAGTCGCTGACGGACGTGCCCATCCTGTTCAGCAAGGAGATGCGCGAGGCGATGGTGCGCGCCAGCAAGGCCAAGTCGCTGGGCGACCGGCTGCAGGCCTTTCGCGCCATCCGGCCGCGGCACCTGGCCCCCATCACCCCCGCCATCGCCGAGCCCACCACGGGCGAGACGATGGGCGAGAGCGCGGAAAAGATGGCCAAGCAGAACGGCATCAGCCGCGAGGAGCAGGACCGCTGGGCGCTGCGCTCGCACCAGCTGGCCGCGGCGGCCACGGCCGACGGGCGGCTGACGGCGGAGATCGCGCAGTTCTACGTGCCGCCGAAGTACGAGCAGGTGGTCACCAGCGACAACGGCATCCGCGCGGACACCTCGTACGAGAAGCTGGCCTCGCTGAAGCCGGTGTTCGACCGCAGGTACGGCAGCGTGACGGCGGGCAACGCGTCGCCGCTGACGGACGGCGCCAGCGCGGTGCTGCTGATGAGCGAGGAAAAGGCGGCCGCGCTGGGGTACAAGCCGCTGGGCTTCATCCGCAGCTACGCCTACGCCGCGCTGGACCCGGGCGACCAGCTGCTGCAGGGCCCCGTCTACGCCGCGCCCACGGCGTTTGACCGCGCGGGGCTCACCATGAAGGACATCGACCTGCTCGAGGTGCACGAGGCGTTCGCGGCGCAGGTGCTGAGCAACCTGCAGTGGTTCGATTCCGACAAGATTGCTCGCGAGCGGCTGGGGCGCGACAGGGCGCTGGGCCTGCCGCCGGTGGACCAGATCAACGTGATGGGCGGCTCCATCGCCATCGGCCATCCTTTCGGTGCCACGGGCGGGCGCATCACGGTCACCCTGCTGAACGAGCTGCGCCGCCGCGGCAAGCAGTTCGGGATGATCTCCGTCTGTGCCGCCGGCGCCATGGGCTTCGTGATGATCGTCGAGGCCGCGCCGGCCTGATGGGTCGGCAGCTCCATTTACACGAAAGCTCCCGGCCGTCAGGCGGGGAGCTTCGTATTCTCACCTCCCCGCCCGCTGCGTCAGCGAACGCGTTCCATCCAGACCTGCGGGTCGCGCCGGTGGTGCGTGCATGCGACGACGACGATCCCGGCATCATCCGCTACATAGGTGACGCGGTACGGAAACCGGGACAGGAACGCGGCGCGAGCGTTTCTGTACACGGGCGCGAATCGCAGCGGGTGCCCCCGGATGGTCGCCAGCGTGGAGCGCAGCTCCCGGCGGAACGCAGCCCCAAGCCGCGAGTTCCTGCGTGATACCAGTCGGCCGCCTCGGTGATCTCGCGCTGGGCATCCGGCAGGATGACGAACGCGCGGCTCACGCGTACCGGCGGTCCAGTTCATCCAGGAACGCATCCACCGGCCTGGCCGCGCCCGGATCGCGCTCGTGCGCCGCAAGCCGGCGGTCGATCTCTGCCTGCTCGCGCTCCGACAGGTGCATTTCCCCCGGAGATTCCTCCCCGGCCGAATCCTCGAGGCGCCTCCGCATTTCGGCACGCACCTGCTCCCACGGAACGGAGGTCGAGGGGTCCGCGAGGTGCGCCTCGAACTCCCGTTCCGCCTCATCCAGAACATCATCCGGGATCGGGACCGGTCCGAGTTCCTCCTCGACGCTCTCCCAGAGCGCTTCGATGATCGCGAGGCGCTTTTCCAAGGGAAGCTGGCGGAGTTGGTCGATCGAGACGTCCATGGTTGCACTGCTCATTACGCGGGGCCTCCCTGGCCGGAACGGCCGGTTCCTGGGATGGAGGTTAACACGGGCCGGGCGGTCTTCCAACCCACGTGGTCCATGGGCGGCGGGCTGCACGGCACGGGAGAGCGCCGGCCGGGTCACCGCACGTGAGCACCGAGGGCGCAGGTGCGAAGAAACTTCGCCGTGAGCTCGCGCTTTTCGTCGCAGAGCTGCGCGAGCTGGTGCGTGTGGCGCTGGGTGGGAAGGTGGCACCAGACCACGCGCTTGCCGCGGGCCTGCACCGCGCGGATGGCGCGGACGTAGTCGGTATCGCCGGCCACAAGCATGGCGACGTCGAAGCGGTCCTCGTACGCGCCGCTCACCATGTCCACGGCCAGGTTCACGTCCGTCTCCTTCTCCACGTGGTAACGGCGGCCGCTGTCGTCCCAGCGCGGCTCGTGGCGGCCCAGCACCAGCTCGATGCGGCGGCTGCGGCGTAGCTGGTCAAAGAACTTCTGCTGGCGCCGGTAGGCCGGGCTATGGGCATCCGGCAGCGGCGACGTGTAGTAGTGCAGCTTTACGAAGTGATGCTCGCGGCTGAGCCGGGTGGCGAGCAGGTTCAGGTCGACGGAGTGGCCAAACCCGTCGTGCATCAGGGCGAGGTTGAAGTTGCTGCCGTCGACGAAGATCTCGAGCTTCGGAGGCCGCACAGCGGAGGAGACGGTCATCAGGATGACCCAAATAACGAGGGGTTGCACCATTGCTGGCACAACCCCCCGGAGGTGAGTACCCACACTGCCCGCAGGCAGGGGGCGACCGTCTGCATCCAAGCTAAACGCGCTGGGCAGCTCGGTCAAGGGGGTTGATGCGGCTCGTGATTCGCCCCCGACGTGAACGTTGTGAACGGTCGCGAGCCGGGCCGCAGGATAGTCGCCGGGCGGCGATTCTCAAAACCCCCGGCCGCCAACACGCGAACGAGTTTTTCGCGCCAGCAACGGCCCTGATCTACCCGCCGCGGAAGGGGCTGACCGGCGCCGGGGCAGCGCTTTTGCGGGTCCGCCCGCCGGCTCCGTCTCATCCGCCCTCAGCCCTCGCTCACGTTCGCGATGACTTTGCGCCACGCACGCGCCGCCGGCCTTTTCGCGGCGCTGCTCTTCAGCACGCCGGCGGCCCTCCTGGCGCAGGACACCGTGCGCATCGTGCCGCTGGACACGGTGAGCGTGCAGGTGCTCGGCACGCCGGGGCCTGTGCTGCGGGCGCCGTTCCCCGTTTCCGTGGTGCAGGAGGCGGAGATCCGGCGGGCGCGGCCGGGGCTGGCGCTCACCGAGGCGCTGTCGGCGGTGCCCGGGGTGCAGGTGGACAACCGCTTCAACTACGCGCTGGGCGAGCGGATCTCGGTGCGCGGGCAGGGCGCGCGGGCGCAGTTCGGCATGCGCGGGGTGCGCGTGCTGGTGGACGGCATTCCCGCCACGCTTCCGGACGGGCAGACGACGCTGAACCACGTGGATCCGTCCGCGCTGGGGCGCGTGGAGGTGATCCGCGGACCGGCGTCGGCGCTGTACGGCAACGCGTCGGGCGGGGTGATCCGGCTCTCCACCGCGCCGCCGCCGCTGGCGCCGCTGGCCTCGGAGCACCGCGTGCTGGCGGGGAGCCACGGACTGCTGCGGATGGAGACCAGCGTGGGGGGACGCACCGGCGCCTCGGCGTACCGCGCCTACGTGTCGCGGCTGTCGTACGACGGCTACCGGGAGCACGCGTCCGCCGACAACCTGAACGCGGGCGGAATGCTGCACCTGGCGCGCGGCCCGGACGAGGTGCGGCTGTCGTTCACCGCCGTGCGCTATGACGCGCTGAACCCCGGCTCGCTCACCGACTCGCTCCTGCGGGTGGACCGGGGCGCGGCGTTCGCGCGCAACGTGGAGCAGCGCACGGGCGAGGAGGGGCGCCAGGGGCAGGCCGGGGTGTGGTGGCGGCACCAGGCGGGCGCCGGTGCGCTGGAGGTGGCGGCGTACGCGCTGGGCAGATCCATCGACAACCCCATCCCCAACGCCGTCATCGACCTGGACCGGCGCGTGGGCGGGGTGCGCGCGTCGTGGTCGGCGGAGGCGGGGCCGCTGCGCTGGCTGGCGGGTGGGGAGATGGAGGGGCAGCGCGACGACCGGCTGAACTTCGCCAACCAGGCGGGGGAGCGCGGCGCGCGTACGCTGGACCAGCGCGAGCGCGTGGCCTCGGCCTCCGCGTTCGCGCAGGGGACGGCGGCGCTGTCGCGGGTGGAGGTGCTGGGCGCGCTGCGCTACGACCGCTTCCGCTTTGCCGTGCGCGACCGGCTGGTCTCCGCCGAGAACGCGGACGACTCCGGCGCGCGGACGATGCAGCGGCTGAGCCCCGCCCTGGGCGTTTCCTTCGCCGCGACGGAGCGGCTGGCGCTGTACGCCAACGTGGCGACGGCGTTCGAAACGCCGACGACGACGGAGCTGGCCAACCGCCCCACCGGCGCGGGCGGCTTTAACCCGGAGTTGCAGCCGCAGCGCACCGTGTCGGGCGAGGTGGGGGCCAAGGCGCGGGTGGCGCCGTGGGCGTGGCTGGAGGGAGCGGCCTACCTGGCCCGCGTGCACGATGCGCTGATCCCCTTCGAGGTGGCCGGCGCGCCGGGCCGCGTCTTTTACCGCAACGCGGGCCGGGCGCGGCACCGCGGCGTGGAGGCCAGCGCCGTCCTCACGCCGCGCGCGGGATGGACGGCGCGGGCGGCCTACAGCTGGACGGACGCGCGCTTCGGCCGGTACGTGGTCAACGGGCAGGACCGCGAGGGGAACCCCGTCCCCGGCGTGGCGCCGCACCGGCTGGACCTGTCGCTGCTGGCGAGCCCGGCGCGCGGGCCGTTCGCCGGGATTGACCTGCGCCACGTCTCCAGCACGCCCGTGGCGGACGACGACGCGGAGGGCCGGCTCCGCTCGCCCGCCTACACGCTGGTGGACCTGCGCGGCGGCTGGGAGGGCGCGCGCATCGGCGGACTCGCGCTGTCGCCGTTCGCGGGGGTGATGAACCTGCTGGACCGCGCGTACAACACGTCGGTCACGGTGAACGCGTTCGGGCGGCGCTACTACGAGCCCGGCCCGGGCCGCACCGTCTACGCGGGCGTCCGCCTCTCGCTGGGGATGCCGGATCGATAGTGCACGGACCCATTCACCCCGTCGTCGGGTCGACCCTCGGCAGGGCGAGCGGCGCTGGATCGTACCATCCCGATGCATTTCCGCGGAAGGCGGCTGCCTGCGTGCGGGACAGGATCATCCCACCTGTGCCGGGACGGGGCAGCCGCGGCGCTCGAAAATGATCCGGCCTGCCCTCCACGAGCAACCGCGGATCCGGCGCAAGTCGATGTGCGGGCGGGGGATGGGAAACCCGGGCTCCCGCGCGCGTTTTGTGACGTGAAATCTGGCATGCCTTATGCCCCGTCCAATCGATACCCCGGCGCCGCAAACGGCGGCGCGACAATGGGATCAGGACGCGCCCGGAGCCACTGCCGGGTGTCTGATGACACCCATGCGTCCTGAACCGGTTTGACCCTGGAGGGAGCCATGCGTACCACCATCCGCACCCCGCTCTTCGGCGTGCTCCTTCTCTCGCTCGCCACCGCGTGCGCATCGGCCGGGGGTGGAGAGTCGCAGTTCGAGGCTCCCAATTATGCCGACGGCGAGGTGGAGGTGGTGAACGACGGCCACCAGGACATGGTGCTGTACGCCGTGCGCGACGGCGTGCGGTTCCGGCTGGGACGGGTGAGCCGGATGGAGACGGCGCAGTTCCAGCTCCCCCGCCCCGAGGAGCGTTCCTCGTACCAGGTGTCGCTGATCGCGCAGCCGGTGGGCGGGGGACGCGCCTTCGCCTCCGCGCCGCTCATCTGGCACCTGGGGCAGAGCATGATGGCGCGGGTGGGACGCAACGCCGCGTCGCACACCTTCGACGTGGTCCTGCGCTGAACCGGGCCGGATCGGAATTCGCGGGGCCGCTTCCACCACCGGGAGCGGCCCCGCTCCGCGTGTGACACCGCGGCCCGCCGGCGGGTGGTGGATGGCGCTCACCTTGCCGTGCCCGGCGGGCCGTGCTAGAGTTGCCGTTTCCGTCCCGCCGCCGCAGATGCGGCCGCGGCGGGGCCGCACGACCCGCACCGACACCGACCATGGCCACCACGTTGAACCCCGAGGCCCCGGCGCCCACCTTCGGGCGTGAGAGCCGCTACGGGCTGGACAACCACGGCATCCGGAACCCCGGAACCGTTTTCTGGAACCTGAACCCGGTGGAGCTGGTGGAGCACGCCATCCGCCGGGGCGAGGGAAGCCTGGTGGACGGCGGGCCGTTCAACGCCGTCACCACCCCGCACACCGGGCGTTCGCCCCAGGACCGCTTCATCGTGCGCGAGCCCGCGTCCGAGGGCGACATCGACTGGGGCAAGGTCAACATCCCCTTCGAGGCCGAGAACTACGACCGGCTGCGCGAAGACGTGATGGGGCACCTGGAGGGCCAGGACCTGTTCGTGCGCGACATGTGGGGCGGCGCGGATCCGCGCTACCGGCTGGGCGTACGGGTGGTCACGCCCAACGCGTGGCACAACCTGTTCGCGTACAACATGTTCCGCCGCCCCTCCGCCGCCGAGCTGGAGGAGTTCGTCCCCGGGTTCACCATCCTGCACGCACCCGAGTACCAGGCGGACCCCGAGCGCCACGGCACCCGCACCAGCACCTTCATCCTCATCCACTTCGGACGGAAGGAAGTGCTCATCGGCGGCACGCGGTACGCGGGCGAGATCAAGAAGTCCGTCTTCGGCCTGCTGAACTACCTGCTTCCCAAGCAGGGCGTGCTGTCGATGCACTGCAGCGCCAACGTGGGCCCCGAGGGTGACAGCGCGCTCTTCTTCGGCCTCTCGGGCACCGGCAAGACGACGCTTTCGGCGGACCCCGAGCGCGCGCTGATCGGCGACGACGAGCACGGGTGGAGCGACGAGGGGATCTTCAACTTCGAGGGCGGCTGCTACGCCAAGGCCATCAAGCTGTCCCCCGAGGGCGAGCCCGAGATCTACGCCACCACGCGCATGTTCGGCACGGTGCTGGAGAACTGCGTGCTGGACGAGGAGCGCCGGGTGGACTTCGACGACCAGTCCATCACCGAGAACACCCGCGTCTCGTACCCGCTGCACTACATCCACAACCACGTTCCGCAGGCGCAGGGCGGCCATCCGCGCAACGTGGTGTTCCTGACCGCCGACGCGTACGGCGTGCTGCCTCCCATCGCCCGGCTCACGCCCGAGCAGGCCATGTTCTACTTCCTCTCGGGCTACACGGCCAAGGTGGCCGGCACGGAGCGGGGGGTAAAGGAGCCGCAGCCCACCTTCTCGGCCTGCTTCGGCGCCGTCTTCATCCCCCTGCACCCCGGCGTGTACGCCGAGATGCTGGGCGACAAGCTGCGCGAGCACGATGCGCGGGTGTGGCTGGTGAACACCGGCTGGACGGGCGGCCCGTACGGCGAGGGCAGCCGGATGAAGCTGTCGTACACGCGCGCCATGGTGCGTGCCGCGCTGGCGGGCCAGCTGGACGACGTGGAGACGGCCACCGCGCCCTTCTTCGGCCTGCAGATCCCCACCAGCGTCCCCGGCGTGCCCTCCGAGGTGCTGAACCCGCGCGACACGTGGGCCGACGCGGCCGCGTACGATGCCAAGGCCAGCGAGCTGGCCGAGGCGTTCCGCACCAACTTCGAGCGCTTTGCCGACCGCGTCCCCGAGGCCGTGCGCAACGCCGGGCCCAAGTCTTCGTAAACGGCGGCTCCGGTGGATGAGGGAAGGCGGGCCGGAGCCGACGGGCGCTCCGGCCCGCCTTTGCTTTGTGCCCGGCGGCGCGGGACGTAGATTTCCGGACGTGGACCCCAGGGACCCCAAGACCGACCATGACAGACACACAGCCGGCCCCGCGGCAGATTCCGCCGTCCATCGAAAAGATCCTGCGGCGCTTCGCCACCCTGTCGCCCGACATGACGCGCCAGGCGCTGGTGCAGTACGCCAACAGGCTGCCGCCCCTTCCCGAGCACCTGCGCGGGGTGGACCTGGAGCAGTACCGCGTGCACGAGTGCCAGACGCCGGTGGCCATCTTTCCCGAGGTGGTGGATGGAAAGATGTACTACCACGCCGAGGTGCCGCGGGAAAGCGCCGCCATCCGCGCCCTGCTGGCGATGATCTTCGACGCCGTCAACGGCCAGCCGCCCGAGACGGTGATCGCCATCCCGCCCGACTTCGTGCGGGAGGTGATGGGCAAGATCGGCCTCTCCGCGCGCGAGGCGGGGCTCACCGCCATGGTGGAGCGGCTGAAGCGCGCCGCCCGCATCGCCGTGCGGGAACGCGACGCCGTCCGGGAACCGGACGCGGCGTGAGCCCGTTCCGGGAACCGCCGTGGAATACGCAAGCAGTTCTTTCCCAATCACTTACCCGCTCGCTGCACGGCGGGCACGCGTGCGCCGCCGAACGGCGCGCCCCTTGCGCTAGCAGAGGCCAGCGCTTCTTTTACCGGCCCGGCCGGGGGAAAGCGCCTCCTGGCCGCGCGGCGTGTAGACACAGGAGAACGAGTCGTGAAGGCTGACGTGTTTCGGCGGCGCATGCGCGGGGCCGCCTGGCTGCCGGTGGCGGTGCTGCTGGCCGGGTGCGAACCCGGCGCGGAGGGTGGCTTTGACCGCGTGTCGTGGCGCGGCGAACCGCAGGTGCCGAAGGCCGCGTTCCCCGACCCGCCGGCGGTGACCCCCGGCACCACCGTGGGCGCCACCGCGGCGCGCATCGTGGCCACCAACCTGCCGCAGGGCGTCACCCAAGCCATGGTGGACCAGGGCCAGGACCAGTTCGGCACCGTCTGCGCCAGCTGCCACGGCCAAGGCGGCGCGGGAAGCCCGGCGGCACCGGCGCTGAATGACGCACAGTGGCTCAACATCACGGGGCAGTACCCCGAGATCATCAACATCATCAACGTCGGCGTGGCGAACCCCAAGCAGTACCCGGGGGTCATGCCGCCCAAGGGCGGCGGCAGCTTCGACGACCAGCAGGTGGCCGCCATCGCCGCCTACGTATACGCGCTGAGCCATCAGGGGGGCGCATGAGCCGCGAAGACCAGAACGCCGACGACACCTTCGGCACGGTGAAGGGCCGGCACCAGAAGTGGAGCGAGGCCAACCCGCGCCGCCGCGGCCCCTCCGCCATCAAGGTGCCGGAGATGAGCGACGCGGTGGAGAAGACGCTGGGGATGGCGGCGGGCTTCGGCGCGGGGGCGCTGCTCCTGCTGCTGGCGGCCGTCACGGCCACGGCCGCGGCATCGTGGGCGCGCGTGGACCGCAGCGGCGCGGCGGTTGCATATTCCATCGCCACGTTCTTTCTGATCCTGGCGGGGCTGGGGGCGCTGGCGGCCACGTACAACCACGTGTTCCGCATCATCCCCGGCGAAGCGCCGGAGCACCACTGAGCCTTGAAGCCGGCCTTTTCGCCCGACGAAAAGGCCGGAACCGGAAGGGGCGGACCGAGGGCCGGCGGCGGAAAATCGCCGCGCCTGAATCTGCTCTACGGGGATGAATGGACGGCAGGACCGTTAAGGAGCGTCTCGAGGAGTTGACAGCGAGCACTCTGCAACGTATTGTGTCTCACATCCCAAATGCGAATGGCCCAAGTACCCATACGTTTCCTGCTCCTTTTCTCACTGTGGAGGACTTATGTCCCGTGTTCGTGTAAGCTACGTCCTGGCCTTCTTTGGCATCCTGATCAGCACCGGCGGCTGCAGCAACTCGGCCACGGCCCCTGAGGCCGCCACCGCCGAGCGCGTCGAGGCGAGCAGCCGCAAGGCGCCCGAGCCGGTCGAGGAAACCGAGACCGGCGAAGTCACGGTCCAGTCGGGTTACATCTCCGTCGGCGGCTGAGCGGTTCGCCGCCCGGCCCACGCTGCACCCGGCACGACGGGGGTCCCTGCGCCGCTGCGCAGAGGCCCCCGCGTCACTTTCTCTGCCCGCCGCTGTGTTGAACCCTTCACTGCACCCGTTGCTGGAGCGCGCAGCCGAACAGGAGCGGTCCGGAGACTGGGCTGCCGCCGCGGGTACGTACGACGCCGTGTACCGCGAGCACCTGGCGGCGCATAACGCGGCCGGGGTGCTGGATGTCGTGGTGCGCCTGGGCCACACGCGCCGTTACGCGGGGCAGCACGAGCTTGCGCTGGAACTGTTCGAGCTGGCGCTGACGCTGGCGGAGCGGCATGCCAGCGACGACGTGGCCAGCCGCGCCCTCAACGGCCTTGGGCAGATGGCGCAGGCCCGCGGTGACCTGGAGCGCGCCGAAGGCTACTTCGGGGCGGCACGGGACCGGGCCGAGCGGCTGGGCGACCACTGGCTACTGGGCGCCGCGGTCCAGAACCTGGGCATCGTCGCCAACATCCGCGGCGACCTCGAGAAAGCCGCCGACCTGTACCGCACCGGTCTGGGACACCTTCAGGCCGCCAGCAACGTCGGCGCCCAGATAGCCGTGCTCAACAACTTGGGAATGCTCCACGTGGACCTGGGGAGCCTCGACACCGCCGAAGAGTATTTCGAGCAGGCCCTGGCACTTTGCGAGACGCGCGGAGACATCGTCCAAGAGGGTGTCATCCACGTGAACATGGTGGAGCTGTTCCTGGCGCGCGGTGAGCTGGAGCGCGCCCGGCAGAGCTGCGATGAGGGCTTCGAAATCTTCAGCCGCGTGAACCACGCGGTCCGCAAAGCCGAGGCGCTCAAGTTCTACGGGATCATCTACCGGGAAAGCGGAAAGCTGCACCTCGCCGAAATCCACCTGCGGCAGGCGATCGACATCGCCGCCCGCGAGGAGCCGCTGCTGGAAGCCGAGGCGCAGCGCGAGATGGCGCGGGTGCTGCGGCTGCAGGGGCGCAACCGGCAAGCGCTGGAGGCGCTGAACCGCTCGCACGCGCTTTTCACCAGCCTGCAGGCGCGGCCCGACCTCGCCGACATCGACGAGCGGGTGGCCGAGCTGGAGGTGGACTTCCTCTCGCTGGTGCGGTTCTGGGGCGAGAGCATCGAGGCCAAGGACCGCTACACGCTGGGCCACTGCGCCCGCGTGGCGGACTACGCCTGCCGCATCGCGGAGCGGGCGGGGCTGTCGGAGCGGGACCTGGTGTGGTTCCGGATGGGCGCCTTCCTGCACGACGTGGGGAAGACGGAGGTGCCCGAGGAGATCCTGAACAAGCCGGGGCGGCTGACGGACGAGGAGCGCGCCATCATGGAGCGCCACACGGTGATCGGCGACGAGATGCTGGCGCCGGTGGAGTTTCCCTGGGACATCCGCCCCATGGTGCGCAGCCACCACGAGCGGTGGGACGGCCGCGGCTACCCCGACGCCCTGGTGGGCGAAGAGATCCCCCGCTCCGCCCGCATCATGCGCATCGCCGACGTGTTCGACGCGCTGACCACGGCCCGCAGCTACCGCGCCCCGCTGACCCCGGAAGAGGCGCTCGCCATCATGGAAGACGACGCGGGCTCGTTCGACCCCGAGCTCTTCGCCATCTTCCTGGAGCTGTTCCCCGAGTTCGCGCCCACCGCCATCAACGCCGCTTTCGCCGGCACCGAGCAACGCTCATCTAACGCCACGGCGAAAACATTTACGCCGTAGCCACTGATTCTTCCTGCACTTGCAGGCCCCGAACGCGCAGCAAAAGCTCCACCGCTTCGCCGATCCTTACGTTGGGCGTGGAGGCGCCGGCGGTCAGCCCCACCACCAGGGGGCCGGCGGGCAGCCAGTCCTCGGCCTCCACCTCGGGCGCGTCCAGCGGGGTTCCGGCGGGCTTGAAGCGGATGGTGCCACGCTCGGGATCAATGCATGACGCGTCGGCCACGTGAAAGGTCACGGCGTGGCGGGCGCAGAGCACGGCCAGGTGGTTGGTGTTGGACGAGTTGTATCCCCCGATCACCACCATCACGTCCGGCGCGCCCTCCGGTCCGCTCATCAGCTTTTCGACGGCGTCCTGGCGCTCCTGCGTGGCGGAGCAGATGGTGTCGAACGAGCGAAAGTGCTGGCCGATGTCGAAGCCCGGCTCGCCGCCGAAGCGCCGCTGCAGCGACCTTCCAACCTCGGCGGCGATGCCCAGCGAGTCGCCGGAGAGCATGGTGGTCTGGTTGGCGACCCCGATGCGCGACAGGTGCAGGTCGGGGTCGAACCCGGCCGACATCTTTTCCGCGAAGTGCGCCAGGAACTGCTCGCGCGTCATCGCCCCCGGTCGGCCCTCCAGGTAGTCCATCACCCGCCGCGTGTCGTCCATGTCGCGGACGATGAGAAAGCGTCCCTCGGGGTACTTGAGGGCCTGGCTGGCGGTGGCGCGCGTTTCCTCGTGGTGGTGCTTGCCGTGGATGAGCGCGGTGTAGCCGTCGCGCGCGTACTGCTCCACGCGCTTCCACACGTTCAGCACGCTGCCGCAGGTGGTGTCGACCAGGATGCAGCCGATGGCCTGCAGGCGGCGGAAGTCGTCCACGGTGGCGCCAAAGGCCGGAAGGATGACCACGTCCTCGGGAACGATGCCGCCGAAGTCGAAGCGGCCCTGCGCGTCCGGCTGCAGAAAGACGACGCCCATGTCGGTAAGGCGCCGGTTTACGTGCGGGTTGTGGATGATCTCGCCCAGCAGAAAGATGCGCCGCCCGGGGAACTGGGTGCGCGTCTCGTAGGCGTACTCCACGGCGCGGTCCACGCCGTAGCAGAAGCCGAACTCCTCGGCCAGGCGCACGGTGACGCGGGCGTCGCCGTCCCCCCAGCTTTCCTCGTAGCCGTTCGCGCGGATGCGCTCCACCAGCGCGCTGTGGTACTCGGAACGGATCAGCGGCTCGATCTGCTTGCGAAGGCCGAAGCCGCGGCGAAAGTAGGTCTGCTCCATCAGCGTGCGCGGGGCGTCGTAAAGGCCGGGACGCGGGTGCATCGCGGCCCCGAAAGGTAACCGCACCGGCCCCGCCACGCCACCGGCGCGCGCGCGAAGCCGTTGCGGCGGCTTGATTTCGGGCACTCGTGCCGACCCGCGCACCGATCGCGGGATCGGGATTCGCAACAGCAATCCTCACGCAGAGGCGCCGAGAGGGCCACGATTCCGTTTTCCGGCTGTGTCTCGACACCTGTACGCGGGGCAGGCTCTTTTAGATTCGGGGCCACCCGCTCGCCGGCTACCAGTAGTCGCCCAGGTCCTCGGCGGTGACGACGGCCACCACGCCCTCGCGCGCCAGTCCCTTGCCCTCGACGGCATCTACGGATGATCCCTGTTCATCGAACCCTCCGCTGGTCCTTCACGGCCATGCTCCCGCTGCTGCTGCTCGGCGGATGCGCGGCGGCGGGGGGAGCCGCGGCGGCGGCGGAGAGCGGTCGCGGGCACCTGCTGATCGTGGGCGGCGGGCAGCAGCCGCGGGAGCTGGTCGCGCGGTTCGTGGAGCTGGCGGGCGGGCCGGGGCGGGCGCGCATCGCGGTGCTGCCGATGGCCAGCGCGGAGCCGGAGGCGTCGGGGCGGGAGAAGGCGGACGAGCTGCGCGTGCTGGGCGCGGAGACGTTCGTGATGAACCTGGCGCGTGACGCGGCGATGACGGACTCGGCGGCGCGGCTGCTGGATGGGGTGACGGGCATCTGGTTCACCGGCGGCGACCAGGCGCGGGTGACGCCGGTGCTGCTGGGCTCGCCGGTGCTGCGGGCGATCCTCGCGCGCTGGCGGGAGGGCGCGGTGGTGGGCGGCACCTCCGCGGGCGCGGCGGTGATGCCGGACTCCATGCTGACCGGCAACCAGTTCCGCACGGACACGGCCGGCTACTACGGCGACGAGTACCCGGACGTGGCGCGGCGGACCATCCAGGTGGCGCCCGGGCTCGGGTTTCTGCCGGGGACCATCATCGACCAGCACTTCATCCGCCGCGAGCGGCACAACCGGCTGCTGGCGGCGGTGCTGGAGCGGCCGGCGCTGATCGGCGTGGGGATCGACGAGTCGACGGCGGTAGAGGTGGGGCCGGACGGGCGCTGGACGGTGCGCGGCAGCGGTGCGGTGGTGATCTACGACGCGCGGCGGGCCCGCATCACCGCCCCCGACGCGCCGGTGCTGGGGACGGCGGAGGTGCGGATGCACCTGCTTCCGCCCGGCGCCGTCTTCGATCCACGGACGGGGCGCGCGCGCCTGCCCTGAGAGGGTGTTGCCAAGCCTCCCGGCGTGATTGGCTTCCTGAGGGAGACACCGCCCGGCAACTCGCCTGTACACTGCACCTTCACGCCGACCCAAGGACCTCGCCAGCAGAACGACGGGTCGGGTCCCGTGCCCTGATCTGGCTCCTGCGCCACCGAGACGAGGTCCTTCGGTCGCGCGCGGGCGGCGGTGTGGCTTCTGGGTACCCGTGGTGCGCTCCCTCAGGAAGTCATCGCGTCGTTGTGAGTTTGGGGGTTGGCAACACCCTCTCAGGAAGTCACCGCTTCGTGGGGAGTCTGAGGGTTTGGCAACACCTTCTCACGAAGTCATCGCTTCGTTGAGGGTTTGGCAACACCCTCTGAGAACTCGCGGCATCTACCGAGCACGAGACGAGGCGCCCCGCGGGATTCCGCGGGGCGCCTCGCCGTCATCGATCCCCCGATGCCGGCCAGGCAGGCTGCCGCGCCTCGGCGAAGAAGCAGGCCAAGACGGAGGCGTCGCCGTCCTCGTGGAACAGATGCCAGGCCTCCAGCATCCGCGGATCCGTACAGATGCAGCGTGCGGAAGCCGGAGAACGCCAGCCGACGATGTCCTCCGCGGCGCCCTGGGCCTCGGCGGGTGCGGCTTCCGCCGTGGGGGGCCTCGGCGTCCGCGGGGGTCTCGCCGTCGCCGGCATCCAGGTCGCGGGGGCCGAGGACGGGGAACGGGAACTGGATGTGCTGCACGTGCATCCCGCGCGTGATGCGGAACATGGGCAGTGGTGTGGCTGGGGAGGTGTGATCCGATCGTGATGAATCGGTCACAGGACGTCCCAGCCGTCCAGCGGTCACACGGGTACGATCGATCCGTGGATGAACGCCGACGGGCGCCCCGTGGAGCGCCCGCGTGCATCCCTCCCGGCGGGGAGGTCAGCGGCCGTAGTTGCGCGGATTGCGGGCGCGGCCGTAGCGGTCGCCCTGGTCCGGCGGGTACACCATTCCCGGCTCGGTGGAGGTCTGGCCGATGACGCCGCCCACGCGCGCCGTGCCGCTGTAGTAGCCGCGCAGCCCGGAATCCATGTCGTCGGCGTTGCGCGGGACGCCGCGGCCGGCGCGGTAGCCGCGGTCGTAGCCCATGGGAAAGCCCTGCAGGCCCGGCTCCGATCCGTAGTCGCCCGCGTAGCCGCGGCCGCGCGGCTGGGCGCCGCCGTAGCCCATCGCGCCACGCGGGCCCAGGTCGCGTTCGTAGGCGCCGCCGCTGTACCCGCTGTCGCCGGGGCGGCGGTTGACGAAGAACTCGTCACGGTCGGGCCCGCCGCGGCCGGTCTGGAAGTCGCCGCCGTAGCCGCGGCCCCGCCCCGCGCGCCCGAACTGGGCCATGCCGTAGCCGCGGTCGTATCCTCCGCGGCCGCCGCTGGAGCCGTACTCGGCGTCGTACCGCATGCCGCGGGTCAGGTAGTAGCCTTCTCCGCCGGGTCCGGAGGCGTCCATCATGGGGCGGCGCGGGCGGTCGTCGTCCGCGGCGAGACGGTGGAACATCCCGCGAACCCGGCCGATGAAATCGCGCTCGTAGCGTGCCATCGTGTTACCCTCCCTCGCGTCGTCACACCTGGCCCGGGGCACCTCCCCGGAGCCGCTCAAGGGGTGCGGCAGTCGCAAGTCGCGGACCCCGCGCCGGCTCAGGACGCGCCGCAGCCGGCCGCCACCTTTCGCACGCGCGCGGCCATGGCGCCGCAGCCGATCCACTTGGGGCTGCGGGTAAAGGTGATGGACAGCGTGGCCGCGGCGGGGTCCCACACGTAGTCGGCGTCGGCCAGCGTGTGGTGCACGGAGCCGCGGTCGCCCGGCGGCACCGGCACCCCCATCTCCGCGGCCCGCCTGCGCACACATTCCCACACCGGCGGAGTCACGCCCGTCAGCGTGAACGTGGGACACGCCATCGAAATCCTCTCTGGTCTGGAATCAGCCGCATCCTGCAGCCGGTTCCAGGGGGCAAGGCGGGTGCCGTCCCGAGATCCACGAGAGGAATGTCACGCGGAGGAGCAAAGAAGAAGCAGAGAAGCACGGCCTTGGCGGCCCGAGGCGAATGAATTCGCGACTGTGACAACGCGGTGTCCGCCTTCGCGGACGGGTGTTGCGTGATCCAATCAGCGGGTGCCGACCCGCGCAGTTTGCCGGCTGCCCCTCCAGCCGCGGGTGACCAGGCGCTTCGATGTTCCCCATGGATGCCGACGCGAGGTCCTTCGGTCGCGCGCCGGGTTTTCGGTACGGCAGGTCGTGGTGTGGCGCTCCCTCAGGAAATCAAAATCGCCGTTGCGCAGTTGAAGCCCGCGCGCAGTTTGCGGGGCTTCCCGCTTTTCCAGCCGCGGGTTCACCCGCCCGGGACGAAACCCGCCGGCGACGTCCCGTTCACCCCTTCACCCCTTCACCCCTTCACCCCTTCACCCGTTCACCCCGCCACCCCCATCCCCACCGCCTCCCGCGCCGCCGTCCGCCCCCGCTCCGTCAGCGCCAGGCGGTCGTCGCCGGCGCGGGTCAGCAGGCCGGTCTTCTCGGCGCCGCGGACCACGCGGTGGGCAAAGTCGTTCTGCCAGCGCAGGTGCTCGTGCAGGTGCGCCTCGCGGCACTCCTCGGCGGCGTCGGGCGAGCCCTCGTGGTTCAGCAGGTGAATGGCCAGCATGGTCTGCGCGAACTCCCACCGCTGCCGCGCCCGCCGCCGCGCGATGGCCAGCAGCCCCCGCTCCGGCGCAAGGAGAAAGACCAGCAGAAAGACCACGCCCGTCATCGTCGCCATCGACCCCGCGATGGACACGTCCAGCAGGTAGCTCATCCAGTACCCCGCCAGCGCGCTCACCACCCCCAGCCCCATGCTCAGCCCGATCATCCGCGGCAGCCGGTCCGTCAGCAGGTATGCACTGGCCGGCGGGGCGATCATCAGCGCCACCACCAGTACGGACCCCACCGCGTCGAACGCCCCCACCGCCGTCACGCTGACCAGCGTCATGAACAGGTAGTGGATGAGGCCCGGCGCAAACCCCAGCGCGCCGGCCAGCGCCGCATCGAACGTGGTCAGCTTCAGTTCCTTGTAGAACGCCAGGATGAACCCCGCGTTCAGCAGCAGCACCACGCCCATCAGCCAGAGCGTGCGCGGGCCCAGGTCCGTGCCGCCGACCACCAGCCGGTTGAAGGGGGCAAAGGCCAGCTCGCCCAGCAGCACCGCGTCCACGTCCAGGTGCACGTTTCCCGCGTAGCGCGAGATCAGGATGACCCCCACGCTGAACAGCGCGGGAAAGACCAGGCCGATGGCCGCGTCCTCCTTGACCAGGTGCGTGCGGTTGAGCACCTCGACCAGCGACACCGTCAGCACGCCGGTGAGCGCCGCCGCCAGGACGAGAAGCGGACTGGCGATGTTCTCGGTGACGAAGAAGGCCAGGACGATGCCCAGCAGGATGGCGTGGCTGATGGCGTCGCTCATCAGCGACATCCGCCGCAGCACCAGGAACACGCCGGGAAGCGCGCACGCCGCCGCGGTGACGGCCGCGATCCACTGGATCTCCTGTTCGGGAACCATCATCACGAGCCCTCCTCGTCCGCGCCGCCGCCGCGGCGGTCCATCTCCGTGCGGCCCTCGGGGGTGATGGACCAGCCGTCCGCCCCCGTCCGCCGAGCCCAGCCGCGCTCCGCCAGCGCGTCGAGCTCGTGCCGGGCGCCGGGGTGCATGGCCTCGAGCACGGCGGAGGTGTGCACGTGCTCCTGCCCGCCGTGCTGCACCGCCAGCGCGTGCAGGTCGCGCAGCACCGCCGTCACGTGAAGCTGCCGCCGGTTGCGCGCCTGCCGCACCGACTCCCAGACCAGCCCCCGGTTGGGCGCCAGCGCCAGCGAGACCAGCACGATCGCCGTCAGGCAGAGGACGATCGTGGGCCCCGTGGGCACGTGCTCGGCGGAGGAGCTGATGACGGCGCCCGAGACGCCGGCCAGCGCGCCGATCCCGCCGGCGACGATCACCATCATCCCCATGCGGTCCGTCCACTGGCGCGCGGCGGCGGCGGGGGCCACCACCATGGCGCTCATCAGCACCACGCCCACCGTCTGCAGGCCGATGACGATGGAGAGGACGAGGACGGAGGTCAGCAGCACGTCCAGCCAGCGCACGTTGAAGCCCAGGCTGGCGGCGAAGTCGGGATCGAACGAGAGCAGCTTGAACTCCTTCCAGAACAGCGCCGCGATCCCCAGGGCAATGCCGCCCAGGATGGCGATCATCACCACGTCGCGCTGCAGCAGCGTGGCCGCCTGGCCAAAGAGAAAGCGGTCCAGCCCGGCCTGGCTGGCGTCCGGCCGCTTCTGGATAAAGGTCAGCAGCACCAGCCCGAAGCCGAAGAAGACCGAGAGGACGATGCCCAGCGCGCTGTCTTCCTTGACCCGCGTGGCGCTGACGATGCGCATTACCAGCAGCGTGCCCAGCCACCCGGCCACGGCGGCGCCGAGGACCAGGACCAGCGGCGCCTTGCTCCCCGTGAGCAGAAAGGCCAGCGCGATGCCGGGAAGGGCGGCGTGGCTGATGGCGTCGCCCAGCAGGCTCTGCTTGCGGAGCACGGCGTACGAGCCCAGCGCGCCGCTGGTGGCGCCCAGTGCCGCCGCGCCCAGTGCCACCGTGCGGAGCGTGTAGTCGCCGAAGAGGTCGGGAAGCTGCATCACCGGATCAGCTCCACCCGCGGAGGGCGCGGTAGCGGTCCCACGGCTCGGGGTTCCAGAAGGCGATGCCGTGCCTGCGCGTCCACCACGCGTGCACCGCCAGCCCCAGCGCCATTGCCCCGAACACCCACGCCAGCGCCGCCGTCCGCCCCGCGAAGTTCGAGAGCAGCGCCGTGATGGCAAAGAAAAGCACGACCTTGCGGATGCGGCGCGCCTTGGACGTTCCCTCCTCGAACCGGCCGAAGAGGACCAGCCCCAGGCACAGCAGCCCCGCGGCGATGAACAGCTCGAAGTACATGGTTCCCTCCGGATATGTGCTGGCTCCAGGGAGCTTGTTTCCCTCGTCCCGCGACAGGCATCACGCTGCGTCCGCGGGGTGCCCCTCCCCCGGCCCCTCCCCGTTCGTTCCTCACGGAGAGGGGAGAATTCGATCCCGCTCGAACGGCTGCCGAGTGCGTCACATCGCCCCGGATTCTCCGGCTTGCCCTTCAGTCCGCGGCGGCGTGCAGGTGGGGAGCGGGATCCGCCGCCTCCACCTGCTCCTCGCGCCGCCGCTGCAGGAAGGGAACGCGGCCGCCGTAGGTAAGGCGCAGGTTTTCTTCGGTGAACACCTCGTCCACCGGGCCGCTGGCGATGCGGCGCACGTTCAGCAGCAGCACCTGGTCGAAGTACTCCGAGACCGTCTCCAGGTCGTGGTGCACCACCACCACCGTCTTTCCTTCCTCGCGCAGCTGCTGGAGGACGGTGACGATGGCGCGCTCCGTCTTGGCGTCGACGCCCTGGAACGGCTCGTCCATCAGGTACAGCCGCGCGTCCTGCACCAGCGCGCGCGCCAGGAACACCCGCTGCTGCTGCCCGCCGCTGAGCTGCGAGATCTGCCGCTCGGCAAAGTCCTGCATTCCCACCTGCGCCAGCGCCGCCATGGCCGACTCGCGCTGCTTCCTTCCCGGCCGCCGCAGCCACCCCAGGGCGCCGTAGCACCCCATCATCACCACGTCCAGCACGCTGGTGGGGAAGTCCCAGTCCACGCTGCCGCGCTGGGGGACGTAGGCCACCAGCTTGCGCTGCTCGGCGTACGGGCGCCCGTGCACCAGCACCTGGCCGGCCGCCGCGCGGACCAGCCCCAGCGCCGCCTTGATGAGCGTGGACTTGCCCGCGCCGTTGGGGCCCACGATGGCCATCAGCACCCCCGCGGGGACCTGCAGGTCAACGTCCCACAACACCGGTTTTTCGCGGTAGGCCACGGTGAGGTCGTTTACCTCGATGGCGGGCGTCTGGTCGTGCATGACGGGTTCTCTCATGGCGTCAGGGCTCGCGCAGCAGCGCGCCCGTGATGGTGTCGATGTTGTGGCGGACCATCCCCTCGTACGTCCCCGCCGACGTGCCCGGGTTGCCCATGGCGTCGGAGTACAGCGACCCGCCGATCCGCACGTCGAAGCCGCGCGCCCGCACCGCCTCCTGCACCGCCTCGATGGTGCGGCGGGGGATGGACGACTCCACGAACACGGCGGGAATGCGCCGCGTGGCGATGAACTCGGCCAGCGCCTGCACGTCGGCCGTGCCCGCCTCGGAGGCGGTGCTGATGCCCTGCAGCCCCCGCACCTGGAATCCGTAGGCCCGCCCGAAGTAGTTGAAGGCGTCGTGCGCGGTGATCAGCACCCGCTTGTCCCGCGGCACCTGGGCCGCGCGGGCGCGGACGTACTGGTCCAGCGCGGCCATCCGGGTGTGGTAGCGCTGCGCGTTGGCGTAGTAGTCGGCGGCATGGGCGGGGTCTTCCTCCGCCAGCGTCTGGGCGATCACGTCCACCGTGTACGCCCACAGGCGCACGTCGAACCACACGTGCGGATCGTGCGCGCCCTGGAACTCGGGCGGGGTGAGCAGCTGGTCCACGGGAATGCCGCGGGTGACCGCGCGTACGCGGGTGCGGCCGCCCATCTCCTCCAGCACCTCGCCCATGCGGGCCTCCAGGTGCAGGCCGCCGTAAAAGATGACGTCGGCGCGGAACAGGCGGCGCACGTCGCCCTCGCTGGCCTTGTACAGGTGCGGGTCCACGCCGGGCCCCATCAGCCCCACCACGCGCACGTGCTCGCCCCCCACGTTCTCCACCACGTCGCGGATCATGCCAATGGTGGTGACCACGTTCACCCGCCCCGCCTCTTCCGGCGGGTTGGGCGGCGCGCAGGCCCCGGCCGCCACGGCGAAGACCAGCGCGAACGCCATCCCTACTTTGCCGATCCTCCTTCCGAGGCCCCGCCCGTCCATTTGCTTCATCCGCCCGTAGAAGATTTTTAGAGTCGCTTAAATTTCTCTCAGCCAGGATACACTTTGCTGTAGCTGGCGTCAAGGGGGCTGTGGATTGGGGGATGTCACATGTGGCGGGATGAGAGCGGGTGGAGGGAGGTTTCGGCAGATTCAGCGCGAGGGGCGCGCCCCCTCCGGGCTCGCATTACTCGCCCACCTCCCCCAAAACTGCTGGGGGAGGTTGGGGGTGAAGCGGAGAGTGGAGGCTCGTCGAAGGAGATCAAACGGGCGCCCGACAGGGCCCCCTCTCCCCCGGCCCCTCTCCCCGCGGAGCGGGAGAAAGGGGAGAATTCGATCCCGTTTCGGAGAGTTCTGCCCGAGGGGCACGCCCCCTCCGGGCTCGTATTACTCGCCCACCTCCCCCAAAACTGCTGGGGGAGGTTGAGGGTGAAGCGGAGAGTGGAGGCTCGTCGAAGGAGATCCAACTGGCGCCCGACAGAGCCCCCTCTCCCCCGGCCCCTCTCCCCGCGGAGCGGGAGAACGGGGAGAATTCGATCGCGCTTCGGAGAGTTCTGCCCGAGGGGCACGCCCCCTCCGGGCTCGCATTACTCGCCCACCTCCCCCAAAACTGCTGGGGGAGGTTGGGGGTGAAGCGGAGATCGGGTGTTGCCGTGTGTGTGGGGCGAGATGGTGGGCCGCCCCCCTCCCCGGCCCTCCCCCGCGAACTGCGCGGGGGAGGGTGACGCGCTCAACAGGTATCGGAGCGGGATCGAATTCTCCCCTCTCCGCGAGGAACGAGCAGGGAGGGGCCGGGAGAGGGGGCCGCCTCGGACGCAGTTCGACCCATTCGCCGAGCCCTGATCCGTCGGACACCTCAACCTCCCCCAGCAATTTTGGGGGAGGTGGCGAGCCTAAGCGAGCCGGAGGGGGCGCCCGCCGGCGCAGCTCGATGTCGTTCGAAGCGTCGCGCTGCTTTTCGGCCGGGGGGGGGTGGGGTAGGGGGCCCCCTACCGCGCCAGCGCCTGCTCCAGCACCCGCCCGTCCAGCGTCTCCGTGGGCGCCACGCCCAGCACGTGCGCCAGGGTGGGGCCCATGTCCACCACCCGGGCGAACGTGTCATAGCGGCCGGGGCGGATGCCGGCGCCGTAGAAGATCACGGGGACGTGCGCGTCGTACCCGTGCGGGGTGCCGTGCATGGCGTAGCTGCGCGCGCCCCACACCGCGCCGGGCCGCAGCGTCACCACCAGGGGGATGGGCTGGTCGCGGGGGATCATGTGCAGCCACCGGCGCGCCACCTCGTCCCGCTGCACCGCCTCGGTATCCATCGCCCGCAGGTCCTCCATCCGGTCCACGCGCGCCACACCGGGCACCCGCCGCGCCGCCGCGGCAAAGTCACGCAGGAACGCGTCCGCATCCATCCCCGCCGGCAGCCGGTCCCGCCGGACGAAGAGCAGCCCGTCGTCCCACTCGATGGCCGCGGCGCCGGCGCCCATTGCGCTCACCTGCCCGCCCAGGCGCCGGATGATGGTGTCGACGCTCACGTGGAACGCCCCCGCGCTGTCGCCGTACGCCACCTCCGGAAACGAGGCCACGCCGTGGTCCGACGTCAGCGCGAAGACGACGTGCGACGAATCCACCTGCGCGTACACGGAGTCGATGAAGGCGCCCAGCGTGCGGTCCAGCCGCAGCACCTGGTCGTGGATCTCGCGCGAGTCGGGGCCGTAGCGATGCCCCACCGCGTCCGTGGTGGAGAACGACACCGCCAGCAGGTCCGGCGCGGCGCCGCGCCCCAGGTTCATCGCCCGCAGCCCGGCGATGGCGGCGTCGGCCGTCAGCTGGTCCATGAACGGGAACTCGGTGAAGTACTTCGCGGCCGAATCCGGGTGCGCGGGAATGCGGTGCGGAAAGGCGGGCTCGTGCCGCCCCCCGGCGATGGGCGACGCGCTCTCCCAGCGGACGGTGTCGGGCTCGGGGTACTGGCGGCGGTCCATCAGCAGGGTCCACTGGCGCCCCGCCATGGACTGCGGGATGCGCCGCGCGTTGAACGCCTTTACCCAGTCCGGCAGCGTGTCGGCGTAGTAGGTGCTGGTGGTGAACCCGCCGCGGAAGTCGTACCAGAACACGGACTGGTGCGCGCGCCCCAGCGGCAGGATGGCGCCGCGGTCCTTGCGCGAGATGGAGAGCGCGCGGCTGCGGGCGTCCGCCGTGCGCATCCAGTCGATCAGGGTGCTGCCGCGAAAGCGGAAGGGCGACGCGCCGGTCCCGCCGCCGATCAGCGTGGTCTGCGAATCCAGCACGCCGTATGCGTTGCCCACGATGCCCGTGCTGGCGGGAAAGCGCCCGGAAAGCGTGCTGGCGTGCCCCGGCGCCGTCTCGGTGACGGCGTGGTCCTGGTACCCGCGGCTGAAGAACGCCCCGCCGCGCGCCAGCCGCGCCAGTCCGCCGGTGAGCTGCCGCTGGTAGCGGGTAAAGTAGTCCGGCCGCAGCTGGTCCACGGTGATGAACACCACCAGCGCCGGCCGCTCCGCCTGCACCTGCGCGCGCGCGGACGTGGGGGCGAGCGCCAGCGCGGCGACGAGGGACGCGAAGAATCGTCTGATCATGGGGTCCTGCGGGTCGTCAGGTCGATGACGGATGCGAGCGGGTCCAACCTAGGCATCCGCACGTACATACGCTACCGGACCGGCGCCTTGCCCAGGCGGAGGGAGGACAGGAATCGCGGCGGCGATAGAGCGTGTATGCTGGACGGCGGGATCTTTTTGTCACACAGAATTCCGGGGCGATGCCCGGGAAAGGGTCCGCGCGAGGGGTGCGGGATTCTTCGGTCGCGCCACCTGGCTCCGCGGTTTTCCCGACAGTCGAGAGTGGGCGCTTTCTCGGAATGACAGGCGTTTCCGCGGTTCGGTTTGAGCAAGGATCAAATGCTCAGCCTGTTCAGGACGTACAGGCCATACGCCACGAGCCCGGCGAGCAGCGCCGCGCCGGCGGTGGCCCAGGAGTCCGGGACCGCCGGCTCGTAGATGAGCACCTGGCTGCGGTGCAGCGACACACGCGTGCGAGGACCGCGCAGCAGTCCCGACGGGTCCGCCGCGCCCTCGCGCCAGCCGATCACGCTGTCCATCGTGATCTGCACGTTGCGCAACTCCATCATCGTCCCGGCGCCGCTGGGAGTGACGCGCGCCGCGCCGATCAGCACCACGCCCTCTTCCCGCGGCGACGGCATCGCAGGCACGTGCCGCCACTGCGTGCACCCGGACGACGCGATGGCCAGGGCCACCAGCGCAAGGCGAAGGGCGAGGTTCATCAGGACGGCTCCAGGTGCTGGTGGATGGACGCCACCGCATCGCGGGGCCCGAGGCAGCGGGTGCGACCGTCAGGGGGCCTCGGCGCCTTCCACCAGCAGCGCCGCGGCCCCGACCCCCAGGAAGAGGAGCGCCGTCCTCACCAGGTCGAACCCCTCATGCTGAATGTGCCGCACCTCCGACCTGTGCAGGGCCAGCCGCCGGCCGGCCATGGGCTCCCGGGCGCGAAACCCGGCCAGGCTATCGGCGGTCACCACCACCGAGCTCAGAACCACGGAGTAGCCGTCGACGTGCGTGACGCGCGTGGACGCCAGCCGGACCGGGGCATCGGGCGCCGGGGCGGGCAGGCTCGCCCGCCGCCAGCCCATGCACCCGGGCGTCGCGGCGACCAGGCCGGCGAGCAGAAGGTGGCGGACGAGCTTCATCGTCGGATGGGGAACGCGTAATGGCCTCCCGGCCGGCGCACCCGGGCAGGTCCCCGGCCGTGCACGCAAGATCCGGACGTAATGGCGCGTCGATACCGGAGCGGTCACAGCCGGCGCAGGAACTCGATGCCCCCGATCCGCCGGCCCTCCAGCACGTCCAGCACCAGTGTGCCCTCCCTGGGGTGCTCCAGCATGACGTTCTCGGCGATCTGCCACTCCGCGCCGGGCTGGTTGGCATCCGCCGGATCCACGAAGCACAGGTACGCGCGCCCGTCCTCCGCCGCGCGGGTGCAGCAGGCGAGCGCGTCCGGCAGCCACGGCAGGTCCGGCCGGCTCGTTCGCACCCACTCCGCCAGCCATGCGGGATCGTACGGCTTCCAGTCCATTCATCCCTCCCTTTCGTGAACGCGATGATCGTGCGACTGTAGCACCGGGCCGGAACGGCATCCCGGTGTGACAAGGTTCTTGCATCTACCGGAATCCGTCCCTATCTGTTCGATACAAAGCCGTCTCGCCAGTCCGGCAGCACCCGCCCGCGCCGCGCTCCCGCGGCCCCTGAACGCGGACGGCGCACCTGTACCCCCGTCGATCCCATGAATCCATCCCGTGTGCAGCCGTCGCACGCCCGCACCCACCGCCCGCGGCGCCTGCTGTACGCCGCCGCGCTGCTCCTGGCCGCCGTGTTCGCCCCGGGGCTGGCGGCCCAGAACGGGACCCTGACCGGCCGCGTGACCGACGCGGGCGACGGCGCGCCGCTGTCCGGCGCCGTGGTCCGCCTGGGCGGCGGCCCCAGCGCCACCACCGGCGCGAACGGCACCTACCGGCTGGAGGCGCCGGCCGGCAGCTACGAGGTCACCGTGACGCGCCTGGGCTTCAGCGCGGCGCGCGGCCCCGTCCGGCTGACGGCGGGCGAGACCACCACGCTGGACCTGGCGCTGTTCGAGTCGGCGCAGGTGCTGGAGGCGGTGGTGGCGGTGGGCACGCGGCGGCCGGACCGCACCGTGACCGACGCGACGGTGCCCGTGGACGTGCTGACCGCGGCCGACATCCAGGCCACCGGCCTTACCGAGACGGCGCAGATCATCCAGCGGCTGGCGCCCTCCGTGAACTTTCCGCGCGCCACCGTCAGCGACGGCACCGACCACGTGCGCCCCGCCACCCTGCGCGGCCTGGCGCCCGACCAGGTGCTGGTGCTGGTGAACGGCAAGCGGCGCCACAACAGCGCGCTGGTGAACGTAAACGGCAGCGTGGGCCGCGGCAGCACCGCGGTGGACCTGAACGCCATTCCCGCGTCGGCCATCGAGCGCATCGAGATCCTGCGCGACGGCGCGGCGGCGCAGTACGGCTCCGACGCCATCGCGGGCGTCATCAACATCGTCCTCAAGCAGGGCGGCCGCCGCGAGGCGCTGCTGAGCGCGGGGCAGACCACCGAGGGCGACGGGCGCGTGCTGCAGCTGGCGGGCACCGGCGGCCGCGACTTCGGCGAGGCGGGGTTCGTGTCGCTGAGCGTGGAGCTGCGCGACCGCGAGAACACCAACCGCTCCCTCCCCGACACGCGCCAGCAGTACTTTCCCGGCGACCCGCGCAACAACAACCGCGCCCGGGTCAACCACCGCCAGGGCGACAGCGACTCGCGCGACGCGGGGCTCTTTCTGAACGCCGCCGTCCCGCTGGGCCCGGTCGTCGAGGCGTACGCGTTCGGCGGCCTGTCCCGGCGCGACGGCGAGGCGGCCGGCTTCTTTCGCCGGGCCAACGACGCCCGCACGGTGCGCTCCATCCACCCCGACGGGTTCCTCCCCCTGATCTCCACCACCATCGTGGACGGGTCCGGCGTGGCGGGGGTGCGCGGCACGGCGGCGGGGTTCCGCTACGACCTGAGCGGCGTGTACGGCCGCAACACGTTCGCCTTCGACGTGCTGAACAGCAACAACGTGTCGATGGGCAACGACAGCCCCACCGACTTCTACGCGGGGACGCTGCGCTTCGACCAGGCCACCGCCAACCTGGACCTGTCGCGCGAGCTGGCGCTGGGGCTTCCCGACGCGGTGAACGTGGCCTTTGGCGCCGAGTACCGCCGCGACGGCTACGGCATCGAGGCGGGCGACGAGGCGTCGTACAAGAACGGCGGCGTGGCCATCCTGGACGGCCCCTCGGCGGGGCAGCTGGCGGCGGTGGGCGCGCAGGTGTTTCCCGGCTTTCGCCCGTCGGACGCCAAGGACGTGTCGCGCCACAACTGGGCCGGCTACGTGGACGTGGAGGTGACGCCGGTGCGCGGGCTGCTGCTGAACGTGGCGGGGCGCTTCGAGGACTACAGCGACTTCGGCAGCACCCGCGACGGCAAGCTGGCCGCGCGGCTGCAGGTGATGCCCGCGCTGGCCGTGCGCGGCGCGGTGGGCACCGGCTTTCGCGCGCCGTCGCTGGGGCAGAGCTACTTCTCGTCCACGGCCACCAACTTCCTGGTGATCAACGGCGTCAACACGCCGGTGGACGTGCGCACCTTTCCCGCGGGGAGCGACGAGGCGGCGGTGCTGGGCGCCACGCCGCTGCGGCCGGAAGAGTCGGTGAACTACAGCGCGGGGTTCGCCTGGGAGCCCGCGCGCGAGCTGTCGCTGACGGTGGACGCGTACCGCATCGACATCGACGACCGCATCGTCTTTTCCGAAAACTTTACGGGCACGGCCATCCGCCAGCTGTTCGAGGCGGCGGGCTTCGTGGGGGTAACGGGCGGGCGCTTCTTCACCAACGCCATCGACACGCGCACCACGGGCGTGGACGTGGTGCTGCAGTACGCGCGTCCGGTGGGGCCCGGGATGCTGCGCTTTACCGGCGGCGGCAACCTGACGAAGACGGAGGTGCTGACGGACTCGGTGGTCACGCCGCCGCAGCTGGTCGGCCTGGGCGAGGTGCTGTTCGGGCGGGTGGAGCGCGGGCGGCTGGAGCGCGGCCAGCCCCGCAGCAGCCTGAACCTGGCGCTGAACTATGCGATGGAGCGGTTCACCTTCAACCTGAACAACCGCCGCTTCGGCGAGGTGACGGTGTACGGCGCGGCGCCGGCCGACTCGCCCACCAACACCGACCAGACGTTCGGGGCGCGGTGGATCACGGACGTGGACGTGAGCTACCGGGTGCGCGGCGGGCTTACGGCGGCGATCGGAGCCAACAACGTGCTGGGCGTGTACCCCGAGCAGAACTTCCGCAGCCCCACCGGCGCCGACAACAGCAACGCGGGGATCTTTCCGTACAACCAGGTGAGCCCGTTCGGCTTCAACGGCGCCTTCTACTACGTGCGCCTGAGCTGGCAGGGGCTGTAGCGCCGGCCTCGTAGAAGAAGACCTCACCAGAGGCGCGGAGACGCGGAGAGAGAAAGGAAGAATTGTCCTCTCCGCGCCTCCGCGCCTCTACGTGAGGCCAGATCCTGAAAAAGAAATGATCGTACAGAGGAACAGAGTCAGACAGAGAAAGCGAGCTGAACATCCTCCCGGTTCCTCTGTCTGCTCTGTTCCTCTGTACCCCATGAAGGTGTCGTTTCCCCGGATTCGGTATAAGGCCCTGCTGGGGTGGATGGCGCGGCCGGATATCGACGAAGCGCCCCGCCGGACGGATCCGGCGGGGCGCTTCACGTCATCCACCCCGCGTCCCCTGCCGCTACCGGTTCTGGGCGAGCTCCTGAAAGGCCTCGGCCCGCTTGCTGTAGCGGATTACGGTGGGCTCGTCGCGGCGCATGTCGGCCACGGTGGCCAGGGCCGCGTACGCGTAGTAGTACTGCATGGGAATGTTGCGCGTGGCGTCGTCGGCCCACACGGCGCGGTCGGGCATGTTGCGGAACATGAAGACGCGGTCCAGCAGCTCGGTGTTGCGCTGCACGTCGAAGTACCCGCCCGTGAACTGCATCACGTTGGGGTCCGCCGGCATGGGCATGAGCCCCGCGGTCTCGTCGGGCCCCATCAGCTTGTACGCCAGCCCCTGCCGCGCCGTCTGCTGCACCAGCCCCAGCTCGATGTGCGTGTTGGTGGTGGCCGCAAAGTAGATAGGCCGGTCGCCCCAGGTGCCCGTCACCATCAGCGTCACGAACTGGTGCGACGGGTAGATCTCCTGGTTGGGCGGCAGCTGAAAGGTGATCCCGCGCGCCTCGAAGCCCATCCCCTCGGTGGAAAGGATGCCGCCGCTGCTGGTGAGCTGCTCGATCTGCACGTCGCTCAGGTCCAGGATGGAGCGCGTGGGCGGTTTGGGATTCCCGTAGATGCGCGGCGCCTTCGAGGGATCGAACGGGCGCTGGCAGATGATGCGCGTGGGGTCCTGCATCGCCGCGCCGGGCGTGGGGCAGGGGCGCGTAAGGTCGCGCAGCTGCTTTACGTACCACGGCGTGTTGAAGTACGACATCACGATCACCGTGACGTCGCGGCGAATTCCCTCCACCTCCTGCAGGTACCACAGCGGAAAGGTGTCGTTGTCGCCGTTGGTGATCAGCACCCCGTACGGCTCTACCGACTGCAGCACGTTGTAGGCAAAGTCGCGCGCGGCGTAGTCGCCCGTGCGGGTGGCGTACTTCCAGTTGGTGAGCAGGGGGATCAGCGCCAGCGCCATGATGGGGCTGGCCGCCGCCAGCATTCCCCGGCGGTTGCCCAGCGCCTCCACCAGCCGCAGCCAGAGCGCGGTGAGCCCCACGCCCACCCACAGCCCCCACACGCTGAAGGTGATGACGTAGAAGTAGTCGCGCTCGCGCACCTCCGAGTCCGGGTACCCCATCACCTGCTGCTGGCGGTAGCCGTACTTGAAGTTCATGTAGTACACCAGGCCGAACGACAGCGTAAAGAACAGCACCGCCACGTACCAGAAGCTCTTCCGGTCGCGTGCGTAGTGCTGCACCGCGCCAAACAGCCCCAGCAGCAGGAAGAGCAGCGTAAACGGCATCCGCATGGCCGCGAAGTAGCCCGAATGCCCGTCCAGCGAGCGCGACCACTGCCAGTCGAAGTACTGGAAGAAGTTGGCCATCTGCGCGGGGAACGGCGCCATGCGCTGGGTCATGGGCGGCTTCTGGTACTGCTCGCGCTTCAGCGCCGACGCCAGGTCAGGGCAGTCGCCCACGTAGCGCCCCATCGTCACCGACGACATCACCGCCGTCACCAGGCTTTCGCACTTGGGCGCGGCCTCGTTGATGACCGGGTCCTGGTTGGCGCGAATGGGCAGGTACAGCTGCACGCTCAACCCCAGCACGGCCACGCCCGCCAGCAGCGGGTACAGCTTCCAGTTGGCGAGGGACTGCGGCTTTACCAGCAGCAGGAACACGAACAGCGCCGGCGCGGCCAGGAACGCCATCAGGTGGTTGCCCACCGACAGCGCCAGGATGAAGATCACCAGCAGGATGGCGTTGTCGTCGTGAAAGCGGCGGTTGCGCTGGCCGCGGTGCTCTTCGACGTTGTCGCGCCACAGAAACGCCAGCCACGAGATCAGCGCGATGGTGAACAGCGTGACGGTGTACACCTTTTCGTTCACGTTGCTCTGGTTCCACACCGTGAACGCCGTCCCCGACACCCACACCGCCGCAAACGCGCCCACCCGCCGCACCGTCTCGTTGGGGGTGAACGCCACGAGAATGCGGTGCACCACCAGGAACCAGAAGAACGCGGCCCCGGCGCTCATGGCCGCCGAGAACAGGTTGATGCGCACCGCCACCGACAGCCCCAGCGGCGACAGCAGCAGCTCCCACGCGCGGGCCAGCAGCACGAACAGCGGGTTCCCCGGCGGATGCGGGATGCCCAGGATGTGCGCGGTGGCGATGTACTCGCTGGTATCCCAGAACGCCGTGGTGGGCGCCAGGGTCAGGGCGTACAGGATGAACAGCGCCAGCGCCGACGCCCCGGCCCACAGGTAGGGCGGGCGGTGGGCGGCGACGGAAAGGGAGACGGGCTCCGCGCGGGCGGCGCCTGCCCGCGCGGTCTGTGCTGCCTGGTTCATGAAACCACTCGGCCGTGAGGTCCGGGACGTGGACTGTGCTCTGGGGGCAAAACGCATGGAAAGTAAGCGGTTGGCCGGGGCGTGGGAAGGAGTGCCGGGGTCCGGCGGCGCGAAAGCGGGGCGCCGCGCCGCATCCCGCCGCGCGGACGCGTACGGATTCGCGCTGGCTCCCTTACGCATCCATGTGGGGAATGGGATGCCGGCGCGGGGCGGATTGTTGGATGGGGATGCGGTTCGCCGATCGATCCGGCGGGCGGACCGCTAGCCAGGTGCGGCGCCCGCGCGTTATCGTGCCCCGTTCACGCACCGCCGCCGCCCGACCACGAGCCGCATGCACGCCGAAACCGCCCCCGCGCCCCGACGCCGCTCGCCGCTGATCCCGCTGTTCATCGGGTTCGCGCTGGCGCTGCCGTTCCTGGGCTTGTTCCGCATCCATCCGGATGGCGCGTTCGACCTGCTGGCGCTCATCCTGGCGTTCACGGGCGGCATCTACCTTGGGGCGGCGCTGCAGGGGGAATCGCGCGGCAAGCTGATCGTCGAGAGCGTCTTCGGTGCCGTGATGGTGGTGCTGGGGCTGCTGTCGCTGACGTGGACGCCGCTGTGGATGGCGCTGGGGTTCGTGCTGCACGGTGTGTGGGACCTGGTGCACCACACCGGCGGTGTGCGGCACGGCGTGCGCCGGTGGTTTCCCCCGTTCTGCGCCGCGTGGGACTGGGCCATCGCGGCGATGGTGGTCTTCTTCAGCTGAGCGGGCGCTTGAGGATGGCGATGATCTCCCGCGTGCCGCCCTGGCCCTGGCCGTACGCCGTGTCCAGCGCGCTCACCAGCTCCCACCCTTCGCGTCCCAGCGCGTTCAGCCGGTCGCGCAGCTCGTCGATGTCTACCTTGCCGCCCAGCCAGCCCCCCGGCTCCACCTTCAGCGTCTGATACTCCCACCCGGCCATCGTTCCTCCCCCGTGTAGTTGCGGTAGTTGCGGAACGGAGCTCCGCGAAATCGAAAAACCATCGGCCGCACCCCCATCTGTCATTCCGAGGGAGCGCCCACCCCACCTTCTCCGCTCTCTCCGGTGCTGGCGCGCGACCGAGGAATCTACTGTCCGTTTCCTCGTGGCCTGCCGCGATGCCCCGGACCGGCTCCGTCTGGCGATTTCGCCGCCGCGGCGATGGTGCGGGCTGCCGCGTCCGGCCGCGCGCGGGCCGAAGGTAGATTCCTCGGCCCTGCAACGGGTGGCGCGATCATTGGGCGGCGGTGTCGCCGGACCTCGGAATGACAGGCCGCACTCCCCCCATCTGTCATTCCGAGGGAGCGCCCACCCCACCTTCTCCGCTCTCTCCGGTGCTGGCGCGCGACCGAGGACTCTACTGTCCGTTTCCTCGTGGCCTGCCGCGAAGCCCCGGACCGGCCCCGTCTGGCGATTTCGCCGCCGCGGCGATG
>NZ_DASWNM010000167.1:0-3281 GCF_036399255.1 Longimicrobium sp.
TAGAGAAGGGGAGACTACCTTCCGCACTCACGCACTCCCGCACTCACGCACTTCCGCACTCACGCACTTCAAAACACCGCCTGCCCCTTCGCCAGGATCTGGTTCAGCGCCTCGCGAAAGTGGGGGGTGCTCTTCGCGGTGTCGTTGCCCACCTGCCCCACGTACTCCTCCCAGCTCTTCTTGATCTCTTCCAGGAACTCGCGCTTCAGCGTGCCGTTGGCCAGCGCCTGGTCCCGCCGCTCCGGGTGGTACGTCACGATGTCCGACACCAGCGCCCGCGCCAGCCGCCGCGCCTTGGCGTCGGGATCGGACGACCCGAACGGCGATCCGGAACGCTGCGGGGCCGCAGTCGCCGGACGCGGCGCGGGAGGCGCGGGCGTCGGAGCCGGAACGGACGCAGGCGCCGGAGTCGGCTGGGGCGCCGGCGTCGGAGCAGCGGGCGCGGGAGACGGAGCGGCGGCGGGCCCCGGCTGGGGAGCCGGGGCGGCGACGGGCGCGGCGGCCGGGACGGTGGCCTCGGCCGGCTGGGGAGCGGCCTGCTGCATCGCCTGCGGCTGCCGCGGCGCGGCGTCAGACGAGGCGGAGAGGTCGAAGACGCCGCGGCAGATGGAGCAGCGGACGCGGACGCCGGCGGCGGGGACCTTTCGGGGGTCTACCCGGAACACGGTGCTGCAGTGCGTGCACTGGACGTTCATGAACCTTGCGACCCCGCGTCTGTTCGGTTGTCTTCCTCGCCCGGCGCGGCGGGGTCCCACGGCCCGCCGTGCCGCCGGTCCACCACGTAGATGGAGCCGGAGAAGGTCTTGGCGTACGCCTTCATCTCCGTCGCCAGCTCGCTGATCTGCGCCGTGTGCACGAAGCTGCGGTGCTCGTTGGTCACCACGCCGATCGACAGCGTCATCAGCGGCACCTCGTACTCCTCGCCCCGCCGGTCCTTGCCCACGAAGAAGCCGCGCCGCTGGTCCTCCTCGGCATAGTGCAGGGGGATGAGCTCGCTGAACACCGAGATCACCTCTTCGCAGCAGCTCCGGAACTCGGCCAGCGGCGCGTTGAAGATGAAGTCGTCGCCGCCGATGTGGCCCACGAACGACCCCTGCGAGTGCGCCCGCACCACGTCGCGCAGAATGCGCGACAGGATGAGGATGACCCGGTCGCCGTTGTTGTAGCCGTAGCGGTCGTTGAACTCCTTGAAGTGGTCCAGGTCGGCATAGCAGACGGCGAACTTTTCTCCCGAGCGCAGCCGCTCGGCGATGTCGCGCTCGATCTGCACCGTGCCCGGCAGGAGCGTGGTGGGGTGCACGCTCACGTCCCGCTCCGCCCGCCGCAGCGCCATCCGCAGCCGCAGCTCGCACTCGCGCTCGCTGAGCGCGTAGCCCAGCACCTCGTCCGCCCCCGCCTCGAGCGCCACGGCCGCCGCGTCGTCGCCGCCGCCGTTGCAGGCCAGGTACATGATGACGGGCACCACCGACGTGAACGCCTCGCCCTTGATGGCCGCGCACACGCGCAGCGCCACCTCGGCGTCGGGCGAGGCGTCCAGGACGAGCGCGGCGGGGTACGCGCGCCCCACGCGGGCCGCCAGGTCCTCCTCGCCCGACGCGTCCACCACGGGAAAATCCCGCTCCGCGGCATACAGCCGGACCACCTCGGGGGCGGGCCGGCCGTGCGGCGAGTAGTGCAGGATCACGCGCTGGGACATGGATGCGGGCCAGGGGGACGCAGGGACGACGGGCGGGACGATTCTACCGGACCGGGCGTGAGGCTGTCAAACGCGCGGCCGCTCACGACGGCGCGGCGGCGGCGTCCAGCGGCTTCGCCTCGTCGATGAGCAGGATGGGAATGCCGTCGCGCACCTCGTAGCGCAGCCGGTCGCGCGCGCACACCAGCGACTCCGGACTCTGCTCGTGCCGCAGCTCGCCCTTGCACTTTGGACAGACGAGCAGCTCCAGCAGCCACGGCTCGATCACTTGCGTTGCTCCGATTTGGGGATCTGGAACCCGAAGCGCTGCAGCGCCACGGGGTCCCGGCGCCAGCGCGGCAGCACCTTGACCCACAGGTCCAGGTACACCGGCGCGCCCACGAACTCCTCGATCTTCTCGCGCGACACCTGCCCCAGCCGGCGGATGGCCGCCCCCCCGCTGCCGATGATGATGGCCTTTTGCGTGGGGCGCTCCACGTAGATCGTGGCGCGGATGTACACGGGCGTGGCCGCCTCGCGGTACTCGTCGACCTTTACCGCGACGCTGTACGGCACTTCCTTCTCGAACATCTCGAAGGCCGTCTCGCGCACCAGCTCGGCCACGAAGAAGCGCACCGGCTGCGACGAGACGTCGTCTTCGGGAAACAGGAACGGCGACACCGGCAGCCGTCCCGCGATCTCCCCCCGCAGCGCCTGCACCCCTTCGCCCGTGAGCGCCGAGAGCGCCACCGGCTCCACGCCGAAGCGCTCCCGCGACCACTCGCCCACCCGCGCCAGCAGCCCCGGCCGCGCCAGGTCCGTCTTGTTGCTGACGACGATGAGCGAGCGGGCGCGCTGCAGCAGCCCCAGCACGTCGTCCGAGAACTCGGGCACGCCGGCCGAGGCGGCCGCATCCACCAGCAGCAGCACCACGTCGGCGTCGGTGATGACGTCCATGGCCTGGTGCAGCATGGCCTTGTGCAGCAGGTAGCGCGGCTCGACCAGCCCCGGCGTGTCGACGAACACCATCTGCACGCCGTCGCGGGTGTCGATGCCCAGCACCCGTTCGCGCGTGGTTTGCGCCAGCGGCGTGACGATGCTGAGCTTCTGCTCCACCAGCTGGTTCATCAGCGACGACTTGCCGGCGTTGGGATACCCCACCAGCGCCACGTACCCCGCGCGGGTCTCCACCGGCGCGGCGTCCGCGGCGGGCGCTGCCTCCGCCGGTTCGATGTCGTCCTGGTCCATGCGCGAATCTACCCCCGGAAATCGTACCCGCGCAAGTAAACCCTGCGTTGAACCCCTACAGATGAAAAGCGAGGGGGTACAGAGGAGCAGAGCACAGCCAGAGGAGCAGAGGGAACTGGTTTCCTCTGTATTTCTGGTTGTTCTCTGTTCCTCTGTACCCCCTCGCAGTTCTTCGTGGCGGAAACGACAAACGCCCGCTCCGATCACGAATGATCAGAGCGGGCGTTTGTTAGTATAGGCCGGCGGCGCCGTACTCTCCCACCGGGTGGCCCCGGCAGTACCATCCGCGCAGCGGGTTTTCACTTCCGAGTTCGGGATGGGATCGGGTGGATCCCCCGCGCCATAGCCACCGGCCATA
>NZ_DASWNM010000168.1:0-42686 GCF_036399255.1 Longimicrobium sp.
TCACCCCTTCACCCGGTCACCCCTTCACCCCTTCACCCCTTCACCCCTTCACCCCTTCACCCGTTCACCCCATCACCACCCTCCACCCCGGCACCACCTCGCGCCCCGCCGCCGGCGCCGCGAACCCCAGCACCGGCACCACGTGCTCGATCTCCGCACGCCGCCGGCGGCGCGGCGTGGGGCGGCGGCGGGCGCGCTCCCGGGCGCGGGCACGCGCGGCGGCCGCGGCGCGCTCCGCTTCGGCGATGGCGGCGGGGCTGCCGGGGCGCGGGCGTGCGGGGACGTCGGTGATGGACTTTGCGGCGAGATCCGCCACGCGGGCGCGGATGCGGAGGATGTCGCCCTGCCCGCCGCCGCGGAAGGTGCGGTTGGTGAGCACGATCACGAACAGGTCGCGCGTGGGGTCGATCCACACGGACGTGCCGGTGAACCCGGTGTGGCCGAACGACCGCTCCGACAGGTAGCTTCCCGCCGAGCTGCGCTCCGCGGGCGTGTCCCACCCCAGCGCGCGCGTTCCCGCGTTGGGCTGCTTGCGGGTGAAGGCGGCCACGGTGCCGCCGTTCCAGATGCGCCGCGTGCCGTACGCCCCCCCGTTCAGCAGCGTCTGCGCGTAGACCGACAGGTCCCACGCGGTGGAGAACAGCCCCGCGTGCCCCGCCACGCCCCCCAGCCGGTACGCGTTGGCGTCGTGCACCTCGCCGTCGGGCCCGTACGGCCGCTCGGACTTCATCGCCGTGGGCACGGCGCGGTCCTGCAGTTCACGCGCGGGAAGGTAGAAGGTGTTCTGCATTCCCAGCGGGCCAAAGATGCGGCGGGCCAGAAAGCGGTCCATCGGCTCCTCGGCCGCGCGCCGGACGGCCTCGGCCAGCAGGATCATCCCGAAGTCGCTGTACAGCATCCGCTGCCCCGGCGGCGTCTCCAGCTCCTGCCGCGTCACCTGCCGCAGCGCCTGCTCCGGCGAGCTGGCGCTGCCGTACAGCCAGTCGCCCGCGGGAAGGCCCGCGGTGTGGGTGAGCAGCTGGCGGATGGTGATGTCGCCCCGCCCCCCGCCGCGCAGGCCGGGGACGTAGCGCCGGGCCGGGGCGCCCACCTCCATGCGGTCCTCGTCCACCAGCGCCATCACCGCCGCCGTCGTCCCCACCACCTTGGAGAGCGAGGCGACGTCGAACAGCGTCCCCCGCGGGTCCACCGGCACCCCGCCGGTGCGGCCGTAGCCCGCCAGCTTTACGATCCGCCCGCGCCGCCCGATGGCGACGGCGGCGGCGCTGAACACGCTGTCGGCCAGCCCCTGGCGGATGACGGTGTCGATGAGGTCCAGCGAGTCCCCCCGCATCTGCACCGAGTCGGCCGCGGAGGGGCGCAGCGTCCGCGCGGCGGGCCAGACCGTCCCCGGCGGGCGGCGGAGGGCGGAGTCCAGCACGGCCGCCGCCGCCGCGCGCTGCGCCTGCTCGCCCGTGCCGCGCGCCAGGACCAGCGTGGACGCGGGCGGCGCGGGGGCGTCCACCGCGGGAAAGAAGTCGATCCAGACGATGCGGCGGCTGAGCGTGTCGCGCCGCAGCGCCTGCAGCCGCGACGCGGGGATGGTGTCGCGGGCGGCGCTGTCCGGCTGCGGCAGCGCGGGCGTGAGCCGGTTGACGACCTCCGGCCGCCGGCCGGGAAAGGCGGCGACGATCACGCACTGCGCGTCCGCGCCGGGAAAGGCGACGCCGGGCTGCACCAGCGGGCCGCGGCGGGCCAGGCGGTCCGTCCGCAGGTGCGTCAGCCCGGGGATGGCGGCCGTCAGCGCGGCGGAAAGCGGGCGCGCGGCCACCTCGCGATCCGTCACCAGCACCGTCCGGTTGCAGCCGCGCAGCGTCTCGCGGCCGCTGCGTCCGAGGACCATCAGCGCCGCCCGGTGCGCCGCCGCCGGCAGCGTGTCCGCGCCCTCCGCCGCGGGCGCGTCCGCATCGTCCCCGCGCTTTTCCGCCGCCGCCCGCCGTGCATCCTTTTCGCGCTGCGCGGCCATCCCCAGCCCCAGCTTCTCCTTGGCGGCGAACAGCCGGCCCACGGAGGCGTCGATCATGGCGGACGGGACGCGGCCGGACTCCACCGCCTGGACGATGGCGTCGATGGCGGCGCGCGGGTCCTCCATCCCCACCAGCAGGTCCGCCCCGGCCGCCACCGCGCGCACCGCCGCCTCGCCCGGCCCGTAGCGGCGCACCAGGGGCGCGGGCGGGGCCAGGTCCTCGATCACCACCCCGTCGAAGCCCAGGTCGCGCCGCAGCACGCCGGTGACGAACACCGGGTTGTCGGGAAGGGGAACGGAGTCGCGCGTCAGCGACGGCAGGGCGATGGAGGCGGGCTTCACCCCGCCCACGCCGCGCTCCAGCAGCGTCCGCAGCAGGCCCAGCTGCAGCGCCTCGGCCGCGGCGCGGTCCCAGGCCAGCACGCGCACGTCCCCCTCCGCCGCCTCGGGCCCGGGGGAGAGCGCGCGCACGCCGACGACGAGCCCGTCCTTCACCAGCCCCGCCGCGTAGTCGGCAAAGGCGCGCTCCGCCTGCGGGCCCGTGGGGCCGGGGAGCGCGGACGCGTACGGGAACGAGGGCGCGGACAGCAGGCCGAAGTTGATGCCGATGCGCCGCGCGTCCCCCGCCGACCGCCCCGCGATCCGCCCCACCGCCTCCGCGTCCATGGAGCCCAGGGACGCGGGGGGCGGCAGCTCTTCCGCGCCGGCCAGGGTGCCGCCCACGCCGCGGTCCAGGTCCGCGATCACCAGCAGCGGCCGGCGCGCCGTGCGCTGCAGGTGCGCCACGCGCCGCAGGGCCACCTCCGCCGAGCCGGGAAGGAGCCGGATGCCGCCCACCGCCTCCGCCGCCAGCCGCCGGGCCAGGATGGTGTCCTGCCCGGGCCGCGCGTCGGCGCCCACGTAGATGGCGGGCGCCACCATCTGCGCCACCTTCTCGCGGAGGGTAAGGCGGTCGATGCGCTCGCGCGACCACGGCGACGCCTCTTCCTGGCAGCCGGCCAGCGCCGGCGGGGCCAGGAGGAGCACCGCGAGCGAGCGGAGGCGGCGGACGAGACCGGATCGGGAGACGACGGACAACGCTTGGGACCGCGCGGGTGTCGGTGGATGGTGACGGAACGTTCGCTCCGCCGGGGGCGCAGGAAACGGACCGGGCGGGGGATGGGACAACGCTGGGACGCGGCCGGGGCGGCGGTGCCTCACCCGCGGGCGCCCCGAAGCGGCGAAAAAGCAGGCGGCGTCTGTGCCGCGGGCCGCGGGGCACATGGTCCGGCTCTTGCCCTTGCGCCTGAGTGCCGCCCGCACCCGCGCAGGGCATTCGTGGAGCGCCGCCGCCCGTGGGGCGGGCCCCTCCCATCGACCCTCCGGCCGTGCCCGCCCGTTCGGGCCCCGCCTGCAGGAAATTCATTCGACCGGCCACGGCCGGACACCGACCGCTGCACCCTGATGAACGACAGTACCGCCACGGTTTTCGTCGCCGACGACAATCCATCCATTCTGCAGGGCCTTGAACGGGCGCTGAAGGTTACCGGCTACGACGTGCGCACCGCGGTGAGCGGGCGCGGCGTGCTCGACCTGCTGGAGCAGGCCGAGACGATGCCCGACCTGCTGCTGCTGGACGTGATGATGCCCGAGATGAGCGGGCTGGAGGTGCTGCGCACGCTGCGCCAGGACCCGCGCTTCGTCGACATTCCCGTCGTGCTGATCACCGCCACCAACGACGGCGCCCTGCCGGTGAGCGCGCTGCGCGACGGCGCGGTGGACTTCCTGACCAAGCCGTTTCGGCTGGACGAGCTGCTGGCCCGCGTGGAAAGCCACGTGCGCCGCAACCGCGACCTGCGCCGCGCCCGCGAGGCGGCGCGCATGCGGCTGCAGGCCATCGACCTGATCCGCGAGCTGAACCGCGTGGTCACGGCGGACGAGATGTTTCACCTGGTCACCAGCCGCACCTCGGAGATCCTGGGCGTGGGGCGCTGCTCGGTGCTGGTGGTGCAGACGGGCGAGAACGTGGCGCGGGTGGCGGCCTCGTCCGAGGCGGAGCTGACGGACGGGCTGGAGCTGGACCTGGCGCTGTACCCCGAGGTGCGGCACGCGCTGGAGACGGGGCGGCCGGTGCAGGTGCGCGACGTGGCCACCAGCCCGCTCTTCGACGGGGTGCGGATGGAGTGGGAGCGGCGCAGCCTTCCCGTGCCGCTGCGCTCGGTGATCGTGGTGCCGTTTCCCATCACCGAGCACGTGACGGGCGTGTTCGTGGAGCGCGCCACGGTGGACGAGCCGGTGCTGGGCGACGAGGCGGCGGAGCTGGCGGAGCGGGTGGTGGAGGCCATCGTGCAGGCGTGCGGGCGGGTGCAGCTGTTCCAGAAGCTGGTGGAGCAGCGCCGCCGGCTGCACGACCTGGCGCACACGGACGAGCTCACGGGGTGCGACACGCGCCGCTCCATCATCACCTACCTGGAGCGCGAGCTGGACGAGGCGCGCGCCAGCGGGGCGCCGCTCAGCATCGTGATCCTGGACCTGGACCGGTTCAAGGAGATCAACGACAGCTGCGGCCACCTGGCGGGCGACGCGGTGCTGCGGGCGCTGGGGGCGTGGCTGGGCACGGAGGGGCTGCGGATGAACGACCGCGCCGGCCGCTACGGCGGCGACGAGTTCGTGGTGGTGCTTCCCGGTACCCCGGCCTCCGGCGCCGCTGCGCTGGCGGAGCGGGCGCGCGCGCACTTTTCGTCCATCCCCTTCATCTTCGGCGAGACGGCGGTGCAGGGCTCGCTGAGCGCGGGCGTGGCCAGCTGGCCCGAGGCGGACGTGGCCACGGCCGAGGAGCTGATCTCGCTGGCCGACACGGCGCTGTACCAGGCCAAGCAGCTGGGCCGCAACCGAACGTGCATCACGCCGGCGGCGGCGGTGGCGTAGAAAAGAAGTGCGGGAGTGCGGGAGTGCGGGAGTGCGGGAGTGCGAGAGTGGGCGTCCGGCGGGTACTTCATGTTTTCTGATTGGACCATGCGACGGCTTATCAGCATTGTCGTGCTCTCCGCCACGCTTCCGGCCACGGCGGCGGGACAGCGGCTTCCCCGAACTCCTGAGCCGGGAAGCCCCGAGCGGACGGCGATCCTGGACGCGGTGCGCCCGACGGTAGAGCGGCAGGTGGACGCGCACGTCACCTTTGCGGATGTCCGCCTCTCCGTGCACGACGGATGGGCATACTTTCGCGCCATTCCGTATGCCAGGGAAGAGAGCCGCGAAGAAGCCCGGTCCGATCTGCGGATTCCCTGCGAAGACTGCGACCCCTTCGTATTCGCGCTGCTGCGGCAGGACGCAGCCGGATGGCGCATGCTGGAGGCGCGAGTGGGCGCGCCACCCGCCTCCTCACCGCTTGCGGAATGGACCGCACGGCATGGAGCGCCCGCGGCCCTCGCGTACCGCGACCCCGACGACGCGGCGCTGGAGGCGGCGATGCGCGAGTACATCGACGCCCTCGCCGCGAGGGACGACCGGCGCTTCCTGGCGCTGTTCACCCGCACCACGCCGGTGCTCGTGGTCGACAACATCGAATCGCCGGCCCACGTCGGCACCCTCACGGCGGCAGAGATGGCGCGGGATTTCAGGAAGCGGGACGGCTGGTACCACGTCATTTTCGGCGAGAACGTCGACCCGGTGACGGGTGACCGGGAACTCGATTACTACGCGGAAGGGTTCGACAACCGGATGATGTGGCGCCGGCACGGTCCGGGGCTGTACGTAAAGCCGTGGAGCTCTCTGGACGACGGCCTGCGCCGGATGTCGTACGTGCGGTGGAAGAAGGACGGCGGCCGGTGGGTCGTGGAAGAGATCGGCCACTTCTGGTCGTGACGCAACCGCACGTGCATCACGCCGGCGGCGGCGGCGTAGAAAAGAAGGGCGGAAGTGCGGGAGTGCCTTAGTGCGTTAGTGCGTTAGTGCGTTAGTGCGTTAGTAACGAACTTCCGCACTTCCGCACTTCCGCACTTCCGCACTTCCGCACTTCCGCACTTCCGCACTCACGCACTCGTTGTCGGCGCGGAACCTGCGGGTCTCGCGGATCCGTACGCATCCACCAGATCCGCGCACCGCAATGACCTACCGACCGCTCATCGCCGTCACCACCACCATGTGGCCGGGGGGCGTGCACAACCTGCCGCGGGTGCAGCTGAACGCCTCGTACATTACGGCCGTCGAGGCGCCGGGGTCCACGGCGGTGCTGCTGACGCCGGCGCAGGGCGAAGAGTCCATCCGCCGCATCCTGGGCGTGTGCCACGGGCTGCTGCTGACCGGCGGCGAGGACGTGGACCCGGCGCGCTACGGGCAGACGGCGCTGCCGCAGGTGGAGGAGGTGAACCCCGAGCGCGACGAGATGGAGATCGCGGCGGTGCTCGAGGCGGTGCGGCGCCGCATGCCCATCATGGCCATCTGCCGGGGAATCCAGGTGCTCAACGTGGCGCTGGGCGGCACGCTGTACCAGGACATCCCCTCGCAGCTGGGCGGCGACGTGCTGCACGAGCAGAAGGCGCCCGTCAACGAGCGCTGGCACGCGGGGCGGGTGGAGCCCGGCTCCGGCTTCGAGCGCATCTTCGGCAACACCACGCTGTTCATCAACTCGTTCCACCACCAGGCGGTGCGCGATGTGGCGCCCGGGCTGGCGGCCACGGTGTGGGCGGAGGACGGCATCGTCGAGGGCGTGGAGGGGCGCGAGCATCCCTGGATGTACGGCGTGCAGTGGCACCCGGAGCGCGGCGAGGCCCACGGCCCCGCCGGCGACACGCGCGACCCCGACCGGCGGCTGTTCTGGGCCTTCGTCCAGGCCGCCCGCGAGTTCGCCGACGGCGCCGGCCAGCCGGACGACGCCTCGCGCCTGGTGGAATCGGCCCGCGGCTGATCGCATCATCCGGAAACGAAGCGGAGGACGCGGAGAGACCATCCTCTCCGCGTCCTCCGCGTTTGTGTACCCCAGAGATTTGACTTCCTGAGGGAGCGCACCACGTGCACCCTGAAGCCACACAATCAATAGCGCGCGACCGAAGGATCTACTCTCCGCCCGCGAGGGGGTCGCGCTCAGGACCAGCCCCGTCGTTCTGCTGGCGAGGTCCTTCGGTCGGCGCGAAGGCGCAGTGTACAAGCGAGTTATGGGGCGGCGCCTCCCTCAGGAAGTCAATCACGCTGGGAGGTTTGGCAACACCCTCTGAGGGAGCGCACCACGTGCACCCCGAAGCCACACAGCCGATTGCGCGCGACCGAAGGATCTACCCTCCGCTCGCGAGGGGCAGGCTCCGCGGCAGGAATCCAGCCCCTCAGTTGTGCCGGCGAGGTCCTTCGGTCGGCGCCCGGACTCCGTCGAACGGGTCAAATCCAGCGCGGCGCCTCCCTCAGGAAGTCACGGCTTTGCTGTCCGAGAATCAGGCGTCACTTGCCGGAGGCGAAGCGATTGAAGCGTTCGGCGTTGGCCTCCATGTTGTCGAGCACCATCTCGGGGTGCACGTCGCGGGCGAGCTCGTCGAGCTCGGGGTCCATGGCGTCCTCGATCCCCATCCGCTCGGCCACCTGCTGCACCAGCGACAGCATCCGCGAGATCTCGTGCTCGGCAAGCAGGCTGATCTGAAGGTCCAGGTCGGCGCGCTTGTCGGCCAGCTCGGCCATGCGGTTCTGGCTGATGAGCACGAAGGTGGACAGGAAGATGGCCTCCACCGACGCCACCATGGCCAGGATCACGAACGAGGGATCGAAGCGCGGCAGCACCGGCACGATCCCCAGGTTCACGAAGATCCAGGTGCCGAACAGCGTGAGGTGGATGTAGACGAACCGCATGCTGCCCGTAAAGCGCGTCACCTGGTCGGCGATGCGCTCGGAGCGGGCCTTGGCGCGCTCTTCGTCGGCGCGGCGGGCCAGCAGCGCGCGGACGTTGCGGTCCACCACGCGCGCAAGGCTGCGGCGCCCGCGAAGCCGCGGGTGCTCTGCGTCGATCGGGTCGATGGGATCTGCCTCGCGGCCCTGCATGCGCACCTTCGGAAAACGTGAGTGGCTGGTTTGTCCAAAAGCAAGAAGCAAACCAGCTTAGCACGTTTTCCGGAACACGCCACCGCAGGGACGTTTCGGCGTGTTACCGGGGCTTTTCTCCGCGCGGAAGCTCCGCCAGCCGCACGCGCACCAGGTCGTCCAGCAGGTCGTCGGGCACCCCGTACACCTCGCGCGAAAGGAACTGGCGCGTCTCGGCCTCGTTGGTGGTCACCTGGCGCAGCATCTGGCTCAGGCGCTCCAGCGACAGCCCCACCCGCCGCGCCGCCGCCGACAGCCGCTCGTACGCCTGCCGCCGCGCGTCCTGCTCGTCCGGCGTCTCCCCGGGATCCCAGGGCTCACGTGCATCCATCTCTCTGATTCCTCCCGATTGCGGTTCAGTGCCGATTCGTCCGCTCACCCGCGATTTCCCGGCCATCCTGCATCATCCCGGCTTCAGCAAAAGATTGGCTCACGCAGAGGCCGCAGAGGCCACAGAGGGATGCTTTTCTCTGTGGTCTCCGTGGCCTCTGCGTGAAACCAAATCTTTTTGTCAGACGGGGACCGATGCCGTACGATGGAAGTAGCCGTCGAGCGAGAGCAGGCGCTCGTCGGCGGGGTCGATGAGGCCGGGCTCCAGGTGCACGCACGCGTAGCCGCGAGCGGCCAGCCAGTCGTACATCTCGGTGAACAGCGCCTCGCCCTCGTACAGCCGCACGGGCGACATCTCCAGCTGAATGCTGTCGATGCGCGGCAGCGACGCCGCGGCGCCGGCCAGCACGTCGCGCTCGTGGCCCTGCGTGTCGACCTTGAGCCACACGCGGTCGTCCGGGCGCACGTAGCGGGCGAAGACGGCGTCCAGCGTCTCCATCCGCACCGTCTCCGTGCCCACGTAGCGCGAGTCCGGCGCGGCGGAAAGGTGCGCGTCCAGCATGGGGCGCACGGAGCTGCTCCACGAGTTGGCCGCCACGTTCAGCACCGCCTCGCCGCTCGCCGCCCCCAGCGCCAGGTTCACCGTCTGCCACGCGGGGTCGCCCGCCGCCTGCGCCGCCAGCGCCGCGTACGCCGACGACAGCGGCTCGAACGACACGATGCGCCCGCGGTAGCCGATCTGCCGCAGCTCGCCCGCGTAGATCCCCGCGTTGGCGCCCACGTCCAGCACCACCGTCACGCCAAAACGCGACAGCAGGTGCGCGCGCCGCATCAATTGCAGCGGCACCGGCCGGTGGCGCACCACGTCGAGGCCGGCCCGGTTCAGCAGCCGCTTCAGAATCTGCTTCAATGGGCCGCGTCTATTCCGGGCGGATGAGGGAGAGCCGCACCTTCTGCTCGTCCAGCGTGACCACCAGCGTGTCGCCGACGCGCACGGGGTCCAGCGTGGCCGCGTCGATGAACTCGCACGTGGGCTCGTCGCCCACGGCGATGTCGCCGCGGTAGCCGCGGGCGTAGGCCACCGAGTCCGCGTCGCGGGTCCTGGCGTTGCTGCGCAGGTACACGCCGCGGTCGTTCATCAGCCACAGGCCGGGGTCGGCGCCGGTGCCGGGGTGGTCCACCTCGCCGTCCCACTCCGCCGCCTGCTGCTCCGCCAGCAGGTCGATGCCGGCCGCCAGGTAGCGCTGCGCCTCCGTCATCAGCCGCTCCTTGGCCCCCCGCGACTCCAGCACCAGCGCCAGCACCTCCGCCCCCTCGAACTCGTATCTCTCCATCGGCTCCTCCCTCCCCCGTCCCCGTGAGCACCCATCCCCTGATGATGCGCGCTCCCGCACGTCCAGCGCCAGCACAACGACTGTCGAAATGATCTCCCCCGACGACAGGTCATACAAAAAGCAGAGGCCGCCCCGGAAGGCGGCCTCGCGCCCGGTCGCCGAGACGGCCGGGGGGATATGGGGTGATATCTAATCTGTCCAGCTTCAGATGTAAAGCGCCCGCTTCGGCTCAGCCCGACGCCAGGATCTGCCGGACGACGCCGATGAGCGCCATGGGAAGCTGGTCGGGGTGGCGCAGAACCACGTGGCCGGCGGGGCCAAAGATGCGCGTGAGGTAGCCGGAGGCCTTGGTGTCCACCGTAAGGCAGAACGGGTGCACGCCGGCCGCGCGCGCCTCGGCGATGGCCTGGCGCGCGTCTTCGATGGCGAAGCGGCCCTGGTAGTGGTCGCGGTCGTTGGGCTTGCCGTCGGACAGGATGAGCAGCAGCCGGTGGCCGGCGTGCGTGCGGCCCAGCTGCGCGACCGCGTGGCGGATGGCGGCGCCCATCCGCGTGTACCCCTCGGGCTTGAGCGTGCCGATGCGCTGGCGCACCCCGCGGCCGTTGCGCTCCGCGAACTCCTTGATGGTGCGGATGCGCACGTCCTCGGCGCCCACGCTGCTGAAGGTGAGGATGGAGTACAGGTCGCCCAGCGCGTCCAGCGCCTCGCTGGTCAGCAGCACCGCGATCTTTTCGATGTCGATGATGCGCGCCTTGCCCACGAACTCGTCCGTGGAGCCGCTGACGTCCACCAGCAGGGTGATGGAGAGCGCGCGCCGCGCCGGGCGCACCTCGGTGTACAGCCGGTCGTCGGGCGAGTGGCCGGTGCGCAGGTCCACCAGCGCCCGCACGCACGCCGCCACGTCCAGCTCGTCGCCGCGGCGCTGCCCCGTGAGCCGCGTGCGCTGGGCCCGCATGCGCTCGAACCGCTCGCGCAGCCGCCGCACCAGCGCGCCGTGCCGGCCGAGCACCGCCGCCGCCCACGCCTCGTCGCCGGGGTGGGGCGGCAGGGTTCGCACCCAGGCGGCCTGCGGCTCGTAGCGCGTTTCCTCGTGGTTCCACTCCGGGTACGCCACGCCCGGGCCCATCGGCGCGGCGGGCGCGGTGAACGGCTGCACGGCCGCGGCCAGCGACATCGCCGACGCGGTCCCCCCGCCGCCCGGCCCGCCCGCACCCTCCCCCTCGCCGTCCCCGCCGCCCTCACCCTCGTCCCCCGACGGGTCCGGCGCGTCGGGCGGATCGGGCGCGTCGCCGAACTCCGGAGGCGCGCTCCCCTCCATGGTGGACGAGCCCTGCGCATCCGCCGTCTTCGCCCCGCCGGGGCGGTCGGGCGCCTGGCGGTCGACGGCGCGCGTCTTTCCCTTGTCGGACTGCCCCGTGTCGGGCGTGGAGCCGCCGCCGCCCAGCCCAAAGCCCCGCATGGCGCCCATCTGGGGCGGCAGGTCGCCCATCAGCATGGCCGAGGGCGCGGCGCCCGCCCAGCGCATCACCGTTCCCCACGCCGCCACGCCCGAGACGCCGCGGTACCGGCCGCGCGGCAGCCCGGCGGCCAGGGCGCGGGCCCGCTGCAGCGACTGCAGCGGCGTGTCGCCGGGGGCCAGCTCCGGCGGCGCCTGGCCCGGCGGCGCGGAAAGGATGCGGCGCACCAGCGACTCCATCTGCCGCTCGGCCGCGGTGAGCGACTCCGTGCGCGGGCGCGCGGCCAGGGCCCGCTCGCGCTCCGCCTGCAGCGCGGACGCCAGGCCGGGGACCGCGCGCGCGACCGCCGCGTCCACCGCCGCGCTTTCCAGCAGCAGGTACAGGTCGCGCACCCGCCGCACCGGCTCGGAGTTGGTCAGCGCGCCGAGGGCGACCAGGTGCCGGTTCCAGCGCGGGTTCAGGTCGGGGGTGAACTGCGCCGTGCCGCGCGCCAGCCGCTCCGCCTGCGTCACCGCCAGCAGGCGGTAGCGCGCCAGCGCCGCCGCGTCGCCATCGGGCGCGTCCAGCTCCGGCGGAAGGTGCACGCGCTCGGCGTCGGTGCCGGCCAGGACCTCGCCCGTGCGCAGGTGCTTCGCCTCGGGAAGCAGCCGCTCGTGCCACCGGGGCTCCGGCGCCTGGGCGGGGACGATGGGGATGGGGCGCTCGTACACGGCGGCCAGCAGGATCTCCAGCCGGCGGCGAACGTCTTCGAGGCGCAGCGTGGGGCGCTCGGGCTCGGGACGCCAGCGGCGCCACACGCCGCGCGCCCACCGCGTCACGCGTCCGCCCTTGTCGCGGGGAGGCATGGCTACAGCGTGGCCGCGATCAGGTCGCCGATCGCCGCCAGCAGGTCCGGGTCGTCCGTCAGCGGGTTTACGAAGGCGGCGCGGCACGCCTGCTCGGCCCCGATGCCGCCCGCCATCAGCCGCGCGGTGGAGATGAGCAGCCGGGTGCTGGGCGACTCGGCCAGCCCCTGGTCGCGCAGGCGGCGGACGCGGCGGGCCAGTCGCACCAGCGGCGCCGCCTCCGCCCGCGAGACGCCGCCCTCGTGCGCCACGATCTCGGCCTCGCGCTCTTCCGGCGGAAAGTCGAACTCCAGCGCCACGAAGCGCTGGCGGGTGCTGGGCTTGAGGTCCTTGAGGGCGTGCTGGTAGCCGGGGTTGTAGCTGATCACCAGCTGAAAGCCGGGGGCCGCCTGGATCAGCTCGCCCGTCTTGTCCACCGGCAGCAGCCGCCGGTCGTCGGTAAGGGGGTGGATGACGACGATGGTGTCCTGCCGCGCCTCGACCACCTCGTCCAGGTAGCAGAGGGCGCCGAGGCGCGCGGCCACGGCCAGCGGCCCGTCCATCCACACCGTCTCGCCGCCGCGGATGAGGTAGCGGCCGGTAAGGTCGCTGGCGGACAGGTCGTCGTGGCAGGCGATGGTGACCAGCGGCCGCTTGAGCCGCCACGCCATGTGCTCCACGAAGCGCGTCTTGCCGCACCCGGTGGGGCCCTTGAGCATCACGGGAAGGCCGCTGGCGTGGCAGCGCTCGAAGATCTGCACTTCGGGCCCCAGCGCCACGTAGTACGGCTCCTGCTCCACCCACCGCACCCCGTCGCCCTGCGTGAGGGCGGAGGCGTCGAAGGCGGCTGCGGACGGGCGCGCGGCGAGATCGGTCATCGGAGGGTTGGATGCGGGTGGATGCGAGGCGCGGTTACGCGCTCATCAACACGTAGCGCAAATCCTGCCCGCCGCGCCACCCCGCGCGCGCAAGATTTACGACTTCATGACAAGTATGGGCCGCCAGCCGGCGCATGACGATTTGCGGGATTGTCGGGTGGGACGATCCGGATTCGCGCATCCAGGAGCGAATGATGCCCGTGGGATTTGAATCCGCCAACGTGCCGTCCACCCGCGAGAGCGAATGAATTCGCCGCGGGAAAATCGCAAAGTCCGCCTGCGCGGACTCGGCGGCCCGGCTATCTACGGCGTCCGAAGCACCTGCGCGTCCGCAACCCGGCGATCACCGGATCAGAGCCGCAATGGGCATAGCTCGCCGCTGGAGATGCGCAGAATCCGCTTGCGCGGATTGTAGCCGCGGCTCTGTCGCGCTTCGGTTTGGCACGCAGACGCCGAGGCGAGGTCCTTCGGTCGCGCGCCGGGTGCGGAGTGGGGACGAGGTAATGCGCGGCGCTCCCTCAGGAAGTCACAATCTCGCGTGTGGTTGGACAATCGGCACTCCGCGGATGACTTCCTGATGGAGCGCACGTGCGTACTCCGCCGTAATCCTCCGGGCCTGCGCGCGACCGAAGGATCTCGCCTGCATCACGACGGTCCGGGCGACGGAGTGCGGGCGTTGCCCACGCGAGCAGGTGAAGCCCCGTTCGGCGAGCGCAGCGAGCCGAGACGGGGCTTATGGCATTTCCAGCCGCGGGCTTTAGCCCGCGGTGATCGCGCGGCACGGAATGCGGGGGTCGCCCCCGTTCACCCGTTCACCCGTTCACCCGTTCACCATCACGGCTTCTCCAGGATCGACGCATAGAACTCCAGCCCCAGCCCCTCCCGATCCGCCTCCGTCACGAACCCCGCCGGCCGGCCCAGCACCTCGGCCACGGGCCGCAGTCCGCCCTCCGGGATGCGCCACGGCGCGCACATCTCGATCGCCTCATCCGGCGTGTACAGGTAGAACGGCGAGCCGGTCTGCGCGAACATGTCGATGAACTGCTGCATCGGCGGCGTCATCCGCCCCGGCTGGCGCGTCTCCCAGGTGATGTACAGCCGCGACCCCGGTGCCGCCCACGCGTACAGCTCGCTCATCAGCCGGCGGATCTCGTCCGGCGCAAGAAAGACGGTGATGCCGCTGATCCCCAGCGCCACCCGCCGCTCGCCCCCCAGGAACTCCGTCACCCGCGACGACTCCAGCAGGGCGCGCGCGTCCTTTACGTCGTGCTCCAGGTACAGCACGTTGGGCAGCCCGGCCACCAGGTCGCGCGCCACCTGCAGCGTGTACGGGTCCGTGTCGGAGTACACCACCCGCGCGTCCGGCACTACCGCGTGCACGTGGTCGTCCGTCGGCAGGCCGGACGCGAAGTCCACGAAGTGGCGAAAGCCCTCGGCGTGCAGCTGCCGGGCGGCCTGCTGCAGGAAGTCGCGCAGCATGCGCACCCACTTGGCCGTGGACGGCACCAGCGACGTCATGTATCCGGCCGCCGCCTGGTCGGCGGGAAACCAGTGCGATCCGCCCAGCACGTAGTTGTAGATGCGGGCGGCGTTGGGGATCTCGGTGGGGGACGGGGCCTGCGAATCCATCAGCTCTGCTCCTTTCGTGGATGGGTGCGATGCGGATCGTGCGAGTCGGGCAACATACGGCGGATTCCAGCTTCCTTCCACCCGCGGAGGGCGGATCACATTCTGATTGCCGCCATCACGCGTGCGGATTACCATGCAACGGGCGGCGCCGGGGGCCGGCGCCGCGCGTTCATCCCTCGACGCAACGGAGGTGAATGATGAGAAAGCTCAGGCTGCAGGTGGACACGCTGGCGGTGGAGAGCTTCGAGCCGGCGGCCGCGTGCGAGATGCGCGGCACGGTGGCGGCGCACAATCCCACCAACCCCAACGCCCACACCTGCGATCCGCTGGTGGGCACCTGCTTTGGCTACACCTGCTTCCGCACCTGCATCTGCACGGGTCCCGCAAACCCCGGCGGCTGCGGACCGGACTGATCGCGGCCCGCGCGATCCAGCGCGGAACGCACGCGGAGGCCGCGGAGACGAATCTCTGCGGCCTCCGCTTTCATCCATCCATCACCCCGGCAGGACAGACCGCCCCACCACCGCGGCAACGATCAGCGCGAGGCCGCAGCCCAGCAGCACCCACGGAACCGTGGGGAGGTCGGAATACAGCGTGCGGCCGCGCAGGGCGTCGGCCGCCTGCTGCTGCACCTGCTCCAGCAGGCGCGGCGAGTACAGGTCCGTGGCGTTGAACAGCGCGGCGATGCCGAACAGGGTGCCCGTGGCGCCCAGCGCCCAGAGGATGCCCTCCCACAGCGCGAACCGCTCCGCGAACGTCTCCGCCTTCCACGCCTCGTACGGCAGCAGGTACCAGGCGCCGATCCCGATCGCGCCCGCGATCACCCCAGCGGTGACGATGATCCGCACGGCGGAACGGAGGATTGGCGTGGGTGCGGTGGCCTGCATGGCTCGCCCGGGAACAGGGGTGGTCGATGGAGATTTCCCTCCCCCGGACGTACGCGAGACCCCCGCCGCGAGTTCCGGATGCGCTGCACGAATGGACGAGGGGCGGACCGGCCGGGCCCGCCCCTCGTCGTCATCCATCCCGGCGATGGATCAGACGCCGGCGAAGGCGGTCTCCAGCTCATCGGCGTGCTTCCGCTCGCCGTCGGCGGGGCCCATGTCGTACTCGCCCCCGGGGTAGACGAACGAGTCCCGCGGCGCGTAGAACGACGAGCCGGCCACCACCTGCAGCGGCGTCGCGGGACGCAGCGCGTACACCGGGTGCGTGGGGTCCAGGAACTCGATGGAGAGCACGTTGAACTTGCTCACCAGCTCGCCCACGTACGGGTAGTTGCCGCTCACCAGCCGGTCCCTGACCTGGGTGATGTAGCGCAGGTGGCCGGCCAGCGTGATGTCGGCCACGTCGCCCACCTCGGCGCGGGTGCGGATGATGGGCTTGCCGTCCACCGACGTGGTGGCGGTGACGATGCCGCCCGCCACCGTCAGCGTGGTGCTGCCCGGCGTGGCCGGCACGCCGCGCTCGCGGGCGTACTTGCGCATCACCTCGGACGAGTTGAAGTAGTCGGTAAAGAAGCGGCCCGGCGTTACGCCGTCGGGCGCGGGGTGGCCGGCCACGTCCAGCCCCAGGTACGTCAGCGAGTACGCGCCAAAGCCGGTGGTCTGCTCGGCCGAGTCGACCACGTACTGGTTCATGTAGATGGCACCGTTCGCCGCCGGCTCGAGCGCCGGGGGAAGCAGGCGCGCGCACGCCTCGGGGTCCGCCGGAATCCAGCTGGTGTAGAGCATCCGGCTGTTCAGCACCATCTGCGGCGAGGCAAGCTTGCTCGACATGTTCGCGGTCCTTGCTATGGGTTCTGAAGGGTCCGTCCGGACACCTTCCTCATTCGGTAGAATTCGGACGATTTGCCGTCCGAAGCGCCATCCCATAAGGCAGCTTGTGGACCGGAGCACGGCATGGGTCGGGAGAGGTGATTTAAGCGTAGTATCTCCATAGAGTTAACTCCTCTCCCCTACTCAGAAAAAAATCGAAAGTGGGGCATCAGAATGGGGCTTTAAAGGTACAGCCGTGGAGGGGGTGCCTCACTCAAGAATTCGGAGAAATTCAGCGGAGATCGGCAATGGGTCAGGTGACCTACGGGGCTCGACGACCTGCATCGAGCTGCGCCGGAGAGGCGCCCCCTCCGGGCTCGCACCACTCGCCCACCTCCCCCAACTTCGGGGGAGGTTGGGGTAGCCGAGAGTTCGCTGCTGGTGGCGGGGTCAGAACTGCGCCCAACGGGGCCCCCCACCCGCTCGCCCCGGCTCGAACCCTCTCCCGCAATCGGGAGATGTATAGATCCGGTAAGACTGTCGTGTGGAGCGCTGGACGGTAGGATCTTGCCGCCACCCGGGGTTCCCGGGCGATGCCCGGGAAAGGGTTCCGCGCGAGGGGAGGGAGATTCTTCGGTCGCGCCAACCGGCTCCGCGGCTTTCCCGAAAGTCCGGGGTGGGCGCTTCCTCAGAATGACAGGTGTTTCCGCGGATTCGGTATGAACGTCGCAAATGCCCGCGGGGCGTTTCCGCAGTTGAAGGTGAAGCCCCGTTCGGCGAGCGTGAGCGAGCCGAGACGGGGCTTGTCGCTTTCCCAGCAGCGGGTTTACCCGCTCATCGGGAGGCATCGGGGCTCGCGCTGCGCCCGACGCGGCCCCCACCCGCTCGCCCCGGTTCGAACCCTCTCCCGCAATCGGGAGATGGTATAGACCCGGTAAGACTGTCGTGTGGAGCGCTGGACGGCAGGATCTTTCCGCCACCCGGGGTTCCCGGGCGATGCCCGGGAAAGGGTTCCGCGCGAGGGGAGGGAGATTCTTCGGTCGCGCCAACTGGCTCCGCGGCTTTCCCGATGGTCCGGGGTGGCGCTTCCTCAGAATGACGGGCGTTTCCGCGGATTCGGTATGAACGTCGCGAATGCCCGCGGGGCGTTTCCGCAGTTGAAGGTGAAGCCCCGTTCGGCGAGCGTGAGCGAGCCGAGACGGGGCTTGTCGCTTTCCCAGCAGCGGGTTTACCCGCTCATCACCTGCTCGTCACCTGCGCATCGGGCTCATCCAGATGTGAGATACGTCAGGCCTTCTTGGCCTGCTCCTCCAGGGCGTCGAGGGCAGCGTCGAAGAACTCGCGGCGCGCCTGGCGCTCGGCGGGGCCGGGAAGGTGCTCCTGGTGAAAGCTGATCACGCTCTTCTGCTCGCCGGAGGGCATCACGCGCACCTGGATGGTGGAGGCGCGGGGCCATCCCTCCGGCTGCCAGGTGATGCGCAGGTGGCTGCCGGGCTTGAACACGCGCACCTCGCCCGCCGATCCATCCCGCAGCCGGTACGACTCGCCCTTCTCCCACCGCAGCTCCGGCGCGCCGCCCAGCCAGCCGCGCACGCCCTCCGCCGACGTCACCAGGCGCCACGCCTCGTCCGGCGGGATGGAAAGCGTGCGCCGGACGCCGATCTGAAAGCCGGTGCCCTCCGTCTGGCCCAGGACGCGCTTGCCCTTTCGCTTTTCATAGCCGTTGGCCACCTGCTGCATCCACCAGCTGCTCTCGATCTCCCCCGACTCGCGCAGTAGCGCGACGATCTTTCCGTGCGGCAGATCGGCGGCGCCGCGCGCGTCCAGCACCGCTTCCCACTCCGCCGGCGTGCGCCCCGTCGCCGCCTTCACCGCCTCGTCCGACACCCCGCCGCGCGTCTCGCTCATCGTCATCCGCCGTCCCGGGTTCGTGCCCCTCATCATCCACACCATGATCATGACGAGGCCAGGCAATCGCAATGGACGGGCGTGGCGCGTGAGATCAAGAATCGTTTGCGGTCCATTGGTCATTCGATGGAGACCGCCGTACGGGAACGGTCTGCGCCCGTCATCACCGGAAATCGGTGGATGATCGTATCGCACGGCGGGGAAACACGTTGGGAAATCCGCGCAGATCAGGCACTCCCAAATTGCGCCACTTTGGTATCCGAAGTGCGGGGACCAGGGATGCTCACCCCAATCATCCCCATCCCTTTCCCCATCCGGAGGCCGCCGATGAAGCGCATCCCTGCCCTGCTCTGTGCCGCCGCGCTGCTGGCCGCGTGCACGGACCAAGCCCCCACCGCCGCCGTGCCCAGCGCGGAGGCGCCCGGCACGCGCACGCTGCGCGACGACGTGGCGGGCGTGACGGTCGCCATTCCGCGCGAGTGGAGCGTGGTGGCCGACCCGGTGCTGTTCAACACCTACGGCTTTGCGCTCTTCGACCCCTCGGGCCAAAAGAACGGCGGCCACGCACGCTCCCCCGTGGCGCGCGTGGCGCTGGCGTACGAGGCAAAGCCGGCGGACGTGGAGGGGCTGGTGAGCGGGCTGATGTCGAAGTACGGCGAGTTTCCGCTGGTGCGCTCGGCGGTGGAGGTGGGCGGGCGGCGCGGCGTGGCGGTGAGCGGGCTGCCGGGAACGGACCCGTACACGCTGGTCTACGTGGCGGACGGCGACCGCGTGTACCGCATCGGCGTGTGGACGGCGGAGCCGGGGCTGGATGCGCGCGCGCGGATGCTGCTGGCCGGCCTGCGCTTTCACCAGCCACGCCGCGACGTGCGCTCGCTGGGCCTGACGCCCGTGCGCGAGGCGATGCACAGGGCGCCGCCGGCCGCCGACGTGCTGATGAACGCGCGGATGCAGGCCAGCCGCGCCGCGATGGTGGCGGAGCAGGGCGGCGAGCCGCCGGTGCAGGCCGCGGCGCCGACGGCGAACGTGACGGCGCAGGCGTGCGAATCCGGCCAGCCCAGCGGGCTGTTCTGGCAGACGGTGTGGGACGCCACCAACCGCTTCTACAGCGGATACACCACCACGTACTCGGGGACGTACTACAACATGCGGCCGGGCGACCCGGGGTGGAGCGCCATGAGCGGCAACTACGGCAGCTGGTGGGGACAGGGCTACCACGTGCGCAAGTGCGAGCCCTACCTGCTGAACCAGTTCTACGCCAACGACTGGCCGGCGCACCGCAACGCCAACGTGTACTCGGCGCTCAAGGGCACGGTGGAGTGGGCCGGGTGGGACTACCAGGACGCGGAGGGATACTACACGCTGGGCAACTACGTGGTGGTGCGCAACGGAAGCTACCGGGCCATCATGGCGCACCTCACCAGCATTGCCTCGGGCATCACCTGGGGCGCCACGGTGGGGATGAACACGGTCATCGGCTACGCGGGCAAGACGGGCGGGCCGTGGGACGAGCACGTGCACTCGCGCGTGGCATACGGCGAGTCGCTGACCTACCTGGGACAGCCGTACGGCGGGAACACGGTGTGGCCCAACCGCCTGCGCTGCGTAAGCTGCCGCGCCAGCGATCCGGGAGACATCTACGGCAACGGCGACGGCCAGTTCGACGTAAAGGACAGCACCGGCGCCAAGTTCTACACGCGCTTCTACCACGGGCGGTGGATGCGGGGGTAGGGGCCCACGGCACCGGCCCGTGGTGCGCTTTCGGAAGGTGCGGGGCGTTCGGCGGGCGCCCCCCTCCCCGGCCCTCCCCCGCAAACTGCGCGGGGGGAGGGTGATGCGCTTCGACAGGGTGTCGAAACGCTATCGAATTCTCCCCTCTCCGTGAGGAACGAACGGGGAGGGGCCGGGGGAGGGGCACCGGCGGGCGCAGTTCGATCCCATTCGCCGATCCTCCACCCCATCGAAACGACAACCTCCCCCTGCAGTTCTGGGGGAGGTGCGAGCCTGAGCGAGCGGAGGGGGCGCCGCGCGGAACCGTCTGGCGCGGCCCCCTCTCGCCGGATCTACGCCGTGCCGGCGCCGGGAAGCGGGCCGCGCGGGTCGTGGAAGCTGCTGAGCCACCCGCGCCACCACGCCCGCCGGCCCAGCCCCAGGTAGCCCGCCACGCGCCACGCGGCCAGCAGCAGCACCTGCAGGGCGATGATGCGCCCGTCGAAGTTCACCGAGGCGATGCCGGCAAGGATCAGGTTCAGGTTCAGCAGGATGGCGCAGATGGCGGCGGGCACCAGCAGCACGCCGCTGAGGAAGGCGCTGGCGACCGCCACCTCGGCCAGGGGGATGAGGACGCAGAGCACGGCATCCATCCCGGTGGCCACCAGGATCTCGGCCACGCGCGGGTAGAAGGGGAACGGCGCAGGCGTCTGGCCGTCGGCCACGGCGCCCAGCAGGCTTTCGAGCGCATCACCCTTCAGCCAGCCGCCGCGGATCTTGGCGACGCCGAAGTTCATCCAGATGGAGGCCAGGTAGATGCGCAGCACCAGCCACAGGGGAGAGGTGACGCGGCTGCGGAAGGGCCAGGAGATCAGGCCGAGAGGCCGGGAAGTGCGGTCACGCATGGGAGTGCATCCTGTCAGAACGGTTGAGGAAACAACGTCTGCTTCCTCCTTACATGATGCACCCCACACCCCCGCCGCGTATGAGGAGATTTCCTCGACCGCAGGCGCGGCTTTCCCCCATCCTTCGTACCGCAAACCCGCACGGCGAAGAGCATCCGTCGCGGGGGATTTCCCTTCGTGGCAAGGGCGGGTAGGCCGCGGGTTGATGCTCGTTGCGAATCTGATCCGGCCACGTGCCGTCCGCCCGCTGGAGCGAATGAATTCGCCGCTGGAAAATCGCAACGTCCGCCTTCACGGACTCGGCGGCCCGACCACATGCGGCGTCCCAGGCACCTGCGCGTCCGCAACGGGGCGATCACCGAACCAGATCCGCAATGGGCATCAACCCGCGGCTGGAAATGCCAGAAGCCCCGCCCCGGCCGCTGGCGCGTCCGTGCGGGGCTTCGCCTGCACGCGTCCGGCGGGGGCCGGCGTCATCGTCCCAGGAGAGGACGCCAGATCCGCCGCGCCGATCTACTCCGCCAGGGTGCCCAGGGCGGTGGTCTGGTCGATGTGGATCACGGCGTCGAACTGGCTGCCGATCTCGGCGGTGAAGTAGTGGCTCTGCCGCTCGGTCTCGGGGTGATACGAGACGCCGATGGCGCGCTGCAGAAGGCGGCGGTCGCCGATCTCCGCCGCCAGCGGCGCCTGGTTCAGCAGCAGCAAAAAGCTGGGGATGCCGGTGCCGTGGAAGACGCTCTCCCAGCTGCCGGCAAGCGCCGGGCGCACGTCGCGCTCCTGGCCGGGCGCGCCCCACGCCGCGGCGGCCCGCACGCTGCCGTCGAACGTGGTAAAGCCCACCAGCCCCACCTGCTCGCCGTGCCGCTCGCGCATCAGCCGGCCCAGCGTCTGCTCCATCCCGCCGCCGAGGAAGGCGGCGCGTGCGTCGCCCACGTGGGAGTTGTGCGCCCAGGCGATTACACGGCCGCTCATCCCCCGCGCCTCCAGGTGGCGGGAGAGATCCGTCACGGTCTCGGCCATGTGCTGGTCGCGCTGGTTCCACGCGTTGCCGCCGCGATAGCTGATGCGAAAGTACTGCTCGCCGCCCGCCACCACGCGCGCGTTCTGCATGGCGTTGAACAGCTGCTCGTCGCCGGGGCTGGCGCTCCAGCGGGCGTGCAGCTCGGCGAGCTGCGTCCGCGCCTCGTCGGCGCACCCGGCAGAGGCGCCGGCCGCCACCGCCCGGCCGTACGCCTCGGCCGAGCGGTACTCGCCAAAGCAGGCGTAGCGGGTGCGCGCCTGCTCGGCCGCGGCGGGATCGACCGCCTCGAGCAGGCGGGGCACCTCGCGCAGCGATTCCATCAGCCCGTACACGTCCATCCCGTAAAAGCCCACCCGCTGCGCCGCCGGACGCGCGGCGTTGTGCGTGCGCAGCCAGTCCAGGAACCCGGCCACCTCCGGGTTGCGCCACATCCACAGCGGGAACTGGTTGAACGCGCCGAGCGCGGCTGCCGCACTGGTTTCGCCGCCGGTGCCGCGGACGTACTGGTTGGCGCTCCACGCATCCTCCCACTCGCCCTCCACGATCACGGCGGCGAACTGCTGCTCGGCGATGAGCCGTTGCGAGATCTCGGCGCGCTCGCGGTAGAACTCGTGCGTTCCGTGCGTGGCCTCGCCCAGCAGCGCGAACCGGCGGCCGTTCAGCATGGCCAGCAGCGGATCGTACTCGTCTGCGGCGCCGGTGAGCGGGATCGCCGCCTGGCGCACGCTCTCGGCGAGCCGGGCCTCCTCGCCGTTCAGGCCGCCGGTGGCGCCGGTGCCGTCACCTTCGCATGCGCCGGCAAAGAGCAGGGCGCAAAGGACGGCCGCCAAGCGGGTGCGAAACGGAGTCTTCATGATGGTGCAACCGCAAAAGGTCCTTCGATTCACCGGCCCGCATTGAATCGGCCGGCCCGCCGGCACTCGGCGGGGGGCGTGGGGAAAGCAGGACCGGTGCCAGCGAATCCGCATCATCCATCGGGCTAAATTGATCTGTAACATCCACTTAGGACACGAATGAACGACGGGCCCCCGGCGCACCCCGGAAGCCCGTCCCATCCATCCGCCACTCCCCAATCGGTCGCGATGCGGAGGAGCCGGTCGCGTCAGCCCGCAGGCTCCGTGGCGGAATCCGTGCGGGGGCGCTGGGTCCAGGTGACTTCGTCCACGCCGGCGCGGTGGTTGAGCAGGCGCGCGCAGACGAACAGGAAGTCGGAAAGGCGGTTGAGGTAGGTGAGCACGTCGGTGCGCACCTCTTCCTCGTGCGCCAGGCGCACGACGGCGCGCTCGGCGGTGCGGCAGACGGTGCGGGCCAGGTGCGCGCGCGCCGCCGTCTCGTCCCCGCCGGGAAGGACGAAGCTGCGCAGCGGCGGCACCTGCGCGTCGTACTCGTCGAGCAGGCGCTCCAGCCGGCGCCAGTCTTCCTCCTCGATGACGCGCGGCAGCTTGTACTGCAGGCGGCTGTCGGGGGGCGTGGCCAGCTCCGCGCCCATGTCGAACAGGGCGTTCTGCACCTGCTGCAGTTCGTCGCGCATCTCGCCCTGCGGCAGCGAGACGACGAGGAAGCCGATGGCGGCGGAGGTCTGGTCCAGCAGGCCGTAGGCATCGACCCGCGGGTGGTCCTTGGCCACGCGCTCGCCGCCGAACAGCGAGGTCTGGCCACGGTCGCCGTGGCCGGTGTACAGCTTGGACTTCTTCACCATGCTCCGTTGGGTCAGCGCTTCGCGGCAACCAGCTGCAGGTAGCGCAGCCTGCCGCACGCGTACAGGTCGATCGTGTGCTCCACCGCGTCCCTGAAGTCGTCGGCCATCCGCTTTCCCCAGCGCGCGTCCAGCGCGGCGATGCGCGGCGCGAAGTCGCGGTCGTAGGTGGGCGTGAACAGGCGCCGCATCACCCCCTCGCCCACGTGCGTGTAGTCCACCGGTTCGCCGCGCAGGTCGAAGCCGGCGTCGTGCAGGGCGGCCAGCAGCTGCGCGTCCGTCATCCAGTCGGGGCTGCTCCAGTGGTGGCGCAGCTCGGCCTGGTCGGCGGCGTCCGCCGCGCGGGTGAGCACCCAGTCGTCGAAGGCCAGGCGGCCGCCGGGGGCCAGCACGCGGTGCATCTCGCGCAGGGCGCGCGGCTTGTCGGGGATGTGGTAGAACATGTTGAACGTCCACGCGCAGGTGAACGCCCCCTCCCGCGCGGGAATGCGCTGCGCGTCGCCCCGCAGGTAGGCGATGCGCCCCGCGGGCCCGCCCAGCCCCGCCGCCGTCCGCAGCTGCAGGTCGCTCACGTTGAGCCCCACGGCGCGGCAGCCGAACTCCGCCGACACCTGCCGCACCGCGCCGCCCACGCCGCAGCCCACGTCCAGCACCACGTCGTCCGGTCCGATGCCGGCCAGGCGCGCCAGGCGGCGGGTGCACTCGCGGGCGCCCTCCACCCAGCGCGGGCCGCTGCCCCACACGCCGTCGTCGTCCACCATGGGGGGATGCAGCTGGTCGCCCAGCATCAGCCCCACGATGCCGGTGCCCGGCAGCTCCACCCCGTCCAGCCACGCGGAATCGTAGTACTCCGCCGCCCGCGCGCCCGAGGCCTGGCTCTGATCGATGTCGTCCACGGCGAAAACGAGAGTTGTCCGCGCCCAGCTCATCGGGGCCGCGGACAACCTATCGCTTGATCTCATTGCCTCACAACCGGGCTGGCCATCGCCGGATCGACGTCAAGCCATGGCGGGCACCGCGAGTTCCGGCTCCGCCACGATCTTGAGCCCGCGCTGGAGGAAGAACTCCGTTTCGCGACTCGGCTGGCGCTCATGCTCTTCGCGGATCATCGCGAGAGTCTTGCGATATTCTTCCGCCTCGGGGAAGTGGAGGAACTCGATGGTTCCATGATGCTGATGTACGGCCGTCTCAATTTCATCCAGCGAGACGTGGAAGAACTCCTTGCGGTCGTTGACCCAGTTGATCCGCCGGTTCCGGAACAGCTTGTGGAGGGAATTTTCCAGCCGCGGAGCATCTTCCGAGAAGATCACCGCATGCACGTCGAACTGGAACGGGACCGAGGCGTCGCCAAGCTCTCGAATTCGATCCTGCGGGTCCAGGCGTCGCGTCATCCCGATCTTGTACACATGCTCACCAAATGAACCCAGGTTGGAGATCACGTACACGTGCCCTGAGCGCGTCATCTGTGCCCGTGCGATTGCCCGCTCCTTGTTTGCGTGCGCCTCGTCCAACCGGCGCTGCAACTCCTCGATCTGCCCCAGCAGCCTGGCCTGCTTATCACCCTGTGCATCCGCAATTTCCGCACGGGCCTTTGCCAATGCGGTTTCGTAGCGCTTCTCTTCCTTCTCCGCATCCAGGCGGGCCTTTTCGAGTTCCCGCTGCGCGACCTCCTCCTCACGCATCTGCTCGCGAATGCGACGCTGCTCCTCTTTCTCGTCCTGGAGCTTTTCCTGGTACTCGTGGCTCAGGGAAAGCTCATCCAGCCGAAGTTCGACGTAGCGCCGCGTGATGGAGCAACTCTGCACCTCGCCCAGCTTGTTGATCGCGTCGAACGCCTTGATGATCCGCGCTTCCATCACGTGGAAGTTGTTGTACTTCACCTTCGCGATGGCCGCGTCACACTCGCCGTTGAAGGCGCGCAGCAGGAGCTTGAGCATGCGGGCAGTCATCTTTCGCCCCTCGACCTTGCTCCCGCCGACCTCCCACTGAATCGGGCAAACGGCCGCATCTCCAGACTGGATCAGTGTCTTCTGAGCGGCACGGATCTCCTCCAGCTTCGCCGCATAGCGGTCGGAGTTCTCGAGGTCCCATCGCGGTTCGTAGTAGCCGAACGAGCGGAGGTTTGCCTCTTCGTCCAGCAGTGCGTGCTCCGCACGGAGTAGCTCAAGCGCGGCCTGGATCTCCCGCGTGTCGCGCTCCATCGTCTCGCGCTGCACCGTCAGACGCGTTGTTTCCGTCTGAAGACGAGTTCTCTCGCGCTCCGCTTCCTCTACCATTCTGGTCGTCGAGGTGCCGACCTCCGCCTGTATGCGCGCACGCTCCCGCTCCGCATCGGCGATCGTTCTGGCACTCGCCTCGCTGGCCTCTCTTTGAATCCGAATGCGCTCGGACTCGGTCTCACTGATGATCCTTGTCCTCTCACGCTCCAGATCAGTAATCCCCTGAAAGCGGCGCTCCAGATACGAAAGGCGTGTGTCTGCCTTGCGTAGCCGCCTCGCAAGAAATGCCAGCGCCCCGATGGAAACCGTGAGAAGAACGATGAGGATAGGGGTAGTCATTGCGGCGCAGCAGTGGGGAGGAGAGGGGGTGGAAAGGATGTATACGATAATTGGATTCCACTCATGCGGGAAGTACCAACGGGACAATCCTGCGCGACTTGGATCGATCTGCCCAGAGGGGTAACTTGCGGGACCCGGCCACCTTTCAGCCCCGCCCCGCATCATGCCGCCGATCCCGCCGTTCGACCTCGCAGACCCGCGCTTCAAGGCGGATCCGTATCCCACCTATGCGCGGCTGCGGGAGGAGGCACCGGTGCACCGCACCCGGCTGGGGCGGCGGCGCGGGGCGTGGCTGCTGGCTCGCTACGACGACGTGGACGCGCTGCTGCGCGACCCGCGCTTCGCCAAGAACCCGGCCAACGCGCGCGGCGAGGGCGGGCGCGGCGACGCCATCTGGATGCCGGGCTTTCTGCGGCCGCTCACGCGCAACATGCTGGACCTGGACGCGCCCGACCACACGCGGCTGCGCGCGCTGGTGCAGAAGGCGTTCACGCCACGGATGGTGGAGGCGCAGCGCCCGCGCATCCACGCGCTGGTGGACGAGCTGCTGGGCCGGGCCAGGCGTGGCGGGAAGATCGAGCTGGTGAGCGAGTTCGCGCTGCCGATCCCCCTCACCATCATCTCCGAGCTGCTGGGCGTGCCCCCGGCGGACCAGCAGCGCTTTCACCGCTGGACCACGCGCATCCTTTCCGCCAGCGGCCCGGCGGACGTCGCGGGGCTGCTGCCGTCGGTGTGGATGCTGTTCCGCTACCTGCGCCGCCTGTTCGCCGCCCGCCGCGCCGAGCCGCGCGACGACCTGGTCACCGCGCTGGTGCAGGCGGAGGAGGCGGGGGACAAGCTGGACGAGGACGAGCTGCTGGGGATGGTCTTCCTGCTTCTGGCCGCCGGCCACGAAACCACGGTGAACCTGATCGGAAGCGCCGCGCTGGTGCTGGTGCGGCACCCGGAGCAGGCGGCCGCGCTGCGCGGCGATCCGGGGATGATCAGGACGGCGGTAGAAGAGCTGGCGCGCTTCACCAGCCCGGTGGAGCTGGCTACGGAGCGCTACGCACGCGAGGACCTGGCGCTGCACGGGGTCCCGATCCGCCGGGGCGAGATGGTGCTGGGGGTGATCGGCGCGGCCAACCGCGACCCGGCGCACTTCGCGGCGCCGGACGCGCTGGACCTGTCGCGCGAGCCCAACCGGCACCTGGCCTTCGGGATCGGCGCGCACTACTGCGTGGGGGCACCGCTGGCCCGGCTGGAGACGCAGATCGCCCTCGCCGCGCTGCTGGAGCGCGCGCCCGACCTGCGCCTGGCCGCTGCGCCGGACGCGCTGCGGTGGCGCAAACACGCCTTTTTGCGCGGCCTGCGCGAGCTTCCGCTGGCGTTCTGACCATCCCTCGACCTCGTGGGGAAGCCGATGGACGATCCGAAGCGCATCGTGGCGCGTGGGTACGACGAGGCGGCCGAGCGGCACGCGGCGTGGGCGCTGCGCACGCGCACGGCCGAGCGGCTGGCGTACACCCGGCTGGTGCTGGATGTGATCGAACCCGGCGCGCGGGTGCTGGAGCTGGGATGCGGGGCCGGCGGTCCGACATCGCGGATGCTGGCGGAGCGGCACCGGCTGGTGGGCGTGGACCTGTCGTGGCGCAGTCTGCGGATCGCGCGGCGCGAAATCCCCTCCGCCGCGTGGGTGCAGGCGGACATGGCGCGCTTCGGCGCCGCGCCCGCGAGCGTGGACGCGGTGGTGGCGTTCTACTCCATCATCCACCTGCCGCGCGAGGAGCACGCGGGTCTGTTCCGCGAGATCGCCCGGTGGCTGCGGCCCGGGGGATGGTTCGTGGCCTCGTTCGGCACGCGGGACGCGCCGGGGCACGTGGAAGACGGCTGGCTGGGCGTGCGGATGTACTCCAGCAGCCACGCGGCGCAAACCACGGAACGCCTGCTGCGCCAGGCGGGCTTCCGCATCCAGCGGTCGCGCGTAGAAACGGAGGACGAGGACGGGCAGCCGGTCCCCTTCCTCTGGATCGTGGCGCGGACGTGAGTCAGCCGGGAGAGGAAGGCTCCGCCGCCGGATCGGCGGGGCGGGCGTAGATGCCGGGGCGGGTGCGCTCCATGGCGCGGTCCGGATTCGCCAGCGGGGTGTAGCCGAACCGCGCGTAGAGGCCGTGCGCATCCTGCGTCATCAATCCCCAGCGCCGCAGGCCCTGAAGCTCGGAGTGCGCGTCGATGGCCTCCATCATCCACTTGCCCAGCCCCCGCCCGCGGTACGCCTGCAGCACGTACACGTCGGCCAGGTAGCCGTAGGTGGCGCGGTCGGTGATGACGCGCGCGAACGCCACCTGCGCCGCGCCGTCGAAGATCCCCACGCACAGCGAGTGCTGGATGGCGCGCGCCACCACTTCGCGCGGAATGCGCGGGCCCAGTACGACTCGCCGGCCAGGTAGGCGTGGACGGCATCCACGTCCATCCGGGCCGTGTCGAAGGAAAGGCGCAGGCCGGCGCGCGGGTCGGTCATCAGGGGGACGGTGGATTCAGGTAAGGCCGTACTTCTGCGAGAACACGCGGGCAAAGCTGAAGCCCGCCACCTGCCAGAACCACACGCTGGTGGCCAGAAAGCCCACGCCCAGCCCCAGCAGCCCCACGAACGAGAGCGCCAGCGCGCACAGGGCCACGCCCCACGCCCGCCAGTACGCGCCCCCGCCCTCCAGCGCGCGGGAGAGCGCACGGACGGGGTCGTAGATCTCGGCCGCGTCGAAGGCGCGGCAGTAATGCGTCATGTAGCCGGGGATGGCCAGCGTGGCCAGCGCCAGCAGCACGCCGCCGGCGACCGTCACCCACGCCGCGTCCTCCCGCCAGCCGGCGTACGCCAGGGCGGCGCCGGGAAGGTAGTAGTACACCATTCCGCCAAAGGTCACCAGCCCGTGCCGCAGCAGCTGTCCGGGGTGGCGCCACGCGGGCCAGGCCGGGTCGCCGTGCATCATGCGGTGCACCATCACCACGCGGTGCCCCATGTTCAGCAGCCAGCCCACGAAGGGCACGAGAAGCAGCGCCGCGCCGATCAGCACCTCGCGCCGCGCCCGGGGCGTCTGCAGGGGAAAGGCGAAGCTGGTGCGAAGGGAAACGGGCGTGCGCAGGTCGATCACCAGGGGGCTCCGGGCGGGCGAAGAAACAAAAAGCGGGCGCAAACGTCGCGCATGTGTTATAGTGTACACGATGTCGTTGAATCCTCACAGCTTCAGGAGGTTCCATGAGCGTGAGCAACAAGGCGGTGTACAAGGAAGCGTTCGAGCGTGCACGGGCCGGCCAGGGGCGTACGCTGCTGCAGCGGCTCCTGTTCCCGTTCCAGGACCACTACACGCAGAGTTCGCTGGTGCAGGGCGAGCACGACGGCGCCGCGGCGCGCGACGAGTTTGCGGCCAAGGCGGGAAGCGCTCCCACCGGCACCGCGGCGCAGAACTGAGACGCAGGCCCCGGCAAGGTTCGCCGGGGCCTTTGTCGTTTCCCGCCGCCCGAACACCCCTCTGCGCCCGCCGCGCAGGGGGTGTTCGCCGTGTCCGCGGGCTTACGGCACGTAGGGCAGCGTGTACGGCGCGGTGAGCCACGGGCCGTACGTCACCAGCCCGGCCACGCCGTCGCCGGACGGCGCGGTGGGGCCGCCCGCGTCGCCCCACCAGTTGCCGGTCGCGCTGGCCGTGGTGGCGGTGTCCTTGTTGTTGATCCCCGCCATGCCGTTGCCCACCAGGTTGCAATTGTGGACATCGACCGTCGCGCCGATGCCCATGATGATCCCCTCTTCCACGCTGTTCAGCACCTCGCACGAAAGCACCTGCACGGCGGCGCCGCGGATGGAGACGCCCTCGCCCGACGAGGCGCGGACCCGCGTGCTTTCCATCACCGCGTCGGAGGCCAGGATCACGGCGGGCGCCTGCGAGGTCCGCGTGGTGTCGACGCGGCTGCGGCTGAGCCGCGAGCCCTGCGACCGCAACGCCACCGCCTGCCCGTTCTGGCGGAACACGGCGCTGTCGATGACCACCGGGTGTCCCGCGTACGCGGCCACCGCGGTGGAATCCACCTGCACGTGCTCCACCCGCACGTTGGTCAGCCAGCTTTCCGCGCTGGGCGTGCCCTCCAGCGCGATCCCCGTCCACCCGAGCGCGGGGTCGTCGGCCGTGAGCACGACCGCGGCGGGGCGCCACCCGCGCAGCCGCACGCGCCCGCCGCCGCTGGCCCGGATCCCCGTTCCCTGGTGAAAGACGAACAGGGCGCCCGGCTGGCCGTACAGCACGCCGTTCGCCCCCACCTGCAGCGTTTCCATGACATGCCAGGGCAGGATGGCGCGGGCGTAGACGGGGGCGTTCAGCGCGCCGCCCGTGACCACCAGGGTGTCGCGCCCGTTGCCCACCAGGCTGTCCTGGTCCGCCAGGCCGGGATACAGCTTCGCCATGGCGGCCACGTGCAGCCAGGCGCCGTACGAGCTGGAGCCCACCACGCGGACGGGATCGGCCGAGGCGATGGCGCCGGGGTTGGGCACCTGCAGCCCCACGTCGCCGCTTCCCTCCACCCGCACGCCCAGCAGGTGCACGCCGGCCCCGCCGCCCACGTACAGCCCCGTGCCCGCCGCGCCGCGGATGGTGGTCTGCTCCACGCGCACGCTGTCCCCCAGCAGCACCGCCGGCCCCGACGCGTCGGTGGTGGTGTCCACGCGCGAACGGGAAAGGCGCGAGCTGCGCCCCTGCAGCAGCACCGCCTGCCCGCTCTGGCGGATGACCGCGCTGTCGATGACCACCGGGTGGAAGTACGACGACACGGCGATGGAGTACAGGTGCACGTCCTCGATGCGCACGTTGGTCAGCAGGCTGGGCGACGGCGGCTCGCTGTTCAGCGTAATGCCGTTCCATCCGTACACCGGGTCGCGGGCGGTGAGCACGATGGGCGCCGCCGCCGTCCCCTGCGCCACCAGCCGCCCGCCGTACGACTGCACCCCCGTGCCCGCGTCGAAGCAGACGATGGCGCCCGCGGCCACCGTCAGGGTTCCTCCGGTGGACAGCGTGACGGTGCCGGTGACCCGGTGCGGGTTGCCGCTGGCCGGCCACGTGACGGCGGTGGTGATGCTGCCTCCCGCGTGCGTCTGCCCGCCGCCGCCGGTGCACAGCGGGTGCAGCAGCCGCGCGGGCCCGTCCGGCGGCAGCGCGGCCGCCGGCTGCAGGGGCGTGCCCCGGTCGCACGCGCCCAGCGCGGCCGCCGCCGCCAGCGCGGCCCCCAGCACCCGCGCGCGGACCCGCGGACCCGCCCCACGGATTTCTCCTGCCACCCGCTGCCTGTTCATACGGCCACCTTTTCCGAGAGGGACCTTCGATGCCACGATGCGTGCAAACAACAGATGCAGACAATCGCAAATTAAGTCAATAAATACGATTTACTGATCGACAGAAGATAGCCTCAGAGGGTGTTGCCAAACCTCCCGGCGTGATTGACTTCCTGAGGGAGGCGCCACCCCGTAACTCACTTGCACACTGCACCTTGGCGCCGACCGAAGGACCTCGCCAGCAGAACGACAGAGCTGGTCCCGCGGCATGGAGCCGGCCCCGCCTCGCCGGAGAGCAGGTCCTTCGGTCGCGCGCAGGCGGTTGTGTGGAATCGGGTTACACGTGGTGCGCTCCCTCAGGAAGTCATCGCTTCTTTGTGAGGTTGGGGGTTTATCAACACCCTCTCAGACGGAGTCAACGGAGGAGAGTTCAGCTGACTTCGGCGATCCATGGGATACCAAATCCGAGGAAACACCTGTCATTCTGAGGGAGCGCCCACCCGGACTTCCGGGAAAACTGCGGAGCCCGTTGACGCGACCGAAGAATCTCCCTCCCCTCGCGCGGAGCCCTCTCCCGGGCATCGCCCGAGAACCCAGCGTGACGGAAAGATCCTGCCGCTTCGGATAAAGATTCTTCGGTCGGCGCCACACTGTCGGGCGAAAGGAGAGCACCACGCGGCGCCTCCCTCAGAATGACAGTTTTGTCGGATCGGTATATTCCAAATCCGAGGAAACACCTGTCATTCTGAGAGAGCGCCCACCCCGGGCTGTCGGGAAAGTCGCGGAGCCGTTGGCGCGACCGAAGAATCTCCCTCCCCTCACGCGGAGTCCTCTCCCGGGCATCGCCCGGGAACCCCGCGTGACGGAAAGAGCCTGCCGCTTCGGATAAAGATTCTTCGGTCGGCGCCACACTGTCGGGCGAAAGGAGAGCACCACGCGGCGCCTCCCTCAGAATGACAGTTTGGCCGTATCTGGCATATTCCAAATCCGAGGAAACACCTGTCATTCTGAGAGAGCGCCCACCCCGGGCTGTCGGGAAAGTCGCGGAGCCCGTTGGCGCGACCGAAGAATCTCCCTCCCCTCGCGCGGAGTCCTCTCCCGGGCATCGCCCGGGAACCCCGCGTGACGGAAAGATCCTGCCGCTTCGGATAAAGATTCTTCAGTCGGCGCCACACTGTCGGGCGAAAGGAGAGCACCACGCGGCGCCTCCCTCAGAATGACAGTTTGGCCGGATCGGGTATATTCCAAATCCGAGGAAACACCTGTCATTCTGAGAGAGCGCCCACCCCGGACTTCCGGGAAAACTGCGGAGCCAGTTGGGCGCGACCGAAGAATCTCCCTCCCCTCGCGCGGAGTCCTCTCCCGGGCAGAGCCCGGGAACCCCGCGTGACGGAAAGATCCTGCCGCTTCGGATAAAGATTCTTCGGTCGGCGCCACACTGCCGGGCGAAAGGAGAGCACCGCGCGGCGCCTCCCTCAGAATGACAGTTTGGCCGGATCGGGTATAAGGCCACAGCCTGGCGTTACGTGCGATGGATCAGGATGCCGGGCTCGATCCGCCGGTGCGGTGCGCGGCTACGGCACGTAGGGCAGCACGTACGGCGCGGTGAGGAAGGGCGTGTAGTTCGACGTGCCCCACAACCCGTCCCCGTTGGGCCCGAACGGACCCGCGGCGTCGCCCCACCAGTTGTTGGCGACCGCGGCGACGCCGGCGGTGTTGTTGCGCACCCCCACGCCTCCGTTGCTCACCAGGTTGCAGTTGGGGATGGGCGTCGCCGCGTCGAGCACGATCCCGTCGCCCACGCTCCCGCGCACCTCGCACGACTGCACCTGCACCGTCGAGGTGTGGATCACCACCCCGTCGCCCGACGAGCCGCGGATGAGGGTGCTCGCCAGAACGGCGTCGGCGCCCAGCTCCACCGCGGGCCCGGACGACGAGAGCGTGGTGTCGACGCGGCTGCGGCTGAGCTGCGAGCCGGCGGAGAGCAGCGTGACCGCGCGGCCGTTCTGCCGGAACACGGCGCTGTCCACGATGACGGGATGCGGAGCGTTGGCCACGACGGCGGTGTGTGCGTAGCCCACGTGCTCCAGGCGTGCGTTGCTGATGTAGCTGGGCACGGTAGGCATGCCGTTGAGCGTGATGCCACCCCACCCAAAGGCCGGATCGTCCGCCGTCAGCACCACGGGCGCGGCGGGCGTGCCGCGCAGATTGATGCGCCCGTTGGAGCTCGTGCTGATGGTCACGTCCGGGTCCAGCACCATCAGCGCCGTGCTCCGGGCCAGCAGCAGCCCGCCTCCTTCTACGGTGATGGGCGCCTTTACGTGCCACGGCAGGCCGGGGCGAACGTACACCGAGTTGTTGACCAGAGGCCCTCCCAGCATGACCACGGTGTCGCGCGCGTTCCCCTTCAGGCTGTCCTGGAGCGTACCGTCGTTGGAATCGTACAGCTTGCGCAGCAGCGCGATGGTCGTCTCGATCCCGTAGCTGGCGCCGCCCACCACCCGCACCGGTGCGCTCTGTATGATGCCGGTGTGGTTGGGCGCACGAATCCCGGTGCCGCCACTGGCTTCGATACGCCCGCCCAGCACACGAATGCCAGCCGTTCCCTCGATCAGCATTCCGATCCCGGCCGCGCGCACGATGACACTCTCCACGAAGCGCGCACTGTCGCCCAGCGTCACCGCGGCGATGTTGCGGTTGGTGGTGGTGTCTACCCGCGAGTACCAGAAGCGCGAGGTGCGCCCCTGCAGCCGTACGCCGCCGCCGCTCTGGCGCACCACGGTGCTGTCGATGAGCACCGGGTGGCCGAACGAGGCAATCGCCGTGGAGTAGACGCTGGCGTACTCCACACGGGCGTTGGTGAGATAACTGGTGTTGACCGGCGCCCCTTGCAGGCTCACGCCGTACCACCCGTGCACGGGGTCGCGGGCGGTGAGCACGATGGGTGTCGCCGCCGTCCCCTGCGCCACCAGCCGCCCGCCGTACGACTGCAGCCCCGTCTGCGGCTCGAAGCAGACGACCACCCCCGGCTCCACCGTCAGCGTCCCTCCCGTGGACAGCGTGACCGTGCCGGTGACCCGGTGCGGGCTGCCGCTGGCCGGCCACGTCGTCGCCGTGGTGATGCTGCCGCCCGCGTGCGTGGTTCCGCTGGTGCCGGCGCACCGTGGATCCAGCTGTTGCGACGGCCCCTCCGGCGGCAGCGCGCGTCCGCCGTTCGCGTCCAGCGGCGCATGCCCGTCGCACGCCGCCAGTGCGGCCACCAGCGCCGCGGCCGTCAGCGCGCGCGACAGGGCGCGCGCGCCGGCTCCCTTTCCATTCATCATGTGCTGGCCTCTTCGTTCGGAGTGATGAGCTTTCCGTCATCCACCGGATTGCACGACCGCTACGGCACGTAGGGCAGCACGTACGGCGCGGTGAGGAAGGGCGTGTAGTTCGCCGTGCCCCACAACCCGTCCCCGTTGGGCCCGAAGGGCCCCGCGGCGTCACCCCACCAGTTGTTGGCGACCACCGCGACGCCGGCGGTGTTGTTGCGCACCCCCACGCCTCCGTTGCTCACCAGGTTGCAGTTGGGGATGGGCGTCGCCGCGCTTAGCACGATCCCGTCGCCCACGCTCCCGCGCACCTCGCACGACTGCACCTGCACCGTCGCGGTGTGGATCACCACGCCGTCGCCCGACGAGCCGCGGATGAGGGTGCTCGCCAGGACGGCGTCGGCCCCCAGCTCCACCGCGGGCCCGGACGACGAGAGCGTGGTGTCGACGCGGCTGCGGCTGAGCTGCGAGCCGGCGGAGAGCAGCGTGACCGCACGGCCGTTCTGCCGGAACACGGCGCTGTCCACGATGACCGCGTGCGGTGCGTTGGCGACGAGGGCGGTGCGGCCGTACGCCACGTGCTCTACGCGTGCGTTGGTGACGTAGCTGGGGGTGGTGGACGCGCTGTCCAGCGTGATGCCCTCCCAGCCGACAAACGGATCATCCGCCGTGAGCACCACGGGATCCGCGGCGGATCCGCGCAGGACCACGCGGCCGCCGGAGTGCGCGTTGATCCCCACCCCCTCGTCCAGCACCAGCCGCGCTCCCGGCTCGGCGCGCAGCGCTCCACCCACCACCGCGGTGATTGAGCCCGTTACGTGCCAGGGCAGCCCTGCCCGCGCGGGCAGGGTTACCCTGAGCTCACCGCCCCGCATCAGCACGGTGTCGCGCGCGTTGCCCTTGAGGCTGTCCTGCCAGAACGAGGTCGGGTACAGGCTGCGCAGCATCGAGGCGCTCGTCTCGATGGGATAGCTGCTTCCGCCCACCACCCGGATCGGCGCGATGGCCCAGGGAATCCCGCTGAACTGGTTCGCGGAAATCCCGATTCCCCCGCTCCCCTCGATGCGCCCGCCCAGGATCTGGATGCCGGCACCCTCGACGAGCAGGCCGATGCCCGCCGCGCGCCGGATGACGGACTGCTCGAACTTCGTGGTGTCGCGCAGCGTGACGGCGGGGACGTTGCGGTTGGTGGTGGTGTCCACGCGCGAGCGGCTGAAGCTGGAGCCCCGCCCCCACAGCGTGACCCCGTGGCCGGACTGGCGGATGATGGTGCTGTCGATGGCCACCGGGTGCAGGTAGGCGTACACGCCGCCCGAAGTACGGGTGGTGAACTCGATGGTCGCGTGCTTCAGCTGGCTGGCGGCGGAGGGGGCCTGGTTCAGGCTTACGCCGTTCCATCCCAGCGCCGGATCACGGGCGGTGAGCACGATGCGCGCGGCGGCCGTCCCCTGCGCCACCAGCCGCCCGCCGTACGACTGCAGCCCCGTCTGCGGCTCGAAGCAGACGAGGGTCCCCGGCTGCAGGGTGAGCTGGCTTCCCGACGCAAGCGTAACCGTGGCGGTGACCCGGTGCGGGCTGCCGCTGGCCGGCCAGGTGACGGCCGTGGTGATGCTTCCGCCCGCGTGCGTCGTTCCGCCGGTGCCGGCGCACAGGGGATTCAGCAGCTGCGACGGCCCGTCCGGCGGCAGCGCGCGCCCGCTCACCGGATCCAGCGGCCCGTCCCGCCCGCATGCGGCCGTTGCGGTCAGCGCCGCCGCCAGCACGGCGGCGCGCATCCACCACGCGCCGAGTCCCCGCGCGGGGACTCGGTTTTTCCACTCTCTCCTGCTCATCCTCCCGGGCCTTTCATGGAAGTGCTTTCCGTGCCCCGCCCCCCCTGCATCCACACATCAGGACATGTTATTCGTAAACATGCAGCGGCGGCAAGTCCCGATTCGGACAATTGCCAACACCCTGTCCTCGCGGCCCGGCAGCCTCACGAGGGGCAAAAGCCTGCGCGTACGGGCTTTACGCCTGGCGAGCGAATCACTGGCCAGGGACCGCCTCCCATCTTCATGCCCAACACGCCCGGACCACTCGGGCCATTCTCTATTTCCGGAATTTTTTCGTTCGTCCACAATGGCCGTTCTCACGGCGGACACACACAGTTGACGGCCTTAATTTTGCATACGCCTGTTTCACCTAATGTCGGCAAGCGAGAGTGGCCCCGCTGTGACGTTCCACCCGCGAAATCGGCGTGCGGCCGGGGAGGCCGGCACGTGATTGCGTGGGTGAACCGCGCCCCGTTGCTTGCAACCACCCACGGATTGCCGCGTTCTCGTGAACTCGCGCCGCCTTCCCTGCTCCGCACGTCCTGATGCCGCCGCCCTGTTCACCGGGCGGCAGGAGGCGTGTCGTTGTTGTTGTGGGAAGATGGAATCCGCATGCATCCGTACGGCCGTGCCCCCTGTGGGCGCGGCCGTTTTGCGTCGGCCCGCGCACAGGGCGCCAATGCGCTGGGCATAAAGAAGAAAGGCCGCATCCCCTTGAGGAAATGCGGCCAACCCCGCCGGCCCCGCGTCCGCGGGCCGGCACCTTCACCGCCCCACGTTCCGGAGGACGTATGAACAAGCTGAAGCTGCACCTGGACGAGCTGTCGGTCGAGAGCTTCGACACGACGGGCACCGAGAAGGCCAAGGGCACCGTGTTCGGCGAGCAGTGCACCTGCTACACCAACTGCACCTGCCCCGGCTGCCCCACCTGCGACAACACGTGCAACTACACCTGCGACGACGCGACCTGTCCGGCCTGCCCCACCTGCGCGGCCAGCTGTAACGGCACCTGCCAGTACTGCGAGTCCTACGACTACTGCGGCACCCAGTACGACGCCACCTGCAACGGCTACGGCACCTGCGGCCGCTATCCCTGCAGGCAGGTCCCCTGAGCCGGCACGGGTGATCCGGCGGGCCGGCTTCCCTGGCGGGGCCGGCGCGCCGCTTCGCCGCCCACGCACGGACGCGGCGCATATCCGGCGCACGCGCCGACCCTCATCCCACACGTACCGGAGAGATCACCATGCGCGCCAAGCTTTCGCTGAACCTGGACGACCTGTCGGTGGACAGCTTCGACACCACCACCGCCGAAAAGGCCAAGGGCACCGTGTTCGGTGAGCAGTGCACCTGCTACACCAACTGCACCTGCCCCGGCTGCCCCACCTGCTATGCGTCGTGCAACGGCACCTGCGACGCCAGCTGCAACGGCACCTGCGGCGGCAGCTGCGCCGGCACCTGCGATGCCAGCTGCAACGGCACCTGCGACGCCTACTGCTACGGCACGGTGAACGACTACACCTGCGCCCCGTACGGCACCTGCGGCGCCCGCTACTGCGCCGAAGTGCCCTGACCCTGACGGTGGACGCGGAGACGGCCGGCAGCGGCCGCCGTTTCCGCATCCGCACGAAGCGAAACGCCCCGGCACCGCTGCGGGTCCGGGGCGCCCCTTCTGAATCTTCACGTCTGGAGTGAATCCCATGCGCGGCAAGCTTACGCTCAACCTGGAAGACCTGTCGGTCGACAGCTTCGACACCACCGGCCCGCACAAGGCCAAGGGGACGGTCTTCGGCGAGCAGTGCACCTGCTACACGCAGTGCACCTGCCCCGGCTGCCCCACCTGCGACGCCACGTGCGAGGCCAGCTGCGCCAACACCTGCGCGTACACCTGCGACGACGTCAGCTGCGCCGGCACGTGCGAGACGTGTGACTACTTCCAGTGCCGCACTGCCAACTGCACGGAGTACGAGGTGACCTGCAACGGCAACGGCACCTGCGGCGTGTACCCCTGCCGCCGCTACGTGGGGGTCAATTAACGCACCCGACGCAAACGGCCGCGCCTCGACCACGGGCGCGGCCGTTTGCGTGAACCATCCCCGCACCCACCCTGGAGGAACCCCATGCCCAAGCTGAAGCTGCACCTGGAGGAGCTGTCGGTGGAGAGCTTCGACACCACCGCCACGCAAAAGGCGAAGGGGACCGTGTTCGGCGAGCAGTGCACCTGCTACACCCAGTGCACCTGCCCCGGCTGCCCCACCTGCGACGCCACGTGCAACGGCACCTGCGACGCCAGTTGCAACGGGACCTGCGGCGGCAGCTGCGCCGCCACCTGTGATGCCAGCTGCAACGGCACGTGCGACGCCTACTGCTACGGGACGATCGAGTACAACACCTGCGGCACCTGCGGCTACCGTTTGTGCCTCGAAACCGCCTGACCTGACGGTGAAACGCGGGTCCCCGCCCGCACGGCTGAATCCGCATCCCCCCATGCGGGACGCAGCGAGCCCCGGTGCCGAACGAACGGCACCGGGGCTCGACGTGCGCACGGCACAATGCGGGATCGATGGCGGGGCGGAATTCGCTCTGCTCCGTCTCCCGTGAGTGGGGCCACGCGTGCTCAGGATCGAGCCACCTGCGCCGGATCGCGCAGCCAGTCGTGCCAGCGGATGGTGCCGCGCTCGCCGTCCGACGTGTTCTTGCCCGCGCGAAAGGCGGCGGCGAGCGGGCCGGGGAGCGGCAGGTGCACCGTGGGCCGGCGGATGCCGCGCGCGGCCTTCCACGCCTCCGCCATCTCGCCCAGCGTCAGCACCTCGGGGCCGCCGAAGTCCGGCAGCCGCCCGCCCGGCCCCGCCTTCACCGCGCGCACCAGCCGCTCCGCCGCTTCGGAGGTGGCGACGGACTGGAAGCGGAACGTCTTCGGCAGGGGAAGGACGAGGGGCGTCCGCGCGAAGCCGGAAAGCATCGCGTCCACCAGCGAGTGGAACTGCGTGGCGCGCAGGATGGAGTGCGGCACCCCGCTCGCGGCGACGACCTGCTCCGCCGCCAGCTTGGCGCGGTAGTAGGCGAACGGGATCTGGTCGATGCCCACGATGGACACGTAGACCAGGTGCGCGGTGCCCGCCGCGCGGGCGGCCTCCGCCAGCCGCCGCGTGCCCTGCACGTCCACCACCGCGTGCCGTTTGGGATCGCTGGCCGCGTGGATCACCGCGTCCACGCCTGCCAGCGCCTCGCGCACGCCGGCGCCCGTCTCCACGTCCATGCGCGCCCACTCGCGCCCGGCCGGCGCGTCGTCCGGCCGCGCGCGCCGGCTGGCGACGCGCACCGTGTGCCCCGCGTCCTCCGCCGCGCGGACGATCTCGCGCCCCAACCCGCCCGTACCGCCCGTCAGCAGGATCTTCATCCAGCGTTTCTCCGTCCCGGGTCCGTCGCGAACCGTGATCGGGGCCAATCTCCGGCGTCCGGACGCGCGGCGAAATGGGTCGACCGACCCGGGCGCGGCTCCCGCCCCCTCCGCGCCGCGGCCGCCCGCGGGAAATCCTCCGGGGAGCCGCTGCCCGTATCCGTACGGGGAGGCCGCTCCCGCGCCGGGGCGGCGGCGTGCGTGCGGGTGGCTCGCTCCCTGCGAACGCGTCCCCCCGTGGTCCTCCCGATCCCAGGTAAGATGAGCACGACGCAGGTGTTGGCGAACCGCGAAGCCGAGCGGCTGGCGCGGCTGCGCGCGACGGGGCTGCTGGACGCGCCCGCCGAAGAGGCGTTCGACCGGCTGACGCGACTGGCCAGCCGCATGCTGAAGGCTCCCCTTTCCACCGTGACGCTGGTGGATGCCGACCGGCAGTTCTACATGAGCTGCGTGGGCGTTCCCGAGCCCCTGGCCACCACCCGCGGCACGCCGCTGGAGTTCTCGTTCTGCAAGCACACCGTGATGCTGGGCGAGCCGCTGATCGTCCCCGACACGCGCGCGCACGCCCTGGTGGGCGACAACCCCGCCATCGAGCAGTTTGGCGTGGCGGCGTACGCCGGCATTCCGCTGCTCACCTCCGACGGCCATGCGCTGGGCACGCTGTGCGTGATGGACTTCGAGGTGCGCCACTGGACGGACGACGACGTCCGCAACCTGACGGACCTGGCCGCGTCGGTGAGCACCGAGATCGAGCTGCGGATGGACATCGCCCAGCGGGTGAAGGTGGAGCAGGAGCTTCAGCGCACGGTGCGGCTGCGCGACGAGGTGCTGGGCATCGTGTCGCACGACCTTCGCAACCCCGTTCACACCGTTCAGCTGAGCGCCGAGTTCCTGCTGGAGGTGCTTCCCCGCGACGACGCGGGGGCCGCCACCCGCAAGCAGCTGGAGATCATCCGCCGCGCGGCCCGGCGGATGGACCGCATGATCAGCGACCTGCTGGACGCGGCCACCATCGCCGCCGGGCACCTGTCCATGGAGCCGCGCCCGCACCGCGCCGCGGCGCTGCTGCGCTCCGCGTGCGAAGGGCTGCGCCCCATCGTCGAAGAAAAGGGGATCCGCTTCGACTGGCGGGACGGGGGCGGGGAGGCCGTGGTGCACGCCGACGCCGACCGCGTGCTGCAGGTGCTGGGCAACCTGGCCGGCAACGCGGTAAAGTTCACCCCCGAAGGCGGATGCGTGACCCTGGCGCTGGAAGGCGGGGAGGGGCAGGTGGTGTTCTCCGTCGCCGACACCGGCCCCGGGATCGCGCCCGAACAGCTGCCGCACGTCTTTGAGCAGTTCTGGCAGGCGGACCGCGCGGGGCGCAACGGAACCGGGCTGGGGCTGACCATCGCGCACGGCATCGTGGCGGCGCACGGCGGGCGCATCTGGGTGGAGAGCGCGCCCGGCCAGGGCGCCACCTTCTTCTTTACCCTCCCCACGGCGGCGGCGGAATGACGCGCCGCGGCCGGGTGCGCGCCGTGCTGCTCGCGGCGCTGGCGCTGGCGGCCGGCGGCTGCTCGCCGCGGCGGATGGCGGAGGGGCTGCTGCTGGGAAGCCACTTCGTCCGCACGCCCGGCCTGCCGTACGGCGCGGAGGCGCGGCAGCGGCTGGACGTGTACCGCCCCCGCACCGTGCGGCGGGGGGCGCCGGTGGTGGTGTTCCTGTACGGCGGCCGCTGGCAGAGCGGAAGCGCGGACGAGTACCGGCTGCTGGGGGATGCGATGACGCGGCGCGGCTGGATAGCCGTGGTCGCCGACTACCGGCTGTACCCCGCGGTGCGCTTTCCCGCGTGGGTGCAGGATGCCGCGCTGGCCGTCCGCTGGGCGCGCGACAACGCCGCGCGCTTCGGCGGCGACCCGGAGAACGTCGTGGTGGTGGGGCACTCGGCGGGTGCGCACACGGCGGCGCTGCTGGCGCTGGACGAGCGGTGGCTGCGCGAGGCGGGGGTGCCGGCGGGGGCGGTGCGGGGGTTCGCGGCGCTGGCGGGGCCGGTGGACACGGTGTGGACCGACCCCGACGTGCAGGCGCTGATGGGCCCGCCCGCCGGCTGGCCCGCCACGTACCCCGCCACGCACGTGGACGGCACCGAGCCGCCACTGCTGCTGCTTCACGGCGCGGACGACGAGACCGTCTCGCCGCGAAGCTCGCTCCGCCTGGCCGCGCGCATCCAGGAGCGCGGGGGATGCGCCCGCGCCATCGTCTACCGCGGCGTGGGGCACGTAAAGATCATCGTGGCCGCAGCGGTTCCCCGCATCTCCAGCGCCCCCGTGCTGGACGACCTGGCCGCCTTCGTCCGCGACCCTCGCGGCACCGCGTGTCCGGCCACACCCGCCGCCCTGAATCGCTGATACCCGATCCGCCCAAGCCGTCATTTTGAGGGGGTGCTGCCAGACCTCACCCCGTGATTGACTTCCTGAGGGAGGCGCCGCTCCTCTATCTGCGGGTACGAAAAAGCCATGGCGCCGACCGAAGGATTTCGCCAGCAGAACGACGGGGCTGGTTCCGTGCCCTGATCTGGCCCCTGCGCCACCGAGACGAGGTCCTTCGGTCGCGCGCAATCTGTAGTGTGACTTCTGGTTACACGTGGTGCGCTCCCTCAGGAAGTCACCACTTCATTACGGATTTGAGGTTTAGCAACACCCTCTCAGCTCGACTTTGTCCAATTCGAAGTCTTAGGGCGGCGGCAGGTCTCGCCAAAACACCCGTCCAGTTTACATTGGGTGCATGTGCCTACCTGCCCCTGCAATCGCGATCGGATTTGCTGAGTTCGAGGCGCTCATCGTCTCG
>NZ_DASWNM010000169.1:0-18394 GCF_036399255.1 Longimicrobium sp.
GCGAGCTGCGGGGCGGCGCCTCCCTCAGAAAGTCAATCGCAGGGCGAGGTTTAGCAACACCCTCTCAGGGGTGTTGCCAACCCCCCAAACTCACGAAGAAGCGATGACTTCCTGAGGAGCGCACCACGTGTAACCCGATTCCACACAATCGCCTGCGCGCGACCGAAGGACCTCGTCTCGGTGGCGCAGGGGCCAGATCAGGGCACGGGACCAGCCCCGTCGTTCTGCCGGCGAGGTCCTTCGGCCGGCGCCATGGTGCAGTGTACAAGCGAGCTGCGGGGCGGCGCCTCCCTCAGAAAGTCAATCGCAGGGCGAGGTTTAGCAACACCCTCTCAGGGGTGTTGCCAACCCCCCAAACTCACGAAGAAGCGATGACTTCCTGAGGGAGCGCACCACGTGTAACCCGATTCCATACAATCGCCTGCGCGCGACCGAAGGACCTGCTCTCCGGCGAGGCGGCGCCGGCTCCATGCCGCGGGACCAGCCCCTCGTCGATCTTCCCGAGCGGGACAGACGCCGCAGAGGCGCCCGGCTTCACGCGAATCCGTTGCACACGCCGGCACATGATCCAGGAATCCGTACGGGAGATGAGCGCGGAGGAGCGGGCACCGCTCCGCGCCACGATGCAGCCGCCGGCGCTCAGGCCGCGGCCCCTCGTTTCGCGCGAGGGGTGGCTGATGGCCGCCGTCTGGCTGCTCGTGCCCGTGGTGCTCTGGCTGCGGGGTGAACGGTCCATCGGCGGATACGCGGGCGTGCTGGTGCTGGGTGCCGGGATCGCCGGGTATCACCTGGTTTCCACCGCTCGAGCAGCTGCCCGGCAGCGGCGGAATCACGCGACCCAGGCCGCGCGCGAGGCGCACGCGGCGCGGACGGAGCGTGATCGCGCGCGAATCCTCGAGGATGGGCGCGTGGTCGTAAAGCGCGTGCGCGCCGAGGCCGTGGTCGAGATCGAGGCGCTGGAGGATGAAGGGACGGGGTACGTCTTCGACGTGGGGGAGGGACGCGTCCTCTTCATCAAGGGGCCGGACGTGTTTCCCTCGGATGACGGGATGCCGTGGCCGAACACGGAGTTCGAAATCGTCCGCACGGCGGCGGAGGGCTGGCTTCTGGACGTTCACTGCCATGGAACGGCGCTTCCCCCGCTCCGGGTCGTTTCCAGGGACGACGTCGATCCGCAGAAGGGCTGGGACGAGCGCGAGGAGGTGCTGGAGATGAGCCTGGACGACGCGGTGCGGAGCATCCTCCGCAACCCGTGATCGACCGGCCGGTCTGCGGATGAAGGAAGGCCCGGTCCGCGTGTGCGGGACCGGGCCTTCCGGTTTGCATCTCTTCGAGTCAGGCGGTCGTCACGGCCGGGACCGACGGCTCAGATGCGGCACTCCAGCACCTTGATGCGCACGTGCGAGGTAACGGTCCCCCACTGCAGCGTCCAGGGTTCTCCGCAGCCTTCGGTGGCATGGCCCACCACCACGCTGAGAGAGGCGTCCGAGTAGTAGATGTAGTTGGTCTCCCCGCTGGACGCTTCGGCCTGCGAGGACGTCGCGGCCGATGCGGCGGACGCCGTCGCGCCGCCCGCCAGCAGGACGGCCGCGGCCATGGCCGCCAGCGAACGGCGCGAGAAGGTGCGGATGCGATGGATCATTGCTGACCTCTGCGTGAGAGAAGATGCGTGTCTCCCGCCGTCGGGTGTAGCGGCGGGTCCGCCCGGCGGGACCGATGGGATCGGGCCGCCGGGCGGCTTGCATTTGCATCGTATATCGTCCGTTAAGGATAATCAAGCTTCTTGTGCGGGAGGATGGACAGGTGTGCGGTGGATCGACATCGCGTTGCGTTCGTCTGTTATCGCTTGAGGACGCACAAGGATGCAGGGGCCGCACGGGATGGATCGCACCCGGCCTGCGCGGGCCTGATCCGCGCAACGACCAGGGAAGCTGACTTGGACTGGAAACAGCGCAATCGGGGCGGCTGGCTCACTCGCCTCTGGCCGATGGGACCACTCCCGTGATCGAAGACTCTCCTCGAATCACGATCGCCCCACCATCGGAGCCCATCGGAGCCGGAGGGAATCCACCCCCATCCGCCACTTGTTGCCCCCACGGCGGATTCACTAGATTTTCCGGCTCCCGCGGGCGCACGCGGCGCCGCGGAGCGTCGGTTGCCATCGACACACACATCATCAAGACAGCAACAGGAGGTTTAGCGTGGCTGAGCAGGCGCAGCAGTTCGCCTTTCAGGCCGAGGTGCAGCGGCTCCTCGACCTGGTGATCCACTCGCTCTACACCGACAAGGAAATCTTCCTTCGCGAGCTGGTCTCCAACGCGTCCGACGCCACCGACCGGCTGCGGTTCGAGGCGCTCACCAACCCCGATCTCCTTCCGGAGGGGCACGAGCCCAGGATCCGCCTGGTCCCCGACAAGGAGAACCGCACCCTCACCATCGAGGACGACGGCATCGGGATGACGCGCGACGAGGTGGTGCAGAACATCGGCACCATCGCCCGGTCGGGGACGCGCGAGGCGCTGGCGCAGCTCAAGGAAAAGGCCGCCGAGGGCGCCGAGCAGCTCATCGGCCAGTTTGGCGTGGGCTTCTACTCGTCGTTCATGGTGGCGGACCGCGTGGAGCTGGTCACCCGCAAGGCGGGGACGGACGGGGCCGTGCGCTGGGAATCGTCCGGCGGCGGATCGTTCACCGTGACGGAGGCGGAGCGCGACCGGCCGGGGACCACCATCACGCTGCACCTGAAGCCGGTGGACAGCGAGAACGGCATCGAGGACTACACCGACCGCTGGGTGCTGGGGCGCATCGTGCGGCAGCACGCGGACTTCATCACCTATCCCATCATCCTGCCGGCGGAAAAGCCGGAAGAGGCGCCGGAGGGCGAGACGCCGCAGCCGGAAAAGCCGCTCAACTCCATGAAACCCATATGGGCGCGGCCGCCCTCGGAGGTGACCAAGGAGGAGTACGCGGACTTCTACAAGCAGATCTCGCACGACTGGTCGGAGCCGCTGGAGACCATCCACACCCGCGCCGAGGGGCTGGTGGAGTACCAGGCGGTGCTCTTCGTTCCCTCCAAGGGGGCGATGGACCTGTACTACCCCGGCTTCAAGCCCAGCCTGCGCCTGTACGTAAAGCGCATGCTGGTGCGCGAGAACAGCGAAGAGCTGCTGCCGCGGTGGATGCGCTGGGTGCGCGGCGCGGTGGACAGCCCGGACCTGCCGCTGAACGTGTCGCGCGAGATGCTGCAGAGCGACCGCCATGTCCGCCAGATCCGCCGCGCGCTCACCAAGAAGGTGCTCGACACCCTCAAGAAGCTGCTGGAGAGCGACCGCGCGAAGTACGAGACGTTCTGGCGCGAGCTGGGGCGGGCGGTCAAGGAAGGGGTCGACAGCGACTTCGAGAACCGCGACGCGCTGCTGAACCTGCTGCTGTTCGGCTCGTCGCGCGAGGCGGAGGCGCTGGGCACGCTCAAGGAGTACGTGGAGCGCATGCCCGAGGGGCAGGCCGACATCTGGTACCTCACGGGCTCGTCCCGCGAGCAGATCGAGAACTCGCCCGCGCTCGAGGCGTTCCGCGACCGCGGCTGGGAGGTGCTGTACCTGGTCGACCCGGTGGACGAGCTGGTGGTGCAGTCGGTGACGGAGTTCGAGGGGAAGAAGCTGCGCTCGGCCGGCAAGGGCGCGGTGGAGCTGGAGGAGGGCGAAAAGAAGGACTCCGCCGACGAAAAGAAGAAGGAGTTCGAGCCCTTCCTTGGCGCGCTGCAGAAGCGCCTGGAGACGTGGGTCAAGGAGGTGCGCCTCTCCGGCCGCCTGACGAAGTCGCCCGCCGTGCTGGTGGTGGCGGAGCACGACTACTCGCCGCAGCTGGAGCGCCTGCTGTCGCAGGGCCGCGACGGCGTCCGCCAGCGCCGCATCCTGGAGCTGAACGCCGGCCACGCGCTGGTGCAGGGCCTTCGCCGCCGCTTCGACGCCAATCCCAACGACGCCACCGTGGGCGACTACGCGGAGCTCCTGCTGGGGTGGTCGCTGCTGGCCGAGGGCAGCGAGCCGCACGACCCCGTGCGCTTTACCCAGCTCGTCGCCGGTTTGATGGAGACGGGGCTGGATGCGGCGCCGGTGTCCGCATCGCCCGCCGAGAGCGCAGCGGAGCCCGCCGCCCAGGAGCCGGCGGATCCGGCGCCGGCCACGGATGCCACCGATCCAGAGCCTGCTTCCGCCGAGCCCTCGTCCGAAGCGTCCGCCACGTCCGCCGAACCGGTGGCGGAGGAACCCGCCGCGAGCGCGGACTGACGCTGTCCGAGCGCCTGCACCGCGACGGAGCCTCTCCCGATGCGATCGGGGGAGGCCCGTCCGGGGATCAGGGCAAAGAAAGAACAGGTCTCATATCACACAGAGGCGCGGAGGAAGCTCTCCTCCGCGCCTCTGTGTGATACCGGATCCGGGAAAACAACACCTTTATGGGTACAGAGGAACAGAGTCAGACAGAGGACCCAAGATGATATCTCAACTCGCTTTCTCTGTCTGACTCTGTTCCGCTGTACGATTATTCTTTTTCAGGATCTGGTATGAGATCTCGTGTCCTCCGCGACGGGATCAGCCCTGGTCGTTGCAGGTAGAGGTGCAGGGAGAGTCCGGGTTCGCGTGGCTGTTGCCACCGCCGCCGCCGGTTCCGCCGCAGCCGGGATGGCAGGTGTACTCGTAGCAGGTGCCGCCGCAGCTCTGCTCCGTGGCCCCGCACGGCCACCCTGCGCCGTCGCACGTTTCCGATTCGTAGCAGTCTTCCCAATACAGCGAAGCATGGGCGTGCACAGTGCCGCGCGCCTGGGGCGTGCCCGCGGTAGGGAACGATTCAACGACCAGCCGCCCGTGCCGGCCGAGCCGGAGGCCACGACACCTGAGGCCGCGGAAGAGACGGCGGCGAGCGCCGACTGATCTCTCCCCGTCCGGCGCGCACGGCACAAAGCCCTCTCCCGATGCGTTCGGGGGAGGGCTTTGCGCACCGCGGCGAGAAATCACCCGCAGGGGTGTAGATCACCGCACTCGCTTCTTGGGCGGTCCATTCTTTCGGCCGCCGCCAGATTCCTTGTCGGGTACTTTGCTCGGCCAGCCCGGGTCTCCACCCCCGCCGCTGCCTCCGCCGCCGGATTTGCCGCCTCCGGTACCACCCGCCTGCCCGGTCTTCGGGTCCGCCATGTTACCCCCTCCGGATCGAGAGATGAATTTCGCACCGTCCTGATGGGTGCATTTTTCGTGCGGAGACCGCGTGCGGCAGGACCGGCTGCTGGCTCGTTCCGGCGTGCCCGTCCCTCGGCCCGGCCGGGGGAGGGAGTCGGTTTCCCGGTACGTGCCTGCACGAGCCGGAACAGGCTTCCCGCGGAAGCCGGCAGTGCAGGAAGAAGAGCGTGGCTCTGTTGACTCTGCTGGGCCCTGTGTGACACAGGCGGTCTTCCTTGCCGCGGGGGCAGCCGGGCGGGGAGTGTCGTTCCTGGACCTGGATCTTCAGTTCTGATCGCGTGACCCAAAGACGAGAAGCCCTCTCCCGCCGCCAGCCGGGGGCGGGCTTCTTCCCTGTACCCTGCTCCGGCGAGCCACATCGGGCGGATTGGACCCTCATTTTCCGCTAAGGAATGGCGGAGTACGCACGATTGGCGGGGGTTCAGGGGTGGTTGAGAGCCAGGTTGAGAGGCACGGAGAAACAGGTTGAGCCCGGCGGCGCATTCTTGTCGCGTCACGGCCGGCGAACCGCCGCGCCTTACCAGCCGGGCTCCAGGACGCCCGCTCACCACCCACCACCCGGACGGGAGAAAGGAAACACGCCCGCCACCCCTTTGAACACACGCGGCTTCACGGGCACCGCTCTTACGGCGAAGTACCTCATCCATGCAGGCAACCAGTCACGAACACAGGGAGAACCACCATGGCATACGGCGCTTACATGAGCATCAAGAACACGATGTCCACCCCGGCCACCATGACGCTCGGGGAGGTGCACTGCTTCTACGACCATGGGGAAGAAGGATCGAATCCGTCGATCTTCGATGGTGCCGTCATCGCGCCGGGAGGCACGTTCCCCCCGGGCGGCCCGCAGTACATCGAGGCCAAGGGAAGCGGGACCTGCGCCATCGCTTCCTCGTTCTTCGACCTGGGGGTGAAGGGCGGCAGCGTTGTGCAGGTGCAGGAGGGGCAGCACGAGTACATCGTCCGCTCGGCCCCCGGGATCTCGCCCAACGTCCAAAACACCGATCCGCAGGCCAAGATCACGATCACCCTGCACTGACGTCGGCTCGGCCGAGGCCGCGCAGTCCGAGCAGGGCGGAAAACGGGGCCGCCGCATGGCGGCCCCGGACCGCGCGTCGCGCGGTGGGCGAGCCTCATCCTTCTTCTTTCACGCAGTTTCAACCATAGGGAGCGACACCATGGGTTTTGGCGCTTACATGAGGATCAAGAACCTCAGGTCCACCCCGGCCACCACCACGATCGCGAACGTAACGTGCTACTACGACCACGGGGAGGAAGGATCGAATCTGTCGATCTTCAATGATGCCGTCATCGCGCCGGGAGGCTCGTTCCCCCCGGGCGGCCCGCAGTACATCGAAACCAAGAGAAGCGGGACCTGCGCCACCGCTTCGTCGCTCTTCGACCTGGGAGTGAAGGGAGGCAGCGTCGTGCGGGTACAGGAGCTACAAGGCAACTACATCATCTCCTCTGCCCCCGGGATCTCAATGAGCTTCAACAACGGCGGCTCGCCGGCCACCATCCTCATCACCCTGTTCGACGGCAGCTCGGCCGAGGCCGCGCAATCCGAGTAGGGCGGGGAACGGGGCCGCCGCATGGCGGCCCGGACCGCGCGTCACGCCGTGGGCGAGCCTCTCCTTCTTCTTTCACGCAGTTTCAACTTCAACCATAGGGAGCGACACCATGGGTTTTGGCGCTTACATGCGGGTCACCAACAACAAGTCGACGCCGGTGACCACGCTGATCAACGACGTCGAGTGCATGTACGACAGCGGGGAGGGCGGTTCGAATCCGTCGTACTTCAACAATCTCACCATTCCGCCGGGGCAGACGCTTCCGTCCGGCGTCGGCCAGTACATCGAGGCCAAGGACAGCGGCACCTGTTTCTTCGTGTCCTCGCACTTCACGCTGCAGGTGATCGGCGGCAACGCGGTGTTCATCACCGAGTCGGGCCACAGCTACTCCGGCGAGTCCGCCACGGGGGTTGCCGTGCACATCGACAACAGCGGCGACCAGGCTCAGATCGACATCAGGATCAGCTGACGCCGTCCAGGCCCATGGCCACGACGACGAGCCCTCCCCCGGCGCGGCCGGGGGAGGGCTTCGGTTGAACGAGATGGAAACCCACGGAGCCGGCGCGTCGTTGCGGGTGGAGGTGCAGGCCCGGTTCGGCCGCCATGACTCTGGCCCTGACGCGTTCCGCGGATGAGCCGTTGACGCGTGCGGCTCGCCCGGCGCCGGCGGCCGGGGACGCCTTCGCCGCCGCCGTCCCCCGAGCGCGCGCGCAGGCCGCGTCTCAGGCGGAGCGGCGCAACGAGGCGAAGGGCAGACTCCGCTCGTTCGTCCAGACGTACTCGAGACCCTCTCCCGGCGCGGTCCGGGGGAGGGCCTTTTCGCGGTTGCCCGCGCCGGACCGGTTGATTGGAGAAAAAAATTCGGGTGCTTGCGCCGGATCGTGCCTGCTCCTACTAATGAATCGTCTTGTAGTGAGCTATCCCGAAAGGACAATCGTGGATGCTGTCTTGCTTCTCCATCATCCAGCGGACAGGAAGTTCGCGCGCGGGCTTGCGGCTCGCGTCGCGGCCCTGGGCGCCGTGGTCTGGCTGGACGCGGGCGGACGTTGGGCCGGCGACCCGCTCGCGGTCCGCGTGCGTGCGGCGGTCGCGGCGGGGGCCCGCGGGTCGCTCGCCATCGTGTCGGGCGATTCCCTCCGCTCTCCCTGGATGAAGGAGCTGGCGTCCGCCGGTCCGTCCCGGGATCGCGTGCTGCCGGTGGTGATCGGCCCAGGCGAGCTGCCCGGCTGGATGGCGGAGGGCCCATGGGCCGATTTCCGCGACCCGCAAGCGTTCGACGCGGCGGTGGCCGACCTGGCCGGGATGCTGGATCTTCCGGCGGGCGGGGGCTCCGGGATCGCCATCGAGTGGACCGATGACGGGCCGGGGATCTTCGATGCCGGCGTGGTCGTCCTGCCGCCGGAGGGGCGGGCGCTGCTGGAGTCCTGGGCCGCGTCGCTCCCCGGGCTCATCGCCCAACAAAGGGAGAGCGGGGTGCAGGCGGAGGAGATCGGCCCGGCGGCGAGCCTGCTGGCCGTGACGCGCGCGTTCGGCAGTGCGTACGGCCGCGTCCCGAGCCCGCTGGAGCTGGCGGCCGGGACCTCGGAGCTCGCCCGCAAGTTCAACCTGCTCTACCTGTTCTTTCTGGCGATCTACCCGCACGCCCGAGCCGCCGGGGAGCAGGGTGCGTGATCCCCGCCGTGCGCAGGGCCCTTTCTGGTGGTCGCCGGAAAGGGCCTGGTCCGTTTGCGGAACAGGTGCCGACCGCTTGCTCCGGCACCGTTCAAGGGGCAGTGTTATCGGTGCGGGAGCCAATCCGTTCATTTGCAATGTCATGCGAGCGCTCATGAGTGAGACTCTTGTAATGTTGGCCCAAGCTGCAGCCAACCGGATTGCCGTGGCTAAGGCAGACGGAGTTTTACGATCCACGCCTCACGCGTTCGTTAATGCCACGCTCGGTGGCTTTCGTTATGGAGAAGAAGGATCTGCGTACGTGGCATCGGGATCAAGCTGGACCTGCTCCTTCAGCGTTTGTATCATTATTGTCTGAATGTATGTCTTCGGGGACGGATCGCCGCCTCGTCGCCAGCCGCCTTTGGAGAAAGGGACCCATGCGCAAGCTGAAGCTGAACCTGGAGCGCCTGCAGGTAGAGACGTTCGATACGGCCGCGCGGCCGGAGGAGCGCGGCACCGTTCGAGGCGCGGGCGCCACGTACAACGCCGAGTGCCAGACGTGGGAGAATCCCTGGTGCGGCTACCAGACGTACGAGATCGCCAGCTGCGGCGGCGGATGCACCGGCACCGGGACGGGTACGGGCGGAACGGTGGGCGGCAATCCAAGCGACTGCGGCGGCAACACCTGCCTGTACGCATCGTGCGACGGATACACCTGCTGACGGGCGGTACAGGGGAACAGAGTCAGACAGGAGCCAGGATGATATCTCGACTCGCTTTCTCTGTCTGACTCCGTTCCTCTGTACGATGATCCTTTTGCGGGACCTGCCATGAGCGCACGCCGGAGACCGGGTCACCCTGGTGGTGTGCTGCTGCCGCGATGAAGCCCTCCTCCGACGTGGCCGGGGGAGGGCTTCATCACAGCAAGGCCCGCAGGCGTCAGGCTGCTATTCGGCGGTCCTGCTCAGCTGCGCCACGGCCTGGTCGCCGGCGTACAGCACCAGCATCTCGGCGGTGGCGGTAAAGCGCGTGGTGGATTCCAGCGCCCGCAGGTAGGCCGTCTCCTGGCGGTTGGCGGCCTCGTCCGCGCACGCGCGGCGGGTGGAGACCAGCGGTCCGAAGCGCAGCGCCGCGCCGTCCTGCGTGTACGGGCCGCTGAACTGGTTGCAGCCGCCGTCGCCGCTGGCGCGCGCCTCGCCGGCCGCGAACTCCAGCGTAGGCGTGGCGTTCCCAAGTCCGGGAACCGGCGCCTGCCCGTTCAGCTCCGCCAGCGTCCAGCGGGTGCCCGCCAGCGGCTCTCCCTCGCCGCCCGCACCCGCCACCCGCGGCCCCATGCACGCGGCCAGGGCCAGGATCATCATCCCCAGCCACGGCAGGCGTGCAACTCCAGCCCATCTCCTCATCGTCTCCGCTCCTTGTCCGAAGGGGTCGGGCGGGAGCGTGCGGCTCCCGCGCGCTACCGGCGGCGCAGCTCGTCGGGCCTGTGCGCCGCTTCCTTGCCGCTCTTGTCGCTCTTGACCAGGTACTGCGGATCGTCGGGCGTGGCGGCGGCCTTGTGGCCCTTGACGTGGGTTTCCGACGTCAGCTTGCGCTCCACGGTGCCGTGCGTTTCGCCCTGCGGCGTATCCCACGCCACGTGGTCGCCCTTCTTGAACTCCTTCGCCATCCTCACCTTGCCGTACAGGGTGCATTCTCCGGACCGGCCGGCGGTGTTCAACCTTTGTGCCGGGTTGGGATCGCCCGATCATCCGCATCCCCATCATCCATGAAACCGGGGCCGGTACCGCCGGGTACGCCGTGAGCCCGATCCCGCCGGACGGCGGAGGGTCACGACGGACGGATTTGCCTGCTTCGGGGAGGCATGGATGCGGCTTTTGAACGGCGCGCTCGGCATGGTGCTCTGGCTTTGCGCGGCTCCGCTGCACGCGGATGCCCGGCAGGCCGCGCCCGACACGGCGCGGCTGCGCGAGGCGCTCGCCGAGGCGTTCGGCGAGAGCTTTCAGATCGTGCGCACGGAGCTGCGCGGCGGGCTCGCGGAGCGAAGCGGCACCTTCTGGCTGGTGCACGCCCGCCCGCGCCGCGGCGGCGACTACGAGCTCCGGTACCGCTACGACTACCGCGACCACGCGCGGCCGCACGACCCGCTCTACACGCACGTGGAGCACACGTCGTCCATCCGGGTGGGGGAGCGGGGGTGCTGGCGCCGGCGCGAGGGCAAGGACGTGTGCCTGGACGATACCCTCATCCTTCCCTTCGTCGTGAACGACTACACGGGCCACACGTTCACGGTGGGACGGCGCGGGTCCTCCGCCGGGGCGGGGGAGACGCGGGCCCCGCCGGTGGAAGACGCGGCGGAGGTGGATTCCGTCCCCAACCCGCTCTCGGCGCACCTGGAGTACCTGGGCAGCCACAGCTCCGAGATGCTGCACCGCAACGGCGGCAGCACCACCGTCTGGACGGCCGAGTTCCGGGCCGCCGCGCCGGGGCGCTTCAACCTTTCGCCGTGGCAGACGGATTCGCCGGCGGGGTCCATCCCCATCGTCGTCGTTCCGCGCGGGGAGCCGGTGACGGTGCTGCTCGCCGGCGAAACGGTGGTCGGCACGGACCGGGTGCGGGGATTCTCGTCCCACGGCGGCAACCAGTACGTCACCACGCTGATGCTGCTGCAGCCGGGCGACCGCATCTCGGTTCCGTATCGTCACCTGACGACCTCCGCCCGCCAGGAGCGCGAGCACGGCTCCCCGGCCGCGCGGACGCAGGACTCCGCGCCGGTCATCACCCGCTTTCCGTTTCACCTGGACGCGGGACAGCGGTTCAACGCCTGGATCGCCGAGCACCTTCCGGCGGCGCCCGCCCGCTGATCCACTCCCGTGCCAGCAAGGGGGAAGCCCGTCTCCGATGCCGACGAGGAAGGGCATCCTTCACCTTCCGCCGGAGAACCGGCGCGGCCCCGCGTCGGCCGCGCGGCGTTCCGGCGCCGACGCAGAGCACCAGCACGGTGTGATGCCGGATCCGGGAAAACAACACCTCCATGGGTACAGAGGAACAGAGCCGGACAGAGGAACCGGGATTATATTTCAACTCGCTTTCTCTGTCTGACCCTGTTCCTCTGTACGATCATTCTTTTCCAGGATCTGGTATGAGAGTGTGTTTAAGAATCCCTGCGCTCTCGCCGGTCTGTCATTTCGAAGGAGGCGCCACACCGCACCGTCGGCTCGCACGAAATCCTGCGCGCCGACTGAGAAATCTACTGTCTGCTGCTGGTGCCCCATCGTACCGCTCCGGCACTGGCCCTGTCCGCCCGTGTCGTAGCCGCGAGTTCAGCACGGGCTGCCGCGTCTGCCCTCCAGCAATCCGACAGTAGATTCCTCGGCCCTGCAACCTCTGGTGTGAAAGCAGGCTACGGCGTGGCCGGGCCTCGGAATGACAGCGCTGGTAGATCTGCCTGGATGCGCAGCCTCGGATTCTTGAACACGCTCTGAGGCCGCGGCCCGCGGTGGACCGGAGTCTGGCAGCCTCGTCCACGCACGCCGGCTGCTACACGCCATGGCGGAGAGAGTGCGGTCCAGGCATCATTGGGGAGATCGGCGGCTTTGGGCGGAGACAAGGGAGAAAGAGGATCATGATCGAGGTGCGTTTTACCTACCTGACCGGGCTCAAGCGGCCCCTCTTTCACAACGCGCGGCTCCGGGGAAGCTGGGACGCGAACGGCCGCTACGCGGGCGACTGGACCGACCGGCCCATGCAGGCGGTCACGGCCGAGGACGGCTGTCCCGCGTTCACGGCCACGGTGCAGCTGGACGAGTCGGGCATCGGGCAGGTGTTTCGCTGGGGCGTGGCGCTGGACGGCCCGGCGGGGGCCGGCGTGTGGGCGATCCCCACCGAAACCCCGCACACGGACGAGCAGCGCCGGTACCGCGAGTTCACGCTGGACGGCGCCGCGGGCCGGCACGAGCGCTTTCACCTTACCTACAGCCGGTGGCTGGGCGCGCAGAAGCACCACGCGGAGGGCCAGGCGCCGGCCCTGCGCTTCGCCGTCTGGGCGCCCAACGCCGGCGCGGCCGACGTCGTCTTCTCCGCCCCCACGCACGGGTACGTGGCCGACGACGGGAGCGGGATCGACCCCGCCATGCCCGTCATCCCCTTGCACCGGCGGGCGGAGGGGATCTGGGAGAGCGACCCGGTGGCGGACTTCGCGGCCTTCACCGGCGCGCCGTACATGTTCCGCATCCGCAACGCGCAGGGGCAGACCGTCTACCGCACCGACCTTCACTCGCGCTGGCAGATCGGGCGCGGAGACGTGGACCCCGCGCGCGCCCCCTGGAACGGCGACCCCCACGTGCTGGACGGCGGGGTAAGCTGCAGCGTGGTCATCGACCAGGACGTGGTGCGCCAGGAGTTCGAGCCCGCCGCCACCCCGCCCGCGCTGATGAGCGACGACGACTTCTGGGCCGGCGAGTTCACCCCCGGCCGTCCCGTTCCCACGCGGGTCGAGGACCTGGTCATCTACGAGCTGCACATCGGCTCGCTGGGGTTCGGCGGCCCCGGCCCGGGGACGCTGGCGGACGCGATGGCGTTCCTGGACTACCTGGTTGACCTGGGGGTGAACGCGGTGGAGCTGCTGCCCATCTCGGAGTTCTCCGGTAACCTGGGGTGGGGGTACGGCGACACCCACCACTTCGTCATCGAGTCCAGCGCGGGCGGGCGCGACAAGTACAAGCACTTCGTGCGCGAATGCCACCGCCGCGGCATCGCCGTCATCCAGGACGTGGTCTACAACCATTTCGACCCCAACGCCGAGCGGGCGGAGTGGCAGTACGACTCGACCCTGCCGGAGCAGAACATCTACTACTGGTACCAGGGCGCCAGCGCCGGCTACGCCGATCCCAACGGCGGGTACGTGGACAACGGCTCCACCGGGTGGACGCCGCGCTTCCGGGAAGAGCCAGTGCGGCACCTGTTCACCAGCAGCGCGGCGGAGTTCGTGGAGGAGTTTCACGTGGACGGCCTGCGGGTTGACCTGACCCAGGCCATCCACCGCGACAACGTGCTGCACGCCGACGGCAGCGGGGTGGGCGCGGCCAACCTGTTCGGGCAGAAGTTCCTGCGCGAGTGGAGCCGCACCCTGCGCATGGTGCGCCCCTCGGTGATGCTGATGGCCGAAGACCACACGGGATGGGACGCCGTGACGAAGCTGCCCGACGCGGGCGGCCTGGGGTTCGACTCCACCTGGTTCGCCGCGTTCTACCACAACCTCATCGGCGACGCCGACGCCGCCCCGTGGGACGCCGCCCGGCTGCTGCGCCAGGCGGGCACGGGGAGCGACGGTCCGCTGGCGATGGGCCGGTTCGCGGCCGAGCTGTACGCCAGCCGGTTCAGCAGGGTGGTGTACCACGAGTCGCACGACGAGGCGGGGAACGCGGGCGGAAGCATGCGGACGGCGAAGGTGGCGGTGGGGAACGCGCCGCTGGCGGGCGCCACGCGCGCGTACGCCGAGGCGCGCTGCCGGGTGGTGGCGGGGCTCTCGCTGCTTTCCGCCGGCACGCCCATGTTCTTCATGGGCGAAGAGGTGGTGGCGCAGAACCTCTACAAGTACGACAACATCCTCCAGGCCCGCGAAGACCTGCACGGCGAGCGGGCGGGGGCCGGGGCCAACATGTTCCGCTTCTACCGCGAGCTCATCGCGCTGCGCCACGCGCACCCGGCCGTCCGCTCGCACGAGATCGACGTGATCCACGCGTACGATCCCACCCGCGTGCTGGCCTTTACCCGGCGGCAGGCGCAGAGCGAGCTGCTGGTGGTGGCCAGCCTGAACAACCAGCCGTTCCTGAACGGCTACGTCCTGCAGACCGGCTGGGGGCGCCTGCCGGCGGGGATGTGGCGCGAGATCTTCAACAGCGACTCGGCGGCGTACGGCGGAAGCGACGTGGGCAACTACGGCGCATCCCTCCCCTCGGACGGCGCGCGGCTGGAGCTGCGGCTTCCCGCGAACGGGTTCGTGGTGCTGCAGCGGCTCTGATCCCCGGAACCCCTGGCGCGGGGCCGGTCCGCAACCTGCCTTGACGGACAGCGTGCAGAGGCGGATCGACATCCAGGAGGAATGACGATGAGGGAGAACGTGGGCGGGGCGGACCGGCTGATGCGGGTGGTCGCGGGGCCGGCGCTCCTGGCGCTGGGCTACGCAAAGCTGGGCGGCAGGGGCGGCACGCTCCCCGGGCTGCTGGCGATGCTGAGCGGCGCGCTGATCACGGAGACGGCGATCACGCGCGTGTGCCCGGTCAACGAGGCGCTGGGGGTGGATACGGCGCGCAGGATCCAGATCCGCTGAGCGAGCCGTCTCCTGCTCATATCGAATCCGGAAAAACAACACCTCGATAGGTACAGAGGAACAGAGTCAGACAGAGGGCCAAGATGATATTTCAGCTCGCCTTCTCTGTCTGACTCTGTTCCTCTGTACGATTATTCTTTTTCAGAATCACACGAAAGAAGCAGAGGAAGCGGAGTGACGTTCTCTGCTTCCTCTGCTGCCTCTACGTGAGAAATTCTGTTGCCGGGCTCGCGGATTACTGGGCCACGACGCGCTTCCACTGGCCGGCGGGGAGCACGGACGTGGGGCCCTCCACCTGGTTCAGGATGGCCAGCTCCGGCAGCGGAATCACCGACGGGTGCTGGCGGTTGAAGTCGGAGAGCGTCATCTGCCGCGTGGTGCGCACGACGTCGATGCGGTTGGGGCGCACGTTCAGCACGGCGGGGTCGGTGACCTGGTCAAAGCTGCCGATGACCTGGCGAAACGCGGGCTCGTAGCGGTTGAACGCCTGCGACGGCGTGTACGCCAGCACCTGGAAGGTGCGGCCGTTGTGCTCGATGAACGCCACCATCCCGGTCAGGATCCCCTGCTGCGTCTGCGCCTGGAAGTACGAGACCACCGCCGGGTTGCCGTTCACGTTCTGCCGCCCGCCCTGCCCGGCGCGCAGCCCCTGCTGCGACAGGAAGCGGCGCGCGGCGTCCTCGGCGTTGGCGCCCTGCGCCAGCGTAAGCTGCAGCACCGCGTCCTGCTGCGGCGCCAGCGCGTTGACGGCCTGCGGCATGTTCTGCGTGCGCCACCCCTGCGGAAAGCCGATGCGAAAACGCATCTCGGGGTGCAGGAACACGCCGCCGCGAAAAAAGCCCTGCCGCGGGTCGTCGCCGTACACCATGCCGTTGATGCGGGCCAGGTACGCCTCGCGCCCGGTGTTCAGCGGGCCGCGCGTGACGGTGTCGGCGCGGGCCTGCGCGGCGCGGATGCGCTCGGGCTCGGCCGGGTGCGACGCCAGCCACGACGGGATTTCGCTGCGCCCCGACGCCTGCCCGATGCGCATGAGGGTGGCGAAGATGTCGTCCATCTCGCGGATCTCGAAGCCCTCGCGCAGGGCGTAGCGAAAGCCCAGCTCGTCCGCCTGCCGCTCGGCGTCGCGCCCGTAGCTCAGGAACAGCAGCTGCATTCCCGTCTGCGCCAGGCCCCCGAAGGTCTGCGCCGCCTCGGGAAAGAAGATGCTGCCCACCCCCAGCCCCAGCTGGGCCAGCTGCCCGCGGCTGATCTGGGTCACCGAGTGCCGTGCCGTCACGTGGCCGATCTCGTGCCCCAGCACCGCGGCCATCTCGGCCTCGGAGTCCATCAGGTCCATCATCCCCCGGGTCAGGAAGATGAAGCCGCCGGGAAGGGCGAACGCGTTGGGCGTGGCGTCGTCCACCACCCGGAAGGTCCAGGGCAGGTTGGGCCGCTCCGACTCGCGGGCCAGCTGCTCGCCCACGCGCTGCACGTAGTCCTGCAGCGGCTGGTTGTCCACCAGCCCCAGCTGCTGCCCCACCTCCTGCGCGGCCTGCCGCCCCATCTGGATCTCCTGCGCCTCGGAGACCAGCGCCAGCTGCCGCCTGCCCGTCACCGGGTTCACCGCGCACCCCGCCGCCAGCACGCACGCCAGCCCCGCCGCGGCGCACCCGCGCGCCCTTCTCCCGAACATCCGGTCGATGAACATCGTCCCCTCCTCGATCGCTCCCGCCTCGTCCCCGGGCACGGGTGGGGCAAGAAGCACACCTTTTCGCCACATCCCCAACAGCACGCCTCACGCAGAGACGCGGAGAAAACAGGTTCATCTTCTCTCTCTCCACCTCTCCGCGCCGCGGCCCGATACCGAATCCGGGACAACAACACCTTCATGGATACAGAGGAACAGAGCCAGACAGAGGAACCAGGATGATATTTCAGCTCGCGTTCTCTGTCTGACTCTGTTCCTCTGTACGTTTATTCTTTTTCAGGATCTGGCGTGAGGCATGTCTTCTGAGCTCTTGCGATCCGCACGCGGGGCGGGCTACCTGAGCGGGATGGCGACCCTTTCCATCGACTGCCGGCAGCTCACGCAGGCCGGCGTCGGCACCTACCTGCACCAGCTGCTGCCCCGGATCATGGAGGCGGCGGCCGGCCACCACTTCCAGCTCCTGGGAGATCCGGACGTCATCCGGGCCCAGGCGTGGAGCCGCCCGGCGCGGGTGACGCGGCTTTCCTCGCGCATTGTGTCCGTCGCGGAGCAGGTGGAGCTTCCGGCCCGGATCAGCCGCGACGCGGGGCTGTTCTGGGCGCCGCAGTACAACGCGCCGCTGCTGTACCGCGGGCAAATGGTGGTCACCATCCACGACGTGCTCCCCGCCACCCGCACACAGCTGGTGTGGGGGGCGCACCGGCGCGCGGCGGCGCGGCTGGCCATCCGGCAGATCGGGCGCCGCGCCGCCGCCCTCCTCTGCGTCTCCGCCTTTACCGCGGACGAGCTGGCCCGGGTCACGGGGCGGCGCCATCCCGCGCTGCACGTGGTGCGCTCGGGGGTGGCCCCCGACTGGTTCCACATCCCCCCGGGCCCGCGGCCGCACCCCCGGCCCTACTTTCTGGCCGTGGGCGACGTAAAGCCGCAGAAGAACTACCCCGCGCTGCTGCGGGCCCATGCGTCGCTGGCCGCCGCCCTTCCCCACGACCTGGTGATCGTGGGGCGGACGGAGGGGTTCGTGAGCGGCGATCCCGGCGCGGTGCGCCTGGCTCGCGACGCAGGCGGGCGCGTGGTCTTCGCCGGGCGCGTGCCGCACGACTTGCTGCGGCAGTACTACCGGCACGCCGAGGCGCTGGTCTTTCCATCGCTGTACGAGGGGTTCGGGCTGCCGCCGCTGGAGGCCATGGCGGCCGGGGTCCCGGTGATCGCCTCCAGCGCCGCGGCGATTCCCGAGGTCTGCGGCGACGCGGCGCTCTACTGCGATCCGCACCGTCCCGCGGACATCGCGGCGGCGATGCGGCGGCTGGCGGGGAGTTCCGAACTGCGGGAGGAACTGGTGGAGAAGGGAAGAGCCCGGGCGCGGCGGTTCACGTGGGAGCGCGCCGCGGCGGAGACGTGGGCGGTGATGGAGGGGGTGCTTGGGGGGGTAGGGAGTAGGGAATAGGGAATAGGGAATAGGGAATAGGGAGTAGGGAATAGGGAATAGGGAATAGGGAATAGGGAATAGGGAAAAGAAAGCCTCACACAGAGTTAGCAGAGTCAACAGAGTTTTTTCGTGGCGTCAGCCCGTGCTCCCGCGGTGATCCGAATCTGGATGGCCGGTCATCATTCCACCGGACTGCCTGTCCTCACGCAGAGGCCAGATACCAGATCAGGAAGACAATACCTCATGAGTACAGAGGAACAGAGTGAGACAGAGGAACCAGGATGATATTTCGGCTCGCTTTCTCTGTCTGACCCTGTTCCTCTGTACGATCATTCTTTTTCAGGAGCTGGTATGAGCCTCGCTTATTCACCACGGCGGAAGCATTGCTCTTTCAGCGGGATCTCAAGACGGCGCAAAGGATTGTGCTGGCTTCCCGGATGATTTATCGCAAGGGCCCCCTACCCCCAGCTTGACGCTGCGGCGCCGCACATCTCC
>NZ_DASWNM010000170.1:0-7743 GCF_036399255.1 Longimicrobium sp.
AACCACCGCGGAAAGCCCCGCAAACTGCGCGGGGCTTCAACAGCGCAGACGATCGCGAAACACTCGTCCGCGAAGGCGGACATCGCGTTTTCCCAGCCGCGAATTCATTCGCCCCGGCGTTCGGCGCCCGGATCCCTGCCTTTGCGCCTCCCCACGCCTTCTCCGCGGCGCGCCGAGAGGGCTCGGCGCGTTAGAGCGGCCTCACCGCGTCCGTGATGCGCCCGGTGGCGATCAGCTCGCGAAGCTCGTCGGCCAGCTGGGCGCTGGCGGCGACGGTGGCGCGCCACACGCGCACGCGCTCCGCGTCGGGCATGCGGTAGAAGTCGTTGCGGTCCGGGATCTTGCCGCCGGGAAGCCGCGCCACGAACTCCGCCGTGGGCGCCAGGATCAGCGCGCGGCCAAAGTTCTGCCACCGCGCCCGCCGCCATGCCAGCGCCTTGTCGAACCACCCCGGCACCACGTGCGCGTAGAAGTGCGGGTACAGCACGATCCCCTGGCCGGACCCGAAGTCCAGGTCCAGGTGGTAGTCGATCACCCCGCCGTCGCGGTGGATGCCCGCGGGCTCGCCGGGGATGGGCACGCCCTGCAGCACCATGGGGATGGAGCCCGACGCCAGCAGCGCGTGACGCAGGTTCTGCCGGGTGAGCGGCCGGTGCTCCGTGGGCAGGTCCACCAGCCCGCGGAACGGGCTGTCGTCGCCCGCGGTGTTGAAGACCACGCGCCGCATGTGCAGCCCCAGCGTGCGCCGGCTCACCAGGTTGCCCGCCGCCGCGAACGCCAGCCCCAGCATCTGCACCGCCGCGCGCTCGCTGGCGGCCAGCCCCCGGCACGCGGCGGTGATGACGTGCAGCCGGGCCCACGGATGCGTCAGCACCTCCTCCTCGCCCGTCTCGCCCAGCATCCCGTCCAGCACCGCCCGGATCGTCCGCGTCACCTCCGCCGGCGTGGGCTTCACCGCGTAGTGCTGCTCGATGTATCCCTCGCGCAGCCGCTCGATTCCCGCCGCGGGATCGCGCAGCGCCATGCACGTCGTCCGCCACGCCCCGATGGACGCGCCGATCAGGTGCAGCGGCCTGTCGCGAGGCGGCCGGAAGAACTCGCCGAACAGAAAGCGGTCCAGCCCTTCCAGCACCAGCCACTTGGGCCCGCCCGCCGCGCCCGGCACCACGTCCACGTCCTCCGCGCGCAGCCCGCGCTCGCGGATGATCCGCAGTGCGTCGGGCCCGGCCCGGAGCGAGAGGGAAACAGGGGCGCGCGTCACTTGAGGGATTAGGGTACAGGGGACAGGTTACAGCCAGCCAGAGATCACCCGCGTCGCCCGCTTTTCACTTTCGCACTTTCGCACTTTCGCACTCACGCACTCCCGCACTCCCGCACTCCCGCACTCCCGCACTCCCGCACTCCCGCACTCCCGCACTCCCGCACTCCCGCACTCCCGCACTCCCCCTCAAGGCTCCACCACCTCCTGGTCCTCCGGCGACGGCGTGGGCGACTTGCGCGTGCGGCCGGCCTGGATCGCCACCCACACGCCGGCAAAGATCAGCACCACCGCCGGAAGCATCCGCGCGGAGATGCGCTCGCCCAGGAACCACGCCGCCAGCGCCGCGGTGATCGGCGGCTGCATGTAGACGAAGGTGCTCACCAGGCTGCTCTCCGCCCGGCCGAGCGCCCAGGTGTTCAGGTAGTACGCCGCCACGCTGGGCAGCGCGACGATCCACGCCATCGCCAGCCAGCTGGTGGTGCTCATCCCGCCCACCTCGCGCACCGCGGGGACGATGCCCCACGGCAGGATCCCCACCACGCCAAAGGTGAACACCCAGGTGATCACCGTCAGCGCGTTGTAGCGGCGCAGCAGCCCGCGCGAGATCACCAGGTAGATGCTGTACGAGGCCACGTTCAGCAGCGCCAGCAGGTTGCCCAGGGCGCTCCCCTCGTGCAGCCCCACGCCCACCAGCACCAGCGCGCCGCACCCCGCCAGCGCGATTCCCAGCCACTTGGCGCGCGTCGCCGTCTCCTTGCCGGCGAGGATGGCGATCAGCAGCGTCATCGCCGGGCCCGCGGTCACCAGCGTCTGCGCCGCCGTGGCCGTCGTCAGGCTGAGCGCCGTGATGTACAGCAGCTGGTTCAGGATCACGCCGAACAGCGAGTACGCAGCCAGCAGCCGGTAGTCGCGCCACGACTGGATGCGCTCGCGCACCAGGACCCGCTGCAGCACCCAGAACAGCGCCGCCGCCCCCGTCACGCGCAGCAGCGCCAGCGCCGGGCTGCTCAGCTCGCGCAGCGCGATCTTTACCGCGATGGGCAGCGTGGCGAAAAGCACCTGCACCAGCACCAGCGCCAGAATGACCTTCGGAGACTTCAAGACGGCTCTGCTTCTTTGGATTCCGTGCAAAAAGCTCCGGCCCCGCCGCGGTGGCGAGGGCCGGAGTCGGTCATGGGCGGGCACTCACGATCCATGCCCCGCGCGCGACAATCTGCATTCCACGCGGGCGCTCCGACAGGGACACGGCTGGATTCGTCCGCGATCAGTCCGCGGCTGGCGCGTTCGGGGCGCGGGGGTTACGTCCGGGGGAGCGGGTGCGTATCTTGCCGCCCGCAGCAGCACACTTACGGAGCCAGATCACACGGGGAGGAACCGGATGAGCGAGACGCACGACCACGAGCACGCGGGTCATGAGGAAGAAGGGTTCGGAGTTGCCCTGGGCTTCCGGATCTTCGAGGCGGATGGGGGAATCTACATGGCCGAGGCCGAGGTCTCGTCGTACGTGGACGATCCCAACTCGCTGGGCGCCACGCTGGTGTTCCACTCGCTGACGGAGCTGGACCCCACCTCCGCGCCCGACGAGGACGACGAGGAGCTGGGCTGGCGCATCGACATCGACGACGAGCTCACGCGCACCGAGGGCTCGCCCATGCGCGAGCAGTTCCACGGCATCCTGCGCCAGCTGGCCGGCCTGAGCGAGGACGACCTGCGGGCGTACCTTACGCAGGCCCGCGAGGAGTCGGGGATGGAGGAGGAGGAGTCGGCGGAGTAGGGGACAGGTTACAGGTTACAGCCTGCAAACTGCTTCCGGTACGATTCACCCTCCCTCGGCACAGGCCGGGGGAGGGTGAATGCGTTAGGGCTCCACGCTCCCTAAGTGGGTGTTGCCAAACCTCCGAGCGTGATTGACTTCCTGAGGGAGGCGCCGCCCGCAACTCGCTTGCACACTGCACCTTCGGTCGCGCGCAATCCGTAGTGTGACTTCTGGTTACACGTGATGCGCTCCCTCAGGAAGTCACCGCTTCGTTTGGGATTTGAGGTTTAGCAACACCCCTCTAAAGAGGATGACAATCAGCGCACGCTCCAGACAGTCATTCCGAAGGAGGCGCCGCACGAACCGTCTTTCACCGTGCAGTCTGGCGCCGACTGAGGAATCTACCGTCGGGTTGCTGGAGGCCGGCCGGCGCACGACGCACTCGCGGCAACGACGCCCGCCAGACACCGCGACCCTCCGGCCGCCTGCCGTGATCCCGCCTGGCCCTATCCGGCCTCCGTCATGGCCGCGACCGTGGAGCGGGCTGCCGCGTCCGGCCACGAGCAGTCGGAGGCTAGATTCCTCGGCCCTGCAACCTGAGGGCGCGAGGGGCAGCCTACGGCGTGGCCGGGCCTCGGAATGACATCGCGCGCCGGGCCCCACGTTCCGACCCCTGTCCGGCTCCGTCATGGCCGCGACCATGGAGCGGGCTGCCGCGTCTGGCCTCCAGCAGTCGGAGGCTAGATTCCTCGGCCCTGCAACGTGAGGCGCGAGGAGCAGCCTTCGGTGTGGCCGGGCCTCGGAATGACAGCGCGGGCTCTTGCTGTAACCTGTCCCCTGTAACCTGTCCCCTATTCCCTATTCCCTATTCCCTATTCCCTATTCCCTATTCCCTATCCCCTCAGTTCCGCCTCGAACACCGCCCGCAGCGTCCGCGCAAAGCCGCCCACGTAATCCACCCCGCCGCGCCCGCCGCTCAGGTACGGGTCCATCACCGTGCAGCGGATCACCGCCAGCGCCCCGGCGCGGTGGTAGTCGTCGCGGCTGAAGCCCAGCGCCTCCACCAGCGGCACCGCGGCGTCGCCGTACTCCGGCTGCCGCAACTCGGTCTTGGTCACGAAGTAGTCCAGCATCCGCGCCGATCGCGCGTCGCTCACGCTCATCGCGCCGTAGACGCGGGCCACGAAGGCGTTGGTCTCCTCCAGCGTCCGCAGCTCCGGGTGGCCCACGGCAAAGCAGACCAGGTTCAGGTCCGGCGCGGGGAGCGGCACCACGCGAAACGGCGCCCAGTCGCCCGCGGACAGGCGGCGGTGCAGCGTCCGCGCGCCCCGCGCCGTCTCGCCGATCAGCCGTCCGTAGCCGCGCGCGTCCAGCGGCAGCACCTTGTGGCTCATCCACACCGACGCGGCCGCCGCCCCCGGCTTCGAGCCTTCCAGGATGAAGCGCCCGATGTACCCCCACTCCGACGCGCCGCGGTGAAACAGGTACGGTGCCTCCACCGCGATCAGGTCGCGCGAGCGGCGGTCCGCAAAGCTCACCGCGCCCGCGGGGTAGGGCACGAAGCCCAGCTTGTGCGGGTCGATGGTGACGGAATCGGCGCGCTCCATGGCGCACAGTCCGCGATACACCCCCTCTTCCGGCCACACCTCCGGCGCGTAGTCGCGCAGCGCGTCCTCGTAGCTGCGCCGACTGCCGTCCGCCCCGCGGGTGATGGACGCCGCGTAGCCACCCCACGCCGCGTCGGCGTGCAGGTAGAAGCCGACGCCCAGCTCGCGCCCCATCCGCTCGCGCACGTCGGCCAGCAGGTCCAGCCGGTCCACCGCGCTCTCCTCCGTCGTGCCGATCACCGAGATGCAGGCGATGATCGGCTGGCGGCGCTCGGCCAGGCGGCGGATGCCGAACTCCAGCGCCGCCGGGTCCATCCGGAAGCGCCCGTCCACCGGCACGTGCACCAGCTGCGCGCCCCCGATCCCCAGCGTACGGCAGATCTTTTCCCACGAGTAGTGCGCGGTGGAGGGCACCAGCACCACGCCGGGCGCCAGCGCGTCGCCGTACACCGCCGTAAGCCGGCGGCCGAACTCCTGGAATCCCATCCCCTCCAGCGAGTTCTCCGCCAGCGCGTGCACCGCCTGGTACGCGTCGCCCACGCGCTCGCGGTAGCGCGCCGCCAGGTCCAGCGCCGCCGTCGGCGCCAGGTTCAGCATCTGCCACAGGTCCAGCCGGTCCAGCGGCGCCGTGGAGCCGTCCGGCAGCTCCGCCGCCAGCCCGCCGACCCCCATCGCCTCCGCCGCCCAGCGCACGGCCACGGGAAGGTACTTGACGTTGCGGGCCACCCACAGCGCCTCGTAGTTGGCCACCGTGCCGCCGCTGGTCAGGTGCCCCCACTGCGTCTCGGTGTCGTAGCCGATCATCCGCGCCAGCTGGTCCGCCACCTCCAGCTCCATCCGCGTGGTGACGGGGCTGGCCTCGGCCGCGACGTTGTTGGGGTTGTACAGCATGGTGGCAAACCAGCCGATCAGGCTGGCCATCGTCAGGTCGCTGGTCATGTGCCCGATGTACCGCGGGCTGAAGAACGGCACCCCCGCCTTCAGCTCGCCCAGCAGCCCCATCAGCTCCTGCGACAGGGTGCTGATGGCGCGCTGGTAGTCGGGGCTGTGCTTTTCCCCCTCGGTGACGTGAAATCCGTCTTCCGGGTGAAAGTTGCGGCGCCAGAACACGTGGTCGCGAAACGCCTCCAGCAGCAGGCGCTCGAAGACGTCGGCGTTTTCGCCCTTGGGTCCCAGAAACACCGACGCGAGGTCCAGCGGGGCCTCGCGTCGCGGCGCATTGCGGTAGTCGGTCATCGGTCGATCCGTTGCGGTGATGTCGGCGGATCAAAGATGCGGTGCGGCGGGGGCCGGGGCAAACGCCGATCATCCGGATGCGCGTCGCCCCCACCCGGCACGGCGCCAGGTGGGGGCGATACGATCCGACGACGCCTGGTGGATCAGCAGGGCGTGGTCCAAGCCGTCGGGCCGGCGCAGGTGCCCTCGATGTCGCACGAGTCCCTCGGCACGCAGGTGAATGCCCCGTTGGTGGGGGCCGTCCCGCATCCGGAGTCCTGGCCGTAGCACGTCTGGCGGCAGCTCTGGTTGGAGACGCCGTCGTTGCAGCCGCAGAACTCGTTGGTGTAGCACACGTACGGCGCGGAGTACTGGTGCGCCTCCACCGTGCCGCGTCCCGCCTCGTTCTCGCTGGTGGCGAACGACTCCACCCGCAGCTCGTCCAGCTTCAGTTTGCGCGTTTCCATGTGCTACCTCCGTGATGGTCGATAAAAGCACTCCCCTTGCCGGATCTCCGTCGTGGCGCAGCGAGTCGCCACCGCCCATGCCGGCTTCCGCACGGAGTGCCCGTGCCCCCCGCCACGCGGACGCCCGGCGGGTGTCTTCTACGGTAATGGCATATAAAGAACCGCGCAAGATCTGTCATAGCATATCATATATCTTTCTGCTGAAGGCGTGAACGGATCGGTGCAAGCGGTGCCGTCAGGACACGGCCCTGCATCGGCGGATGCGTTCTGTTTCCCAGGCCCGCCCGCCGTCATTACCTTTCTGCCCGCGGTTTCATCCCAAGCCGGCCGAGCATCCATGACCTCGATTCTTGAGACAGAAGAATGCCGCGACCCCCAACGCGCCTGAGGACCGTGAAGATCGCCGTTCTCGCCGTGCTGTGCCTCGTGCTGATCGCGTGCGTCGCCACGTGGGCCCGCCGGCGCCCGTCGCACCAGCGCGGGTGGGTGAGCGAGCAGGCCGTGCTCCCCTCGGTGACGATGTCGGGCGACCGCGTCCAGATCCGCAACGTGCGCGACTTCGCCTACCGCACCGGCAGCGACTTTACCCCCGCGTACCGCGACCGCACGTACGATCTCGGTCAGCTGAAGCGCGTGTGGTTCGGCCTGTCGCCCTTCAACCGCGACTGGCGGGGGCCGGCGCACGCGTTTCTCTCGTTCGAGTTCGCGGACGAGCAGTTCGTGGGCGTGTCCGTAGAGGCGCGGCGCCAGGCGGGAGAGAAGTATTCGCTGTGGAAGGGCGCGCTGCGGCAGTACGAGCTGATGTACGTGATCGCCGAGGAGCGCGACCTGGTGGGCGTCCGCGTGGTGAAGGACGATCCCGTGTACCTGTATCCCATGAAGGCCACGCCCGGACAGGCGCGGGCGCTGTTCGTCCGCATGCTGCGCCGCGCGCGGCAGGTGGAGCGGCGGCCGGAGTTCTACAACACCTTTTCCAACAACTGCACCACCAACATCCTGGCTCCCGTCAACCAGATCGCGGAAAAGGACATCCCGTTCGGGCTCGAGATCCTGCTTCCCGGCTACTCCGACAAGCTGGCGCACGAGCGCGGCCTCATCGACACCGGCCTGCCGCTGGAGCAGGCCCGCGCGCGCTTCGAGGTGAACGAGCGCGCCAGGGCCGCCGCCCACGCCCCGGACTTCTCCGCCCGCATCCGCGGTTGAATTGCCTCTCTTTGACCTCCACTCAGCCGTGACTTCCTGAGCGGAGAGGGTGTTGCTAAACCCCCGGTCTCACAAAGAAGCGATGACTTCCTGAGCTCGACTTTGTCCAATTCGAAGTCTTAGGGCGGCGGCAGGTCTCGCCAAAACACCCGTCCAGTTTACATTGGGTGCATGTGCCTACCTGCCCCTGCAATCGCGATCGGATTTGCTGAGTTCGAGGCGCTCATCGTCTCG
>NZ_DASWNM010000171.1:0-9275 GCF_036399255.1 Longimicrobium sp.
GGTGCCCCTCCCCCGGCCCCTCCCCGTTCGTTCCTCACGGAGAGGGGAGAATTCGATCCCGCTCCGGGCAACCTGTCGAGCGCGTCACCCTCCCCCGCGCAGTTTGCGGGGGAGGGCCGGGGTGGGGGGCGCCGGCGGGCGCCAGCTCGATGCCTTTCGCCGATCCTTTGCTCCCAGCCCCAACACACAACCTCCCCCAGCAGTTTTGGGGGAGGTGGGCGAGTCATGCGAGCCCGGAGGGGGCGCCCCGCGGACGCAGTGCAGTGCCTGCCGGTGCGCACCCTCAATCATCCCACCCGTCGTCCGACGCCTGCACGTCGACCTGGGCGGAGCCGTCGGAGAGGTAGGTGACGTGCACCTGCCAGGGGCGGCAGCACACCTCGCAGTCCTCCACGTACTCCTGCCGCGAGCCGCTCCCGGGGTCCAGCACGATCTCCACGGTTTCCCCGCAGTAGGGGCACGTGACGGCGGCGCCGGTGTCGGCGGTGCCGTCGCCCAGCGGAAAGTCTTCGTCCAGCCAGGCGTCTTCGGGCTCTTCGGCGATGTAGATCATGCGATGATAATGCGTCGGCGGGCTTCCATCACCAAGCGTGCCGCGCAATCGGCGCTTGCCGGGCGGGGGCGGCGGCGGGTACAATCCACCGAGGCCGTAACCCCTGACCCCATCGCCGACAGGTGCTTCCATGACCCGATTTGCCCCCGTGTTCCGCACGGCCCTGGTCGCCGTCGCGGCGTCGCTGGCCGCCTGCTCGGGCCCGCGCGAGAATGAGAACCCCGAGCCGCGGCCCGCCGAGCAGGCCGCCGCCGCGCCCGCACAGCCCGCGGCGCAGGGCACGCAGGGGCAGCGCCCGCCGCCGGCCAGCCCGCGCGACACGGCGGAGATGCGCATCGCAAACGACCGCATCTACGTGGACTACGGGCGTCCGTACATGCGCGGCCGCCCCATCATGGGCGGGCTGGTGCCGTACGGGCAGGTGTGGCGCACGGGCGCCAACGCGGCCACCACCTTCGTCACCCCGCGCGACCTGCGCATCGGCGGCACGGCGGTGCCGGCGGGGACGTACACGCTGTACACGCTGCCGGGGGAGAACGCGTGGCAGCTCATCATCAACAGGCAGACGGGGCAGTGGGGCACGCAGTACGACCAGGCGCAGGACCTGGCCCGCATCCCCATGCGCGTGGAGCGCACGCCTTCGCCCGTGGAGCAGTTCACCATCGCGCTGGAGCCGGGCGGCGGCGCCGTGACGAACCTGGTGATGACGTGGGAGAACACCCGCGCCTCGGTGCCCATCGAGGCCGCCACCGGGGGGCGGTAGGCGGATGGAGGCACAGACGCGGGTGGCGGAGCTGGGCGAGCCGTTCCGCCGCTTCGGCGAGTGGATGGAGCGGGCGATGGCGGCGGGCGTAGCCGAGCCCACGGCGATGGCGCTGGCCACGGCCGACGCGGAGGGGCGCCCGTCCGTGCGGATGGTGCTGCTGAAGGGGTTCGACGAGCGCGGCTTCGTGTTCTACACCAACCTGGAAAGCCGCAAGGGGCGCGAGCTCACGGCAAACCCCCACGCGGCCCTCTGCATCTTCTGGCAGCCGCTGGAGCTGCAGGTGCGCATCGAGGGTCCCGTGCAGCCGGTGTCCGACGCCGAGGCGGACGAGTACTACGCCTCGCGCGCCCGCGGCAGCCGCATCGGCGCGTGGGCGTCCATGCAGAGCCGGCCGCTCCCCTCGTACGACGCGCTGATGGCGAGCGTGCAGGAGTACGAGGCGCGCTTCACGGGCGAGAGCATCCCGCGGCCGCCGCACTGGTCGGGCTTTCGCCTGGACCCCGCGCGCATCGAGTTCTGGCAGGGCCGCCCCAGCCGCCTGCACGAGCGCGAGCGCTTTGACCGCGACCCGGCGGACGCGGCGCGCTGGCAGGTGCAGAACCTGTATCCCTGATACCAGATCCGGGAAAAGAATAATCGTACAGAGGAACAGAGTCAGACAGAGAAACGAGATCATGCTTCTGCTCGCCTTCTCTGTTTGACTCTGTTCCCCTGTACCCTGAAGGTGTTGTTTTCCCGGATCTGGTATTGTCCACGAAACAGATCGGCCTCACAACGAGTCAGCGGAGCTGGCGGAGAAAAACTCCGTTGGCTCCGTTGATTTCCGTAGGAGGCCGATCTTTTTCCAGATCCAGCCGATCAGTGGCAGCTGGCCCGCCCCGCGTCCGTGAACTTGCGCCCGGGGACGGCGACGAACTCCCACTCGTACGCGTCGGGATGAAAGACCAGCCGCAGCACGCCGCGCACGTGGGCGGCGATGGCCTCGCTGTGGGCAACGCGCTCGCGCAGGCGGTACGAAGGCGCCCCGCCGGTGCCCACCACGAACTGGCGAATGCCGCGCTCGCGGTCCAGCCGCCCCACCGGGTCCAGCGGCGCGAACCGCTCGTAGTGGTGGTCGTGGCCGCCCAGCACCACCTCCACCCCCGCGTCGTACATCACCCGGTACGCGTCGGTCACCCGCTCGCGGCCGCCGTGGCGCCCGCTGGACCAGCGCGGGTGGTGAAAGTACGCCAGCGTGCAGCGGGTGGGATGGGCGCGCAGGTCCGCCACCAGCCAGTTCAGCTGCTCGGTCCCGCGCTCCAGCGGCTCGTCGCTGTTGAGGACGACGACGTGCCAGCCGTCGTGCGCGTAGCTGTACCACCCCTTCCCCGGCGGCCCCGCCCGCGCCCCGAAGTAGCGAAAGTAGCCGCCCGCGTCCGGGGTCCGGTACTCGTGGTTCCCCACCGCGGGCCGCGTGCGGTCCAGGTGCCGCCCCCAGCTGCGGTGGTAGCACTGCCGGTACTCGCGGTCGGACCCGTCGGGGTACACGTTGTCGCCCAGCACCGCCACGATGCCGCCGATCCCCTCCACCAGCCGCGCCGTGGCCTCGTCGCCGCGCCAGAAGCAGCTGGCGATGTCGCCCGCCGCCACGATGGAGGTGCGCTCCGCCGGCCGCGCGGCATCATCTCCCCCGCACGCGGCCAGGGCGGCGAGGGCCAGCAGGAGAACGGCGGAGCGAAGGGTCATGCGGCGGAGGGGGTGGCGGCGCGGATGAAGTCCATCGACAATACGTTGAACAGCTCCGGCCGGTCAACGTTCACCACGTGCCCGCACTCCGGCAATACCTCCAGCTTGCTGAAGCGCGTGTGCCGGCTCACCAGCCCGCTTACCGACGGCAGGAACATGTGGTCCTCGTCGCCCATCACGTACAGCGTGGGAATGGGCAGCTCGCGCTGCTCGAACAGGCGCCGCAGCAGCGGGTTCACCTCGTAGGTAAGGCGGAACCAGCGGATGAACTCCTTCTGGCACAGCCGCTTGGCCTGGGTGACGAACAGGTTGCGCGCCTCGCGGTGGCGGCTGCGCGGCATGATGATCCACGCGAACAGCCGGTACAGCCACATGTAGGGGATGAAGCGCTTGAAGGCGTTGCCCAGCGCCACCAGCACCCGCGAGCGCAGGTTCAGGCGGATGATGGCGCCGCCCATCACCATGCTGCGCACCCGCTCCGGCGCCATCTCGCCGATGGTGCGGATGAGGATGCACCCCAGCGAGATGCCCACGAAGTGCGCCGACGCCACCTCCTCGTGGTCCAGCACGTCCAGGATCTCGCGCGACACCAGCTCGAAGGTGTAGCGGTCGCCCTCGTACGGCAGCAGCAGCGGCGGCTGGCTGTCGCCGTGGCCGCGCAGGTCGATCAGCAGCACGTTGAAGGCCTTGCGGAACTCCCGCACCTGCCGGTACCAGATGGACGAGCTGCCGCCCGCCCCGTGCACGAAGACCACCCATTCGTGTTCGGGTGAGATGAAGTGGCGGCGGTACGACAACATGGCTCTGCCGTGATAGCTGGGGGTACGGATTGCCTCCCGGACGGCGGGGGCGGTGTTGATACTCCGATCCGCCGTACGCGTTCGGCTCTGTTCAGGGTTTCAAGGAGCATCCCGTGTGCCTGATTGCGCTGGCGGTTGAAGCACACCCCGCCTACCGGCTGGTGGTGGCCGCCAACCGCGACGAGCTGTACGCCCGCCCCACCGCCCCGGCGGCCTGGTGGGACGACGCGCCGGACGTGCTGGCCGGCCGCGACCTGCGCGAGGGCGGCACCTGGATGGGCGTGACCCGCGCCGGCCGCTTTGCCGCCGTCACCAACTACCGCGACCCCGGCCTGGCCCAGACCCCCGGCGCCCCCTCGCGCGGCGCCCTGGTCGCCGGCTTCCTGCGCGGCGCCGTGGACGCGGAGGCGTACGCGCACGGCCTGGCCCGCCGCGCGGCGCGGTACAACGGCTTCAACCTGCTGGTGGGGGACGGCGCCGGCCTCTTCTACCTGTCCAACCGCACGGAAGGCGTGCGGCGGCTGGAGCCGGGCATCTACGGGCTGAGCAACGCGCTGCTGGATACGCCCTGGCCCAAGGTGCTGCGCGCCAGGCGGGCGATGGCGGATGCGCTCTCCGCCGCGGAGGGTGACGCGTGGGACGGGCCGCTCTGGGAGGTGCTGGCGGACCGCGTGATCGCCGCGGACGACGCGCTCCCCGACACCGGCGTGGGCGCCGAGCGCGAGCGCCTGCTTTCGCCGCCCTTCATCGCCAGCGACGTCTACGGCACCCGCGCCTCCACCCTTCTCACCATCGCCGCCGACGGCGAGGTGCGGATGGTGGAGCGCTCCGTGGTCCCCGGCCAGCCCGCCTGGACCGAGTCCCGCCACGCCTTCCGCATCGGCGCCCCGGCATCGATCCCGGCATCGTAAGCAGAAGCGTGTCATTCTGAGGCCCGGCCACTCGGGCGCCGGTCCTGGAGCGAATGAATTCGCCGCGGGAAAGGCGCAAAGTCCGCCTGCGCGGACTGTGGCCGCAGGGCTGATCGCGCTACGAACGGCGCCGTCCTGGCCGAGGCGAGGTCCTTCGGTCGCGCGCCGGGGACGGCGTGGGGGCAGTGGGACGCGCGGCGCTCCCTCAGGAAGTCATTCGTCTCGCGAAGAGGCGACGGAGTGCGGGCGCTGCCCACGCGAGCAGGTGAAGCCCCGTTCGGCGAGCGCAGCGAGCCGAGACGGGGCTTATGGCATTTCCAGCCGCGGGCTTTAGCCCGCGGCGCTTGGGCCGAGCCGGGTGGAAGATCCGCAAGGAACCACGCCCGGCGCTCCGGCCCCTGGAGCGAATCAATTCGCCGCGGGAAAGGCGCAAAGTCCGCCTGCGCGGACTGTGGCCGCGGGGCTGATCGCGCTACGAACGGCGCCGTCCTGGCCGAGGCGAGGTCCTTCGGTCGCGCGCCGGGGACGGCGTGGGGGCAGAGGGAAGCGCGGCGCTCCCTCAGGAAGTCATTCGTCTCGCGAATGGGAGGCGACGGAGTGCGGGCGCTGCCACGCGAGCAGGTGAAGCCCCGTTCGGCGAGCGCAGCGAGCCGAGACGGGGCTTCTGGCATTTCCAGCCGCGGGCTTTAGCCCGCGGCGCACCGTGGCGCCTACGCGCCTACGGCCGCGCCGCGCCGGCCGCCGCCTGCAGCACGCGGCTGCTCACCACGTTCCCCGCCTGGTCCACCGCGTACTCGATCACCGCGCCCGAGGCGTGGCGCACCTGGCGCACCGCCTGGCCCGCCGCGTTGGTGGTCTCGCGCAGCACCGGCAGGCTGGTGATCTGCCCCAGCGTGCGCGTGTTCACCACGTTGCCCGCCGTGTCCAGCGTGCGCTCCACCAGGCTGCCTGTGGTGCCCAGCGTAACCTGCACCGTCTGCCCCACCGTGTTCACCGTCTGCGTAAGCAGGCCGCCCGGCTGCGTCACGTTGTTCAGCGTCTGCCCCACCGTGCCCACCGCGTTCTCCACCACCCCGCCCGGCTGCAGCGCCGTGTTGGCCACCCCGCCCACCGTCCCCACCGCCTGGCCCACCGTGCTCAGCAGCTGCGTGAGGAGCTGCGGGTTGTTGTCGAGCGTGGCGACCACCCGGTCGATGATGCGCGCCACGTTGTCCAGGTCCACGTACACGAACGCCTGCGCCAGCACCCCCACGATCTCCAGCTCCACCCGCTCGATGCTGACGTCCGCGCCGGCGCTGATGCTCACCAGGTTGGCCGCGTTGGCGTCCAGCGACAGCGTGGCGCGCAGGTCCGCCACCGTCAGCCCGATGGAATCGACCGAAAGCTCCGGCACCTCCAGCACCACGTCGTAGTGCGGCGTGCCGATCTGCGCGGCGGTGCCGGTGCGGATGGGCGCCGAGCGGGCCACCGGCCCCTGCCGTGGCGCGGCATCGCCCAGCACCCGCGCGCGGCGGCCGGCCACGGTGGTGTCGCGCACCTGCGCGTGCGCTTCGGCGGCGAGCAGCGTGGCGGCGCACAGCGCGGCGGTCATCCAGTGGCGCATCATCGTCCTCATCTCCCGGGCGGGTTGGCCGGCGCGGGCTCGCCCGCCGGCGGTTGGGCATTGGTCCGGATCTGCACCGGCGCGCACAGCGCCGGGTCGGCGGCGGCGAGCGCGGGGAGGCACTGCACGTTCAGCCACGCGCGGATCTCCACCCCCACGCGTACGTCGCGGTAGGCAACGCCGGGCTGCACGGGATCCGGCAGGTTCTCGCGCCGCGTGGTGACCACGGAGTCCAGCGCCGCGCACCCGTTCAGGCCGATGCGGATCTGCGGCTGGCTCTCGAAGCGCACCTCGCGGGCGGTGGCGGAGGCGGCGATCAGGATGTCCGGCGCGCGTCCGGGCTCCGCCCGCGCGGAATCGGCGCGCAACGAAAGTCCGCCGCACCCCTGCGCCGCCGCGGGCACCGAACCCAGTGCGGCGAGCGCGCCGAGCATCATCGCCATCCACCACGGACGCCGCACAGGTGCTCCTGGGCCGGGGAGATCCACCGCCGTCTTCCGGGCCGTGCGCGGAGTCAAGTTCCATGCCCGAAAAGGCTGTCGTGATGCGGCAACCTTCTTGCACCGGGCCCGCCGCCGGAGCACGCCGCCACGGCGTGCGGGCACGGTGCACCGGGAACGGGGAGACGCGCAGATGCGCAGGTCCATGGGGATGATGGCGCTGGTGGCGGCGTTCGCGCTGCCGGCGGGCGCCGCGGGGCAGCAGGGGACGCTGGGCGCGGAGTGCCAGCCGGAGCAACGCACGCCCGGCGGGCCGCAGGCCGCCCACCGCGAGTACGACGTGATCGTGGACGTGCCCAACCTGTGCGTGGAGCGCATTCGCCTGCGCGTGCAGAACCTGGACGCGCGGCTGGCGCTCAACGCCAGCGTGGCCAACCTGGTGCAGGTGCGGGCCGGCGCCGACGTGCACATCGGCGAGGTGGACCTGGGGATCAACGGTGTGCGCGCGCAGGCGCTGCTGCTGGTGGACCTGGACAACATCGTCTACGTGGTGGACCGCGCGCTCACCTTCATCGACGACAATCCCCAGATCCTCAGCCAGCTGGTCGGCACGGTGGGGAACACGCTGGGCACGGTGGGCGGCGTGGCCAACCAGGCGCTGCGCCCCGGCGGCGTGGTGGACCAGGCGGTGGGCACGGTGGGGCAGACCCTGAACAACGTCACCGCGCCCGGCGGCGTGCTCTCGCAGACGGTGAACACGCTGGGGCAGACGGTGCAGCGCACGGTGGACGCCACGGGGAACATCGTGGAGCAGACGCTGGACACCACCGGGCGCGTGGTGGGCTCGCGGAGCGTGGGGCGGCTGCTGGACCTGCAGGTGCTGCGCGAATCCACCAACGCCGCCGGCCAGACGGTGCGGCAGGTGCGCGACCAGGGCGGCGCCGTCATCGAGTACGTCCTGGACGGCAGCGGCCGCGTGGTCCGCAGCCGCGTGGTGCAGGCCGCCGCCCCGCGCTGACCCGCGCCCGACGGTGACGGACGGACGGGAGGCCGCGGCGGCCTCCCGTTCCTCGTTTCCGCCGCGGACTCCGCCCCATCGAGCCCATCCGCCATGCCCCTCCCGCCCGCCATCGAACCCGCGACGCGCATCTCCATCATCGTCCCCACGCTGAACGAGGCGGGGGGGATCGCGGATACGCTGCGGCCGCTGCAGGGGCTGCGCGCGCGCGGGCACCAGGTGATCGTGGTCGACGGCGGCAGCGCGGACGGGACCGTGGAACTCGTGCGCGCGCTGGCGGATGATGTGATTGCGTCAGAGCCCGGCCGCGCGCGCCAGCAGAACGCGGGCGCGGGCACCGCCACCGGCGACGTGCTCCTTTTTCTGCACGCGGACACGCGGCTCCCCGCGGACGCGGACCGGCGGGTGATCGATGGGCTGACGGCGAGCGGGCGCGGATGGGGGCGCTTCGACGTGCGGCTGAGCGGGCGGCATCCCCTGCTGCGCGTGGTGGAGCGGATGATCGGCTGGCGGTCGCGGGTGACGGGAATCGCCACGGGCGACCAGGCGATCTTCGTGCGGCGCGACTGGTTCCATCGAGCGGGCGGCTTTCCGCAAATCCCGCTGATGGAAGACGTTGCGCTGTCGAAGTCGCTGCGGAGGCTGGGCCCGCCGCTGTGCCTCGCGGAGCCGGTGCTCACCTCCAGCCGCCGCTGGGAATCGCGCGGCGTGGTGCGCACCATCGTGCTGATGTGGCGGCTGCGCGCGGAGTACGCCCTGGGCGCCGACCCCGCGAATCTGGCCGAGCGCTACCGCTGACGACCGGCCGCGGGAGACGGAAAGGCGCAGTCGGTGCGGATCGGCGGGCCGCCTTCATCCATCCGGCCGCGCGGAATCCTGTTCACGGAGGACAGGGGGACTGAATCCAGTAGCATCCATGCCGCGCTTTCCCGGTAAACAAAATTCTTGACGGATTAGGCGTACCTGCTTACGTTTGACCCGGATTCGGGAATTCTTCCTCTGCTCGTCCGGCCGCGGCACGTCTCATCAGGCACACCGGTGGTTCTCTTCCGCTCGTCCCCGGCACCTACTGAACACGCGCACTCCATCGCGGTCCCACAGCGCCGGCTGCCCGTTCAGGGCGGCCGCTTGCCCGCGTGGGGGCCATCCCACGCAGCCTTACCGGGCGGCCGACGCTCCGCCCGGCGAACAACCAGTTTGGGGAGCACTGCCATGCGCAACGTAGGTAAGGTCAAGTGGTTCAACGACGCCAAGGGCTTCGGCTTCATCACGCCGAACGACGGGGGCGGCGACTGCTTCGTGCACTACTCCGCCATCCAGGGCAGCGGCTTCCGCACCCTGGTGGAAGGTGACGAGGTGGAGTTCGACCAGGTGACCGGCGAAAAGGGCCCCGCGGCCGCGAACGTCGCCAAGGTCGGCTGAACCGGCTCCCCGGACGGAAGCGCGCCGCCGCGGACGT
>NZ_DASWNM010000172.1:0-21506 GCF_036399255.1 Longimicrobium sp.
ACGGGTGCACATGCCTGTGTCTTCCCCGCCAGTACTGGCTTCACCATCTCTGAAAGGCTGGCCGCTCTCGGTAGCGTAACGAGGCTGAACCGGGTTCGCTTTCGCTACGGCTCGCACCGTGCGCCTCACAGGTGCTTCAGAGCTCCGGTTACCCGGTTACCCCGCCTGCTCGGCTACATGTGTCACAGGCATTTCACATGGTGAACTCCTTTCAGTTCACAAGAAAGGTCAGGCTTAGCCTGACGCACCAGAGGCCACAGAGGAGTTTTCCCTCTGTGGCCTCTGTGGCCTCTGCGTGAGAATCATCTGTTGCCGGTGCCCGCCTCACCGCTCGTCCGCCACCACGTCGAAGTGGTCGATGTCGGGCGGCAGCGCGATCAGCATCTCCCGGTCTTCCGGGTAGTACCGCGCGCGGTGCACGTCGTCGCCCGCGAAGCCGCGGACGGCCTCCATCGAATCCCAGAACGAGGTAAAGACGAACTCCGCGCGGTCCTCCGCCACGCGCCGCTGGATCTGCACCCCGCGGTTGCCGGGCGTGGCGCGTGCGTCGGGCAGCCCCGTACGCCGCAGGTAGTCCAGGTAGCGGTCCGCGTCCTCCGCGCGCGTCCAGCCGCGCCACACGCGGGCGATCATGCTTCGCGCTCCGCAAGGCGGCGCAGTCCCGCGGGCGCGGCTGCGCGCACGTCGGACGGCGAGCCGCGGACGATCAGGATGACGGCCAGGACGATGGCCGCGCCTGCCGCCAGCATCCGCGGCGTGAGCGCCTCGCCGGCCAGCGCCCAGCCCAGGATCACGGCCACGAAGGGGTTGATGTACACGTAGCTGGCGGCGCGGCTGGGCCCTTCCGTGTTCACCAGCCAGGTGAACGCGCTGAACGCGACCACGGAGCCAAAGATGATCAGGTACAGCAGCGAGCCGACGGCCAGGGGCGTAAAGTCCGCCGCCCGCACGCGCGCCGTCTCGCCCATGGCGGCGGAGGCGATCATCAGCATCACCCCGCCGGCCACCAGCGGCATCCCCGCGGCGTATGCGCCGGAGCTCGGCCTCCGCTCGCCCTGGAAGTAGATGGAACCCGCCCCCCACGCCCCGGCCGCGACCAGCAGCACCACGATGCCGACCAGGTCCAATCCCCCCTCGCCTCCGCCGCTCAGCGTGAGCACCGCCACGCCGCCCAGGCCGATGGCGACGCCCAGCAGCGCGCGGCGCGACGGCGCTTTGCCGCCCGGCAGCGCCCAGGTAAGCAGCACGATCCAGAAGTGCTCGGTGGCGATCATCAGCGCCGCGATCCCGCTCGCGACCCGCTGCTCCGCCCAGAACAGGCCCCCGTGGCCGATCAGAAAGAACATCGCGCCGGTGGCCGCGGCGGCCCGCCACTGCGCGCGCGTGGGCGCCTGGTGCCCGCGCAGCCGGGCCCACGCCACCAGGATGATCCCCGCCGCCAGCGAGCGCAGCGCCACCAGCAGAAACGGCGGCACCGTCTTTACCCCCCACGCGATCGCCAGGTACGTCGATCCCCAGATGAGCCAGGTGGATGCGTACGCGCCCAGCCGCAGCGCCCTCCCCCGGCTCACGCCTCCGCCTCCGCGCGAAATCCCCCCGAGCGGAGATCGTCCGCCCCCTGCCGGCCAGCTTCTTCCGAGTGCATCGTCCCCCCTCCATCCCGCAAATTGTATCCACCAAATCACGTTTTGGTGGTTAGGAACGATGATAAGGATGGACATCTAACCCGTCAAGAGTAATTTTATAGGTTAGATGACCTGCATGCATGGGACCGGATGATGATCGGCGACAATCCGCACGCGACGCTCAAGCTGCTTGGCGGTCGGCTTTGCCTGGACTTCGTGAACACGGTCGATACGCAGGACACGCGCATCGACGAAAAGCTGAACGCCTACGCCGACCTGGTGTGGTGGTCGCTGCGCGTGGAGATGATGGACGAGCCCTCCGCCGCGTCCCTCTTTGCCGCCGCGGACGCCGACCCCGCGTGCGCCGCGGACGTGCTCTCTCGCGCCCGGGAGCTTCGCGACGCCCTGTACCGCCTCTTCACCGCCGCGCGCCCGGACGCCGCGGCGGACGAGGCGGACCTCGCCGTGCTCAACCGGGAGCTGGCGAGCGCGATGGCCCACCTGCGCGTACGGGCGGAGGGCGGCGAGTTCGTGTGGAACCTGGAGGAGGGGACCCAGCTGGAACGCGTGCTGTGGCCGGTGGTGCGGGATGCGGCCGAGTTGCTGGTGTCCGGCGATCTGCGGCGCGTGGGCCGGTGCTGCGGCGAGAACTGCGACTGGCTGTACATGGATACCAGCCGCAACCGCAGCCGCCGCTGGTGCGACATGCAGTCCTGCGGCAACCGCGCCAAGGCCCGCCGCCACTACCGCCGCGCAAAAGGCGGTGCGGGATGACGTGACGCACCCATGAGCCGATAGAGGACGGCACGACGGCTGGTCACGAGCATCCGACGCTAGATTCCTCAGTCGCGCGCCGGGTCTGTCCGCGGGGTTGGCTCCACGTGGCGCTCCTTCGGAATGACATGGAGTCGTCGGCCGACACCCCCCGTTTGCGCGTAGCGCCCATGAAGGTGAAGCCCCGTTCGGCGAGCGCAAGCGAGCCGAGACGGGGCTTATGGCCTTTCTAGCGTGCGGCTTTAGCCGCTCGTGTCTTTAGCCACCGGTGCTGGGAACCCGCCGCAAACGCGAAGAGGCCCGGCATCCACGCCGGGCCTCCGCACTTCCGCACTTCCGCACTTCTTTCCCTCACGCCGCCGCCGCGACCTCCGGCCGCGGGAACAGGATGCCGCCAGCGCTGGTCTTCCACCCCGACACGTCCAGCGTCGCCAGTTCGTCCAGCGAGGGCATGCCATCGCGGCCGGAGCCCAGGCGCTCCCACAGCTCCGCCGTCTTCTGCGGCATGAAGGGCGACAGGAGCACCGCCGCCGTGGCCAGGTAGCGCACCATCGTCGCCAGGATCCCGTCCAGCTCGTCCGCGCGCGACGGGTCCTTGGCGATGGACCACGGCTGCTTCTCGGCCACCAGCCCGTTGGCCACGCGCACCACCTCGTACGCCGCCTCCGCGCCCTGGTGCAGCAGGTTGGCGTCCATCGCCGCGCGATAGACCTCCACCGCGCGCGCCACCGCCTCGTCCCGCTGCACCGGCGACGCGGGCACCACGCCGTCGCGGTACTTGGCCAGCATCGACGTAGACCGGCTGGCCAGGTTGCCCAGCCCGTTGGCCAGCTCCGACGTGTACCGCTCCGTGAACCGCTCCCAGCTGAAGTTGCCGTCGCTGTCCCACGGCACCTCGCGAAGGAGGAAGTAGCGGAACGCGTCGGCGCCAAAGCGGTCCACCGCCTCGCCCAGGTCCAGCCCCACCCCCGACGACTTGCTGAAGCGCTCGCCGCCCAGCAGCACGAACCCGTGCCCCCACACCCGCTGCGGCAGCGGCAGCCCCGCGGACTGCAGCATCGCCGGCCAGATGATGGCGTGCAGGCGGATGATGTCCTTGCCCACCACGTGCATCTGCGCCGGCCACCACGCCTGCCAGTCGCCGTCCGGGAACCCCGTGTCCGTCAGGTAGTTGGGCAGCGCGTCGAACCACACCCAGGTCCCCTGCTCCACCCCGTCCGACGTGGGGCGAAAGGGGATGGCCCACGCCAGCCGCGCGCGAGAGACCGAGATGTCCTCCAGCCCGCCGTCCAGCAGCGCCAGCATCTCGTTGCGGCGCGACTCCGGGAGGAGGAAGTCCGGGTTGGCCTCGAAGTGCGCGCGAAGAAAGTCCTGGTAGCGCGTCAGGCGAAAGAACCAGTTGCGCTCCTCCGTCCACTGCAGCTCCCGGGTGGGGTGCAGCACGCAGTGGCCGTCCTGGATCTCGTTGTCCTTCTTGAACAGCTCGCACCCCACGCAGTACCACCCCTCGTACGCCTTTTCGTAGAAGTCGTCGGGGTTGCGCTCGAAGATGCGGTCGATGAGCGCCCGCACGCCCCGCCTGTGGTGCTCGTCCGTCGTCCGCACCCAGCGGTCGTTGCTCACGTTCAGCCGCTTCCACAGCCCCTCGAAGCGCGCCGCCAGGTCGTCCACCAGCTGCTGGGGGGTGATGCCCTGCGCCGCCGCCGTCTGCGCCACCTTCTGCCCGTGCTCGTCCATCCCCATGCAGAAGCGCACCTCGTCGCCCACCAGCCGGTGGTACCGCGCGATGGCGTCGGCGCCGATCTTTTCGTAGGCGTGCCCGTGGTGCGGGTCGCCGTTGGCGTAGTCGATGGCGGTGGTCAGGTAGAAACGGCGGCTCACTCGGGCCTCTGCTCCGGCTGTCGGCGCGGCCGGCGCGGAGGGCGCTGCGGCTGCGCGGGGTTGGGAAGGGGCGCGCGCACCGGCCGGTCCGCCACGTCCGGGCGCGGCGCGGCCGGCGTGGCCACCGTCTCGGTCTTCAGCTGCTCCAGGTCGATGGTGCGCCGCTGCCGCTGCTCGTCCTGCAGCGTCACCGTGTTGCGCCAGATGTCGATGCTCACCACCCGCTCCGCCCCCAGCGTGGTGCGGATCGTCTTTCCCTCGCGGGGAAAGCGCTTGCGGGCGGCCAGGTAGGCGTCGTGCTCGTACGTCAGGCAGCACATCAGCCGGCCGCAGGTGCCGCTGATCTGCTGCGGGTTCAGCGACAGGCTCTGGTCCTTGGCCAGCTGCAGCGAGATCGGCTTGATCTCGCGCAGCCAGGTGGCGCAGCACAGCTGCCGGCCGCAGCGCCCCACGCCGCCCAGCTGCGCCGCCTCGTCGCGCACCCCGATCTGCTTGAGCTCGATGCGCGTGCGAAAGCTGCGGGCCAGGTCGCGCACCAGTTGGCGAAAGTCCACCCGCCGCTCGGCCGTAAAGTAGATGGTGAGCTTGTTCCGGTCCCACTGCCACTCGGCGTCGCTCACCTTCATCTTCAGCTGGTGCTGCTCCACCATCTCGCGCGTCTTGCGGCGCACCCGCTCCTCGTCGGCGCGGGCCGCGTACGCCTGGCGCACCTCTTCCTCGTCGGCCAGGCGCAGGATGACGCCGTGCGCCTCGCCGCCGCCGCACTTCTTCTGCGCCACGCCGCCCAGCGACCGGATCCGGCCCACATCGCGGCCGCGGTCCACCTCCACCAGCACCCAGTCGTTCACCCGCAGTGACACGTCCGTGCTGGTATAGAACCCCTTCCGCATTCCCTTGAAGCCCACCTCCACGAGGAACGCTTGTTCCTCGACGGACGGAACGGGCTGAAAGACCGGCAGTTCGAGACCCATGGGTCCCTCCATCTATGCGCACGCCGCGGCAGGGCCGCAGGCGGCATGCTCGTTAAGAAATCAGGGGGGCTCCCGGGGTCAGCGCGCCGCGCGCACCTGCCCCATGCCCATGTACTTGTCCCAGCGGGCGCGCCGCAGCGCGTCGCGCGAAAGCAGGCGAAGCTCGCCCACGTGCCGCACCAGCGCCTCCTTGAGCGCCGCCGCCGTTTCTTCCCAGTTGCCGTGGGCGCCGCCCGCCGGCTCGGTGATCACTTCGTCGATCACCCCCAGCCCCTTCAGGTCGCCCGCCGTGATCTTCATGGCCTGGGCGGCCTTGTCGCGGTGGGCCGCGTCCTTCCACAGGATCGCCGCGCACCCCTCGGGGCTGATCACCGAGTAGATGCTGTTCTCCAGCATCAGCACCCGGTCGGCCACCCCGATGGCCAGCGCGCCGCCCGATCCGCCCTCGCCGATGACCACCGCCACCGACGGCGTGCCCAGCGCCGCCATCTCGCGCAGGTTGCGGGCAATGGCCTCGCCCTGGCCGCGCTCCTCCGCGCCAAGGCCCGGGTAGGCGCCCATGGTGTCGATCAGGGTAATGAGCGGACGGTGGAACTTGTCCGCCAATTTCATCAATCGCAACGCTTTGCGGTAGCCCTCGGGGTGCGGCATGCCAAAGTTGCGCAGCACGTTCTCCTTCATGTCGCGCCCCTTCTGGTGGCCAATCACCATCACCGGCTCGCCGTCCAGCCGCGCCCACCCCCCCACGATGGCCTCGTCGTCGCGGTACTGCCGGTCGCCGTGCAGCTCCACGAAGTCGGTGAACACCATCTCCAGGTAGTCCATCGAGTACGGGCGCTTGGGGTGGCGGGCCACCTGCACGCGCTCGATGGGGGACAGGTTGGCGAACGTGTCCTGCTTCAGGTCGTCGAGCTTGCGCTCCAGCGCCACGACCTCGCTGCTCACGTCCAGGCCGCGCTCGCGGGCCAGCGTGCGAAGGGCGTTGATCTGCTCCTCCACGTCGGCGATGGCGCGCTCGAAGTCCAGGTGGGCTACTTGTGTGGCCAAATCGTGTGTCCGTTCAGGCCTCGCTGGTCCCGCCTGCTCCAGGCGAGGCACGTTGTGTCGATGACTGCCAAAGACGTGACCGAAAGATTCCGATCGTCCCGGCCGAATCCTCACTGCGTCCGCGGGGGCCCCTCCCCGCTCGTTCCTCGCGGAGAGGGGAGAATTCGACCCCCGCTTCGAGGGAAATCGAGCTGCGTCCGCCGGGCGCCCCCTCTCCCGGCCTCTCCCCCAAAAAACCCTGGGGGAGAGGTGACGCGCTTCGACAAGGTTCCAGCCGAAGCGCTCAGGCGTCGGCGCCGAATCCTCACTGCGTCCGCCGGGCGCCCCCTCTCCCGGCCTCTCCCCCAAAACCCCTGGGGGAGAGGTGACGCGCTTCGACAAGGCTCCAGCCGAAGCGCTCCAACCCCTCGGCAACCCAACCTCCCCCAGGGTTTTTGGGGGAGGTGCGAGCCTAAGCGAGGGAGGGGGCGCACCGCGCTCTTCGACGCGCAGTACCGTCAGCCCCGGCGGCGAGGGCTCCGCCTACTCCTCCGGCGGCGTGTACCCGCCGCCACCTCCGCCACCGCCCCGCCCGCCGCGCCGCGGAAACTGCTCGCGCTGCACGGTCACCAGCGGACGCTCGTCGCGGTGCAGGCTTACGCGCTCGGCGCCCAGCGCGTCGCGCAGGGCCGCCAGCAGCTCGTCGCGCGGCGCCACCTTCACCGTCTTCGACTTCAGCTTGGTCTGCTCCGTCCCGCCGTTGCGCCACACCACCAGCAGGTGCCCGGGCCCGGCGTGCTCCGCCAGGATCCCCTTCGCGGCCGCCAGTGCGTCCGGCGCCGGCCCGTCAGAGCCGATCTCGATCTGCACCCCCACGTCGCCGCCGTTGCGAATCTCGCTCAGCGCGACCGCGCCGTCCAGAAACACCGGCGGATCTTCCTCGTCGCGGTCGCGGTTGCTCACCGCGCCGCGGATCAGGACGGGGGCGTCCTGCTTGAGCACGTCCTTGTATTTAGCCCACGATTCGCCAAACGCAAGCACCGTGGCCGTTCCGTGGAAGTCTTCCACCGTGATGCGCCCCCACTCCGAGCCGTCCTTCTTGCTGATCTGCCGCGCCGCTTCCGTCACCACGCACGCCAGCTCGATCTTGGCGTCCTTCTGCGACTTGAGCGTCTGCGTGTTCGTCCGGCCCTCGTACAGCGCCACGTCCTCGCGGTAGCGGTTCAGCGGGTGGCCGCTGATGAAAAAGCCCAGGATCTCCTTTTCGCGCGCCAGCCGCTCGCTCTCGGTCCACTTCTCCACCCTGGGGAGCGGCGGCGCCTGCACCAGCGCCGCCTGCGCCGCGTCGCCGCCGCCCAGCAGCATGTCGAAAAAGCTGTCCTGCGCGCTCTCGCGCTCCTTCTGGATCATCTGCGCGTTGGCGAACGCCGCGTCCAGGCCGGCCAGCAGCTGGTTGCGGCCGCCGTCCTCGTCGAAGCCGTCCAGCGCGCCCGCACAGATCAGCGCCTCGAGCACCCGCTTGTTGCACAGCCGCAGGTCGATGCGGCTCAGCAGGTCGAACATGCTCTTGAACGGCCCCTCCGCCAGCCGCGCCGCGATGATGCTGCGCACCGCGCCTTCGCCCACCCCGCGGATGGCGCCCAGCCCGAAGCGGATCTGCCCCACGCCCTCGCCCACCACCGTGAACTTCCAGTTGGACTCGTTCACGTGCGGGGGCAGCACCTCGATCCCCTCGCGGCCCACGCGCGGCAGAAAGCGCCCCATCTCGCGGCACTGCGCGATGTACGCCACCACGTCGTCGATCTTGTCGACCACCGACGACATCAGCGCCGCCATGAACTCGGCGGGATAGTAGCACTTGAGCCACGCCGTCTGGTACGCCACCAGCGAGTACGCGGCACTGTGCGACTTGTTGAATCCATACCTGCCGAACGCCTCGATCTGGTCGGCCAGGTCCTTGATCTGCTGGCGCGGGTACCCCTTCTCCACCGCCTTGTCGACGAACTTGCCCAGTTCCTTGGCGATCAGGTCCGCGTCCTTCTTGCCCACCGCCTTGCGCAGCACGTCCGCCTCGGCCAGGGAGAGGCCGCCCAGGATCTGGACGATACGCATCACCTGCTCCTGGTACACGATCACGCCCTGCGTGGGCTCCAGCACCGTCTCCAGCTCGGGAAACGGGTACTTTACCGGCTCCTGCCCCAGCTTGCGGCGGATGAACACCATGTCCATCCCCATGTCCAGGGGGCCGGGGCGCAGCAGCGCGTTGGCGGCGATCAGGTCATCGAAGCGGTCCGCCTTCATCTGGCGGATCTTTTCCGTGGCCAGCGGAGATTCGAACTGGAACACGCCCGCCGTGCCGCCGCGGGCCATCATGGCGTACGGCTCCGGATCGTCCAGCGGAATGTCCTCCGCCCGCTCGTAGACCTCGCCCGTCTTCGGGTGCTTGAGCGCCCCGTAGCGGCGGCGGATGTCGGCCACGGTGTCGTAGATCACCGTGAGCGTCTTGAGCCCCAGGAAGTCCATCTTCAGCATGCCCGCCTTTTCAAGGCAGGTCATGTCGTACTGGGTCACGATGATGCTCTCGCCGTTGCCCCCGGACCCCTTGGTGCTCTGGGTGCAGATGGGCACGTACTCGTCCAGCGGCCCCGGCGCGATCACCACCCCGGCGGCGTGCACCGACGAGTGGCGCGACAGCCCCTCCAGCGTGGACGAGTAGTCCAGCAGCTGGCGGTAGCGGTCTTCTTTTTCGTACAGCTCCTTGATGTCCGGGATGTCGCGGATGGCCTCGGCCACCGTCAGCGAGTGGGCGGGGCCGTTGGGGATCAGCTTGGCCAGCCGGTCCGTTTCCGCGGGAAGAAAGCCGAGGGTGCGGCCCACGTCCTTGATCACCGCGCGGCTCTTCATCGTCCCGAAGGTGATGATCTGCCCCACCGCGTCGCGCCCGTACTTTTCGCGCACGTACTCGATGACCTCGCCGCGCCGCTCGAAGCAGAAGTCCACGTCCACGTCGGGCATGGACACGCGCTCGGGGTTCAGAAAGCGCTCGAACAGCAGGTCGAACTTGATGGGGCAGCAGTCGGTGATCCCCATGCAGTACGCCACGATGCTCCCCGCCGCCGAGCCGCGGCCCGGCCCCACGGGAATGTCGTGGTTGCGCGCCCAGCGGATGAAGTCGGCCGTGATCAGGAAGTAGCCGGAGTACTTCAGCGAGGTGATGACGCCCAGCTCGTACTCCACCCGCTCGATGATCTCCGTGGGCAGGACCGTCTTCGGATCGGTATCCTCCGGCGTTCCCCTGGGCGCGTAGTGCTTCAGCGCGCCCTTCCACACCCACGCGCTCAGCATCTCGTCTTCGGTGACGAAGCCTTCTTCCGCCACCGGAAACGCGGGGACGTGGTAGCCCTTGGGGTAGCTCCAGTTGCACTCGTCGGCGATGCGCAGCGTGTTCTCGAGCACGTCGGGCCGGCCGGGAAAGCGCTCCGCCATCTCCTGGTGGTTCTTGAAGTACAGCTGCCCGTCGTACTTCATGCGGTTGGGGTCGCTGAAGTCCTTGCCCAAGCCGATGCACAGGAGAACGTCGTGCGCCTGGTGGTCGTCGGCCTTCAGGAAGTGCGCGTCGTTGCTGGCGATGACGGGCACGCTCATCTCCTCGGCCAGCCGGAAGATGCGGCGGTTGAGCTCTTCCTGCCCCGGGCTGTCGTGCCCCTGCACCTCCAGGTAGTACCGGTCGCGGAACGTTTCCTGGTGCCACGCCACCGCCTCGCGGGCCTGGTCCCAGCGGTCCTCCATCAGGTGCTGCGCGATCTCGCCCGCCAGGCAGGCGCTGGTCACGATCAAGCCCTCGCCGTGCCGCTCCAGCACCTCGCGGTCGATGCGCGGCTTGCCGTAGAACCCCTCCGTATAGCCGATCGACGTCAGCTTGCTGAGGTTCTTGTAGCCCTGGTGGTCGCGGGCGAGCAGCACCAGGTGGTAGTAGCCCTTTTCGCCCTTGGCCTTGGTCTTCTCGTGCCGGCTGTTGGGCGCGACGTACGCCTCCATGCCGACGATGGGCTTGATGCCGGCCTTTTTGGCCGCTTCCTGGAAGACCCACGCGCCGAACATGCACCCGTGGTCGGTCAGCGCCAGGGCGGGCTGCTCGAAGTCCTTGGCGCGCTTGATGAGGTCGCCGATCCGGTTTGCGCCGTCCAGCAGCGAGTACTCGGAATGGCAGTGCAGGTGAACGAACGACATGGGCCCGGGAACTCCCGAAAGGATGGCGAAGCGGCTCTGAAACTGCTTGATACCCAACGACTTGCGGCAGGGTCGCGCCCGCGCCGCGCAGGTGGGCTGGCTGGCTCGGAATATGGGGCCGCGGGGCCCGCAGGGGAAGGTGAACGGAGGTTCTTCAGGCGCGGCGCGGAGGTCCGCCAAAGACGCCGCGGTTGATTCGCCAGACGTCAGGCCGTAATCTGCGGCGCCCGTCCGATCCACCACCCCCTGCGACCGGAAAGTCCGCCGATGCACGCCTCCCCCCGCGAACGCCGCCTCCCCGCGCGACGCCGCTCCGCCTGGCCCTCCTTTGCCGCGGCCCTGCTGCTGGCGCTGGCCGCCTGCGGCGGTGAGAAGGAGCCCGAGGCATCGCCGCTTCCCGCGGGCGTGACGGCGATCGCGGCGGACGCGCGCATCGCCATGCCGGCGCCGGGGCGGTCGGCGTGCCAGCCGGCGTCCACGCGCAAGGTGTTCCGGATGGACGCCGAGTGGAACGGGTTCTGGGAGTATGGGTTCGCCGCCGGCTGCCCGCGCCCGCAGCTGCCCGCCGGCTTCGACTGGTCGCGCGAGATGATCGTGCTGGCCGCCATGGGCAAGCGCGGGTCGCCCGCGGACAGCATCGTCGTGCGGGGAAGCGGCGTGGTGGGCGATTCGGTGCTGGTGGTGCTGCGCCGCACCTCGCGGCAGGACGGGTGCGCCGAGCCCACCGCGCAGGTGTGGCCCCGCGACCTGGTGCGCATTCCCGCCGACAAGCGCCCCGTCCGTTTCGTCGAGGAGCAGCGCAAGCTCCCCTGCCCGTAGCAGCCGGCCCCGGTGCCAGACCGTATTGCCTCACACAGAGTCAGCAGAGTCAACAGAGTCGTTTTCCTCTTCCTCTGCTGACTCTGCGTGAGACCAGATCCTGAAAAAGAATGATCGTACAGAGGAACAGAGTCAGACAGAGGAATCGGGATGATATTTCAGCTCGCTTCCTCTGTCTGACTCTGTTCCTCTGTACCCCATGAAGGTGTTGTTTCGCGGATTCGGTATGATGCCTGTCGTTCCCGCCGGCCATCCGTGGTTCGCCCGGGGAACCGAATGGGGCTGGCGCGGTATACAAGCGTCTGTAGTGCCCCGGGGTCCGTCCGCCAGCGACGTGGCGCCGCGGGTGTCGATTCACTGAACGCACCGGGTGCAGAAGGGGAGGAGCTTGGCAAAGGAAGAAGGAATCGTGGTGGATGGGCACGTAACCGAGGTGCTCCCGGACCGCAAGTACCGCGTGGAGCTGGAAAACGGGCACGTGGTGCTCGCCTACGGCGCGGGAAAGATGACCAAGTTCAAGATTCGCGTGATGGTGGGTGACCGGGTGACGCTTTCGCTGTCGCCGTACGACCTTACGCGCGGCCGCATCACGTACCGTCACAAGAGCTGAGCTCCCGGAAACGAGCCCCGATCTCACCCCCAGCTGAAGGAGTACCCCCATGGCAATGGGCAACAGCACCAAGCGGATTCGCGACGACGACCTGTTCGTGACCGCGGGAGACCACCCGGGATGGGTGTCGGCCAACGAGCGCGCCTTCAAGGTGGGCGACACCGTTTACTGCACGGGTGGCGAGGGGGTTGTGGTTGCCGTGCTGGGCAAGACCAGCGACGGCAGCCGCCTGCTGGAGATCCGGCTTTCCGCCGAAGGCGCGCGTCCGTTCTTTGCGGCCGCGAGCAACGTGCTGGTCGCCGCTGCCTGACGGTCGGCGAGGTGTTAGACGACGCGGGGCCGTCCTGATCTTCAGGGCGGCCCGCTCGCTTTCTGGTGCCCAGTGCCCAGTGCCCAGTGCCTAGTGCCTAGTGCCTAGTGCCGAGAGGTGGCCTTCTGGGCACTTGATCCTGAGCACTTGATCCTAGGCACTAGGTACTAGGTACTAGGTACTACAAAGAAACGGGGCCGCCCCACCGAAGTGGAGCGGCCCCGCCGTCATGTGGACGTCCGGGCGATTAGCCCAGGCGCACGACGTTCTCGGCTGCGGGGCCCTTCTGGCCCTGCACCACCTCGAACTCCACGCGCTCACCCTCGGAGAGCGACTTGAAGCCGCTGCCCTGGATGGCCGAGTGGTGGACGAAGCAATCCTTGCTGCCGTCCTCGGGGGTGATGAAGCCGAAGCCCTTGCTGTCGTTGAACCACTTGACGGTGCCGGTCGTAGCCATTTCCGTACTCTCCTGAAACTGTGTTGTCCGACTCTCGAGGTACGGGACATCCGACCAACGATCGTCAACATTGCGCGGGCTGATCACCCCCCGTGCGCGGGCGTTTGCAAACCACCGGAAAACAAAAAAGGACCAGGAAGCGAAAGCGTCCCAGGTCCTCTTGCACTCTGGTGTACCGCTGGATTTTCGCCCCGCGGTTTGTTCGCAAGACCAAATGTACACTCCCGGCCCCGGACTGTCAAGCCTGACGAGATACGCCCGCCGCCCGACCCGCGGCGGCGACCTCCGTTCGGTCACGCCACCAGGTGGAAAGAGGCTGGTCGGCCACTGTGAGAACGTTTGTAACGCGAACGATCTTCGCGGAGGAACAGAGCGACTCATCTTTTCCTCCGCGTGATCCCCATCGCCCTGGATCGCGCGGAAATCATGATCGACATCACATCCACCGGCTCGCCAAACCCGGGCCGAACTGCGCCCGAGGCGGCCCCCCTCCCCCGGCCCCCCGCTCGTTCCTCGGGGAGAGGGGAGAGGGGTGAATTCGATCGCGCTCCACGGGCTGTCGGGCGCGTCACCTCTCTCCCGCGCTGTTTGCGGGGGAGAGGCCGGGAGAGGGGGCCACTCTCCGACGCAGTTCGATCCATGTCGGCGAGTGCCCCCCGCCCCGCCTCAGCGCACGCCCGCCATCGACCGCTCGGCGAGGCCGCGCTTGAGGCCGGCGGCGGCCTGCTTGAGGGCTTTGGCGGCGTCGGAGACCACCATCGCCATCCCGAAGAACTCGTGCGTCACGCCGTCGTGGGTGTGGTAGTCCACCTCCACGCCGGCCGCGCGCAGCGCCGCCGCCAGCCGCTCGCCGTCGGACCGCAGCGGGTCGATCTCGGCGGTGATGATCGTCGTCGGCGGCAGGCCGTGCAGGTCGGCGCGCACCAGCGAGATCAGCGGGTTGTCCGCGTCGGCCGGCGTGCGCAGGTAGTGGCTGAAGAACCACTGCATCATCGGCCGGTTGAGCGGCCTGGCGTCCGCGTTCTCCACGTACGACGGCGAATCGGTGTGCCCGTCGGCGATGGGGTACACGGCCAGCACGTGCGCGGGAAGCGGCAGCCCGTTGTCGCGCGCCAGCAGGGCGATGCTGACGGCCAGGTTGCCGCCCGCGCTCTCGCCCGCCACCGCCACGCGGTCCGGGTCGCCGCCCAGCTCGGCGGCGTTCTGCAGCACCCAGTGGTAGGCCGCCAACGCGTCCTGGTGCGCCGCGGGAAAGCGGTGCTCCGGCGCCTTGCGGTACTCCACGCTCACCACGATGGCGTTCACCGCGTCGCACAGGGCGCGCGCGGAACTGTCGTAGGTGTCGTTGGTGGCGATCACCCAGCCGCCGCCGTGCGTGTAGACGATCACCGGAAAGGGCCCGGTGCCGTGCGGCGCATAGACGCGGATGGGGATCTCGCCGCCGGGGCCGGGGATGGTGCGATCGACGACGGCGGCCACCGGCAGCGGCGCGGGCGTCTTGCCGTGCTTGCGCAGCATCGCCTTCACCGCGTCGGCGGGTGTCGGCTGCATGCGCGCCTCCGCCGGCGTCAGCGTCTCGATCGGCTCCGGCCCCAGCTCCTCCAGGTGCCGCAGCACGTGGCGCATGTCGCGGTCGGCGCGGGCCATCGTGGAATCCGCCTCGCCGTCCGCGTCGCCGCCCATGAAGCGGGCGCGCACCTCCTGGTCCATCCGCCCCACCAATCCGCTGCGGGAAAGCAGGTACGCGCCGGCGCCGATCAGCCCCACGGTCAGCAGCGACTGCAGGGGGTGCTGCGCGGTGTGCGTGTACGCGCTGGTGCGCATCACGTGGCCGTCGTAGTCGCCGCGCTCGCGGCCCGAGACGGAGGGCGTGTACAGCGCGTCGTTGCGGCGCTTGGTGCCCAGCGGGGCGCGCTGCTGGTCCCACACGGCGGTCTCGGCGTACCGGTCGTACAGCGTGCCGGGGGCGTTGCGCAGCATCTGCATCTGCTTGGCCGCGCCGCCCACCAGCACCTCGCGCTGCGGGCGCACGGCGCAGTCCAGGATGGCGCGCGCCACCACGCCCGGCGCGTAGACCGGCGGCGGCACGTTGGGATCCGCGTCGGCCATGTGGCTGTGCGCGTGCTCCGTGTACGGCGTGTCGATGGCCGCGGGGCGGATGAGCGTCACCGCGATGGGCACCAGGCGGTGCTCCAGCTCCAGCCGCAGCGAGTCGGTGAACCCCTTGACGGCGTGCTTGCTGGCGGCGTAGTGCCCCTGCAGCGGGATGGCGACGCCGGAAAGCACGCTGCCCACGTTGATGAGCGCGCCGCCGCGCACGCGCAGGTGCGTCAGCGCGGCCAGCGAGCCGTTGACCACGCCGAAGTAGTTGGTGTCGAACAGCCGCCGCACGTCCTCCAGCGGCGTGTGCTCGATCTCGCCGTAGATGGTGACGCCCGCGTTGTTCACCCACGTGTCGATGCGGCCGAAGGCGTCCACGGCCACCTGCGCCAGCGCCTGCATGGCCACGGGGTCCGCCACGTCGCCCGCGTGCCACGCCACCCGCGCCCCCGCCGTGCCCAGCTCTTCCCCGATCTGGGCCAGCGCCTGCGCGTTGCGCGAGTTCAGCACCACGGCCGCGCCGCGCCGGGCCGCCTCGCGCGCGGTCGCCAGCCCGATCCCGCTGTCGGCGCCCGTAATGACGATCACCTGCTGGTCCAGCGGCTTCAGCTCCACTTTCATCCTTGCTCCTCCATGGCCCTCGTTCCGTTCGTCGAGGCGCACCCCCGTCGCAAGCCGCGCGCCGAAAGATTGGACGCAGGCTGTACACGATGCGGTGCGGAAGGACGGCGGGAACGACGCGCACGGGCTCGTCGCTGGCACCGTACGGCGTGCCTGCGATGGCCGAAGCGGCGGATGGGAGGGGGCAGGCGTGGTGCCGGGTCCGGCACGACCAGCGGGCGGGAGGAAACACGCGGCCGCGCACGGACCCGGAGTCCATGCGCGGCCGTCGTGGCAAGCGCGTGAGACGGGGACGATCGGGCGGGAGCGCCTACGCCTCGACGAGCGGGATGGGCGCCCCCTCGGGCACGTGCTTCATGCTGACCGAGTTGATGCAGTAGCGCAGCCCCGTCGGCGGGGGGCCGTCGGGAAAGACGTGGCCCAGGTGGCCTTCGCACCGCGCACAGCGAACCTCCGTCCGCGTCATCCCGTAGGTGCGGTCCTCGTACTCGCTCACCGCGTCACCGGAAACGGGCTGCGTGAACGAGGGCCAGCCGGTGCCGGACTCGAACTTCTCGCCGGACTTGAAGAGCGGGTTGCCGCAGCCCGCGCACACGTAGGTGCCCGGCTCTTTGGTCCCCAGGAAGCACCCGCCCCACGGCGCCTCGGTGCCGTGCTGCCGCAGTACGCGGAACTCGTCGGGCGAAAGCCGCTTCCGCCATTCATCGTCGCTCAGCCGCAGCTTCTCCATCCTGGTCACCTCGATCTCCTGGCGTTCGTCCAGGCCGCATTCCGGTGCGCAACGCCGCGATGCGCTGCCCGGGGCCTCCATATCGGCGCCCGCCGCAAGTCGTGAACCGCCCGGATGCCTTGGCCACGGCGACCGGCGCGGCCTGCAGGGCGCGGAGGCATGGAACCTGACGGTGCCGGTTTGGCTAGTAGGGTGTTCCCACGCACACGTCCGCCCGGCGGACCCCTGGACGACCATACCGCCGCGCCCCACCCGGGCCCGGCCGCACGCTTCTGCGCATGAACCAGAAAATCGCCCGCGTCCTGCTGGCCTCCGCGCCGGTGCTGCTGATCGGCGGCGCCGTGGCGGGCGCCGCGCTGCGCCCGCCCGCCGGGGCGGACCCGCTCGCCGCGCCGCAGCTCATCGCCCCCGCCTTTGCCGCGCCGCCGCCGGCCGCGCAGCCCATGCAGGAGGGGCGCGCGCTGTGGGTGAACCGCTGGGACTACGGCAGCGCGGCCACCATCCGGCAGGTGATGCAGAACGCGAAGCGCGCCAACTTCAACATCGTCTACTTCCAGGTGCGCGGGCCGTGGGACGCGCGCTATCCGTCGCGGCTGGACCCGTGCTCGCCGCGGCTGTGCGACCGGCTGGGCGGCGTGCCTTCGTGGGACCCGCTGGAAGTGGCGGTGCGCGAGGCGCACGCGCGCGGGCTGCAGCTGCACGCGTGGATCAACGGGCTCAGCGGCTGGGAATCGAACAACGGCGCCACCTGCCGGGGGCTGCGGCCCAGCGCGCCGGGGCAGCCCAACCACGTGCTGGTGGACCATCCCGAGTGGGCCATGCACACGCGCGCCGGCCGCCCCATGGCCTGCCCCAACGGCGAGGAATACGTCTACCTGTCTCCCGCGCACGCAGGCGTGCGCACGCACCTGGCCCGCGTGGCGGCCGACATCGTGCGGCGGTACCCGGTGGACGGCATTCACCTGGACCGCATCCGCTACCCCGGCGCGGAGTTCGGCTGGGACCGCGCGGCGCTGGCCCAGTTCGGGCGCGACCCCGCGGCGAACCCGCGCGACTGGTCGCAGTTCCGCCGCGACCTGGTAAGCCGCATGGTGCGCGAGACGCACGACAGCATCCACGCGGTGCGCAAGGTGCCGCTCTCGGCCGCGGTGTGGCCCATCTACGACCGCACGCGCTTCGGCTGGACGGCGTCGTCCAGCGGCATCGCGCAATTCTTTCAGGACACGTGGGGATGGGCGCAGGGTGGATACCTGGACGTCGCCGTGCCCATGACCTACTTCTACGTGGCGGACGAGCGGTGCTCATACCGGCCCCGCCGCCCCGGGCAGGATCCCAACCCGGACTGGGACTGCATGGTGGCGGACCACGTCGCGGGAATGCGCCCCAGCGGCCGCCACGTGTACGCGGGCGTGCTCGCCGGGCTGGGGCGCGACGAGATGGCGCGGCAGGTGCGCATCGGCCGCCAGCGTGGCGTGAACGGATTTTCGTTCTACTTCTACAGCTCGCTGGCGGAGCTGAACGCCTTCGGCTTCCTGGGCGACGGCGTCTTCCGCGAGCCCGCCGTTCCGCCGCGGATGAACTGGCTGGAGTAACGGATACGCCTCACACGGAGTCAACGGAGTCAACGGAGTTTGCTCCAGCCGTTCCCGGGCGCTCCGCGTGGATGCCGGCGAAGTAAAAGAAGGCCTCACACAGAGGTAACAGAGTCCACAGAGTCAGGCGTCCTCTGTGGACTCTGCTAACTCTGTGTGAGGCTCTTTCTTTTCCCTGCATCTGACTGCGGCTGAGGCACTTGCGGGCACGGCTCTTCCGTTCGGAAAATGCGGATCGATCGCATCTCCGGAATCCGAGAAGCGCCGTGCCCGATCTGCATCACCTTCGTCGTGAACGGGCACGGCAAAGCCCCCGGACAAAGAGCGATGTCCGGGGGCTTGGGGGTTACATCGTGGGTCAGTGCGCGGCTACAGAATGCACTGGCACCCGCCCCACGTGGTGCAGCGGGCCTGGACGCCCTCACCGTACCGTGCCACACATCCCTGGTAGCACGCCATCAGGTCACAGCTCCCCACGGATGCGGGCGCCGACGGCGAGGCGAACGCCTGCACGGCACCAAAGCTGACCGCACCGGCGAACATCGCGGCGCCCAGCACAGAAACGAGGCTGCGGGAGTGGCTCATTGTTCATCGTCCTTGTGCACTGGTGGTGGATCCGGCGTTCCCGGGAGGCAAGACATCCAATCCAAATTGCGAAGACCGCCGGGATAAGGCAATCCTTTACGACTAAATATGTGATTGTGCGATGTGCGGAGTTGCCCGGCGGATACGTCTGGCAAACGGTGGATTTCTGCGCCGCCAAGAGCTGCGGGGCGAAAATAAACCGCGCCGATGGTGCGCTCCCGTACCGCCTCACCGAAAGGCCGGCTCCCCTCGGGGAGCGGCCCTTCCGTTCACCCGTTCACCCGTTCACCCGTTCACCGTCACGGCACCAGGTACGTCTCGTGATAGCGCACGGTGTTTGGGTCGAAGTAGGTGCAGTTGCCCTGCCAGGGCGTGGTGATCGCCTTGCCCACGATGAACCGCCCGTACCGCACCCCCGCGCCGCCCGATCCGCCGTATCCCGCGCCGTTGCACAGCTGCTGCCCCCACACGCCCGCCGGATCGTTCATCGTGTAGTTCGTCCCGTCGTTGCCGATCAGCAGCATCACGTGGCCCGAGCTGGTGAACTTTCCGTGGATGATGACGGGCCGCTGCTTGTTCAGCTCCGCCTCCATCTGCGCCACGGACCCCGTTTCCATGTGCACGCGGATGCGCTGCTTGAGGCCCGCGCGCGCGGCAAGGCGGTTGAAGATCGTGTCGAACTTGAACTCGTCCTGTGACTGCTTGCGGAACTCGGTGTAGATCTGGTCGGGCGTGTAGTTGGCCCCGTAGTACTTCAGCAGCATGGCCATGGTGGTGTTGGCGCAGGTGGCGCCGGGCTCGTACGTGTTGGCGTACTGAAAGAAGTACGGCACGTTGGCGATCAGGTCGCGGATGGTGAAGTCCTTGAACGCCCCCGCCACCTGCGTCCCCGCCGAGTTGTAGCCGCGCACGTAGATGCGCCGCACCCCCACGCCGCTGAACTTGTACGTCACGGGAAAGTTGTTCGCCCGGTCGGTGCTGCTGCCCAGCAGGTACGTGCCGTCCGCGAAGTACTTGATGGTGACGATGTCGCTGGTGGCGTCCGCGCGGAAGGTGACCGGGTTGGTGGCCGTGGTGCCGGTGGGGCTCACCCACGCCAGCGTCGCGGTGCCGGCCAGGGTCAGCGATGCGGCGTTCGGTGCGCCGGTCAGGCCGGTGCCCGCGTCGCAGGCGCCCAGCGCAAGCATTGCCGCCAGCGCCGCCACGCACGAAAGCCGTCCGCGTCGCGGCGTGCGGCGCCTGCGGGGGATGCGCGCGTCCTCGTCCAGCCCGGCGTGTGTGCCTGGATTCGTCATGGTGCCTCGGAGGTTTGGGAAGAGAGAGATAGGCGGAAAAGGAAAACCGGAATTTTCGTACCGGATGCGGGCGCCGGGGAGGGGAGAATCAGCACCCTATACGCCCTTGCGCGCCCACGTTCGGATGTAACGGATGCGTGTGAAACGGGTTACGTGGGCGACGGGTTGAGGCTCGGCGAACGGAATCGAACTGCGTCCGCCGGGGTGCCCCTCCCCCGGCCCCTCCCCGTTCGTTCCTCACGGAGAGGGGAGAATTCGATCCCGCTCCGGCAGGTCATCCACCCTGGCCGTTTCTCGGAGATTGCCGACGATCAGGAAAGAAACGCCCTTTCGTCCGCCGCGGATCGATTTCGCGTGTTCCGGGAGTGCAGGCGAAGGCAATCGGGTGCGGACAGAAACCATCGACATCGACGCGGAGCCCACAATCGACAGTTTGTGGTGCAGTTGCACGGAGGGATGTAAAGCGGTGCGGGCGTTTCTCCCGATCATCCACCCGCGCGGGTTCGTGGGATCGGCGGCGGGATGGAGTGCGGTGGATGGAGGGCGGCGGGCGGCTCGTGACCTCGATTGACGCGATTCCGGCCCTGCTCTTGCGCCGCGGTGGCGGCTCCTGAGAGGCATCCCCCGCCACGGAGCCCTATCCTTTGAGCGAGACCCGCGAAGACCGCCCCGGCCACGCGCCGGATCTGGACGAAGACGAGCGGAAGAACGCCCAGGAAGAGCAGTCGCTGGACGCAAAGACCACGCACGAGGTCATCCGGCTGGAGGGCGAGCGCGAGCTGGAGCGGTCCAACAGCGCGCTGGCCTGGTCGGGGCTGGCGGCGGGGCTGGGGATGGGCTTTTCGCTGGTGGCGCAGGGCGTTCTGCACCACGGGCTTCCCGATGCGCCGTGGCGCCCGCTGGTCAGCAGCCTGGGCTACAGCGTGGGATTTTTGATCGTGATCCTGGGAAGCCAGCAGCTGTTCACCGAGAACACGCTGCGCGTGGTGGCGCCGCTGCTGGCGCGCCGCGACGGAAAGACGTTCCGCAACGTGGCGCGGGTGTGGGCGGTGGTGCTGGCCGCCAACCTGGTGGGCGCGCTGGTCTTTGCGCTGGTGGCCGCTCGCACCGAGGTGTTCAGCGCCGAGCTGCGGCACTCGTTCACCGAGCTGTCGCGCAAGGCGATGGAGCCGGACTTCGGGCTCACGCTGCTGCGCGGCATCTTTGCCGGGTGGCTGATCGCGCTGATGCTGTGGATGATTCCCGCCGCCAAGACCGCGCACCTGTGGGTGATCCTGATCATCACCTGGCTGGTGGGCGCCGCGCACCTGTCGCACGTGATCGCCGGCGCGGTCGAGGCGTTCTACCTGTCGGCGCTGGGCGAGCAGGGGTGGGACGAGGCGCTGGGTGGCTTCATCCTCCCCGCGCTCATCGGCAACGTGCTGGGCGGCACCGGCCTCGTCGCCGCGCTCAACCACGCGCAGGCCGTGTCCGGCGCCCGCGGCACCCCGGGCTAAAGCCCGGGGCGGGAACGGCCACAAGCCCCGCCCAGGGATCGCGGAGCTCCCCAGGGCGGGGCTTCACCTGCTCGTACAGGCAGCCTCCGAGGCCGTCCGTCGTGGCCGGCGGCAACGAATCTGTCCTTCGTCGCGTTGAAGCCGGGGGAGCCCGGTGAGGACTAGGACCTACACAACGGCCTGCGCGCGTTGGCATCGGCGCGTCAGGCGGGGTCAGCGCGGCGCCTCCCTCAGAGGGTGTTCAAGAATCCCTGCGCTCGCGCCCGTATGTCATTTCGAAGGAGGCGCCACACCGCACCATCGGCTCGCACGAAATCCGGCGCGCCGACTGAGAAATCTACTGTCTGCTGCTGGTGCCCCGCCGCACCGCTCCGGCACTGGCCC
>NZ_DASWNM010000173.1:0-177956 GCF_036399255.1 Longimicrobium sp.
GCGCATCCCGGGGGATGCGCGGCCGCTCTGTATTCGGTCGGTCGCGGATGGAGCCGACAGCCCCTTCAGCCCGCCTTGCGAATCTTGCCGGCCGAGATGCAGCTCGTGCAGACGCGCACGCGCATGTGCGTCCCGTTCTCGGTCACGATCCGGGCGGGCTGCAGGTTCGGGCGCCAGACACGCTTGGTACGGTTGTTGGCGTGGCTGACGTTGTTCCCGCTGCGCGGGCCCTTACCGCAGACGGCGCAAAAAGCCATCGGAGTCTCCTGTAGCCGTATCGATACAAACCCTGCGAAGCCGTCAAATGTAAGCCCCCCGGGTGCATTGGTCAACCCGTCGCCGCCAACCGCTCGCGTTGACACCGCTTACGCCCAAGGCTACGTTTACCGGCTGTAACGGGCCGCAGCCGCGGCCCGCGCACCCCGCTTCGCTACGGGCATGAAGACAGCACTGATCACCGGCATCACCGGCCAGGACGGCAGCTACCTGGCCGAGCTGCTGCTGGAGAAGGGTTACAGGGTCTACGGGCTGGTCCGCCGCAGCTCCACCGTCACCTTCGAGCGCATTCAGCACATCCAGGACCGGCTGGAGCTTCTTTCGGCCGACCTCACCGACCAGAACTCACTCTTCTACGCGCTGGAAGAGTGCCGCCCCGACGAGGTGTACAACCTCGCGGCGCAGTCGTTCGTGCAGACCTCGTGGACGCAGCCCGTGCTTACGGGCGACGTGACGGGGCTGGGCGTGACGCGCATGCTGGAAGCCATCCGCATCTTCGACCGCGAGCGCCGCATCCGCTTCTACCAGGCGTCGTCGTCCGAGATGTTCGGCAAGGTGCAGGCGGTGCCGCAGGACGAGGAAACGCCGTTCTACCCCCGCTCGCCCTACGGCGTGGCCAAGGTGTACGGCCACTGGGCCACCGTCAACTACCGCGAGAGCTACGGGATGTTCGCCGTCAGCGGCATCCTGTTCAACCACGAGTCGCCGCGCCGCGGGCTGGAGTTCGTCACCCGCAAGGTGACCGACGCCGCCGCGCGCATCAAGCTGGGCCTGTCGAAGGAGCTGCGGCTGGGCAACCTGGACGCGCAGCGCGACTGGGGCTTCGCAGGCGACTACGTCCGCGCCATGTGGATGATGCTGCAGCACGACCGCCCCGAGGACTTCGTGGTGGCCACCGGCGAAACGCACACGGTGCAGAAGCTGGTGGAGACGGCCTTCGCCGCGGTGGACCTGGACTGGCGCCCGTACGTGGTGCAGGACCCGCGCTTCATGCGCCCGGCCGAGGTGGACCTGCTGGTGGGCGACCCCGCGCGCATCCGCGAGCAGCTGGGGTGGGAGCCCGAGGTGGACTTCGAGCGGCTGGTGCGGATGATGGTGGACGCCGACCTGGAGCGCCTGCGCGGCGCCCCGCGCGCGTCGCTGGCGGCGGTCTGACGCCATGCGCGTCCTGGTGACGGGCGCGGGGGGGTTCGTGGGCTCGTGGCTGGTTCCCGCGCTGGTGGCCGACGGCCACGCCGTCACCGCCGCCGGGCAGGAGGGGCACGCCTTTCCCGCGGAGCGCGCCGGCGCGGAGTGGGTGGGGATGGACATCACCTCCGCCGGTTCCGTGGCCGCGGCCGTGGAGCGCGCGGCGCCGGAGGCCGTCTTTCACCTGGCGGGGCAGGCCAGCGTGGGCGACTCGTTCAAGGACCCGCTGGGCACCTGGGACGTGAACGCCACCGGCACCCTGCGTATCGCCGGCGCGCTGCCCAAGGGCGCGCGGCTGCTGCTGGTGAGCTCGGCCGAGGCGTACGGCTCCGTGCCCGAGGCCGAGCAGCCCATCCGTGAGGACCGCCCGCTGCGGCCCTGCAATCCCTACGCGGCCAGCAAGGCGGCGGCGGAGATGGCGGCGCTGCAGGCGGGCGAGTCGGGCGGCATCGAGGTGGTGGTGGCCCGCAGCTTCAACCACACGGGGCCGGGGCAGGACGCGCGCTTCGCGCTGGCCTCCTTCGCGCGCCAGCTGGCGGTGATCCGCGCGGGCGGGGCCGAGCCGGTGCTGCGCGTGGGCAACCTGTCGGCCCGCCGCGACCTGCTGGACGTGCGCGACGTGGTGCGCGCCTACGCCACCCTGGCGCGCGCCGGTGCGCCGGGCGGCGTCTACAACGTGTGCTCGGGCGCCGCGCGCTCCATGCGCGAGGCGGTGGACGAACTGGTGGAACTGTCGGGGACGCGGGCGCGGGTGGAGGTGGACCCCGAGCGGGTGCGCCCGATCGACGTGCCCCTGCTGCTGGGCGACAGCGCCCGGCTGCGCGGGCTGGGGTGGACGCCCGGGATCCCCTTTCGCCAGACGCTGGCCGACCTGCTGGAGTGGCACGCGGCGCGGCTGGAGCCTTCGGCGCGGGCGGCGGCGTGACGGGCACCGTCTACCTGGTGGGCGCGGGCCCGGGCGATCCGGGGCTGCTGACGCTGCGCGCGGCGGAGCTCATGGAGCGGGCCGACGTGCTGGTGTACGACGCCCTGGTGAGCCCGGCCATCATGGAGCGCGCCCCGCGCGCGGAGCGCGTGTACGTGGGCAAGCGCGGCGGCGAGCACCACCGCACCCAGGAGCAGATCAACGCCATCCTCGTCGATCTGGCGGGGAAGCATCACACGGTCGTCCGGCTGAAGGGCGGGGACCCGTTCGTATTCGGGCGGGGCGGCGAAGAGGCGCTGGTGCTGGCGCAGGCGGGGATCCCGTTCGAGGTGGTTCCCGGCGTCACCGCGGGGATCGCCGCGCCGGCGTACGCGGGAATCCCCGTCACCCAGCGGGGGATGGCGGCCAGCGTGGCCTTCGTCACCGGGCACGAGGACCCCACCAAGCCCGACACGGACGTGGACTGGGCCCACCTGGCCCGCGGCGTGGGCACGGTGGTCTTCTACATGGGCGTGGGCAAGATGGCGGACAACTTCCGCCGCCTGGTCGAGCACGGCCGCGCTCCCGGCACCCCGGCCGCCGCCATCGAGTGGGGGACGTACCCCCGCCAGCGTACGGTGACGGGGACGCTGGAGACGCTCCCGGGGATCGCGAAGGAGGCGGGGATCGGCGCGCCGTCGCTGATCGTCGTGGGCGAGGTCGTCTCCCTGCGCGACACGCTGGGGTGGTGGGACCGGCGTCCGCTCTCGGGGCGCCGCATCGTGGTTACGCGGGCGCGGGCGCAGGCCAGCGACCTGGCGGCCGGGCTGGAGGCGCTGGGGGCCGAGGTGGTGCAGTTCCCCACCATCCGCATCGCCCCCGCGCGCGACCCCGAGCCCCTGCGGCGCGAGGCGGCCCGGGCGGGGTCGTTCGACTGGATCGTCTTTACCTCCGTCAACGGGGTGGAGCGGTTCTGGTACGCGCTGGCGGAGCAGGGATGTGACGCGCGAAGTCTCTGCGGCGTCAGGGTCTGTGCGATCGGCCCGGCGACGGCGGCGGAGCTGGCGCGGCGCGGGATCGCGGCCGACGTGGTCCCCGGCGAGTTCGTGGCCGAGGCGGCGGTCCAGGCCCTGGCGGCGGCCGACGACCTGCGCGGCCGGCGCATCCTGCTTCCCCGCGCCGAGGTCGCCCGGGCCGTGCTGCCCGAGCAGCTGCGCGAGCGCGGCGCCGAGGTGGTGGAGGTGGACGCGTACACCACGGTGCAGGACGGCGCGGGCGCCGAGCGGGTGCGGGCGATGCTGGACCGCGGCGAGGTCGACGCGGTGACCTTCACGGCCAGCTCGACGGTGAAGAGCTTCGTGGACCTGGTCGGCGCGGACGTCCGCGGGGCGAAGGTGGCCTCCATCGGCCCCATCACCTCCGCCACGGCGCGCGAGCTGGGGATCGCGGTGGACGTGGAGGCCGGGGAGTACACGGTGCCGGGACTGGTGGCCGCGCTCCGCGCATTCTATCTACCGCCGGAGGCATGACACGGACCGCACGCAGGTGCGCCGCCAGCGCGGCGCTGCTCTCCGCCCTGCTGGCGGAACGCGCCGCGGCGCAGCAGACCCCGCCCGCCGGCGTGCCGGCGGACTCGGCGGCCGTGGCCGCGGTCCCCGCGAGGGCCCGGATGGCGGACGCCGGGGGGGCGGCGGAGCGGTTCGACGCCTCGCCTTCGCTGACGCAGGACCACTGGGCGGTACGCGCCGCCAACCGCGCCGAGGCGCTGGGGCTGGCGCCGGGGTGGCTCCCGGCGCAGCGGAACGTACCGCGCGCGGCGGTGGCGGCCGCGCTGCGCCAGGCGGTCGGGCGGGCGCCGGAGCACGTGCCCGCGATGGCGGGCGTGGCCGCGGGGTGGCTGGCGCGATTCCAGGAGGAGTTCGCGGAGCATCGCGACGGCGCGGCGGCGGCCGGACTTCGCCCCCTGGGCGGGTACCTGGGCGCGGGCGTGCACGACCTGGCGGGGCGGCTGGAGCCGGGCGCCGGCCTCTTTCACCTGCGCACGGACCCCGTCCCCATTCCCGACACGCGAGGGCTCTTCGCCGTTGGCGGCGCGGGGGTGGCGGCGGGGCGGCACCTGGTGGCGTTCGTGGAGCCGCGGGCCATGGACGGCGCGCTGGAGCTGCCGCGCTGGGAGGTGGCCGCGGGCGCGGGCGGGGTGGCGCTCTCGGCCGGGCGGCAGCCGCTGGGGTACGCCCGCGGCGAAAGCGGCGGGGTGGTGCTGGGCGGCGGGGCGTCGCTCGTTCGCGTGCAGCTGGAGAGCGTCCGGCCGCTGCGCCTGTCCGGCGCCTTCCGGTACCTGGGCGACGTGGCCTTCCAGACCTTCGGCACGCGGCTGGACGAGGCCCGGCACCGGGGCGATCCCTGGATGTGGGGCGGCCGGCTGGCCCTGCGCCCGCACCCGAGGCTGGCGGTGGCGATCAACCGCGCCTCCATCTTCGGCGGCGACAGCATTCCCACGCCGACCACCATGAAGGTGGTGGCGCGGATGCTGGTGGGGATGCTGTCGGCGGACTTCGAGAACCAGGTGGTCTCGCTGGACGTCCGCTACCGCCTTCCCACCGAGCGGGTGCTGCCGCTGACGCTGTACCTGGAGTGGGGCGCGGACGACGCGTCGGGGAGCCTGCGGGACGTCCCGGCGATCGTGGCGGGGGCGTACGCCCCCGTGCTGCCGGGGGTGCCCGAGGTGGGCGCGGGAGTGGAGTACACCCACTTCGAGGTGTTCTGCTGCGGCAACCCGCCCTGGTACTTCAACGCGGCGCACCCGGGCGGCTGGGTGGCCGAGGGCGCGCTGCTGGGGCACCCCCTGGGCGGCGACGGCCACGAGCTGCACGGCTACGCCCACGCCGACCTGGCGCAGGGGCGGCTGCGGGTGGATACGCGGGCCTTCGTGCGCCACCGCGAAGACAAGGGGTACCACCGGCTGGAGCAGGCCGGCAACCTGATGGGCCCGGCCCGCTTTGGCGGAAGCCGCGGCGGCGCCGTGCAGGCCGCGTGGCGCGCCCACCCGCGGGTGGAGCTGCGCGCCTCGGCCGCGGGCGAGGCGGGCGGTGGCTGGTCCGAGCGCCAGCTGCGCACTTCGCTGGCGTGGCTGTTCTGAACGTGTTTTCGCCGCGGTCGCGGCCCTCTGGATAGAAGATGTCCCGTCATCCCGTGTTCCGCCCCCGCCGGCTTCGCCGCAGCGAGGGGATCCGTGCCCTGGTCCGCGAGACCACCGTCACCCCCGGCGACCTGGTCCTGCCGCTGTTCGCGGTGCCGGGGGAGGGCGTGCGGCGCCCGGTGGGCTCCATGGCCGGGGTGGAGCAGACCTCCGTCGACGAGCTGCTGCGCGACGCCGAGGAGGCGCTGCGGCTGGGGATCGGCGGGGTGCTGCTCTTCGGCATCCCGGCACGGAAGGACGAGGCGGGAAGCGGGGGATACGACGAGCACGGCATCGTGCAGACGGCGGTGCGGGCGCTGAAGCGCGCGCTTCCCGAGCTGCTGGTGATCACCGACGTGTGCCTGTGCGAGTACACCAGCCACGGGCACTGCGGGGTGCTGCGGGGCGGCGACGTGGACAACGACGCCACCGTCCCCCTGCTGGCCCGGGTGGCCGTGACGCACGCCGCCGCCGGCGCCGACGTGGTGGCGCCCTCGGACATGATGGACGGGCGGGTGGGCGCCATTCGCGCCGCGCTGGACGGGGCGGGGTTCCAGGACACCGCGCTGATGTCGTACGCGGCCAAGTACGCCTCGGCGTTCTACGGCCCCTTTCGCGACGCGGCCGAGAGCGTTCCCGCCTTCGGCGACCGGCGCACGGCGCAGATGGACCCCGGCAACGTGCTGGAGGCGCTGCGCGAGGTGCGGATGGACGTGGAGGAGGGCGCCGACATGCTGATGGTGAAGCCGGCGCTGGCGTACCTGGACGTGATCCACCGGGTCAAGGCCGAGACCGGATACCCGGTGTGCGGCTACCACGTCTCGGGCGAGTACGCCATGATCGAGGCGGCGGCCGACCGGGGGTGGATCGACCGCGAGCGGGCGCACCGGGAGGCCCTGACCGCCATCCGGCGCGCGGGGGCGGACCTGGTGGTGTCGTACTGGTCCAGGCAGTTCGCCCGCCTGGCCGCCGCCGGCTGACACGGTGTCACGATTGGACGGGTCGGACGTTCTCGGGCATTCCGGAGCCGCCGGTCCGCGGGCCGCGGACCGGGGCTCGCGTGCGCGGGGTGGCACATTGTGGGCATTTTTTGTGCGATGCGGCCGTTTCTGGCAGGCGAAACTGCTGGGGGGCCGTGTGCACCGGCCGGGCGCGTGGGTGCGCCTGGCCGCTTAGCGGGTCGAGCTGCGGCGCCGATGCGCGCGCAGAGGGAGACTGAGGGGGAGGATGACGAGTTTCAGCCAGCCCGTGGTGCAGGCGGATTCCGCCGTGCACCGGACGGGGGGACGCGCGTTTGATGCGCGCCCCCTGCAGATGGTGGAGTACGACGTGCGGCTTCGTCGCGAGATCACGCATCGCCGCCTGGCCGTGTCGCTGGCGCGGCGGGTGCTGCGCGTGGTCACGCTGCACTCGCTGGACGCCCTGCTGGTGGGCGCCACCGCGCTGCTGCTGGCCATGTACTGGGGGGTGGGCGCGCTGGTCACCCCGCTGATCCCCGCGCTGGTGGGGGTGTTCCTGCTGAGCCTGAACGCGCTGGCCACCTACCACCCCGGCGACGGCCGCCGCGACGAGGGGCGCCTGGCGTCGGCCTCGGTGCTGGCGGTGCTGCTGCTGAGCCTGCTTTCGGTGTTTCCGCCCCGGCTGGGGCTGAGCGTGCAGTTCCTCGTCTCGCTGGCGGCCGGTGCCTTCGTGGTGCTGGCCCTGGGGCGCATGGCGGCCGACCGGGTGGTGCGGCTGGCCTACGCCCGCGGCATCGGCCTGCGCCGCGCCGTGCTGGTGGGCTCGCTGTACGAGGTGGGGCAGGCGCTGCGCGACCTGCGCGACGACCGCAACGTGGACCAGTACGTGGTGGGGCACCTGAGCGTGGACGGCTCGGATCCCGCCGCCATGGGGACGGTGGCGGACCTCCCGGCGCTGCTGGACCTGGAGAACGTGCAGGAGGTGCTGGTGGCCACCCTGCTTCCCGCGCACCTGATGCGCGAGGTGACGCAGGCATGCTTCCAGCGCGGGGCGGCGGTGTACGTGCGCCCGTCGGTGCTGAACCACGTGGATTGCTGGGCCGAGCCCACCCGCGTGGGCGAGGTGCCGGTGATGCGCCTGCACCCCACGCGCTTCGAGTTTCCCACGCTGATGGTGAAGCGGATGGTGGACGTGCTGGGAAGCACGGTGCTGCTGCTGCTGGCGGCGCCCCTGCTGGCCCTGATCGCCCTGGCCATCCGCCTGGACTCGCCGGGGCCCGTGTTCTTCCGGCAGACGCGGGTGGGGCTGGGGGGGCGGCGCTTCACCATCTGGAAGTTCCGCAGCATGGCCATCGACGCCGAGCGGCGCCTGGCCGAGCTGGAGCACCTGAACCTGTACGGCCGGGTGGGGCCCTTCAAGCTGGCCAACGACCCCCGCATCACGCGGGTGGGCGGGTGGCTGCGCCGCACCAGCATGGACGAGCTTCCGCAGCTGTTCAACGTGCTGAAGGGCGACATGTCGCTGGTGGGGCCGCGGCCGCTGCCGCCCTCGGACCTGGACCGCATGGAGCCGGGCCACTACTTCGACCGGCTGTCGGTGGTGCCGGGGCTCACCGGACCGTGGCAGGTGAACGGCCGCAACCGGGTCACCGACTTCGAAAAGATCCTCAAGATGGAGCGCGACTACATCGCGCACTGGTCGCTGCTGGTGGACCTGAAGATCCTGTTCCGGACGGTGGCGGTGGTGGTGCGCGGAGACGGTGCCATCTGATGCGGGTCGCCATCACCACCGACTGGATGGACACCTTCGGGGGGGGCGAGCGCGTCCTCCACGAGCTGCACCGCATGTATCCCGACGCCCCCGTGTACACCACCGTGTACCGGCCGCAGGCGCTTCCGGCCGACATGCGGGGGATGGACGTGCGCACCTCGTTCATCCAGCGCCTTCCCGGCATCCGGCGCAGCCACATGGCGTTTTTGCCGCTGATGCCCATGGCGTTCGAGCAGTTCGACTTCAGCGGCTTCGACGTGGTGGTCACCACCAGCAGCGCCTGCGCCAAGGGGGTCATCACCCCCCCCGACACGGCCAACGTGTGCTACTGCCACACCCCCTGCCGCTACATCTGGGACCTGTACCACGAGTACACCCGCGGCCGGCTGGCCGCGCCCCTGATCGCCCCGGTGGCGCACTGGCTGCGCATGTGGGACCGCTCGTCGTCGGACCGGGTGGACCACTTCGTGGCCAACTCGCGCGAGGTGGCGGGGCGCATCCGCCGCCACTACCGCCGCGACTCCGAGATCATCCACCCCCCCGTGGACGTGGACCGCATTCGCCCCAGCGGCCGCGCGCCCGAGGACTTCTACCTGGTGGTGTCGCGCCTGGTGGGGTACAAGCGGACGGACCTGGCGGTGCAGGCCGCCACCCGGCTGGGGCGGCGGCTGGTGGTGGTGGGCGGGGGCCCGGAGCTCAAGCGGCTGCGCGCCCTGGCTGGGCCCACGGTGGAGTTCCGCGGGCGGCTGTCCGACCCGGAGGTGGCGGACCTCTACGCCCGCTGCCGCGCGCTGCTCTTTCCCGGGCTGGAGGACTTCGGAATCGTGCCCGTGGAGGCGCAGGCGTCCGGGCGGCCGGTGATCGCCTACGGCCGCGGCGGCGCGCTGGACACGGTGGTGGACGGGGTCACGGGGACGCTCTTCGCCGAGCAGTCGGTGGAGGCGCTGGCCGCCGCGATCGAGGACCACGAGGCGCGCGCCTGGGACCCGGCCGCGTGCCGGCGCAACGCCGAGCGCTTCGACGCCGCGGAGTTCCGCCGCCGGATGCACGACGCGGTGTCGCGCGAGTGGGCGCGTGTGCGCGAGGGGAGCGGGGCCCCGAAGCTGCGCGTGATGGGCGCGCTTGGCTGAGCACGGACGGGCCGGGCCCCCGCGGTCGCTGCTGGTGGACGCACGGGGGCTGCAGATGTCGGGGATCGGCCGGTACCTGCGCGAGGTGCTGGCCGGCGTGCTGGCCGACGCGCGCTTCGGCCGCGTGGCGGTGCTGGGGCGGCCGGAGGAGGTGGCGCCCTTTCTCCAGGCGAACGATCCGCGCGGCATCGGGCGGACGGTCGCCTTTCCGTACGCCTTCTACGACCCGCGGGTGCACGCGCGCTGGGCGGCGCTGTCCCTGGCCGGCCGCCTGCGCGCGGACCTCGCCTTCTTTCCCCACTACGACGTTCCGCTCACCCACGGGGCCCCGCCGTCGGTGGTGACGGTGCAGGACCTTTCGCACTGGCGCCTTCCGGAGCTCTTTCCCGCGTGGAAGCGCCGGCTGGGCCTGGTGGTGCTGGGGCGCGCCGTGCGCCGCGCGGCGCGGGTGGTGGTGACCTCGGGCGCCACGCGCCGCGACCTGCTGGAGCGCTTTCCGCACGCCGAGCGCCGCCTGGAGGTGGTGCCCCTGGGCGTGGGCCGCGACTTCGCGGAGCGCCCGGTGGACCCCGCCGCCCTGGCCCGCGCGCGGGCGCTGGGCCCCTACCTGCTGTGCGTGGGCAACCGCAAGCCGCACAAGAACCTGGGTGCCGCCGTGGAGGCGCTGGCCCGCCTGCGCGCCACCCACCCGGGGCTGCGCCTGGTGCTGGTGGGCCGCCACTTTCCCGGCGAGGACGCCGTGCGGGCACGGGCGGTGGCGCTGGGGGTGGCGGACGCGGTGGTGGAGATGGGCGAGGCGGGCGAGGACGACCTGCGCGCCCTGTACGCCTGCGGCGAGTGCCTGCTCTTTCCCTCGCTGTACGAGGGGTTCGGGCTGCCGGTGCTGGAGGCGATGTCGCTGGGCCTGCCGGTGGTCGCCTCGGACCGGGCCTCGATTCCCGAGGTGGCGGGGGGCGCGGCGCTGATCGTGGATCCGCTGGACGCGGGGGCCATCGCCCACGCGGCCGGGCGGGTGATGCGCGAGCCCGGGCTGCGCGAGCGGCTGGTGAGCGACGGGCTGCGCCGCGCCGGCGAGCTGACCTGGGCGCGCACCGCGGCCGCCGTGTGCGACCTGCTGGCCCGGACCGCGGCCGCGCCCGGTGCAAGTGCTTGCGCGGATTGACGGTACCGGGTTTGCGGGGCTAGATTTGGGGATGCACCCGCGCCCGCGCGCTTCCATGGCTTTCGCGGGCCCGTCGCGTTTCCCCCTCCGTCGAGGCGGACGAACCCTCGAAGTCGTGCCCGCCGGCGGGCCGCCCACACGAGAGATGACGAGACCGTACCGTACGCCAGCCCCGCCCCACGCCCGTGACGGGCGGCCGCGGCGCACCTCCCGCCCCCGCATCTCGTGATCGCACGTGCCGTGGGCCGTGTACGGGGAAGCCGCCTCGCGCGCAACGCCCTGACGCTGTACGGGGCCCAGGCGGCGGCGTACGCCATCCCGCTGCTGACGCTGCCGTTCCTGGCGCGCGTGCTGCGCCCCGAGGCCTGGGGGCTGCTGCTCTTTTCGCAGTCGTTCGCGGCCGCGCTGATGCTGCTGGTGGAGTACGGCTTCACCCTCTCCGCCACCCGCGCGGTGGCCCGGCTGCGGGAGGACGACGGTGCGCTGGCGCGGCTGGTGGGCGAGGTGCAGCTGTCCAAGGCGCTGCTCTGCGCCTGCGCCTGCGTGATCGCGGGCGGGGTGGGGGTGCTGGTGCCCTCCTTTCGCGCGCACCCGTGGCTGCTGGTCTGGGCCACGCTGTGGGCGGTGGGGCAGGGGATGAGCCCGCTGTGGTACTTTCAGGGGCAGGAGCGGCTGAGCCGCCCCGCGCTCACCGAGCTGGCCATGCGCGCCGCCGCGGCGGCGGCCGTGTTTCCGCTGGTGCGCGGGCCGGGCGACGCCTGGATGGTGCTGGCGCTGCAGGCGGTCACGTCGTGGATCGCCGTGGGGGTGACTACGGCGTGGATGTACCGCGAGGTGCGGCGGGTGCGCGCCCCCTTCGCCGCCGCCGTGCGGATGCTCCGCGCGTCGGCGGAGCTGTTCGTGTTTCGCGGCGCGGGCGGGCTGTACACGGTGGGAAACCCGTTCCTGCTGGGCGTGCTGGCCGGCCCCGCCGCCGTGGCGCTGTATGGCGGGGGAGAGCGCATCATGCGGGCGGCGGTCAACCTGCTGGCCCCCGCCTCGCAGGCCCTGTTTCCGCGGGTGAGCTACCTGATGGCCAACGACCGGGCGCGGGGGGACCGGCTGGTGCGGGTTTCCCTGCTGGCCATGGCCGGGGTGGGGACCGTGCTTTCGGGGGTGCTGGCCCTTTCCGCGCCCCTGGTGGTGCCGCTGCTGCTGGGCCCCGGCTACGAGCAGGTGGTGCCCGTGCTGCGCGTGCTCGCCGTGCTTCCCCTGCTGATCGGGGTGAACACGGCGCTGTGCGTGCAGTGGGCGCTGCCGCTGGGGCTGGACCGGGCCGTGGTGTGGGCCGTGGCCGGCGCGGCCGTGGTGAACACCGTCTTCGCCCTGCTGGCCGTGCCGGCGTACGGGGCGGTGGGGATGGCGTGGGGGCTGGTGGCGGCGGAGGCGTGGATCACCCTGAGCCTGGGGCTGCGCTACCGCGCGGGCGTTCCCCAGGCGGCGGCCCCGGCGGTCCCGGCGGCGCCGGCCCCGCGCGCCGCCGCGCGGGGCGAAGACCTCGCCCTGCCGGTGTGAGCGTTCGCCGGCGCGGGGCGCGGATGGAGGGTTCGTCGTTCCGGCTGGTGTCTGACAGGAAAATGGGGTGCAAAGCATGACGATCGACATCCTGCTGACGGTTTACAACGGCGTGCCGTTCCTGGGAGACCAGCTGCGCAGCCTGCAGGCCCAGACGCACCAGGACTGGCGGCTGTGGGTGCGGGACGACGGGTCCACGGACGGGAGCTGGGAGGTGGTGCTTGCCGCGGCCCGCGAGGACGGGCGCATTCTCCCGCTGGAGGGGTCGGGGACGCGGCTGGGTGCACGCAGCGGGTTCGCCTGGCTGCTGGAGCACGCCGACGACGGCCGGGGGGCCTACGCCATGTTCTGCGACCAGGACGACGTCTGGCTGCCGGAGAAGGTGGAGGTGACGCTGGCGGCCATGCGCCGCGCCGAGGCCGAGGCGGGCGCGTCCCGTCCCGTCCTGGTGCACACGGACCTGGCGGTGGTCGACGCGGGGCTGGCGACCCTCGATCCCTCGTTCTGGCACTACCAGGGGATCCGGCCGGAGCTCAACCAGCTCAACCGGCTGCTCTACCAGAACACGGTGACCGGCTGCACGGCCATGATCAACCGGCCGCTGCGCCGGCTTGCCACCCCGGTGCCGGACGCCGCGGTGATGCACGACTGGTGGCTCGCGCTTCTGGCCAGCGCCTTCGGGCGGGTGGTCCCGTTGCCCCAGGCCACCATCCTGTACCGGCAGCACGGCCGCAACGACACCGGCGCCCGGCGCAAGGCCCGCCGCGGGGCGGTCGTGGGCAAGGCGCTGCGGGCGCTGGGCCAGACCGGGGCGGTGCGCCGCGGAATCCGCAGCGCGGCGGCCCAGGCGGGCGCGCTGCTGCGGCGCTTCGAAAGCGACCTGGGCCCCGAAGAGCGCGAGGTGGTGGCGCGGTTCGCCGAGCTGCCGCGGTGCGGACCCGTGAAGCGCCGCTGGCGGATGATCCGCATGGGCTCGCTGACGCACCACGGCCTGCTGGGCGACATCGGGCTGGTGCTGCGTGCCTGAGGCACGCGTGGCGTCCGGCGCCAGGCGGCCCGGCCCGGCCGCCGCCGAGGGCGGGGCGTTCGCCCCTCCCGGGGGAGACGCGCCTTCCGTTCCCGCGGTGTGCGTGGTGCTGGTGAACTGGAACGGGTGGGGCGACACCGTGCAGTGCCTGGAGAGCCTGCTGCGCAGCACGGGCGTGGGGCTGCAGGTGGTGGTGTGCGACAACGACTCGGGGGACGGCTCGCTGGATCACATCCAGGCGTGGGCGGCCGGCCGCCTCCCCGCGGCCGTGGACCCGTCGCACCCGCTCGCCGGACTGGCCCTGCCGCCGCTTCCCAAGCCCCTGCGCTGCACGCGGTACGACCGCGCCGACGCCGAGCGGGGGGGCGACGCCGACGCCGACGCCGACGCCCCCCTGGTGCTGGTGCAGACGGGCGCCAACCTTGGGTTCGCGGGCGGGTGCAACGTGGGAATGCGCTTTGCCGCCGCCCGCGGGCACCGCTTCGTCTGGCTGCTGAACAACGACACCCTGGTTCGCCCCGACACGCTGCTGCACCTGGTGCAGCGGGCGGAGCGCGACCCCCGGCTGGGCATGGTGGGGTCCACCCTGCTGTCGTACGACGGGACCACGGTGCAGGCGCTGGGATACGGCGCCTACAACCCGTGGCTGGCCCTGCCCCGGCACATCCGCGCCGGGGGCGAGCGGGCCGGGGCGCGCGCGGCGTACGTGGTGGGCGCGTCCATGCTGGTGCGGCGCGAGTTCCTGGCCGAGGTGGGGCTGCTGAGCGAGGACTACTTCCTCTTCTTCGAAGAGCTGGACTGGGCCATGCGGGCCGGCGCGGCGTGGTCGCTGGGGCACGCGCCGGAAAGCGTGGTGTTCCACAAGGAAGGGGCCAGCAACGGCGGAAGCAGCACCGGCGCCAAGAGCCGTCTGGCCGACTACTACTTCATGAAGAACCGCATCGTGTTCACCCGCAAGTACTTTCCGCGCCGGCTCCCCACCGTCTACCTGGCGCTGGGGGTCGCGGCCGCCCGCCGCGCGCTGCGCGGAGACTGGGCGCGGGCCCGCATGATCCTGGACCTCTGCCGGTCGACGTGAGCGGGTTCCTGCTTGCGCTCTGGTTCGCGACGCTGAGCGCGGACCGGCTGGACCTGGCGGCGGGGCAGGGGTGGTTCACCATTCCGGTCTACCTGGTGCTCACGCCGCTGCTGCTGGTCCTGGAGACCATGCGCATCGTGGGCCGGGGCGGCTCGTTCCGCGTGCCCCACAACCTGGCCGCGTACACGCTGGTGGCCAGCGGCTTCCTGTCGGTGGTGCTGGTGTCGGTGTTCTACAGCTACGACGTGGCCATGTCGGCCAAGCGCTTTGCGCTGCTGGTGTTCCTGGTCTACAGCACCGTGATGGTGGCGCTGATGCTGGCGCAGCGCGACGACGCCCGCGAGGTGCTGGTGCGGGGGGCGTACTGGGGGCTCTGGCTGGGAACCTTCTTCAACCTGGCCCAGCTGGGCGCATGGCTGGACCGCGGGCCCGCCGACTACTTTCTGCTGGGCGGCACGCTCAACATGACGGCCAACTCGTACGGCCCCTGGGTGCCGCGCCTGTCGGCCCAGGCGCTGGACATGAACCGCGGGGGGCTCGTCACCCTGGTGTACGTGTTCATCCTGCTCAGGATGGCGCCGCGCTCCCGCTGGCGCACGCTGGCCGTGGTCGCCGGCAGCCTGGGGATGATCATGACCCTTTCGCGCTCGCTGCTGCTCACCACGATGGCGACGGGCGCCGTGTCGGCGCTGCGCCGGCGGCGGTTCTCGCTTTCGCCGCGGCGGGTGGTGGGGATGGCGGTGGTCACGGCGGCGGTGGCGGCGGTGCTCCTGGCCATCCCCCGCGCGGCCGACGCGGTGGGCTCGGCGTTCGAGCCCATCGCGGGCCGCTTTTCCACCAGCGAAGGCTCGGCCAGCATCCACATGCAGCTGGTGGAGCGCGGCATCGAGATCGTCACCGACAGCCCCAAGAACGCGCTGGTGGGGATCGGCTTCGGCAACGGGTTCGCGTACCTGCAGGACATCTTTCCCGGAAACAAGTACGGCAACTTCCACTCGCTGTACATTACGCTGCTGGCGGAGTGCGGCGGGCTGGGGCTGCTGCTGGGCGTGGTCCTCATCTTCTACGCCGCGGCGCGCGGGGGCGTGTACCAGCCGCTCATCGTGGGGATCGCGTTCTTCAACATCTTCTACCAGACGGGCACCGAGAGCGTGTTCTGGCTGGCGCTGGTGCTGGCCTGGACCCGTCTGGGCGAGCAGCCCGCGGGGGGCGACGCTCCGCCCGCCCCTCCCGAGCCGGTGCGCGTTCCCGGGGGGCGCCTGGCGCCGGCCGCGCAGCACACCTGACGCGGCCGGCGTGCAGGCAGGCAGGCAGGAACGGGGACGCGATCGTGGATGGTGCCGGGCCGGCCGTGCGCGGGACCGCATCCGCCCGCGGCATGACACTTCTGCAAGGGGAACGGGAGCGATGAAGAGGTCGCGATGGGCCTGGCTAGGCGCCGTTCTGGCCGTCGCCGGGTGCTCGGAGGTGGTGGGCGAGGGGTACGACTACGGCACCATCGCCGTACGCGCGACGGTGGGCGATTCGCTGCCGGTGGCGAACGTGCGCGTGGAGATGTACAACTGGCAGCGTACCCTTGCCGTGGGCAACACGGACGCGGAGGGCCGGTACGACTTCGACTTCGTCCCCTTTGGCGAGGTGGGGGTGCGCAGCTACGCGCCTCCCGGGCACGTAGCGACGGACCACGACGGGATCGTCGTTCCGCCGGGGGGCCGGGTGGAGGTGCCGCTCAACTTCTACCGTCCCTGCTGCGGGGTGGTCCGGGTGCGCACCCTGGACGACCTGGGGCAGCCGGTGCCCGAGACGGGGCTGGTGCTGTACGCCGCCACCCTCACGTCCATCGAGGCCAGGACGGGGGCGGACGGCCAGCACGTCTTCGCCAACCTTCCGGAGGAGCTCTACGGCGTCCAGATCAAGCCGCCCACCGGGTACCGGCTGCCCACGGGAAGCCGCAACTACGTGGACGGGCTCACCGTGTCGCCCTCCAGCGACACCACCCTGGTGATCACGCTGCCGCGCACCGCTTCATCCGCGCCGTCCGTGCTGCGGAACTGATTCCCGACCCAGATCGCAGCCGCGACACAGAAGCAACGGAGGGAGAGCAGGGAACCAGCGTTCCCGCTCTCCCTCCGCTTCCTTTTCATGGGTACAGAGGAACAGGGTCAGACAGAGAAAGCGAGCTGAAATATTATCTTGCTCCTCTGTCTGACTCTGTTCCTCTGTACGATTATTCTTCTCAGGACTTGGTACGAGACAAAAATTGAAAATTTTTGAGGCAGACGGTTCTCAAGATCGCGCATCAGGGGTGCGGACGGCGTGTTCCCGTGCGCCGCAGGAGATCATCAATAGCCCACGCCGGATCGTGCCTCGCCGGCCGATTGTGCACTCCCCCACAGGCCGTCTCATTCATCTTAGATCCTGAAAAAGAATGATCGTACAGAGGAACAGAGCCAGACAGAGAAAGCGAGCTGAAGCATCATCCTGGTTCCTTTGTCTGATTCTAAGGCGGCCGTAGAAATTGGGGTGCACAATGGCCCGGGGGATTCGGCATAACAGCGGGAGGTACAGAGGGGCAGAAAAAGCCAGAGGAGCAGAGGAAATCAATCTCCTCTGTTCCTCTGGCTTTTTCTGCCCCTCTGTACCCCTTCCCGCTTTTTACCGGACTATACCGATACGGATTTGTTTTACAGATCTGGCATCTGCTGAATCGTCGGAGTCCTGCCAGCCGCAGCCGCACCCGGCCCGCCGTTGCCGGCTGTTCCCTATTCCCTATTCCCTATTCCCTTTCCGAACGCAAAACGCGGAGGGGCGCGGTGTTCGCCGCGCCCCTCCGCCCGTTCGTCCGCCGCAATCCCGAGGGATCAGGCGCCGCTCCATCCCGAGCTCGCGTACGTCGTGGCGTAGCCGCCCGCACCCGGCTCGGTGTAGTCGTTGAGCACCACGCCGCCCACGGGAACCCGCAGGTTGCGCAGCTGCGTCACGGCGTGCTGCAGCGACGCGCGCTCCGTGCTCCCGTTGCGGGCCACCAGCACGGTGGAGTCGGCGAGCGCGCCCAGCACGGCGGCATCCGTCACCAGGTTCATCGGCGGCGCGTCGAAGATCACCATGTCGAAGCGGCTGCGCAGCTCGGCCGCCAGCTCGCGCATTCCGCGCGATCCCAGCAGCTCCGCGGGGTTGCGGGGAGACGTGCCGGTGGCCAGGAAGTACAGGCGCGACCCGGCGTCACCATCAAGCTCCACCGTCTGCACCGCCTCGTCGAGCGACGCGGTGCCCCGGATGACCTGGGTGAGCCCCGGCTCCTTGCGCGCGCCCAGCACCGCGTGCAGCACGCCCCGGCGCAGGTCGGCGTCCACCAGCAGCACCCGCGTGCCCTGCTGCGCCATGGTCATGGCCAGGTTCACCGCGTTGGTGGACTTGCCGTCGCCCGCCAGCGCGCTGGTCATCACCAGCATGCGCATCGGCGTCTCGGCGTCGGCGAAGTTGATGCTGGTGCGCAGCGCGCGGTACGCCTCGGCCGCGGGGCCGTGCGGATCGTCGCGGGTGACCAGCCGCTGCTGCAGCGCCTGCTCGGGCGCGGCCACCACCTTGCGCCCCGGCAGCGCGATGCGGGAGCCGGTGCGCGCCTGGCTGCGCGGGGTGGTGATGCGCGGGATGGTGCCCAGCACCACCAGCCCCCGGGACGCCTGCTCGGCGTCGGCGCGCGACCGCACCGTGGTGTCGAGGTGGGCGCGTCCGAACGCGGCGGTAAAGCCCAGCATCAGCCCCAGCACGGTGGCCAGGATCAGGTTCACCACCGGCTTGGGCGAGTACGGCTCCTCGGCCACCAGCCCCGCGTCCACCAGCCGCACGATCCCCCGGTCCACCGCGTCCTTGACCTCGGCTTCCTTGAGCCGCGTCTGCAGCATCAGGTACACCTCGGAAAGGAGCTTCTGGTCGCGGGTCAGGCGCATGTACTCGATTTCCGTGGCCGGAATGCGCTCCAGCTCGCTCTGGAACTGCCCCAGCACGCCCGACGACGAGGCCAGCCCATGGTCCAGGCTCTCCAGGTAGTTGCCGGCGAGCTGGTGCAGCTGCTCCTCGATCTGGGTGATGCGCAGCCCCAGCTGCCGCACGTCGGGGTCGGCTTCGGTGCGGCGCTGCAGCAGCTGCGTCCGCTCGTTCTCCACCACGTTCAGCGTCTCCAGCAGCTCCTGGATGGCGGCGTTGGAGATGAACGAGGGAAAGGTGGCCAGCTGCCGGTACGGCGAGGGCGTCCCCGCCGTACGGGCCCGCCCGCGGACCTGCTGCAGCAGCCCGCGCAGGGCCGTGCGCTCCACCTGCATGGCGTCGTCGCGCACCTGCATCTCGGCCAGGCGCCGCACCTGCGCCTCGACCTGCGCCTGGGGCGCCACCACGCGCGCCGTCTCCTGGAACCGCTGCAGGCGCGCCTCGGCGTCGGCCAGCTGCCCCGCGTACAGGTCGATCTGGCCGCGCAGCACGTCCACCGTGCTGCGCGACTCCGTGCGGGCCGTCGCCATCTTGTAGCGGATGAAGCTGCCCGCGGCCCGGTTCACCACCTCGGCGGAAAGCTCGGGGTCGGTGCTCAGGTAGCTGATCTCCAGCAGCTTGGACTTGCCGTCGCGGGCCACCTGCATGTCCTCGCGCAAGTCGTCCACCGTCTCGCGGAAGGAGCGCACGGCAAAGCGCACCGTCTGCGGCGGATCGTTGCGCAGCGACTCCTCGAGCACCAGCGAGACCTGGCCCACGCTGAACGGAACGCCGATCTGCACCCGCGCCGGCAGGGACACCCGCCGGCCGCGCTCGCGCTCGACGGTGTAGCTGCCGTCGTCCTGCCGGCGCAGCAGGAACCGTCCCTTGGGCGCGGTGCGGGGGGCCCGCACGACCCGCAGCACCTCGTTGCGCGCCTCGCGGGGCGCCAGCAGCTCCACGTGCAGCCCGGTGCCCTCGGCCACCTCGTCGGCGATGGTGCGGCTGCGCAGCACCCCGATCTCGGTGTCGATCTCGTCGTCCCCGAACGACGGAAGGCCCAGCCCGCTCACGGGCATCATCTGCGCGAGCAGGTCGCCCTTGGAGTCGCCGCCCTCGATGCGCAGCGTGGACGCGCTCTCGTACTGCGGGCGCGCGTAGAACGTATACGCGGCGATGAGCGCGACGGTGACGGCGGTGACGCCGAGCACCGTTCCCAGGTGTCTGCGGATGATGTCGCGGAGTTCCCAGAGGCTGCTCTGCGAGCCCGGATCGGGGGAGGTGGGGTTCATGTGCGTACGGCTGTGCGGCTGGCGGACGGCGCGCGGCGAGCGCGGCCGGACGTTCACCGACCCGGCGGCCGTCTGGCCCGCCGGGCGGCAGTGGATCGGAAATCTAACAGTCACAACGTGATAGGGCAACCCGGGAGGGGGCGGAAATCCCTCCCGGGGACCCGCGGCGACGGCTGCCGGCGGCGCGGCCGGCCTCCCCGGCCGTCAGCGGGGGGCGGGGGACAGGGTGAGGGTGAGCGTGCGGTTGGGGACGTCGACCGTGCGGCGCTCGGTGCCGGTGGCCACGTTCTGGAACAGGTAGTTGGCCCGGCGGCCGACCACCAGCTCGGCGGCCAGGTCGAAGGGGCCCACCCGGTACGCCCCCCGGGCGCCGGCAAAGACCGAAACGTCGTGCGCGTTGGGGCTGGGCTGCGGGGCCAGGCGGTACATGGCGTCGTTCTCCCAGCGAATGCGCCCCGCCAGCGCCCCGGCCCGCCATCCGGGGCGCACGTAGTCGGCCGCCAGCCACTGCCCCGACCCCCCCGGCCCGATCGCCGCGCCCAGCACCTGTCCCCGGTGCGTGTACCCCTGGGGCACGGCGCGGCTGGTGTAGAACGAGGCTACGCGCTTCCCCGCGCGGGGCGTCTGCTCCAGCGTGGTGGCCTCGGCCTGCACGCGCACCAGCCCGGCGCCGGCGGGGGCGGCCCACTGCGCGCCCACCGTGTACCCCTGCGAGCGGTCGGGCTGCTCCAGCAGGTCGCGCAGCGACGAGGGCAGGTCCGTCCGCGCCCACTCGCCGTACGCTTCGAGCCCGCTGGCGGGGAACACCCAGCGAAAGAAGACGGAGGCGACCTGGTCGCGCCCTTCTCCGGGCGCCCGGGCCGTGTCGCCGGCGGCGGTCACGTTGGGGTGGCCCACGCCGCGGAACGCGTCGAACGCCCGGCCGGCCCCGCCGGCGGGGCCGTAGACGGTGCGGGCGAATCCCAGGGTCAGGCCGGGGTCGAACGCCGGCTGCAGCGTGGCCACCACCCCCGAAAGGGCCCGCGGGCGGTTGGTCAGGGTGTCGAAGTAGGCGGACTGCGACAGCCGCCCCAGGATCCACCGCGCCTCCACCGTCCCCGCGCGGGTGCGCAGCGGGCGCGACGTGGCCAGGAACAGGTGCGGAAAGCCGCCCGCGTTGCTGCTCAGCACCAGCGCGTTGCGCACCCCCGGCCCCCACCACTGGCTTTCGGTGCTGGCGCCCGCGCGCACCGCCCCCGCCGTGACGGTCACGGCGCTCTCGCCCAGCCCCGCCCGGATGCGGCTGCGCCGTCCGAAGCGCAGGGGGAGGTCGGCCGACTCGATCCCCCAGTGCCAGGGCGAGGCAAAGGGGCTGCGCGCCTCGTCGCCGGCGTACACCAGCGTCTGGAACTCGCGGTTCCCTTCGCGGATGAAGCGGGGAAACAGCGTGACCGACACGGGCCCCGCGTGGGCCCGCACCCCGGCCGAAACGAGCAGGTTGGCCCCCCGGCCGGCGTGCATCCCCCCCTGGTTCAGCGAAAACGGGAGGTTGGAGTTGTGCACCAGGCGCGCTTCGGGAAGGAGCAGGACCAGGGGCCCGGCCGGCGGGGCCGGGGCCAGGGCCGAGGCGGTGCGCAGCAGGAACCCCGCCGTGGGCGCCCGCCCCGCGAGCTGCGAAAGCCGCAGCCGGTCCTCGGCCCACCCCCCCGGGGTCACCACGTGGCTCCACGCCGGCAGGGTGTTCGCCGGGGCGGACTGGGCGCGCAGGGGGGCGTGCGGCAGCGCCGCCGCGACGAAGAGCGGGAGGAGCAGGGACAGGCGCCGCGCGGACGGGTGCATGGTCGGCAGAAAAGCGTGGGACGGGCGCGCGGGCTGGACAGGCCGCGCGGCACCAGTATAATATTGGCGGCCTGGCGCGTCCACGGGAGGCGCCCTCCGGACGCGCGGCGTGCCCGTCGCCGCGCTCCCCGCCCCCATCCGCAGCTGCGCCGTGCGACCGGTCCGTACCGCCGTTCCCTCCGCCTCCGCCGCCCCTCCCCCGCCCGCGCGGGAGGGGCGTGGACGTCTGCGCGCCCGGCCGATGGCCGGGTGCGCGGCGCTGCTGCTGTTGCTGCTGGCGCCCCGCCCCGCGGCCGCCCAGCCGGTGGACGTGCGCGGCGAGGTCTTCGTGGGAAGCGAGGTGGAGCGCTACCTGCGCCTGCTGCAGGTGAGCGGCGACGCGCCGCTGTACCCGTGGTCGCTGCGCGGCCTGTCGCCGCGCGAGGTGGACCGGGTGCTCCCGGCCGACTCGGCGCGGCACCCCTGGGCCGGCCGCTACCGGATGGACGCGGGGCGCGCCGACAGCGCGGGCGCCGCGCGGCGCGGCCCGCGCGTGCACCCGGTGCGCCCGCGGGCGCGGCTCATCTACAACTCCGCGTTTCCCTTCGGGGGCAACGACGGGGCGGTGTGGGCCGGCCGCGGGGTCACCGCGGCGGTGGAGGGGGGCTTCGCGGCCGAGTGGGGCCCGGTGTCGCTGACGGTGGCCCCCATGGCCTTCGTGGCGCAGAACGCCGGGTTCGAGCTGATGGGGGTGGCCCCCGACGCGGGACCCCTCGCCGACCCGCGCTACCCGCGCATCATCGACCTGCCGCAGCGGTTCGGGCGCGGGGCGTACATCCGGGTGGACCCGGGGCAGAGCACCCTGCGGGTGCAGGCGCTGGGGGTGCAGGCCGGGGTCTCGACCGCCGACCAGCAGTGGGGCCCGGCGTCGGACCACCCGCTGCTGCTGGGGAACAACGCCGGCGGCATGCCCCACGTGTTCGTGGGCACCGCGGCGCCGGCCGGCGTGGGGGTGGGCCGCGTCCACGGCCGCATGGTGTGGGGGCTCCCCGGCGAGTCGGCGTGGGTGCCCGATTCGGCCGGGGGGCGGCGCCTGTTCGTGGGGGTGGTGGCCGCCTTTCTTCCCCGCGGCATCCCCGGGCTGGAGGTGGGGGGCGTGCGCCTCTTCCACCTGCCCTGGGACGGGGGGGCTCCCGGTGCCCGCGACCTGCTGAAGCCGGTGGAGGGCCTGTTCAAGGCCCGGCTGGACCAGGACCCGCGGGGCAACGGCAACCAGCTCGCCTCGGTGTTCTTTCGCTGGGTCCATCCGCGCGAGCGGGTGGAGCTGTGGGGCGAGTTCGCCCGCGACGACCACAGCGCCACCCTGCGCGACCTGGTGCTGGAGCCCGACCACGCCAGCGCCTTCGTGCTGGGCGGGCGCAAGGTGTGGCGGCGGGAAGGGCCGTCGCTGGTCTCGCTGCGGGCCGAGTTCCTGAACGCCCGGCCCACGCACCTGGCCCAGGTGCGCGAGCAGCCCGCCTTCTACGTGCACTCCGGGGTGCGGCAGGGCCACACGCACCGGGGGCAGCTGCTGGGCTCGCCCGCCGCCTTCGCGGGGGCCGGCTCCGTGGTGGCCCTCGAGGCCTACGGCGCGCGGGGGCGCTGGGCGGTGGAGTGGAGCCGCCTGCACCGGGACGTGGGCGGCGACCTGCTGCCGACGCATTCGGACCCCGCCGTGACCCACGCCCTGAGCCTGGAGCGGTTCCTGTTCCTGGGCGCCTACGACGTGGGGGCGCGGGTGACGGGCGCGTACGAGCTGAACCGCAACTTTACGGAGGATGCGTTCAACCTTAACTTGGTGCTCGCCCTGACCCGCGGCATCTGACCGCGCGCGGCAGCCATGAACCGCGCGGCCGGCCCGGCCGCGCCAGCGCAACGAGAGAGACACGGTTTGACTGTTCTGGTGACGGGCGGGGCCGGCTTCATCGGCTCGGCGGTGGTGCGGATGCTGGCGGGGGAGCGCGGGACGCGGGTCGTCAACGTCGACAAGCTGACCTACGCGGGAAACCCGGACTCGCTGGCCTCGCTGGAGGGGAACCCCCTGCACGCGCTGGAGGTGGTGGACATCTGCGACGGGCCGGCGCTGCGGGCGGTGTTCGACGCGCACCGGCCCTCGGCCGTGCTGCACCTGGCCGCCGAGTCGCACGTGGACCGCAGCATCGACAGCCCCGGCGCCTTCGTCCAGACCAACGTGGTGGGGACGTACACGCTGCTGGAGGAGGCGCGCCGGTACTGGAGCGCGCTTCCCGCCGGCGAGCGGGAGGCGTTCCGCTTCCTGCACGTTTCCACCGACGAGGTGTTCGGGTCGCTGGGGGAGGAGGGTGCCTTTCGCGAGGACACGCCGTACGCGCCCAACTCGCCGTACTCGGCCAGCAAGGCCGGGTCCGACCACCTGGTGCGGGCGTGGCACCACACCTACGGGCTTCCCACGCTCACCACCAACTGCTCCAACAACTACGGGCCGTACCAGTTTCCCGAAAAGCTGATCCCGCTGATGGTGCTGCGGGCGCTGCGGGGCGAGCCGCTGCCGGTGTACGGGCGCGGCGAGAACGTGCGCGACTGGCTGTTCGTGGACGACCACGCCGACGCCCTGCTCACCGTGCTGGAGCGGGGGCGGGTGGGCGAGACGTACGCGATCGGCGGCGGGGCGGAGCGGCGCAACCTGGAGGTGGTGCGCACCGTCTGCGCGGTGGTGGACGAGCTGGCGCCCGACCCCGCGATCGGGCCGCGCGAGGGGCTGGTCCGCTTCGTGGAGGACCGGCCGGGGCACGACCTGCGCTACGCCATCGACTTCTCGAAGATCCGCGGCGAGCTGGGATGGCGCCCGCGCGAGTCGTTCGAGACGGGGCTGCGGCGCACGGTGGCGTGGTACCTGGAGAACCCGGAGTGGTGCCGGCGCGTCCTCAGCGGCGAGTACCGCATGGAGCGGCTGGGGACGGGGGTGGGCGGATGAAGGGGATCATCCTGGCGGGGGGGAGCGGCACGCGGCTGTACCCCATCACCCGCGCGGTGAGCAAGCAGCTGCTCCCGGTGTTCGACAAGCCCATGATCTACTACCCGCTGGGCACGCTGATGCTGGCGGGGATCCGCGACGTGCTGGTGATCAGCACCCCGCACGACCTGCCGCGCTTCGCCGAGCTGCTGGGCGACGGCGCGCAGTGGGGGATGTCGTTCACCTACGCCGAGCAGCCGGCGCCCGAGGGGCTGGCCCAGGCCTTCACCATCGGCGCGGACTTCGTGGGGTCGTCGTCCGTGTCGCTGATCCTGGGCGACAACATCTTCTACGGCCACGGCCTTACCGAGCAGCTGCAGGCCGCCGCCGCGCGCACCACGGGCGCCACCATCTTCGGCTACCACGTGCGCGATCCCGAGCGCTACGGCGTGGCCGAGATCGACGCGGCGGGGCGGGTGGTGGGGCTGGAGGAAAAGCCCGTGGCGCCCCGCTCGCCGTGGGCGGTGACGGGGCTGTACTTCTACGACAACCAGGTGGTCGAGATCGCCCGCGGGCTGCGCCCGTCGCCCCGCGGCGAGCTCGAGATCACCGACGTGAACCTGGAGTACCTGCGCCGGGGCCAGCTGCGGATGGAGCTGATGGGGCGGGGGATGGCCTGGCTGGACACGGGGACGCACGAGTCGCTGCAGGAGGCCAGCCACTTCGTGGAAACCATCGAGAAGCGGCAGGGGCTCAAGGTGTGCTGCCCCGAGGAGATCGCCCTGTACGCCGGGTTCATCGACGAGGAGCAGGTGCTGCGCCTGGCCCAGCCGCTGGCCAAGAGCGGCTACGGCCAGTACCTGCTGGAGCTGGTGAAGGGGCGGGCCGCGCGATGAACGTCGAAGCAACCGCGCTTCCCGGGGTGCTGCTGCTGTCGCCGCGGGTGTTCGCCGACGACCGCGGCCACTTCCTGGAAACCTGGCGGCGCGACCGGTACGCGGCGCTGGGGATCGACGGGGACTTCGCGCAGGACAACGCCTCGTTCTCCCGCCGCGGGGTGCTGCGGGGGCTGCACTTTCAGCAGCCGCACGGGCAGGGCAAGCTGGTGTCCGTCCTCCTGGGCGAGGTGTGGGACGTGGCGGTGGACGTGCGCGCCGGCTCGCCCACCTTCGGGCAGTGGGTGGGCTACACGCTCTCGGCGCAGAACGCGCGGCAGCTGTGGATTCCCGCCGGCTACGCCCACGGCTTCGTGGTGACCTCGGACGAGGCGGTGTTCTCGTACAAGTGCACCGACGTGTACCACCCCGAGGCCGAGCTCACGGTGCGCTGGGACGATCCGGACGTGGCGGTGGGGTGGCCCGTCCAGCCGTCGCTGGTGGCGGACAAGGACGCCGCGGCGCCGTTCCTGCGCGACATCCCGCCGGAGCGCCTTCCCCGGTACGCGGGGCCGCGGTGACGCGTCCCCTCGTTCTGCTCACCGGCGCCACGGGCCAGGTGGGGTGGGAGCTGGCGCGCACCCTGGCCCCCATCGCCCGGGTGGCGGCGCCCGGCAGCGGCGAGCTGGACCTGGGGTCGGCGGATGCGCTGCGCGACGCGGTGCGGACGCTGGCGCCCGCGGCCATCGTGAACGCGGCGGCGTACACCGCGGTGGACCGGGCCGAGTCGGAGCCGGAGCGGGCGGAGGCGGTGAACGCGGCCGCGCCCGCCGTCCTGGCCCGCGAGGCCGCGCGGCTGGGGGCGCTGATGGTGCAGATCTCCACCGACTACGTCTTCGACGGCGAGGCGGACGCCCCGTACGCCGAGGACGCGCCGGTGAACCCGCTGAGCGTGTACGGGCGCACCAAGCTGGCCGGCGAGGCGGGGGTCGCCGCCGCCGGCGGGCCGCACCTGGTGTTCCGGACCAGCTGGGTGTACGGCGCGCGGGGGGCCAACTTCATGCGGACCATGCTGCGCCTGGCGCGCGAGCGCGAGGAGCTGCGCGTGGTGGACGACCAGCACGGGGCCCCCACCTGGAGCCGGATGCTGGCGCAGGGGGTGGCGGCCGTGCTGGGCGGCGCCCTGCGCGGGGGCCGCTTCGAGGTGCCGCCCGAGCACTGGGGCGTGCACCACCTTTCGGCGGGGGGCCAGACCACCTGGCACGGCTTTGCGCGCGCCCTCCTGGAGGCGGACCCGGCCCGGGCCGAGCAGCGCTGCCGGGCGGTGGTCGCCATCCCCACGTCCCAGTTTCCCACCCCCGCCCGCCGGCCGCGCTACTCGGTGCTGGACGGCACGCGCGCCGCGCGGGCGTTCGGGGTGGCGCTCCCGGAGTGGCGGGAGCAGCTGGCCCTGTGCCTGGCCCCCTGAAGGCGGCCGCACGCCCAACCTGCTCACAGAGACGTACGTCATGAAGTCGTGGATCGTTCGCGCGGTGTTCGCCGTCCTGCTCGTTTCCGCGCTGGCGGCGCCCGCCGCGGCGCAGTCCGGCCTGCTGGCGGGCGACGTGGTGCGGGTGGCCATCTGGCGCGAGGAGGAGCTGAGCGGAGAGTTCCCGGTGGGGCTCGACGGCAACGCCACCTTTCCGCTCCTGGGAACGCGGCACGTGGTCGGCATTCCGCTGGACAGCCTGCAGGCGCAGCTCCAGGACGCGTACCGCGTGTACCTGCGCAACCCCGCCATCACCGTCACCCCGCTGCGGCGGGTGCAGGTGCTGGGCGAGGTGGCCAAGCCGGGGCTGTACACGGTGGACGCCACCGTGAGCGTGGCGGGGGCGGTGGCCACGGCGGGGGGCGCCACGCCGGCGGGCGACCTGCGCCGCATTCGGCTGGTGCGCGACGGCCACGTCTACAGCCAGCGGGTGTCGCCGGAGACGGCGCTCTCGGCGGCCGACATCCGGTCCGGCGACCAGATCTTCGTGGGCACCCGCAACTGGCTGGAGCGCAACGGGACGCTGCTGGTGAGCGTGCTCCTTTCCGCCACGGGGATCATCGTCAGCCTGCTCACCCGCCCGTGACCCGCCGGGGGGCGGGAGCCGCCGCCGCGGCGCGCGCGCCGGTCCCGGCCGGACCGCGGGGCCCCGGAGCCGCCGGCCTTCCCCGCGCCGCCCGCCGTGCCCTGCTCTGCGCGGCCGGGGCGGCGCTCCTCGCCGCGCCCGTTCCCTGCGCCGCCCAGGCCGGGGCGGCGGATGCCGGCGTGTTCGTGAACGGCGAGACGGAGCGGTACCTGCGCGCGCTGCAGGTGGCGGGCGCCGTTCCCCTGCACCCCTGGTCGCTGCGTGCGCTGGGGCCGCGCGAGGTGGAGCGGCTGCTGCCGGCCGACCGGGCGCACCCCTGGGCGGGGCGCCCCCTCCTGGCGGGCGAGGGCCGGGGCGCGGCCCTGCTGCCGGCCCACGTGCGGCTGGTGTACAACAGCGCCCTTCCCGAGGACGCCAGCGACGGGGCCGTGTGGGCCGGGCGCGGGGTGACGGCGTCGGCCGAGTTCGGGGCGTCGCTCCGCGCCGGGCCGGTTTCGCTGACCCTGTACCCGGTGGCGTTCGTGGCGCAGAACGCGGGCTTCGCGCTGCTCCCCAACGGCGCGGGCGGGGATTCGGCGCTCGCGGACCCGCGCGAGCCCAGGCGCATCGACGCGCCGCAGCGCTTTGGCACGGGGCGGTACGCGCGGCTGGACCCGGGGCAGAGCACGCTTCGCGTGGACCTGGGGGGGGTGGCGGCGGGGGTGAGCACCGCCAACCAGTTCTGGGGGCCGGCCGTGGACTTTCCGCTGGTCCTGGGCAACCACGCCGCCGGGTTCGCCCACCTTTTCGCCGGCACCTCGCGGCCCGTGAACGTGGGCGTGGGCCGGGTGCACGGGCGGCTGCTGTGGGGGGCGCTGGAGCAGTCGCCGTGGGCGATCACCGGCAACGCCCCCCGCCGCCGCTTCGCCGCGGGGGCGGCCGCGGTGTTCACCCCGGCCGCGGCGCCGGGGCTGGAGGTGGGCGGCACCCGCTTCTTCCACATGGGGTGGGACGGCGGCGTTCCCCCCCTGGGCGACTGGCTGCGCCCCTTCCAGTCCATCCTCAAGATCGCGCTGGACGAGAACCCCGACGACGACACCGACGGCAACGGCAGCGACCCCGACAACCAGCTCGCCTCCGTCTTCGCGCGCTGGGTGTTTCCGCGCTCCGGCTTCGAGCTGTACGGCGAGTACGCCCGCGAGGACCACAGCTACGACGTGCGCGACCTGCTGGTGGAGCCCGACCACGCGTCCGCCTTTCTGCTGGGCTTTCGGCGGGTGTGGGGGCGCGGGGACCGCGCGCTGCACGTGCTGCGGGGCGAGGTGGTGAACGCCCAGGAAACGCACCTGGACCAGGTGCGGGGGCAGAACCCGTTCTACATCCACACGGTGGCCGTGCAGGGGCACACCCACCGGGGCCAGGTGCTGGGCTCGCCCGCCGTCTACGCGGGGGCGGGCTCGCGGCTGGCCTGGGAGCGCTACGGGCGCGAGGGGCGCACCACGCTGGCGTGGAGCCGCCGCAGGACGGCGGCCGACACGCCCCTCCCCGCCTTTTCCGTGCACGCGCTGGAGGCCGGGGTGCTGCGGTTCGCCGGGCCGCTGGAGCTGGCGGCGCAGGCGTCGGGTGCCTGGTACCTGGGGCGCGGCGGCCGCGACCTGTTCAACCTTTCGCTGGAGGTGGGCGCCACGTGGACCCCGGGCGCCGCGCGCTGACGCGCGCCCGCCCTCCACTCGCACGCCCGCGGCCGGATCGCCCCGCGCCGTTTTCATCCCGGCCCCGTCCCTCCATCCTCCGCGCCGGGGGCGGCCCGCGCGCGGAGACCGCCCGCCCGCGCCTGCGGTTCCCGTTCCGCTTCCCGCGCCACTGCCGCGTCCGCCGCCGGGTGAAGGGGGGCGCGGGCAGGGGGACGTGACGCATGGGGGTGGACGGTCGTCAGGCTGCTACGTAAGTTGGTCCCACGTCTGGTCAACCGCCAGCCGGGTGTCGGAGGGCGTGGAACGGGGTGGCTCCCGTCTTTCCCGTTTCCCGCGCCGGACGTTTGCGCTCACAAGGCGTCTGCTTCTGCGGGTGGGATGGGGCGCGGCTGACCCAGCGGGTGGGGAGAAGTGGCCGCACTCCCGGGGCTCCGCGGTGGAGAAGCCGTTTGGCCGCCGTGGGTTGGCGGCCGCCGGGTGCGCGCGCCCCGGCTGGCGAAAGCGGCTGCGTGCGGGGAGAGCTCGACCTGCCAAGGGAAAAGTGCACACGCGGCACGATCCATGCAGGCGCGGAACGCGCGATCTCCCCGCGGCACCCGCCCTCCGGCTGGACAGCGACCGGTCGATTCAGGCGATTTTACGGACTGCACTCATTGACGCTTCCTCCTTTCTTCGTCCGCCTGCGGCGGCCGGTGGTTCTGGCGCTTCACCTGCTGCTGCTTCCGCTGGGCTACTACGCGGCCTATGCGCTGCGGTTCGACTTCCGCGTGCCCCCCGAGTACACGCAGCTCTTCTGGCGCACGCTTCCCTTCGTGGTGGCGCTGCGCCTGGCGTGCTTCGCCGTGTTCGGCCTGTTCCGCGGCTGGTGGCGCCACGTGGGGATGCGCGACCTGGTGGACCTGTTCCGCGCCACCACCCTGAGCTCGCTGCTGCTGGTGGTGGCCCTGTTCATGTTCGGGGGAATGCACACCGCCGGCGGGTCGCGGCTTCCCCGGTCGGTGCTGGTGCTGGACTGGATCACCGCGCTGGTGCTGTTTGGCGGCATTCGCTTCGTGGTGCGCGCCTTTCGCGAGGAGCGGCTGCTGCCCTGGCGGCAGCGCCCGGGGCGCCGCGCGCTCATCATCGGCGCGGGGAACGCGGCCGAGCGGCTGCTGCGCGAGGTGCGCCGCGACGGCGAGGGGCGCATCTGGCCCATCGCCATGGTGGACGACGACCCCGAGAAGAAGGGGATGCGGCTGCACGGGGTGCCGGTGCTGGGCACCACGGCCGACCTGCGCACGCTGGTGGCCAAGTGCAACGCCGAGCTGCTGGTGATCGCCATTCCCTCGGCCGCGCGCCCCGAGATGCGCGGCATCGTGGAGGCGTGCCTGCGCACCGGGGTGGAGTTCAAGATCGTCCCCTCGCTGCGCGAGCTGATGGAGGGGCGCGCCCGGCTGGGCGAGCTGCGCAAGGTGCAGATCGAGGACCTGCTGGGGCGCGACGCCATCGAGCTGGACATGGACGCGGCCCGCGACGACCTGTACGGCCGCACCGTGCTGGTGACGGGGGGCGCCGGCTCCATCGGCAGCGAGCTGGCGCGGCAGGTGGCGCGCTGCGGACCCCGCCGGCTCATCCTGCTGGACCAGGCCGAGAGCCCGCTGTACTTCACGCACCTGGAGCTGCGCGCGGCGCACCCGGAGCTGGAGGTGACGCCCGTGGTGGCCGACGTGACCGACGCCGGGCGCATGGAAAGCGTGTTCGCGCGGCACCGCCCCGACTTCGTGTTCCACGCGGCGGCGTACAAGCACGTGCCGCTGATGGAGGACAACGCGGTCGAGGCGGTGCGCAACAACGTGCTGGGCACGCTGTGCGTGGCGCAGGCCGCCGGCCGCTACGGCGCCGGCAAGTTCGTGCTCATCAGCACCGACAAGGCGGTGTACCCCAGCAGCGTGATGGGCGCCACCAAGCGCCTGGCCGAGCAGATCGTGCTGCGCTGGCCGGCGCTGCGCGAAACCCGGACGGACTTTCGCGCCGTGCGCTTCGGCAACGTGCTGGGCTCGGACGGCAGCGTGATCCCCGTGTTCAAGAAGCAGATGGCGGCGGGGCAGCCCATCACCGTCACGCACCCCGAGGTCACCCGCTACTTCATGACCATTCCCGAGGCGGTGCAGCTGGTGCTGCAGGCCTCGGCGCTGGAAGAGGCGGGCGGGCGCATCAGCATGCTGGAGATGGGCGAGCCGGTGCGCATCGTGGAGCTGGCCGAGAACCTGATCCGGCTGAGCGGGCTGGAGCCCTACACCGACGTCCCCATCGTCTTCACGGGGCTGCGGCCGGGCGAAAAGCTGCACGAGGAGCTGATGTCGGAGCGCGAGGCCACCGTCCCCACGCAGGTGGAGAAGATCCGCATCGTGCAGACGGCCGAGCCCGAGTCGCACCTGCTGACGGCGGGGCTGGACCGGCTGGCCGCCGCCACGGCGCTGGGAAGCGTCGACGACATCCTGGCCGCCATCCGCGAGATGGTGCCCGAGTGCGTGCCCCCGCTGCGCCAGCCCCGGGTGCTGGCCGCCGACGGAGATTGACCGGGCGCAGCCTGCACACCCGGCGCGCCGGGACGGATGCCCCCTCTTTTCCTGCGGCGCCCCGGCGCCGCGCCCACACGAGCAGGCGCTGGACGCAGCAATGAACGAGCAAGCAACTCCGCGGGAAGCACTGCTGGCGAAGATCGGCGACAAGCGCGCCGTGGTGGGTGTGATCGGCCTGGGCTACGTGGGCCTTCCCCTGGCCGTGGAGCTGGCCCGCAGCGGGTACCGGGTCATCGGGTTCGACGTGTCGGACGCGGTGGTGGCCGGCATCAACGCCGGGCGCAGCCACGTGCTGGACGTGCCGGCCGAGGTGCTGGCGTCGTTCGTGGAGGGCGGGCTGGTCGAGGCCACCACCGAGCTTCCCCGGCTGGCCGAGTGCGACGCCATCTCCATCTGCGTTCCCACGCCGCTCAACAAGACCAAGGACCCGGACCTGTCGTACGTGATCGCCGCGGCGCACGCGGTGCACTTCGCGCTGCGGCCGGGGCAGCTGGTGATCCTGGAGTCCACCACCTACCCGGGGACCACCCGCGACGTCCTCCTTCCCATCCTGGAAGAGTCGGAGCTGCGGGCGGGCGACGACTTCTTCGTCTGCTTCAGCCCCGAGCGCGTGGACCCGGGGAACCCCAAGTGGCACACCCGCAACACCCCCAAGGTGCTGGGCGGGGTGACGCCGGCGTGCAGCGAGGCGGGGGTGGCGCTGTACTCGCGCGTGTTCGACACCATCGTGCCGGTCGAGAGCGCCGAGGCGGCCGAGCTGGTGAAGGTGTACGAGAACACCTTCCGCATGGTGAACATCGCCCTGGCCAACGAGCTGGCGCAGGCGTGCGACGTGCTGGGCGTGGACGTGTGGGGGGTCATCGAGGCCGCCGCCACCAAGCCCTTCGGCTTCATGAAGTTCACCCCCGGCCCGGGGCTGGGGGGGCACTGCATTCCGCTGGATCCGCACTACCTGAGCTGGAAGATGCGGACGCTGAGCTACAAGACCCGGATGATCGAGCTGGCCAGCGAGATCAACGGCGAGATGCCGGGCTTCGTGGTGCGCAAGGTGGCCGACTCGCTGAACAACGCCCGCAAGGCCATCAACGGCAGCACCGTGCTGGTGCTGGGCGTGGCGTACAAGCGCGACATCGACGACCTGCGCGAAAGCCCGGCGCTCGAGGTGATCCGGCTGCTGCAGGACAAGGGGGCCGAGGTGCGCTACCACGACCCGTTCTGCCCCGTGATCCAGGACGACCCGCACACCCCGGTGCGCGGGCTTCCCATGCACAGCGTGGAATTGAGCGACGCCGAGCTGGACGCCGCCGACGTGGTGGTGGTGGTGACGGACCACAGCGAGGTGGACTACGCCGCCGTGGCCGCCAAGGCCCGGCTGGTGGTGGACACCCGCGGCGTGATGCGCGGCCCCGAGGAGCACGTGGTGGGGCTGTCGCGCCGCCGCCCCGAGCCGCCGCGGCTGCGCCTGGTGGGCTGAGGGGGGCACACCCCCCCCTCGCACCGTCCGGGGCGCGCTGGCGCCGCCCCGGCGGACTTTCTGCTTTGCGGAACGGCCTGGACGGCGTGGGCCGGCAGCGGGCGAGATGGACCCAGCCCGGGGCCGGCCCCCGGCGTTTTCCGGGCACGCCCGGCCCCGCGGCGCTTCGCGCCTCCGGGAGCCGATGATGACGGACCGGCCGGGAGCGTCCCGGCCGGCGGACGACCGCCCGGCGGGCTGGGAGGTGCGCGCGGCGGGTCCGCGGGCGCCGGACCCGCCGCCCGGCACAACCGTACCCTTGAACGAACGCAGACGATGCCGGTGCCTTTGCTGGACCTCGGGCGGCAGTACCAGACGCTTCGCGACGACATCCGCGTCCGTCTCGACGGGGTGATCGAGAACCAGGCCTTCATCATGGGCAAGCCCGTGCAGGAGCTCGAGGAGGCCGTGGCCGCGCACCTGGGGGTGCCGCACGCCATCGGCGTGGCCTCGGGAACCGACGCGCTGCTCCTCCCCCTCAAGGCGCTGGACCTGCAGCCGGGCGACGAGGTGGTCGCCCCGCCCTTCACCTTCTTCGCCACGGCGGGCGCCATCCACAACGCCGGCGGGCGCGCGGTGTTCGCCGACATCGACCCGGGCACCTTCAACGTCGACCCGGAGAAGGTGGAGGCGGCGATCACCCCGCGGACGCGGGCCATCGTCCCCGTGCACCTGTTCGGGCAGATGGCCGACATGGCGCGGCTGCGCGAGATCGCCGACCGCCACGGGGTGTTCCTGCTCGAGGACGCGGCCCAGGCGATCGGCGCGCGGCAGCAGGTGGACGGCGAGTGGATCACCACCGGCACGCTGGGCGACGCCTGCGCGTTCTCCTTCTTTCCCAGCAAGAACCTGGGCGGCTTTGGCGACGGCGGGATGATCGTGGCGCGCGACGACGAGTTCGCGGCGCGGCTGAAGCGGCTGCGGGTGCACGGCGGGCTCAAGATGTACCACCACGAAGAGGTGGGCACCAACTCGCGGCTGGACGCCCTGCAGGCGGCCGTGCTGCTGGCCAAGCTTCCCCACCTGAACGGGTGGAGCGAGGCGCGCCGCCGGAACGCGGCCTGGTACGACGCGCGCTTCGCCCCGCTGGAGGCGGCGGGGAAGCTGACGCGCCCCGTGGTGCTCCCGGGGAACGAGAGCATCTTCAACCAGTACACGCTGCGGGTGCAGAACCGCGACGGGCTCAAGGACCACCTGGCGGGGCTGGGGATCGGCGCGGCGGTGTACTACCCGCTGGCCATGCACCAGCAGCCCTGCTTTGCCTACCTGGGGTACGCCGAGGGCGACTTCCCGGTGAGCGAGCAGGCGTGCCGCGAGGTCATCTCCATCCCCATCTACCCCGAGCTCACCGCGGACGAGCGCGAGCAGGTGGCCGCCGCCATCGAGGAGTTCTGCGCATGAGCGAGTTTCGCGACGTGCGCACCGCCATGGTGGGGTGCGGCTACTGGGGCGCCAACCTGCTCCGCAACTTCGCCTCGCTCTCGGACCTGCGGGTGGCGTGCGACCTGTCGCCCGCGGTGCGCGCGAAGGTGGCGGCGCAGTACCCCGGCGCGCGGGTGACCGACTCGTACGAATCGGTGCTGGCGGACCCCGAGGTGCAGGCGGTGGTGCTGGCGACGCCGGCCCCCGCGCACGCCGACATGGCGGTGCAGGCGCTGGAGGCGGGGAAGCACGTCTTCGTCGAGAAGCCGCTGGCGCTGTCGGTCGCCGACGCCGAGCGGATGGTGCGGGCGGCCGACGAGGGCGGGCGCATTTTGATGGTGGGCCACCTGCTGGAGTACCACCCGGCGGTGGAGCACATCAAGGAGATGATCACCAGCGGCGAGCTGGGCGACGTGTACTACGCCTACTCGCAGCGGCTGAACCTGGGCAAGCTGCGCAGCGACGAGAACGCGCTGTGGAGCCTGGCGCCGCACGACATCAGCATCCTGCTGTACCTGATGGACGAGGAGCCCGAAGAGGTGACGGCCAGCGGGCAGGCGTTCCTGCAGTCCGACATCGAGGACGTGGTGTTCGTCACCCTGCGCTTTCCCTCGGGCCGCATCGCCCACGTGCACGTGAGCTGGCTGGACCCGCACAAGGAGCGCCGCCTGACGGTGGTGGGCTCGCGCAAGATGGTGGTGTTCAACGACATGGACCCGCGCGAAAAGGTGCGCGTGTTCGACAAGGGACTGGACCGCCGCGCCCCGGCGCCCGCCCCCGCCGGGCTTCCCGAGCCGGTGCTGTTCGCGCCGCGCGACGGCGACATCGTCAGCCCGCGCATCGGCGGGCACGAGCCGCTGGCCATCGAGTGCGCCGAGTTCCTGCGCGCGGTGGTGACCGGGAACCCGCCGCGCAGCGACGGCCGCGACGGCCTGCGGGTGGTGCGGGTGCTGGAGCGCGCGCAGGAGGCCCTGGCCGCCGGCCGCCTGGCGTACGCGGGAGCGCCCGCATGAGCCAGATGCGCGAGATGCCCGGCGGCTGGCACCTGCACGAGTCGGCGTACGTGGACGACGGCGCGGAGATCGGCGCGGGGACGAAGGTGTGGCACTTTTGCCACGTGATGGGCGGCGCGGTGATCGGCGAGCGTTGCTCGGTGGGGCAGAACGTGGTGGTGATGCCCGGCACCCGGCTGGGCAACAACGTGAAGGTGCAGAACAACGTGAGCGTGTACGAGGGCGTCGAGTGCGACGACGACGTCTTCCTGGGGCCCTCGATGGTGTTCACCAACGTGGTGAACCCGCGCAGCCACGTCTCCCGCAAGCACGAGTACCGCGCCACGCGGGTGGGGCGGGGCGCCTCGATCGGCGCCAACGCGACCATCGTGTGCGGGCACGACCTGGGCCCCTACGCCTTCGTGGCGGCGGGCGCGGTGGTGACCCGCAACGTGCCGGCGTACGCGCTGATGGCGGGCGTGCCGGCGCGGCGCATGGGGTGGATGTGCCAGTGCGGCGAGCGGCTGGCCGATCCCGGCGCGGACGGGACCACGGCGTGCGGCGGGTGCGGCGACCGCTACCTGCTGGCCGGGCCCGACGAGCTGCGCCCGGCCGGCGCCCCCGCGGGGGAGTAGGCACGTTGCCCGCGCCCGGCGGCCTTCCCGCGCTGGTGGTGGGCGGCGGCGTCGTCGGCCTGGCGTGCGCGGCCGAGCTGGCGCGGCGCGGCTGGTGGACGGTGCTGGTGGAGCGCGAGCCCACCTACGGCCGCGGCACCAGCAGCCGCAACTCGGAGGTGGTGCACGCCGGCATCTACTACCAGCCGGGCTCGCTGAAGGCCCAGCTGTGCGTGGAGGGGCGCGACCGGCTGTACGCCTACCTGGCGGCCCGCGGCGTTCCCCACGACCGCTGCGGAAAGCTGATCGTGGCCACGGAGGAGGCCGAGCTTCCCGAGCTGGAGAAGATCGCCGCGCGGGCGGCCGCCAACGGGGTGCACGACCTGCGCTGGCTGAGCGCGGCCGAGGTGCGCGCGGCGGAGCCGGGGGTTCGCGCGGTGGCGGCGCTGGAGTCGCCCAGCACGGGGATCGTCGACGCGCACGCGCTGATGCACGCGCTGGCCGGCGACGCGCAGGAGGCGGGCGCCGACTTCGCCTTCGGGACCGAGGTGGCCGGCGTGGCGCGCTCGGCCGACGGGTGGACGGTGACGGTGCGCGACGCCGCGGGGGCCGAGGACGAGGTGGAGGCGGGGCTGGTGGTGAACGCGGCGGGGCTGTACGCCGACCGCGTGGCCCGCCTGGCGCTGCCGGACGCCAACGGCGCCCTCCCCACGCAGGAGTGGGTCAAGGGGAACTACTTCTCGGTGCGGCCGGGGTCGGCCGTGCGCGCGCGGCGGCTCATCTACCCCTGCCCGCACCCGGACCTGCGGGGGCTGGGAACGCACCTTACGCTGGACCTGGCCGGCGGGCAGCGGCTGGGCCCTGACGTGGAGCGGCTTCCCGAGGCGGTGGAGGACTACCGGGTGGACGAGGGGCGGCGCCGGGCCTTCTACGAGGCGGCGCTGCGCTTTCTTCCCGGCCTGGTGGAGGACGACCTGTCGCCGGCCTACAGCGGGCTGCGTCCGCAGGTGGAGGCGGTGGACGGGTTCCGGGACTTTTACCTGGCCCGCGAGGACGCCCGGGGCGCACCCGGGTGGATCAACCTGATCGGGATCGAAAGCCCCGGTCTTACCTGTGCCCTGGCGATCGCGGAGCGCGTGGCGGCCCTGGCGGACGGCTGACGCGCGCACGCGGCCTTTTCTCTACGAATCGAGGCGAAGGATGGATCTGTCCGGCAAGCGTATCCTGGTGATCGGCGGTGCGGGGTTCATCGGCAGCCACGTGGTGGACGAGCTGCTGAAGACGGACGTGGCCGAGGTGGTGGTCTACGACAACTTCTTCCGGGGGCGGCGCGACAACCTGCGCGAGGCGCTGCGGGACCCGCGCGTCAGCATCTCGCCCCACGGCGGCGACATCCTGCACAGCGACATCCTGAGCGCCGCCATGGAGGGGATGGACGGCGTGGTGCACCTGGCGGCGCTCTGGCTGCTGCAGTGCCACGAGTACCCCCGCGCGGCGTTCGACGTGAACGTCCGCGGCACGTACAACGTGATCGAGGCGGCCATCGCCAACAAGGTGCAGCGGGTGGTGTTCTCGTCTTCGGCCTCGGTGTACGGCGACGCGGTGCACCTGCCCATGGGCGAGGACCACCCGTACAACAACTTCACCTTCTACGGCGCCACCAAGATCTCGGGCGAGCACATGTTCAAGAGCCTGGGCGCGCGCTACGGGCTGTCGTGGGCCGGCCTGCGGTACATGAACGTGTACGGCCCCCGGCAGGACTACAAGGGCGCCTACATCGCGGTGATGATGAAGATCCTGGACCGCCTGGACCAGGGGCTTCCCCCCATGGTGTACGGCGACGGGTCGCAGCAGTACGACTTCGTGCACGTGACCGACGTGGCGCGGGCCAACGTGGCGGCGCTCCAGTCGGACGTGAGCGGCGAGTGCTACAACGTGGGGCGCGGCATCGGCACCTCCATCCGCGAGATCTCGGAGTCGCTCATCCGCCTGTCGGGGAGCGACGCGCAGATCCAGTACGAGCCGGCGGGGCAGACCTTCGTCACCAACCGCATCGGCACCACGGAAGCGGCCGAGCGCGATCTGGGCTTCCGCTGGACGGTGGACCTGGACGAGGGGCTCAAGAGCCTGATCGACTGGCGCCGCGGCGACATCGCGGCGGTGGACGCGCGGCGGGCGGACAGCTAGAGTCCACGCGTCAACGACGGGGCAGGGCCGGGGGATCGGTCTCCCGGCGCACGGCAGTGCCCCGCGTGGGCGGGGATCTCTCCGCCCACGCGGACGTTTTCGGAATCGAACCGCTCCTCTTTCGATCTCGGACGAGGGAGGACGCGGATGCGGGCGCGGGGCCCGCATCCCGGCGCGGCAACCGGCGGGAACCCCAGGCAGGCAGCCAGACCATGACCATGCTCGCGAACGCAAAGAAGTACGACCTGCCCATCACCCGCGCCGTGTTCGGGCCCGAAGAGGCGGCGGCGGTGCAGGAGCCGCTGGCCAGCGGCTGGGTGGTGCAGGGGCCGAAGGTGGCGGAGTTCGAGGGAAAGTTCTCGGCCTACACGGGCGCGGGGCACTCCATCGCCGCCTCGTCGTGCACCACGGCGCTGCACCTGGCCGTCAAGGCGCTGGGGCTCAAGCCGGGCGACGAGGTCATCGTCCCCGCCTTTACCTGGGTGTCGACGGCCAACGTCATCGAGTACGAGGGCGCGAAGCCGGTGTTCTGCGACGTGGACCTGGCCACCTTCAACATCGACGTGGAGCAGGCGGCGTCGCTGGTGACGGACCGCACGGTGGGCCTGCTTCCCGTGCACCTGTTCGGCCTGTGCGCCGACATGCCGGGGGTGAACGCGCTGGCCGAGAAGCACGGGCTGTGGGTGGTGGAGGACGCGGCGTGCGGCTTTGGCGCGTGGATCGGCGAGCGGCACGCGGGGACGTTCGGCGACGCGGGGTGCTTTTCGTTCCACCCGCGCAAGTCCATCACCACCGGCGAGGGGGGGATGGTCACGACGGACGACGAGCGCCTGGCGGCCGCCTGCCGCAGCCTGCGCGACCACGGCGCCAGCCGCACCGACCACCAGCGGCACCACGCCAAGGCGGCGTTCCTGCTGGCCGAGTACAGGGTGGTGGGGTACAACTACCGGATGACGGACATCCAGGGCGCCCTGGGCTCGGTGCAGATGGACCGCGCCGACGCCATCCTGGACCGGCGCCGCGCCGTGGCCGCCGGGTACGACGCGCGGCTGCGCGGGGTGGAGTGGCTGGACGCGCCGCTGGTGCCCGAGGGGTACGTGCACGGCTACCAGAGCTACGTGACGCTCTTTCGCCCCGAGGCGCCCACGCTGGCGAACGTGGAAGCGCTGCACGAGCGCCGCAACGCGCTGATGATGCGGCTGGAGGAGATGGGGATCTCGACCCGGCAGGGGACGCACGCGCCGGTGCTGCTGGACGTGTACCGCGACAAGTACGGCCTGCGCCCGGAGCAGTTTCCCAACGCGGTGCTGGCGGACCGGCTGTCGCTGACGCTCCCCGTGGCCACGCAGATGACGGACGCGGACCTCGACGCGGTGGTGGAAGAGCTGCAGGCCAACTTCGCCTGAGGGACGGACTGGCGAGGCGCGGGATCGTTTCCCGCGCCTCGCTCCGTCTGCGCCATCGGCGCGGGACCGCGCCGGCCTCTACGGGGGGTCAGACCAGACCTGACGAACCTGTCATTCTGAGGGAGGCGCCGCGCAGGGTTTTCCGTTCGCCCGAGAGCATGGCGCCGACCGAAGAATCTGCACGTCGGGCGGCAGGATCTCTCGGCCACGCGGGGTTCCCGGGCGATGCCCTGCGGGTCAGGATGAGGATTGCGCAAAACTTGACGAACCTGTCATTCTGAGGGAGGCGCCGCGCAGGGTTTTCCGTTCGCCCGAGAGTGTGGCGCCGACCGAAGAATCTGCATGTCGGGCGGCAAGATCTCGCGGCCACGCGGGGTTCCCGGGCGATGCCCTGCGGGTCAGGATGAGGATTGCCCAAAGCTTGACAAACCTGTCATTCTGAGGGAGGCGCCGCGCAGGGTTTTCCGTTCGCCCGAGAGTGTGGCGCCGACCGAAGAATCTGCACGTCGGGCGGCGTGATCTCGCGGCCACGCGGGGTTCCCGGGCGATGCCCGGGAGAGGCCTCCGCGCGAGGGGAAGGAGATTCTTCGGTCGCGCCAACCGGCTCCGCGGTTTTTCCGCGAGTTCGGGGAGGGCGCTCCCTCAGAATGACAGGTTTTTCCGCGGGCTCTGTATGGGGATGGTTCCCGGGCGATGCCCGGGAGGGGCCCGCGCGAGGGGAGGGAGATTCTTCGGTCGCGCCAATGCGCCCCGCGGTTTTTCCGCAAGTTCGGGGTGGGCGCTTCCTCAGAATGACAGGTTTTCCGCAGGCTCTGCACCACGGTTTCCGGGCGATGCCCGGGATGGGTTCCGCGGATTGGGGTAGCAGGATCGGGTAGGCGTACAGGCCGGCGCGGGGCTCTGCCCGTGTCGGCACATGCTGGGGTCTAGGGAACAGGTAATTAGCCGATGTGTGGAATCGCCGGCGCCGTGCGGCTGGACGGAAGCTCGGTCAACCCCCGTGAGCTGCGGCTGATGGGCGACGCGCTCGCGCACCGCGGGCCCGACGGCGACGGCTTTCACACCGACGGGCCGGTGGGGCTGGCGCACCGGCGCCTGGCCATCATCGACCTCTCCGACGCCGGCCGCCAGCCCATGTTCTCGGCGGACGGCCAGGTGGCGCTGGTGTACAACGGCGAGGTGTACAACTTTCGCGACCTGCGCCGAGAGTACGCGCAGCGCGGCTACGCCTTTCGCTCGCGCACCGACAGCGAGGTGCTGCTGGCGGGGTACCTGCTGGACGGCATCGACTTCGTGCGCCGCTGCAACGGGATGTTCGCCTTTGCGCTGTGGGACGCGCGCATCCGGCGATTGTTCCTGGTGCGCGACCGCTACGGCATCAAGCCCCTGTACACCGCCCGCCGCGGCAGCACGCTCCTCTTTGGCTCCGAGGTCCGCGCCCTGCTGGCGCACCCCGAGGGGCGCGCCGGGCTGGATCCCGCCGCCGTGGTGGAGTACTTCACCTTTCAGAACCTGCTGGGCCAGCACACGCTCTTCGAAGGCGTGTCGCTGCTGGACCCGGGCACCATCGCCTCCATCGACCCTGACGAGGGCGCCCGCGCGGTGCTGCACCGGCGCCGCTACTGGGACTTCGACTTCAGCCGCCCCGACGCCTCGCTGACCGCGCACGATGCCGAGGCGCAGACGCTGGCCGCCTTTACCCGCGCCGTCGACCGCCAGATGGTGAGCGACGTGCCGGTGGGGAGCTACCTGTCCGGGGGAATGGACAGCGGCTCCATCGCCGCGGTGGCCGCGCGCAGCCTGCCGCGCCTTTCCACCTTTACCTGCGGCTTTCAGGTGCAGGGGGTGGAGGGCGTGGAGGCCGGCTACGACGAGCGCACCGCCGCCGAGGCGATGGCCGCGCGCTTCGGCACGGAGCACTTCGAGCAGGTGATCGCCCCGGCCGACCTTCCCGCCACCCTTCCCGCGGTGGTGCGCCACCTGGAAGACCTGCGGGTGGGGATGAGCTACCCCAACTACCTGGCCGCCCGCCTGGCGTCCAAGTTCGTCACCGTCTGCCTTTCCGGCGCGGGGGGCGACGAGCTGTTCGGCGGCTATCCCTGGCGGTACTACAAGGTGTTCCGGGCCGGCGGGCGCGAGGCGTTCCTGGACGGCTACTACGCCTACTGGCAGCGGCTGGTAAAGGACGGCGACCGCGCGGCCTTCTTTCAGCCCGGCGTGCTGGCCGCGACGGACCCGGACGGGCCGCGGCAGGCGTTCCGCAAGATGTTCACGGACAACCCGGCGCTGGGGTACGACACCCCCGAGGACCTGGTGGGGAACACCCTGTGGTTCGAGGCCAAGACCTTTCTGCACGGGCTGCTGATCGTGGGCGACCGGCTGGCCATGGCGCACTCGCTGGAAGAGCGGGTGCCGTTTCTGGACGACGACTTGGTGGCCCTGGCGCAGCGCATTCCCGTGAACCTGAAGCTGGGGAACTTCGAGCGCTTCAAGGCGATGTCGGACGACGAGGCGCGGCGCTTCCTGGGCTACGTGGAGACGGACGACGGCAAGCAGGTGCTTCGCCACGCCATGGCGCACCTGATTCCCCGCGAGACCATCGAGCGCCGCAAGCAGGGGTTCTCGGCGCCGGAGGAGTCGTGGGCGCGCGGGCCCAACCGCGCGTTCGTCGAGCGGATGCTGCTGTCGAGCGACACGGTGAGCGCGGAGTGGATCCGCCCCGAGTACGTGCGCGAGGTGGTGCGCCGCCACATGGACGGCCGCGAGAACCATCGCCTGCTCCTGTGGTCTCTGCTCTCGTTCGAGGAGTGGTGCCGCGCCTTCCTGGCCGGCGCGCCCGCTCCCGGCGTCGCGCCCGAGGCCTCGGCGATCGCCTCCGGCTGACGCGCCATCCCGAATCCCTGGAAAGACGGCGTTGACCTGAATCCGTGATGCCAGGTCCTGAAAAAAGAATGATCGTACAGAGGAACAGAGTCAGACAGAGAACGCGAGCTTCCTCTGTCTGACTCTGTTCCTCTGTACCCAAAGGTGTTGTTTCCCGGGATTCGGGATGAGAGCCGAGGAAACGGCACGAGAAAACTCCGTTGACTCCGTTGACTCCGTGTGAGGCCCATTCTTTTGCGGGCGCGAACGGGGGCCGTTCCACCGTTGTTCTCTCCTCGGTTTGCGCCGCGGCGGCGGTCCGTTGCCCGCGCCGCCGGGCCGTGATACGTTGCCTGCCGAACGCCGGCCGGACGTGCCGCGCGGGCGGCGGCGTACGACGTGGACGCAGGCCCGCCTTCCCCGTTTCTCGCGCCCAGCGGCCCGCTTTTCCTCGTGAAGATCGAAGTTCTCACCCCCGCGGTGGATGACGCGTACGAGCGGCACCTGGCCCGCCACGACAGCGCGCTCTTCTACCAGTCGCCGCGCTATCGCGACTTCCTGCGCGCGCTGCTGGGGTGCCGGGCGCACTCGCTGGCCGCGGTGCGCGACGGCGAGATCGTGGGGTCGCTTCCCCTGCTGTACCTGGATACCCCCGAGGGGCGGGTGTACAACTCGCTTCCCTACTACGGCAGCAACGGCGGCATCCTGGCCGACGAGCCCCAGGCCGTGCACATGCTGGTGGCCGAGTACAACGCCCTGGCCCGCGCCCCCGGCACCCTGGCCTCCACCATCGTCGGCAACCCGCTGGCCCCGCCCCACCCCGAAGGGATCGTCCACGAGCTGACGGACCATCGCATCGGCCAGCTGACGCCGCTGCCGGCGGACGCGGACGATCCGTGGAGCGCGCTGATGGCGGCCGTGGACTCGTCCGCGCGCCGCAACGTCAGGAAGGCGATGGGCGAGGGGATCACGGTGGAGACCGACCCCGGCGAGACCGACGCGCTGCGGCGGATGCACCAGGAGAACATCACGGCCATCGGCGGCGCGGCCAAGTCGGAGCGCTTCTTTGCGCTGTACCCCGAGCACTTTCGCCCCGGGATCGACTACGACCTGTGGGTGGCGCGCAAGGACGGCGCGGTCGTCGCCGCGCTGCTGGCCTTCTACTACGGAAAGACGGCGGAGTACTTTACCCCCGCCACCAGCGCGGAGCACCGCTCGTCGCAGGCGCTGCCGCTGATCGTGATGACCGCCATGGCCGACGCGGCCCGGCGCGGCTACCGGTGGTGGAACTGGGGCGGCACCTGGGAAAGCCAGACCGGGGTGTACCGCTTCAAGCGCAAGTGGGCGGCGGAGGACCGCCGCTACGAGTACCTGACCGCGCTGAACGACCCGTCGCTGCTGCAACGGGACCGGGCCGCGCTGCTGGCGCTGGCGCCGGGGTTCTTCGTGGTTCCCTTTCAGGCCCTGGCGGGCGCCGCACCCGCCGCGGCCGTCCAAGCCGAGGAGAGCGAATGAGCAAGGTGGTGGTCTTTGGAACGGGGAGCTTCGCCGAGGTGGTGCAGTTCTACCTGACCCACGACAGCGAGCACGAGGTGGTGGCCTTTACCGTCCACGAGGCGCACCTGCAGGAGACGGAGCTGCGGGGGCTTCCCGTGGTCCCCTTCGAGCGGCTGCACGAGACGCACCCGCCCGAGTCGCACCAGATGTACGTAGCCGTGGGGTACAAGGGGGTCAACCGCGTGCGCGCCGACGTCTGCGCCCAGGCGCGGGAGAAGGGGTACACGCTGCTGACCTACGTGAGCTCAAAGTGCACGCACTGGGGGGATACGAAGATCGGCGACAACTGCTTCATCTTCGAGGACAACACCCTGCAGCCGTTCGTCACCATCGGCGACAACGTGGTGATGTGGAGCGGCAACCACATCGGGCACCACAGCACCATCGGCAGCAACTGCTTCATCACCTCGCACGTGGTGGTCTCGGGCCACTGCCGCGTGGGCGACTACTCGTTCGTGGGGGTGAACGCCACCCTGCGCGACGGCATCACCCTGGGGCAGTACAACGTGATCGGCGGCGGCGCCATCCTCATGAAGGACACCCAGGACAAGGAAGTGTACGTCCCGCGCCGCACCGAGCCGGACGCCCGGACCAGCGACCAGATCCGCATGTGAGCGCGCCCACGGACGGGCGGGACGGCGCGGTGGAGCGCGCGCTGGAGGGGGTGGCCGAGATGTACACCGGCAACCTGCAGGAGCACGGCCTGGCCTCGAAGAGCGTGGGGTGGAAGGACGAGGGCTCGCAACTGCTGCGCTTCGACAAGCTGTCGGAGCTGGTCACGCCGCAATCGGCGGCCGACGGGTTCACGGTGAACGACCTGGGGTGCGGCTACGGCGCCATGTTCCGCTACCTGGACGGGCGCTTCGGCGCGGGGCTCACGGGGTACTGGGGGTGCGACATCAGCGACGAGATGCTGCGCGCCGCCCGCGGCTTTGCCGACGACCCGCGGGTGGAGCTGGTGAACAGCCCCCGGCTGCTGAAGCGCGCCGACTACTCGTTCGTCTCGGGCACCTTCAACGTAAAGATGGGCGCCGAGGACGACGCCTGGCGGGGCTACGTCACCGACATGCTGCTGCACCTGCGGGACATGTCGGCGAAGGGGTTCTCGTTCAACCTGCTCAGCACCTACGTGGACTGGAAGGCCGAGAACCTGTACTACGCGGACCCGCTGTGGTTCTTCGACTTCTGCAAGCGCAACGTGTCGCGCCACGTGTCGCTGCTGCACGACTACCCGCTGTACGAGTGGACCCTGCTGGTGCGGACGGAGGGGTAAGGGTGCGGTGGAGAAAGCAGGGGCTGCTGTACGCGCCCTCGGGCGAGCGCCCGTGGGCGCGCAGCCACGCCTCGCTCCCGGTGGCGCTTCCCCTGGAGGGCGACGTCTGCCGCGTCTTCTTTGCCTCGCGCGACGAGCAGAACCGCTCCAGCATCGGCTGGGTGGAGGCCGACCTGGCCACCGGCACGGTGCTGAGGGAGGCGGAGGCGCCGGTGATGGAGCCCGGGCCGCTGGGCCACTTCGACGACCACGGGGTGTATCCCGCCTCGGTGGTGGAGCACGAGGGGGCGCTGTACCTGTACTACATCGGCTGGAACCCCGGCCCCACGCCGCCGCTGTTCTACTCCACCATCGGCCTGGCGGTCAGCGAGGACGGGGGGCTCACCTTCCGCCGCGTGTCGCGCGCGCCGGTCCTGGCGCGGAGCGAGCACGACCCCTGCCTGGTCACCTCGCCGTTCGTGATGAAGGACGGCGGGCGGTGGCGGATGTGGTACGTCTCGGGCTTTCGCTGGGAGCGCGCGGCCGACGGGCTGCACTCGTACTATCACCTGAAGTACGCCGAGTCGGACGACGGGGTGGCGTGGCGCCGCGACGGGCACGTGGCCATCGGCCTGAAGCCGGGCGAGCGCAACGTGGCGCGCCCCTGCGTGCGGCTTGAGGACGGCGTGTACCGGATGTGGTACTCGTCCAACTGGGGCGAAGGGTACCGCATCGGCTACGCCGAGTCGGGGGACGGGATGGACTGGACCCGGCGCGACGACGAGGCGGGGATCGAGCCCTCCGACGGCGGATGGGACGGCGAGGCGCTGGCCTACCCCTGGGTGGGGATGGTGAACGGCGTGCGCCGCATGCTCTACAACGGCAACGGGTTCGGGCGCACGGGCCTTGGCCTGGCCACCCCGGAGACCGCGGGCGCCGGGGGGTGACCCCGCGCCGCCCGGCATCCTTCAAGGCAACCGAGTGACACCCTTCTGGCTGGGGGCGGCGGCGCTGCTCCTGTTCACCTTCGCGACGCGGGCGCTTCCCACCCTGGTGGTGGCGAACCCGGCGGCGCGCGGGTTCGACGCGCTGTTCCACCTGTTCTACATCGACGCCATCCGCGAGCGGGGGGCGGAGGCGTTCAGCACCCTGCCGCGCTGCACGCCCCACTCGGCGCAGATCTCCTATCCCTGGGGAATGCACTGGCTGCTGGCCCGCCTGCCGCGCCGCGCGGTGCTGGCCATCGAGCCGCTGTGGGGCGGCGTCGTGGACTGCCTGCTCCTCCTCGTCCTTTTTGCCGTGGGCGCGCGGGCGGGGCTGAGCGGGCCCCAGCTGCTGCTGGCGGGGCTGCTGGCCTCCACCAGTCCGCTGCTGCTTTCGGCCCGCCCGCTGCGCGCGTTCGAGATCACCGCGCGGGGCTTTGGCGAGCTGCTGTTCGCGGCGGGGAGCGGGGCGCTGGTCTTTGCCCACACGGGGAGCCCGTGGGGGTACGCGGCGGCGGTGCTGTGCTTTGCCTTGCTGGCGCTTTCCAGCAAGTTCGCGCTGCAGGCGCTGTTCCTGGTGTGGGTGCCGCTGGGGGTGTGGATGGCAAGCCCGACGGTCGCCCTGCTGCCCTTTGCGGCGGTGGCGGCGGCGTACCTGCTCTCGGCGGGGCACTACCACCAGGTGTTCATCTCGCACCTGCGGTACCTGGACTACTACGCCCGCGAGATGCAGTGGCAGCACGTGTCGCTGGTGGGCTCGTCCAGCCGGCTGCGCGGGGTGCGGACCGCCATGCAGAGCCCCAAGCAGATGGCGCTGTGGGCGTTCAACGTCTCGTCGGGCCCCGCGGCCACCTTCCTGGTGCAGGCGCCGGCGCTGTGGGTGGTGGTGGCCGCGTGGGTGATGGGGGGCGCGCCCCCGGCCGGCGGCGGCGACCCGGCGGCGGCGCGGCTGCTGGCGCTGTGGGCGGTGGCGCCGGTGTTCCTGATGGCGGCCATCAGCCTGCCCGGGCTGCGCTTTCTGGGCGAGGCGCACCGCTACGTGAACTTCGCGGTCCTCCCCTTTTCCCTGCTGGCCGCCGCCGCGCTCTCCACGGCGCCGCTGGACTGGGCCGCCGCGGGCGCGGTGGGGCTGCTGTCGCTGCACCTGGTGCTGGACTTTGCCTACTGCACCGCCTTCGTGCGGATGAAGGGGCAGGTGGGGAAGGACCCGCACTGGACGGAGCTGGTTTCGGCGATGAACGGGATGGCGGGGCCGCGCTCGGTGCTCTCCGTGCCGCTGTACCTGGCGCGCCGGGTGGCCTTCGAGACGCACCACCTGGCCGACGCGGGGCCGGGCCCCACCACGCCTTCGTCCATCGCGGCGGCAAAGCTGCTGTGGGTGGGGCACCATCCCTTTCCCAACCCCGACCTGCGCCTGCTGCGCGAGCGGCTGGGGTACGACACGGCCGTGTTCGACAAGAAGGCGCTGCGCGGGGCGGGGGGGCGCGCGGGCCCCGCGTACCCGCTGGACGACTACGCCGTGCTGTACGAGAACGAGGGGTACCTGGTGCTGGACCTGACGGCGGCCCGGGCGGGCGGGCGCGCCGCGGAGCCCGCGCCGGCGCACGCGGGCGAAGCGGGACGCCCGTGAGCGCGGACACCCCGGCGGCCGCGCCCGCGGCGGCCGGCGGGCGCGGCGCCGGCGACGGGGAGCCGCGGGGGCTGCGCGGGCTGCTGAAGGACTCGGCGCTGTACGGGCTGGGGGCCATCGCCAGCCGCTTCGTGGGCTTTCTTCTCCTCCCCGTCTACACGCGCCTCTTTGCCCCGGCGGAGTACGGGGTGCTGGACCTGCTGACCACCACCTCGGTGGTGCTCTTCATGCTGGCCGAGCTGCAGATCGTGTCGGGGGTGGCGCGCGGCTACTACGCGGCCCGCGACCGGGGCGAGCTGCCGGTGCTGATGGGAACGGCGGTGCGCCTGTACCTGCGCAACGCGCTGGCCTGGACGGCGCTGGCGCCGCTGGCGCTGTGGCTGCTGGACGACCAGCTGGCGGCGGTGGGCGGGTGGACGGTGTTCCTCCCCGTGGTGGCGGCGCTGGTCCCCCAGCAGCTCTTCGGGCTTTCCCAGCTGGTGTTTCGCTTCGAGCGGCGGCCGCGGCTGTACGTGGCCTTTTCGCTGGGCGACGTGGCGACCAGCGCGCTGTTCAGCATCGGCGCGGTGGTGTGGCTGGGGATGGGGGTGGGGGGCGTGCTGTGGGGGCTGTTCCTTTCCAAGCTGGTCTGGGGCGCCGCGGCGGTGTGGGTGCGCCGCGGGGTGTACGCCTGGCGCTACGACCCGGCGCACGCCCGCGCGCTGCTGGGCTACGGCCTGCCGCTGGTCCCTTCCGTCCTTTCGAAGTGGGGGCAGAACTACGCCAACCGCTACGTGCTGGCGTTCTCGCTGTCGATGGCGGACCTGGGCGTCTTTGGAGTCGCGGCGCGGCTGGCGGCGGTGGTGGCCATCCTGGACACGGCGTTCCGCACCTCGTGGGACCCCATGGCCATGCGCCTGTTCGAGGAAGAGGGCTCGGAGCCCGTCTTCGACCGGGTCCTGGGGATGTACCTGGCGGCGATGTTCGCCCTGTGCGGCGTGCTGGCCTTTGCCGGCGCGCCGGTGGCGAGGCTGGTGGCGGGGCCGGGGTACGAGGCGGCGGGGCCGCTGCTGGGCTTCCTGGGCTTCGGGCTGCTGTGGAACGGGGCCACGGGGATCATCGGCGCCGGGAACGCGTGGGCGCGGCGCACCTACTGGAACACGCTGGGCTTCGTGGCGGGCGGGGCGCTGAACCTGGCGCTGCTGGCGTGGGCGGCGCCCCGCTGGGGGGTGCAGGCGGCGGGCGCGACCTACGTGCTGGGGTCCATGGCCTCCGCCGCGGTCATCCTCGCCACGGGCCAGCGCAGCCACCCCATTCCCTTTCGCCGGCTTCCCCTGGCGCTGGCCGCCGCGGGCTCGCTGGCCGTTCCCACGGTGGCGTACCTGCTGGACGGGCGGGGGCTGCTGGCGGAATTTCCCACCCCCGCAGCGGTGGGCGTGCGCGCGCTGCTGGCCGCCGCCGTGGCCCTTCCCCCGCTGCTGGTGCTGGCCCGCTCGGGCGGGCTGGCGCGGCTTCGCCGGCCGTGACGCACGACCTTGCGCCCCGGCCGCGCGCCCCTTTCACCCGACCCGTGCACCCCCCGGAGGGCCCCGTGAACCGACGCGAATACCTGGCCGCCGCGGTGGCCACCCTGGGCGCGGCCTGCTCCGACGCCCCCGCCGGCGCAGCCGCCGTGGAGCGGCCGTCCACGGCGCCGCTCGTGGACGGCGCGACCGGCGTACAGGTGGTGACGGACTTCGCCGACCACGTGCTGGCGCGGGGGGGCCCGGAGGAGGACTGGGGCCCGGCGTTCGAGGCGGCGTGGGCCGCGGCGGGCGCGGAGGGGACGGACCTGTTCGTCCCCGCGGGGACGTACCGGGTGCGCCCCCGCCGCCGGGAGGGGGGCTGGGGCCCCGCGCTGGACCTGGTGCAGGCGGACAAGTACCGGCCCGTGCGGATGCTGGGCCCCGCGCGGGGGGCCCAGCTGCGGGTGGAGGCGTGGCCCGCGGGCGCCCCGGCGGACCTGGAGGTGGTCCGCATCCGGTCGGGGGTTCGCGGCAGCGGCGGCGGCATGGACACGGCGGTCGGGGCCGAGGTGGCCAACCTGTCCATCGTCAACGCGTCCGGCGGGCCCATGCCCCCCTGGCGCACGCCGCACGACCACCGGGGCGTGGGCATTCGCCTGGTGGGGCTGTACTGGGCCGGGGTGACCGGGTGCTTTTTCCAGGGGCTGGGGTGCGGGGTGGCGCTGGGGTACGACGACGCCCGCCGGGGGGTGAGCTACGTGGTGCGGGTGCAGGCGTGCCGGTTCCAGTACTGCAACCAGGCGGTGCGGGTGCCCCCCACCGCCAACGGCACGGTGGTGCGCGACTGCGTGCTGGTGTGGATGCACGCGTCGCGCACCGCCCCGGTGGCGGCCTTTACCTGCGGCCACTCCACGGGCACGGTGCTGTTCGAGGAAAACCACGCCGAGCAGTGCGGCATGTGGGTCTACGAGATCGGCGCCACGTTCAACGCGCGGGTGAACGGGGGGCGGCTGGAGAGCGTGGCCGGCGCGGTGCGGGTGCGGGGAACGGGCCCCGAGCCCGCGCGGGGCACGCGCATCGACGGGCTGTCCGTGGACTGCGACGCGCTGCGCGGGCCCGCCCTGTGGATCGAGAACGGCGTGGGAACGCTGGTCACGGGCGTGATCTTCTACCAGTCGGGCACGGCGCACCCGCACCTGCGGGTGGAGCCGCGGGCGCGGCGCACCACGGTGCTGGGCCTGGAGTCGGCCGACGCGCCGCTGCGCGTTTCGGACCCCGGGGGCGGCGTGAAGCGGCTGGATTGAGCGGCCGCCCCGGCACCGGCCGCCGCGGGGCAGGGCGTCCTGCACGGTGGCGCAAACGCGCCAATTCGTTTACCTTGTAGCATCCGTGCTGACGTCCGGATGTCTGATACGCCTGGCGTTGCAAAATCCTTTGACCACGCTGCTGCCCGGGATCGAGCATCGTGCGACGGTTCAGTTTTCCCTCCTCCGCGCGGATTCTTTCCGCGCTCTCGCGCCGAACCACCTCCGGCCAGCTCATCCCCGAGATCGACGGGCTTCGCTTCTTCTCCATCGCCCTGGTGGTGCTGTTTCACCTGGAGGGGTACGTCGCGCAGTCCTCGCGTGTGCAATACGCGGTGGGCAACTACGAGAACCCCCTGCGGTACCTGCTGCACCGCGGCAACCAGGGCGTGGAGCTGTTCTTCATCATCAGCGGCTTCGTCCTGGCGCTTCCGTTTGCGGCGCACCTGCTGACCGGCGGCCGCAAGGTGAACCTGCCGGCCTACTTCACGCGGCGGCTCACCCGCCTGGAGCCGCCGTACCTGCTGGCCATGCTGGGCACCTTCGTCGCGATGAACATCGTGCGGGGGCTGGAGTGGCTTCCGCGCGTTCCGGAGCTGCTCGCGCACTTCTTCTACGTGCACAACTGGCTGTACGGCAAGGACAGCAACATCAGCGTGGTGGCGTGGTCGCTGGAGATCGAGGTGCAGTGGTACATCCTGGCCCCGCTGCTGGCGCCGGCGCTGTACGGCATTCCCGGGGTGTGGCGGCGGCGCGCGGCGGTGCTGGGGCTGATCGCGGCCGCCGTGGCGGGGCAGCTGCTGGTGGCCGCGGCGGGCATCCACCTGCCGCCCTCGCTTCTCGACTACATCCAGTACTTCCTGGTGGGGGTGCTGCTGGCCGACGTGTTCCTGGTGGACTGGCGCCAGGCGCCCGCGGCGAACCGCGGATGGGACGCGGTGTGGGTGGCGAGCTGGGCGGGGCTGGTCTGGGCGTGGAACCAGAGCGACGCGCTGTGCCTGGTGCTGTTTCCCTGGCTGGCGCTGCTGATGTGCATGGCCAGCTTTCGCGGCGCCTGGGCGCGGCGGGTGGTGGGGAACCCGTGGCTGGCGGTCACCGGGGGGATGTGCTACACCATCTACCTGCTGCACTTCCCCATCTTTGCCTTCGTGGGCGACTTCACCATCGGCATCGGCGAAAGCCGGTACTTCCTGGTGCACTACCTGGTGCAGGTGCTGCTGGTGGTGCCGGCGGTCCTGGCGGTGAGCGCCGTGTACTTTCTGCTGGTCGAAAAGCCCTGCATGGACCGCGAGTGGCCGGCCAAGCTCGCGGCGCGCGTCCGGGCGCTGCGCGGCCGGACGGAGGACTACGGCCGGCTCGTTCCCGCGGGCCTGGGGAATGCGCGCGGACGGCGGGCAGCCCGCGAGTAGCTCCCGAATCCGCAAAAGACTCGCGTTACACAAGGAAGCAGAGGAAGCGGAGTGTTCTCTGCTTCCTCTGCTTTTGTGCCTGAATGGTTCTTTTGCCGGAGTCCGCTGAAAGGCGTGCCGCTGGGTGAATCGTGGAGTGGGCGGACGGTTTTCGGGATCGCGCATCAGGGGTCGGGGACGGCCTGTTCCAGCGCGCCGCAGAGATCATGGGGCGATCCGCATCCATCCCCCCCTTCCGCCTCACACGGAGAGCACGGAGGAGAAACCGGTCCTCTTGTCTTCTCCGAGTCCTCCGTGCGATACCGAATCCGGGAGAACAACACCTTCATGAGTACAGAGGAACAGAGTAAGACAGGGAACCGAGATGATATTTCAGCTCGCTTTCTCTGTCTGACTCTGTTCCTCTGTACGATTGTTCTTTTTCAGGATCTGGTGAGAATGAGGATGAGAGCGTTGAATTCCTCAGCGTTTTGCATGCACGACCAATCGGAAGAAACGGTGTGAGTTCCCCTTGCTGGCTATTCCCTAGTCCCTGTTCCCTATTCCCTAGTCGGCGCGCGAAGGATGAGGTCCACCGCGGCGGGAAGGTCGGGGACCACGTGATCGGCGCGGACGTGCGCCTTTTCCGCCGCGCCGTAGCCCGTCTCCACCAGGATCGTCCGCATTCCCAGCCGCGCGGCGGGCTCCAGGTCCGTGCCCCGGTCGCCCACCATCCACGAGGCGGCCGGGTCCGCGTCCCAGTCGCGCAGGGCCTCCTCGAACATCCCCGTCCCCGGCTTGCGGCGCGGGTCGTCGCGGCGGTGGGCCTCCACCCGCGCCCGCGGGTGCGAGGTGCAGTAGTAGAAGGCGTCGATCCACGCCCCCGCCGCCCGCAGCTCGCCGGCCATGTGCTGGTGGATGCGCAGCACGTCGGCTTCTTCGCAGTACCCGTGCGCCACGGCCGCCTGGTTGGTGATGACGACCACCGGCAGCCCGGCGCGGTTCAGGCGGCCCACGGCATCCACCGCGCCGGGGATCCAGGCGAAGTCCTGTACCCGGTGCAGGTAGTGCACCTCCACGTTCAGCGTGCCGTCCCGGTCCAGGAAGACGGCGGGGCGGGGGGGCACGGAGCTCAGGGCACGGCGTCGGGAAACACCAGCCGCTCCACCAGCCCGCACACCACGTGGCCGCACAGCTCGTGGACCTCCTGGATGCGCGGCGTCTCGGTGGAGGGCGCCCGCACGCAGATGTCGCAGAGCTCGGCCATGGCCCCGCCCCCCGCGCCCGTAAAGCCCACGGTGACCACGCCGCGGCCGCGCACCGCCTCCAGCGCCCGCACCACGTTGGGCGAGTTGCCGCTGGTGCTGATGCCCACCGCCATGTCGCCCTCGCGCGCCATCCCCGACAGCGGCCGCGCAAACGTCAGCTCGTAGCCGAAGTCGTTGCCGATGGCCGTGATCTCGGAGGTGTTGGTGGTCAGCGCGAACGCCGGCAGCCCGGGGCGGTCCAGGTAGAAGCGCCCCGAAAGCTCCGCCGCCCAGTGCTGCGCGTCGGCCGCGCTGCCGCCGTTGCCGAAGAAGTACACGCGGCCGCCGGAGCGGAACACCTGGGCCATCCGCCCCGCCAGCTCCTCCAGCAGCGGCACCATCGCCCGCACCTGCTCGTGCGCGCGGATGCTGGCCTCCACCTGCTCCGCCGCCCAGCCGCCCCCCGTCACAGCGTCCATGTCTGCGCTCCCATCTCGGTAAAGCCGAAGTCCACGATGTCCGCGCCCTGCGCGCGCAGCGCCGCCGCCACCTGCTGCCGGCGGTCGAAGCTGGTGAAGAAGAACATGAAGCCGCCGCCCCCCGCCCCCGACACCTTGCCCCCCAGGGCGCCCGCCTCGCGCGCCGTAGCGTACAGGTGGTCGATCTGCGGATTGGAGATCTTTTCCGACATCCGCTTCTTCTCCAGCCACGCCTCGTGCAGCATCTCGCCGAACTGGCGGAACTTGCCGGTGAGCAGCACCCGCTTCAGGTCGATGGCGAACTGCTTGCTGCGGTCCATGGCCTCGACCGGGTCGGCGCTCCCGCTGCGGTAGTTGGCGATCTGGCTGGCGATGATCTCGGACGAGACGCGGCTGGTGCCCGTGTACGCCAGCACCAGCGAGTACTCCAGCTCGCCCACCCACTCGGGCGGAATGCGCAGGGGGTTCACCAGCGCCACGTCGCCGTGGAACTCCATGAAGTTGAAGCCCCCGAACGCCGCCGCGTACTGGTCCTGCCGCCCGCCCTCGATCCCCAGGTCCTCGCGCTCGATCTGGTACGCCACCCGCGCCACCTCGTAGCGGTCGATCCCCAGCCGCAGCCACGCGTTCACCGCCGACACCATGGCCACCACCAGCGTCGACGACGCGCCCAGCCCCGAGCCCGGGGGGCAGTCGGTGTGCGTGTACAGGTCGAAGCCCCGCGACCCCGTCTCCAGCCGGCGCACCACCCCCTTGGCCAGGTCCATGGTGCCGTCCATGGGCGGCACGCCGGCGGCGGCGTCGTACGCCGTCTCGTTGCCGTAGTCCAGCGAGCGCAGCGTCACCCGGCCGTCGTCGCGGGGGACCAGGGTGACGTAGGCGTAGCGGTTGATGGTGGCGTTCAGCACCAGCCCGCCGCGCTCGTCGGAGTACGGGCGCACGTCGGTGCCTCCGCCGGCGAAGCTGATGCGCAGCGGCGCGCGGGCGCGGATGATCTGGGTCACGGCGTCACGGGGTCGGGGGGATGCGGATGCGGTGCGTCCGCGCGGGGCAGCACCTGCGCCGCGCGGGCATAGTCTTCGGGCGTGCCGATGTCCAGGAACGGCGCGGACGGCAGCCGGTGCCCATACAGGGCGCCGCCGGCCAGCGCCGCGAGCACGTCGCGCTCCAGCGACGCGGCCTGGCCGGGGCGCACCGCGGCGAGCGCCGCCGGCTCCAGCAGGTACACACCGGCGTTGATCCAGCCGGGGCCCTGGCCCGGCGCCTTTTCGACGAAGGCGCGCACCCGCCCGGTGGCGGGGTCCGACTCCACCCGGCCGTAGCGGTCGGTGGCCGGCACCCGCGCCAGCGCCACCGACGCCAGCGCGTCCGGCCGCGCGCGGTGAAAGGCGGCCAGCGAGGCCAGCTCCAGCCCCAGGAAGGTGTCGCCGTTCATCGCGGCGAAGGCGCCCGTCCACCCCTCGCGGTCCAGCACCCAGCGCAGGGCGCCCCCGGTGCCCAGCGGCTCCCGCTCGCGCACGCAGCGCACCCGCAGCGCCCCGTAGTCCTGCGCGCCCACGAAGGCGTCGATCTGCTCGCCCCGGTACCCCGTGCTCACCACCGCCTCGCGCACCCCCTGCGCCGCCAGAAAGCGCAGCAGGTGGTCCAGGAACGGGCGCCCCAGCACGGGGGCCAGCACCTTGGGGCGGTCGGCGACCACGGAGCGCAGGCGGGTTCCCAGCCCGCCCCCCAGGATGACCACCGGGGGCGGCGCGGCGTCGGTGTGCGGTGCGGGCGGCATGCAGGAGCGGCGCGTGCGTGCGGATGCGGGCGCGAGCGCGTTCCCGCGGCGGGGCACATGATAACGCGCCGCCCGCCGCGCGTCTACGGCGGCGCCATGTGTTTGCGCCGGATGCGGGCCCCGCGGCGGGCGGCTGCACTGGACAGACCGGGTGCCGGATGGTATGATCGTCGGCTGCGCGCGGGTGGATTTGAGCCGCGCGGCCCGCCGTCGCGCGGCCGCGCCCAGCCCGCGGTTCACCGGGAAGGCCGGGTCGGGAATGAAGCGCACCGCCAAGCGTCTGCTGACCACCGGGATGAACCGGATGGGCTTCGAGTTCCACCTTACGCGCCACTGGCGCATCGAGCCGTGGAACACCGACGCCGAGTTCCTGCGCGTGATGGAGGGGGTGGCGGGCCGCACCCTGGTGGACCCGGTTCGCTGCTACATGCTCTGGCAGCAGGCGCGGAGCACGGCCCCCCTGGGGGGCGACGTCGCCGAGGTCGGCGTGTACCGCGGGGGAACGGCGCGGCTGCTGGCGCGCACGGTGCAGCCCACGGGGCGCACGGTGCACCTGTTCGACACCTTCGCGGGGATGCCGGCGGTGGACGCCGCCCGCGACCTGCACCGCGAGGGCGACTTCGCCGAGACGTCGCTGGACGAGGTGCGCGCCTTTCTGGCCGGCTCGCCCAACGTGCGCTTCTACCCCGGCTTCTTTCCGCAGACGGCCGAGCCGGTGCGGGACACCCGCTTCTCGTTCGTGCACGTGGACGTGGACATCTACCCGTCCGTCCGCGACTGCTGCGCGTTCTTCTACCCGCGCCTGCTTCCCGGCGGGGTGATGATCTTCGACGACTACGGGTTCCTGAGCTGCCCCGGCGCCCGGCAGGCCGTGGACGAGTTCTTCGCCGACAAGCCCGAAACCCCGTGCTACCTGCCCACCGCCCAGTGCATGGTGGTGCGCGCGTGCACCGCGCCCTGAGCCGGTGACGGGAGCGCGCGACGCATCGCCGGCCGGGGCGCGGGACACGCCCGCGGCCCCCTCCGCCGATCCCGTCGCGGCGCTGTGCCGCGAGCACGGCTATCCCCCCGAGGTGCGGGCGCTCCTGGACGAGGCCGTGGGCATCGTGGCGCCCCTGGGGCCCCTGTCGGTGCTGCTGCACGGCAGTGCCTCGCGCGGCGAGCTTACCTGGTGGCGCGACGAGGCCGGGCGGGTGCAGCTGGGAAGCGACCTGGAGATGTACGTGGTGGGCCGCGGGCCCGCCGACCCCGGGGCGTGGGCGGGGGCCGCCCGGGCGCTGGCGGCGGTGGAGGAGCGGGTGAACCGCGAGGGGCCGCGCCTGTTTCACCTGGACGTGGGGTGGGTGACGCGGGACTGGTTCCGTCGTCATCCCCGCACCTTTCGCTGCTGGGACACCCGCGAAACGGGGCGCACCCTGCTGGGCGCCGACGTGCGCGACGAGCTCCCCGCGCTGGACGCGGGGAGCATCGACCTGCGCCAGCTCAACGAGGTGCCCATCCACCGGCTGTGGGAGATGGCCTTTCGCGTTCCCGCCGCGGTGGTGCGGGGGGGCGGCACCGCCGGGGAGGTGCAGACGGCGCGCTACACCTGGGCGCGGCAGGCGCTGGACCTGACCACCTGGCTGCTGCCTCACGCGGGGGTGATGGTCCCCACCTTCCGGCGGCGGGTGCAGGCGTGGCACGCCGCGGTCACGCGGCCGCCGCTGGCCGCGTACTTTGCGCCGGACTCGGCCGGGCTGCTGGAGGCGTGCCTGGAGGGAAAGCTGCACCTGCGCTTTCGCCACGCGCCCGCGGAGCTGCACGCGCGGGTGCTGGATGCGTTTCGCGCCGGGCTGCGCATGCTGCTGGGGCTTTCGCCCGGCGCCCCGGACGCGGCCATCGGCCAGGCCGTGCTGGCGCAGGGGGCGGCGCACTGGCACGGCGAGCCGCCGCGCCGGCGCGTGTACGAGGCGTTCCTGCTGCTGCGCGGCGGGGCCGTGCTGCGCCCGGGGGTGGCGCTGCCGTGGTGGCTGCGCCGCAAGCGGCCGCACCAGGTGGCGTTCCTGCTGCACCTGAACGCCGCGCTGGCGGCGCTGCTGGCCGGCGGCGAGGCCGGGGCGCAGCTGGACGCGGCCGAGGCGGCGCTGCGGCGGCTCTGGTTCGGCTTCGCGCCGCGGGGGGGAAGCGGCACCGACCGCTTTCTGGCCGCGCGCCGGGGCTACGTGGACTACCTGGTGGGGAGCAGCCGGTGGTTCGGGCCCCGGCGCGCCTACCTGTACTCGGTTCTGGAGGAGCCGTGCGGCCCAGCCTGATCGTCTTCATCGACTGCCTGCCGTTCTCGTACGTGTCCGACGGGTTCCTTCCCGGGCTGCCGGGGCGGGCCTCGGTGCGCCCGGGGTTCGGGTACAGCGTGAACCTGGTGGCCGAGCTGTTCGCGGGGTTGACCCCCGACCAGCTGGGCTTTCTGAACGTCTTCAACTACAGCCCCGGCAACCGGTGGCTGCGCGGCTGGGCGCCCGCGCTGCGGCTGCTGTCGCCCCTGCGGCACGCCTACTACGCCGACCGGGTGGCGCACAAGGCGCTTTCGCGGGTGGCGGGGCACATGGCCAACATCCCGTTTTCGTACCTGGGGCACTTCGAGCCCACGGGAAGCTACCCCTTCTCGCCCGGCTTTCCCCACCCCACCCTGCTGAACGACCCGGCGTTCCGGGGAACGCGGGTGCTGCACGCGGGGCTCCGCGGCGCGGCGCCGCCGCACCGCGACCGGGTGCTGCTGGACCGCGCGCTGGCGGCGGTGCGCCCGGGCGAGGGGCTGTTCGTGTCGCTTCCCGACCTGGACGCCCTGGTGCACGCCACCGGCGTGGGCTCGCCCGAGTTCATGGGGCGCATCGCCGACTACCACGCGTGGCTGGGCGAGCTGATCGGCCGCTTTCGCCAGGCCAACCCCGACGGCTACGTGGCGGTGGTCTCGGACCACGGCGCCGCCAACGTGCGCGCGCCGTACGACATGCGGGTGGAGCGGCACTTCGGCCGCGCGCGCCCCGGCCGCTACATGTACTTCCTCGACGCCACCCTGGCCCGCTTCTGGGTTCCCGACGCGGGGTTGCGCGCCGAGATCGCCGCGCACCTGCGCGAGGAGCGCCACGGGGTGCTGGTGGACGAGGAGGAGCGGCGCGAGTACGGGGTCACCTCGCGCGCCCTGGGCGACCTGCTCTGGGTGGTGGACGAGGGGCTGGGCATCTCGCCCAGCTTTCTGGGGCGGGGGACGGGCAAGGCGCTGCACGGCTACCATCCCGCGCTTCCCAGCCAGCAGGCGGTGTTCCTGGCCTCGGAGCCGCTGGCCCGGCCCGCCTACCGGACGACGGCGGTGCACGGCGAGCTCGTTCGCGCCACCCGCGGCGCGGAGGCGGCGCGATGAGCCCCGTCCGGAACGCCCCGGTGGCGCCGCGCGCCGGCACCGGCGGACCGGCGCAGGACGGGGCTGGCCGCGGGGTCACCCTCATCCTGCCAGGGCCGATCTCGCACGACGGGACGGCGTACCGGATCTTCAAGCCCTACGGGCAGCTGGCCAGCGCGCTGTGCGCCCACTTCGACCGGGTGACGGTGTGCACGCACGTGCTCACCGCCGAGCACCCGGCGTTCGGCGGGTCCGACCCGCTGCTGGACCCGCGGGTGCAGGTGGAGCCGCTTCCCTCGCCGCCCGCGGGCTCGCCGGGGGTGGCGCGCTCGCTGGCGCACCACCTGCGCAGCTCGCTGGCGGTGGTGCGCCGCATCCGCCAGTGGGACGTGGTGTACGCGTTCGTCCCCAGCTACCCCGGCGCGGTGGCGTACACGGTCAACCGGCTGTTCTTTCACCGCCCGGCCGCGGTGTACCTGGCCAACGACTGGGAAGAGATCACCCCCTACACCTTTCGCTGGGGGGGCGGGGTGCGCGGCCTGCTGTTCGGCCCGTACCGCGTGCTGCTGACCCGCTGGGAGCGGTGGATGATGCGCAGCACCCGCCTGGGGCTCACCGCGGGGCGGGCGCTGCTCGACAAGTACGGCGGCGAGGGGCGGCCCATCTACGAGACGGCGCCGATCCTGGAGATGAAGCCGTCGGACATGGTGCGGCGCGAGGACACCTGCCTGCAGAGCCCGGTGCGGCTGCTGTACGTGGGCACCCTGAACCCCCGCAAGGGAGTGCCGGTGCTGCTGGACGCGCTGCGGGCGCTGGTGGACGAGGGGCGGCAGGTCACGCTGGACGTGGTGGGCGACGGGCCCGACCGCGCCGAGCTGCAGGAGCGGGTGCGGGCGATGGGGCTGGGAGACCGGGTGGCGTTCCACGGCTTCGTCGCCGCCGGCCCCGAGCTGTTCGCCTTCTACCGCCGGGCCGACCTCTTCGTCCTTCCCACCTACAGCGAGGGCTTTCCGCGGGTGCTGTACGAGGCCATGGGGCACAGCCTGCCGGTGGTGGCCAGCGCGGTCAGCGGCATTCCCTTTCTGCTGCAGGACGGGCGGCACGGGCTGCTGGTGCCGCCGGGCGACCCGGCGGCCCTGGCCGCGGCCATGCGCCGGGTGATGGACGACGGGGCGCTGCGGCGCGGGCTGATCCGCGAGGGGTTCGCGCTGGTGGGCCCCATCGTGGCGCGAGACCCGGCGTCGCAGTTCGCCGAGCTGTGCCGCAGGCACCTGGGCCCGGCGGCGGAGGCCGCGTGAGCACCGCCGCGGCCTTTGCGCCGCCGGTGCCCCCGCGCACCCCGGCCGGCCTTCCCCCGCGTGCACACACGCCCGTGTGGCTGCTGCTGCTGTGGGGGGCGGCCGGGGTGGCCACCCTGGTGTTCCTGCCGGTGGCGGGGCTGGGCGCGGCCGCGGCCGCCGTGATGAGCGGCGGGGCGTTCCTGGCCATGGGCACCTGGGGGGTGCGCCTGCTGGCGCGCGGCGACCGCGTGTTCTCGACGCGCCTGTTCACGGGCGCCTTCCTGGCGCGCTACGTCGTCGCGCTCCTCGTCTCGGCCGCCGTGCTGCTGTCGGGGCTGCCGGGGCTCAAGGGCGGCAAGGACTACATCTCGTGGGAGGCCGGCGGGTGGGCGGTGGCCGAGGCGTGGCGCTCGGGCACCCTGTCGGTGTACCTGGTGGACAGCGACCCCGGGTACTACTACCTGATCGGCGCCGTCTACACCATCACGGGCCGCGTGCCCATCGCCCCCACCCTGCTGAACGGGCTGTTCGGCGCGGGGGCGGCGGTGGTGGCGTTCTTCCTGGCCATGCGGCTGTACGACCGGCGCACGGGGGTGGTGGCCGGCATGCTGGCGGCCTTTCTGCCCAACCTGCTGGTGTGGTCCAGCCTGCTGTACAAGGACGTGGTGCTGTCGTTCTTCGTGGCGGCCACCGTGTACTGCGCCATCGAGGTGTACCACGCCCCCACCCGCAGGTGGGTGGTGCTGCTGGGGCTGTCGCTCGTTCCGCTCTTCATGATCCGCCCCGAGAGCGCGATGACGCTGGTGTCGGTGACCGCGCTGCTGATCACCCTGGCCGGCCGGCGGCGGGGAAGCAAGCTGGCCGCGCTGGTCGCCGCGGGCGGGATGGTGCTCCTGCTGCTGGTGGTGCTGCAGGCGGCGGGGCTCGCGGGCAAGCTCGACCTGATCGCCAAGTTCCGCAACCCGCTGGCGGCGGCGACCAACGCGCGCGAGGTGTGGGCCGACGAGGTGGGCGCCCGCGCCACCGGGCTGTCGCGGTACCTGTACGGCAAGAACCTGCTGCTGTCGCCGCACCTGCTGCTGGTGGCGCTGGTGATGCCGTTCCTGCTTCCCCTGCCCGGCTCGGCGGGGCTGGAGATGAGCATCACGGCGTTCCTGATGCCCGGGCAGGTGGTGTGGCTGCTGCTGCTTCCGGCGATCCTCTTCGGCGCGGTGTCGGCGCTGGGCAGGGGAACGACGCCCCCGCACCTGTACGTGGTGGGGGTGATCGGCGCGCTGGTGCTGGGGGTGGCGGTGGCCGGCTACTTCAGCAATCCCCGCTACCTGGTGCAGGGCGTTCCCGTGATGATGGTGCTGGCCGCCCACGGGGTGGGCGCCGTGCGGCGCCGGCTGCTGGTGTACCTTTCCATGCTGATGGGGGTGATGGTGGTGTTCTGTCTCTACGGCCTGGTGCAGGGGCTGTGAGCGGGTCCGGGAAGCCGGCCGCCGCCGCGGGGCGGCCGCTGCGCATCGGCGTCGACGTGCTGTCGCTGCGGCCGGGGGTCAACGGCGGCGGCGAGACGTACATGCGGGGGCTGGTGGCGGGGCTGGCGCAGGTGGACCCGCACAACGAGTACGTGGTGTTCGCCACCCCGCGCAACCGGCACCTGTTCCCCGCCTCGCGCCCGGGAATGCGCACGGTGGTGTGCGCGGTGCCGGGGGGGCGGATGGAGGTGTGGAAGCGGCTGGCGTGGGAGTGGCTGGCGCTGCGGCTGCAGGCCCGCCGCCACCGGCTGGACGTGATGCACTTTCCGGGAAACCTGGTCCCCCCGGCGTTTCCCGTACCCACCGTGCTGACGGTGCACGACTTCTCCACCCTGTTCTACCACGAGCGCATCCCCGAGGTGAAGCTCCCCTGGAGCACGCACCTGATGGACCGCGAGCGAATTCTTTCCTGCCGCCGGGCGGACTGGCTGGTCCCCAACTCCGACTTCACCGCCGCCGAGACGCGGGCCCGCACCGGGGTGGACCCGGCGCGCATCCGCACGGTGCCGCACATTCCCCGCGAGATGGCGCCGCCGCCGCTGGACGAGGCGCGCCGGCGGGTGGCGGAGTACGGCGTCACCGGGCGCTACGTGCTCTCGGTGGCCACCCTGAACGAGCACAAGAACCTGCGCCGCCTGCTGGAGGCGTTCGCCCTGGAGGCCGGGGGCGCGCTGGCCGGGCACGCGCTGGTGCTGGTGGGCGGTTCGGGGTGGGGGACGGCGCAGCTGGGCGAGCGGGTGCGGGCGCTGGGGCTGGAGGGGCGGGTGGTGCTCACGGGCTACGTCCCCGACGAGGCCATCCCGGCCTTCTACCGCGCGGCGGACCTGTACGTGTTTCCCAGCGTGTACGAGGGGTTCGGCCTTCCCATGCTGGAGGCGGGCGCCTGCGGCACGCCGGTGGCCGCGGCGCGCGCGGGGGCGCTTCCCGAGGTGGGGGGCGACGCGGCGGTGTACTTCGACCCGTACGACCCGCGCGACATGGCGGCCGCGCTGGCGCGGGTGGCCGGCTCCGAGCCGCTGCGGCGCGAGCTGGCCGAGCGGGGACAGGCGCGGTACAGGCTGTTCTCCGCCGCGCGCACGGCGCGCGAGATGGTGCCCGTGTACCGGGCCGCCGCGCGGGGGGCGGGCGCGTGAGGGTGCTGGCGGGGGGCGAGTGGCGCGACGGCTTTCTGGACGCGCACCGGGGCGAGGGCGAGTACCGGGTGCAGGTGCTGGCCTGGCGCAACCTGGAGCGCCTCACGGACATGTACGCGGTGGTGCCGCGCAGCCCGCGGCTGGTGTGGAACTACCTGCGCGAGGTGGGGCCCGCCGCCGTGGCCCGCAAGGTGGTGTCGCGCTCGGCCGAGCGCTTTCGCAACGAGAAGTTCGTCTCGGTGGGGGTGGGGCGGGTGCTGGAGGCGGGCGACGGCCGCTTTGCCGCGGGCGGCGCGGTCTGCTTCCTGGCGCCCTGCCACCCGGCCTGCGCCGAGCGGGTGGTGCTGCCGGGCGCCCTGCTGGCTCCGTGGGAGGGCGGGGCGGGCGAGCCGGGCGTGGTCCTGCACCTGCCGCCCGCCCCCCCGCCCGCCGAACGGTGGTGGCGGGCGCTGCGGGGGTGGGTGCCCGACGCGGGGGTGCCCATCCTTCCCCTGGCCGCCCCGCTGCTCGCGCGCGTCCGCGACGAGGCGGCCGGTGCGCCCTGGAGCGAGGCCCGGCGGCTTCCCCTTCCCGCGCCGTCGCCGGTGGCGGAGCGCCGGGGCGCCCCCCGCGCGCCGGGGACGCGGCCGCGGGCGGTGCTCTTCGGGTACGGCAACTACGCCAAGACGCTGGTGCTTCCCGAAGTGGCGCCGTACCTGGACGTGGTGGCGGTGCACGAGATCGACCCCACCCAGATGCCGGTGGCGGGCGGGGACGTCCCCTGCTGGGACACGGCGCCCTTTCCCCGGCCGGACGAGGCGTTCGACGCGCTGCTGATCGCCGGGTACCACCACACCCACGCGCCCATGGCGGTGGAGGCGCTGCGGCGCGGCGCCTGCGCCGTGGCCGAAAAGCCGGTGGTGGTCGACGAGGCGCAGCGCGCGGCGGTGCTGCGGGCGGTGCGGGAGCACGGCGAGCGCTTCTTTTCGTGCTTCCACAAGCGCTACTCGCCGCTCAACGAGACGGTGTTCGACGACCTGGCGGTGTCGCCGGGGGAGCCGGTGGACTACCACTGCGTGGTCTTCGAGATCCCCCTCCCGGAGCTGCACTGGTACCGCTGGCCCAACTCGCGGAGCCGCCTGGTCAGCAACGGGTGCCACTGGGTGGACCACTTCCTGTTCCTGAACGGCTGGGCCGACGTGGTGCGCCACGACCTGTTCGTCTCGGCGCGGGGGATGATGAACGTGTCGCTGGAGCTGGCCAACGGGGCGGCGTTCACCCTGGCGCTCACCGACCACGGCAGCCGCCGCATCGGGGTGCAGGAGCACGTGGAGCTGCGGGCCAACGGGCGCACGGTGCGCATCGACAACAGCGCCCGCTACGAGGCCGAGGGCCCGGACCGGGTGCTGCGCCGCCGACGCGTGAACAAGATGAGCAGCTACGCGGCGATGTACTCGTCCATCGGCCGCGCCGTGGCCGAGGGGCGCCCCGGCGACTCGCTGCGCTCCATCGAGGTGTCCACCGGGGCCATGCTGGCGCTGGAAGACCTTCTCCGCGCCAGGCTCGGGGGCCGCGGCGAGGAGCGCGAGGCCGTCGCCGCCCGGTAGCGGTAACGCGGACCGCGGGGGACGGATGGCGTGGGGACGCGGGGGCCGGGCCTCCGCGTTTTCGCGTGACAGGGAATAGGGAATAGGGAATAGGGGACAGGGGACAGGGGACAGGGGACAGGGGACAGGGGACAGGGGACAGGGGACAGGGGACAACCGGCGGGCCGGGTGCGGCTGGCCAGGTCTCGTGAGCAAGGGTCTGCGCGGCAGGTGGGGAGCTCGCACGGGGCAACAGAGGCAACGGAGTTTGCTCGTGCCGCCTTCTGCCCAATGGCGTGCCGGCCGACGAGGCACGGGCCGGCGCGAGCCGTCGGGAACGGGGGAGGGACGGGAGGACGGCAGGGGGGCATGAGAGATTTTTTTGGGGGATGGATGCGGCTCGCGGCGCACTGGAGCGGGCCGATCGGACCCGTGATGCGCGATCGGGAGAACCCTCCGGCCCGTGCGCGGTCCGGGGGAACGCGCATTCGTCTGAACGTCGTTCGTCCTGCGGGCCGGGCATGACATGCGTGCGCCGGAGGGCCCTCCGGCGGCGAGACCAGGGATCGAGGGGTTGATGCGGATTCTGCACGTGGTGGGGGCGCGTCCCAACTTCATGAAGATCGCGCCGCTGATGTCGGCGCTGGACGGGGCACCGGGCGTGGAGCAGGTGCTGGTGCACACCGGCCAGCACTACGACGCGCGGATGTCGGACGCCTTCTTCCACGACCTGGGGATCCGCGCCCCCGACGTGAACCTGGAGGTGGGAAGCGGCACCCACGCGGTGCAGACCGCGCGGGTCATGCTGGCCTTCGAGCCCGTGCTGGAGCGCACGGCGCCCGACCTGGTGGTGGTGGTGGGCGACGTGAACAGCACCGTGGCCTGCGCGCTGGTGGCCGCCAAGCGCAACGTGGCGGTGGCGCACGTCGAGGCGGGGCTGCGCAGCCGCGACCGCACCATGCCCGAGGAGCTGAACCGCCTGGTCACCGACCAGCTGGCGGAGCTGCTGCTCACCCCCAGCCGCGACGCGGACGCCAACCTGCGCGCCGAGGGGATCCCCGAAGAGCGGATACACTTCGTGGGCAACGTGATGATCGACACCCTGCTGCGGCAGCGCGACGCGGCGCGGGCGCTGGGGATGCCGGCGCGTCTGGGGGTGGAGCCCGGGGGATACCTGCTGGTGACGCTGCACCGCCCCGGCAACGTGGACGATCCGGCGACGCTGGGCGGGATCTTCGCGGCGCTCTCTCAGCTGGCCACGGAGCGCCCGGTGCTGTTTCCCATCCACCCCCGCACCCGCGCCCGCGCGGCGGAGCACGGGCTGCTGGACGGGCTGGGCGGCGTGCGCCTGCTGGAGCCGCTGGGGTACCCGGAGATGCTGGGGCTGATGGAGCGCGCCGCGCTGGTGCTCACCGACTCGGGCGGGCTGCAGGAAGAAACCACGGCACTGGGCGTGCCCTGCCTGACCCTGCGCGACAGCACCGAGCGCCCGGTGACGGTGGACGAGGGCACCAACCTGCTGGTGCCGGACCGCTCCGCCCCCCGCATCCTGGCCGCCGTGGCCGCGGCGGGGGCACGGCGCGGACGCGTGCCGGAGCTGTGGGACGGGCGGGCGGGGGAGCGCTGCGCCGGCGTCTTTCTGCGCTGGCACGCGGAGCGGGGCGTGCCCGCGGGCGCGGCGTGAGCGGCGTGGCGGACGGCACCGGGCCCTCGCTGCTGTGGGTGAACCACTTCGCCGTGTCGCCGGCGGAGGGCGGGGGCACGCGCCACTTCGAGCTGGGGCGCGAGCTGGTGCGCCTGGGGTGGCGGGTGGACATCGCCGCGTCGGACGTGAACCTGCACACCCGCGCCTACACCCGCCGCGCCGGCCCGGCGGACCGCGCGTCCGTGACGGAGACGGTGGACGGCGTGCGCTTTCGCTGGCTGTGGGCGGCGCCGTACCGGGGAAACGACTGGCGCCGGGTGTGGAACTGGGGAAGCTTTGGCCTGTCGCTGCTGGGAGACCGCAAGGCGGCGCGGCCCGACGTGGTGATCGGCTCGTCGCCGCACCTGTTCGCGGCGTGGGCGGCGCTGCGGCTGGCGCGGCGCCTGGAGGTGCCCTTCGTGCTGGAGGTGCGCGACCTGTGGCCCGAAAGCCTGCTGGCCGTGGGCGGGCGCAGGGGAGCCGCCTACTGGGCCTTCGACGCGCTGGCGCGGCACCTGTACGCCCACGCCGCGCGCATCGTGGTGCTGGCGCGCGGGACGGGGGAGTACCTGGCGCGGGAGCGGGGGGTGGCGGCGGAGAAGATCGTCTACGTCCCCAACGGGGTGGATCCGGCTGCGTTCGCGGACGTCTCCCGCCCCCCGCGCGAGACCTTTACCCTGGTCTACGCCGGGGCGCACGGGCCGGCCAACGGGCTCGACGCGGTGCTCGACGCGGCGGACCGGCTGCGCGGGCGGCCGGACGTCCGCTTTCTGCTGGTGGGCGACGGGCCGGCCAAGGCCGAGCTGGTGCGCGCGGCGGGGGAGCGGGGGCTGCGCAACGTGGAGTTCCGGGCGCCGGTGGCCAAGGCGCAGGTCCCCGCGCTGCTGGCCGAGGCCGACGCCGGGCTGATGGTGCTGCGCGAATCTCCCCTTTTCGCCTTTGGCGTGAGCCCCAACAAGCTGTTCGACTATCTGGGCGCGGCGCTGCCGGTGGTGTGCAACGTCCCCGGCGAGGTCGCGGGGATGGTACGGGCGGCGGACGCGGGGGTGCAGGCGGCGGACGCGTCGGGCGAGGCGCTTGCGGACGCGGTGCTGCGATTGGCCGGCGAGGGCGCGGAGGCGCGCGCGCGGCGCGGCGAGTCGGGCCGGGCGTGGGTGGCGCGGGAGCACGGCCGCGAGGTGGTGGCCGCCCGCCTGGACGCCGCGCTGCGCGGGCTGCTGCGGAGTTGATCCCGATGCCGGCCGCGGGTGCACGCCCCGTTGCGGGCGCCTGATCCGGAGCCGGCGAGGCGGAGCAAGGGACGCGGGTCCGGCGGTGGAGCCATCCACCGCGCCGGCCCGGGTGGATTCCGGTCTCCGCGCTCCTTCGTGCACCAGGCCGTCTGCCGGAGCCGCATGGGGTCCGGCCGTGCCGCGGGAACGGCGAACGGGCCGGGGCGGGCCATGAGAATCCAATCGAGGGGGATGGGCCGCCTCTCCGGCGCGTGCCGCGGCGCTTCCGCGGTCCGACCCCCGCACCAACCCGCCGCGCGATCCCTGGAGGTGTCCGGCACTGCCACGCAGCCTGCGGCGCCGCGTCTGCGCTCGCGGCGCCATGCCGGCTGCGCGCCGTGGGCAGGCCGCGGAAAACGACGCGCATCGGGTCTGTGCGTCGGCGGGGCCCGGCGTGAAGGGCGGCGGGGTGTGGAGCGTGAGGTCCGGGCACGGGGATGGATCCCGGCGTGAGGAGCGGGGGGAGACGCATCGTCCACCCGGGCGGGGGAGCGGGAGGCAGGTCCGCTCGAAGAAATTCTCATGGCTCCCTGCCGCGCTCCACCTGTGCGCCAACCCCGCGCTGCACCTGACGCCGGCGCCGCCGGCGCGCTGCACGACGGCGGACAGCCGGGATGGACCGCCGCGCCGCGCCCGTGGGAGCTTTTTACCGGAAGAATCGTCGATGAAGCAGGTTCCGCAGTACGCCGCCACTTCGCGCGCGCCGTGATCCCGCCGGGACGCTGGCCGCGGGTGGCGAGCACCCTGTACCGCACCTTCGGGGCGCGGGGCGGTGCCCTGCGCGCGGTGCACGAGGTGCGCCGGGCGGGGGGATGGTTCCGGCCGGAGCCGCGCCACGCCATGGCGCCCCCGGTGCCCGCCGCGCACCCGTTCGCGGTGGACGCCGCCCGGCTGCGCGCGGCGACGGACGTGGCCGCCGCCGTGGCGCGGGGGGACCGGGTGGCGGGGGGCGAGCACCAGGCGTACCGGCGAGAGTGGCGGCCCCTCCCCCGCACCCCCGGCGAGTGGCTCACGCACCCGCACACGGGCGTCGCCTTCGGAGGCCCGGCGTGGTGGGCGGTGCCCCACCTGACCGCCACCATGGGCGACATCAAGGACGTGTGGGAGCCGGGCCGCTTTGGCTGGGTGTACGACCTGGTGCGCGCCTGGCGGGTCACCGGCGACGACCGCTACGCCCGGGCCTTCCACGAGCGGTTCGCGGGGTGGCACGCCTCGAGCCCGCCCTTCCGGGGGCCGCACTGGGGGTGCGGGCAGGAAACCACCATCCGGGCCGTGGCGCTGCTGTACGCCGAGGCCAACCTGGCCGGCGCCCCCTCCAGCACCCCCGAGGCCATGGGGCGCATCGCGGGGACGCTGGCCGCGTCGGGCGAGCGGGTGGCGGACGCGCTGGGATACGCCCTTTCGCAGCGCAACAACCACGCGGTCTCCGAGGCCATGGGGCTGGTGGTGCTGGGCCAGCGCCTGCGCGGCGCGCACCCCGAGGCGGACGGATGGCTGGCGCGCGGGCGGCGCACGCTGGAGGGCCTGGTGCGCGAGCAGTTCGGGGAGGACGGCTGGTACGTGCAGCACTCCCTGACCTACCTGCGGGTGTCGCTGGACCAGCTGGTGGTGGCCCAGCGGGTGCTGCGTGCCGCCGGGCTCTCGCTTTCGGACGGCGCGGTGGCGCGAGTGCGGGCCGCGGTGGAGATGCTGGGCGCGCTGGCGGACCCGGAGACGGGGATCGTCCCCAACCACGGCGCCAACGACGGCGCGCTGGTGCACCCCGTCACCCTGGCGCCGTACCGCGACTTTCGCCCGCTGATGACCGCCGCCGCGGCCACCTTCGGCCTCGCGCTGCCCCCCGGCATCCAGCCGGACGAGGAGGTGTGCGCCTGGCTGGGCCTGCCCGTTCCCGACGCCGGGGGACCCGTGGCGGACGGGGTGCGCAGCGGCCCCGGCGGGTGGGCCTCGGCCCGGATCGGCGCCGCGGCGGTGTTCCTGCGCGCGGGCCGCTACCAGGCGCGCCCCGGGCACCTGGACCCGCTGCAGCTGGACGTGCGGCTGCACGGCCGCGAGGTGGTGGTGGACGCGGGGACCTTTGCCTACAACGGCCCCCCGCCTTGGCGCAACGGGCTGGTGTGGGCGCGCGTGCACAACGCGCCGCTGCTGGATGGAACCGAGCCGGGGGTGCGCGGCCCGCGCTTTCTGTGGTACCTGTGGCCCGAGGCGGACCTGCTGCGAGCCCGGATGGATGCGGGCGCGGCGGTGCTGGCGGGCCAGATTCCCGGACGCGTGCGCCGCGAGGTGACGGTGACGGCGGACGAGGTGACGGTGGTGGACACCGCCCTGGCCGCCGCGGGCGAGATGACGGTGCGCTGGCTGCTGCACCCGGACGCGGACCCCGCCTGGGTGCAGGTGGAGGGCGGCGCCGTGCTGCACCAGGCGGCGGAGGGCGACGTGCTGGGCTGGTTCTCGCCCCACTACGGCGAGCGCATCGCCTCGCGCTGGTGGGAGGTGGTGCGCGGCCCCGTCACCCCCGGCACCCGCATCGTCACCCGCATCCGCCGTCCCGCGGGCTGAGTCAGGGGACAGGGGACAGGGGACAGGGGACAGGGGACAGCCGGGGGGGGCGGGTGCGGCTACGGCTGGCCCAGGTTCCGTGAGCAAGGGTCTGCACAGCAGGTGGGGAGCTCATACCGGGTTCTCGGCCCGATTGTGCATTCCCACAAGCTGCCTCATCCTCAGACCAGATCCTGGAAAAGAATGATCATACAGAGGAACAGAGCCAGACAGAGAAAGCGAGTCGAAACATCATCCTGGCTCTGTCTGACTCTGTTCCTCTGTATCCATGAAGGCGTTGTTTCCCGGATTCGGGGTCCAGGCGGGAGTTCATGTGAGCGGAGGCATGGCGCGCCGGTCGACGAGGCACGAGCCGGCGTGGGCTGCCGGGAACGCGAGAGGGGTGGAATGCGGCAGGGTGCCATCCGCGTTTTTTCTAGCGTAGCAAAAGTGACCGAAGTAAACTAGTGGTCGGGTTTCGCGAGACTTTCTCCCGGCCGGAGGAACCGATGGCTCGACGTCGCGCTCGTCCCAATCCCACGCTGGAGCAGTCGCTGGCGCCTGCATGCACCGCGTGTCCGACCTGCGGACGGATGATGTGGGCCGCGTACACGAATCACCGCACCCTCGTCACGCTTTCCGGCCTGCTGCGGCTGCACCTGTCCATCCGGCGCTGCCCGCACGCGGACTGTCCGCGCTATCACCGTCCCTATCGCCCCGAAGCCGAGGGCGCGCTGGCTCTGCCGCACCACGAGTTCGGCCTGGACGTGATCGCGCTGATCGGTGCGATGCGCTACGTGCAGCACCTGAGCGTGCCCGAGATGCACCGCGCGTTGCGCGAGCGCGACGTCGACATCGCCGAGCGCAACGTCTACCTGCTGGAGCGCTACGACGAGTTGCTCGCCCTCTCGCTCACGGACGCGGAGCGCCTGCGGGAAATCACCGCGCGGGAAGGGCGCGTGATCCTGGCGCTGGACGGGCTGCAGCCCGATGTGGGACACGAGGTGCTCTGGGTGCTGCGCGACTGCCTCTCGGGCGAGGTGCTGCTGGCGAAGAGCCTGCTTTCTTCCGCCGGCGAGGACCTTGCCGCGTTGCTCAGTGCGGTGGTCTCGGTGCTCCCGGTGCCGATCGAGGGCGTGGTCTCGGACGGGCAGCGGTCCATCCGCCGGGCTGTCGAGCGGGCGCTTCCGGGTGTGCCGCACCAGCTCTGCCAGTTCCACTACCTGCGCGAGGCGGCGCTGCCGGTCTACGAGGCGGACCGGCACGCGAAGAAGGTGCTGAAGAAGCACGTGCGCGGGATCCGCGTGATCGAACGGAAGGTGGAGCCGCGTGGCGACGCGGAAGCCGAGGTGGTGCGCGGCTACTGTGCGGCGGTGCGCAGCGCACTGACCGATGATGGCCCGCCACCGCTCAGTGCCTCGGGGCTGCAACTGCACGAGCGGCTCTCCAAGATCCACGACAGCCTGGAGCGGGTTGAGAAAAGGGGGCTCTGCCAAAGCCGCTCGCGAAGCTTAAGACCCTGGTCGCGAAGGGACTCGACAAGACACGCGACCTCTGGCCGGACGTGCGCATTGCCTTTCCATGGATCCACGCTGCCGCCCGGATCCTGAACAACGAAGAGAAGCTTGATGCCCAGGAGGTCGAGCGCCGCCTCCAGGCCCTGCTCGACGTCATGAAGCACGACCGGGAACAGGCGGGCGCGCTGGCTCCCGCGGTCGACCGCTTCCTGAAGGTGAGCCGGAGCTACTGGCCGGGGCTTTTTCACTGCTACAGCGTGAAGGGGCTGCCACGCACCAACAACGACCTGGAGCAGTTCTTCGGATCGAGCCGCCATCACGAGCGCCGGACGACGGGGCGCAAGCGCGCCCCCCTGGGACTGGTCCTACGTGGCTCTGTACGCCTGGTGGCCGGTGCGGCAACGCGCCTGCGCAGCCGAAGTGGCGCGGAGTTGCAGCCACGCGATCTTGCACGCTGGACGCAGCTGCGCCAGCAACTCAACGCCCGTTGCACCATCCGACGCCGAGGACTGCAGTTCCGTCGTGATCCCAAGGCGTACCTCGGCAACCTTGAAGAGCGCCTAGGCAAGCTAGCTTTGCCATCCTAGGTTTTTTGGGGAAGGGATGGCGGCCGCCGGATGATCTCTGCAGCACACCGGAATCGGCCGGCGCGCCCACCTGATGCGCGACCTCGAGAACCATCCGCCACCGCCACGGCCGGGGTGAGCGGCGCGCTTCACGGAATTCGATGCCACACGGAGTCAGCGGAGTGACGTGCTCTGCTGGCTCCGTTCACATTGTGCGGGGGCGAGCTCCGCGATCCGGCAAGCGGGCGTGCCGCTGGGGGCAGCAGGTCAGGGACCGGCGACCAGGATGAGCCAGCACCCGGGACGGTACGCTTCCACCACGCCCGGGACGAAGGCGCGGCGGTCGAAGAAGGGGGCGACCCGCCGCACGGGCGTGCTCATGGGGCAAGGACCTCGCGGACGGAGCCAAAGGAGAAGCGCCGGACCAGGCGGCGAAGGCGGTCCTCCGCCCGGTCCAGCGCGTGGTAGTGGCGAACGCGCAGCCCGGCCGGCAGGGGCACGCGCGGGTGGCCGGGGTCCACCTCCCAGGGATGCAGATAAAAGACGATCCGCTCCCCCGCGCGCTCCAGCCGCGCCAGCATCCGCTCCGTCACCGCGTAGGGAAGGAGACGGAAGTACGCGCCGCCGCCGCAGGGAACGTTCACCCGCGGCGGCAGAGGAAAGGTGCTGGGGGGGATCTCCAGCAGCCCCTCCGCCGTGCGGTGCGGAAGCCGGGGCGCGCCGGGAATGCCGTAGCGGTGGTTGAGCACGGGGTGCACGCTGGCGTCGTAGGTGAACCCCAGCTCGCGCAGCACCCCCAGCGCCCACGGCGACCGGCGGGTGATGGAGAAGTACGGGGCCCGGTATCCCACCACCGGCGCGCCCGACAGGTCCGCCAGCAGGTCGCGCGAGCGGCGCACGTCGTCCGCGAACTCCGCCGGCGTCTGCCGGTAGACGAAGCGGTGCAGCATCCCGTGGCTGGCCACCTCGTGCCCCGCCGCCGCGATCTCGCGCACCAGCGCGGGGTGCCGCCGCGCCACGTCGCCCAGGACGAAGAAGGTGGCGAGCGTCCCCGCGTCCGCGAACGCCTCCAGCAGCCGCCGGGTGCTCCCCTCCACCCGGTCCTCGCATCCCCCCCACCGGGCCGGGTCCGGCTCCAGGGGATGATACCAGTCCTCCACGTCCACCGTCATCACGTGCGGGGGAGCCGGCGGGCGCGTCATGGGAGCCGTGCCCGCGCGGGGGCGGACGCCGTGCGGTCGCGGTCGGAGAGCAGCAGCGGCATGGGGGGCGGCGCTGCGTCGGCGGCGAACGCGCCCGCGGCGGCCATCCACGCGTCGAAGGCGCGGCGGATGGTTTCCTCGCGCCCCCCGCCGAACAGGTCGGCGACGGCGCGCTGGGGGGCGCGGCGCGCGACGGCGCGCCCCGCGGCCAGCCCCGCGCGCAGCAGGGCGTCCCGGGTTACCGGCGGCCCGCCCCGAGCCGCCTCCACCACGGCCACGATCCGCCGGGCCTCGGCGGGTGCGGGGGCGTGGCGCGCCACCCACGCGCGGCCCCGCATTCCCATCGCCGCCCGCGCGTCCGGCGCAAGGGCGGCCAGCGCGCGCACGGCCGCGGCGAGCCCGTCGGGCGCCACCACCACGCCCGCCCCCGCCTCGCGCAGCAGGGTTCCCGTCACCCCCCCGGATAGGGAAACCACCGGGACCCCGGCGGCGAGGTAGTCGAACAGCTTTCCCGACACGGTCGTTTGCAGCAGCGGCCAGCCGGCGTGGGTCTGCAGGGCCAGGTCGGCGCCCAGCAGCACCGGGGCCAGCGCGTCCTTGGGCATCATCCCCAGCCAGCGGACGGCCCCGGTTTCGGCCGCCGCCCGCTCCACCTCCGGCCGGCCGCGTCCCTCACCCGCGAACACCCACACCACCCGCGGGTCCTCCGCCGCCAGCCGCCGCGCCGCCCGCAGCACCGCGGGAATGCCGTACGGCTCGTTCAGCGACCCGGTGTACGCCACCACCACCCGGTCCTCCACCCCCATCCGCCGCCGCCACGCCGCCCCCGCCGCGCGGTCCGCGTCCAGCAGGGCGGGGTCCCCCCCGGTCAGCGCCACCGTCACGGCGCGGGCGCCCAGGCGCTCCAGGTAGGGGGCGAACGGGGGCGACACGGCCACGCACGCCGCCGCCGTCCGGCACGCCAGCGACTCCGTCCACCACAGCCCTTCGGCCACCGGCCCGGGGGCAAGCATCCCGCCCTGCAGCAGGAACGCCGGCCACAGGTCGCGCGCCTCGAACACCAGCGGGGCGCGGACGCGCGCGGCGGCGGCCAGCGAGGCCAGCAGCTGCGGCGGCGGGGGCGACGAGGCGTACACCACGTCCGGCCGCGGCAGGGTGGCGGCGTAGCGCAGCGCGCGGGCCGCGAACCCCAGAAACGCCCGCCCGCGTCCGCGAAGCCGCAGCCCCGTCTCGCGCCCCGGCAGCCGGTGCACCGCCAGCCCGCCCTCCCGCCGCACCACCGGCCCGTCCGTGGCGTCCACGGCGCGGGCGCCCAGGTAGCTCGCCTGTTCGCACACCAGGTCCACCCGCCACCCCGCCTCCAGCAGCGCGGCCAGCAGGTGGATGGCCCGCGAGTTCCCCGCCTCGCGCGCGCTCACGAAGTTCTGGTGAATCCACAGCAGCCGCCCCGTCATCCGCCCTCCACCGCGGCGCGCGGGGGGCGCGGCGGCACCTCCCACCGCAGCAGCGCCCGCCACGCCGCCGCCAGCCCCGCCAGCGCGGCGGCCAGGAGCACGGCGCGTCCCGCCGCCGGCACGCGGGGCAGGAGGAGCGCCGCACCGCCCAGCGCCGCGGCCGCGGACCAGGCCACGGCGTCCGTCTGCCAGCGCGACAGCCCGGCCGCCTGCAGGCGCAGCGAGACGTGGTCCGGGCTGCCCCGCCAGAACGGGATCCCCTTGCGCCGCCGCGCCGCCACCAGGAACGCCAGCTCGAACAGGAACACGCCCGTCACCAGCGCCGCGCGCGCGGCGGCGTGCGGCAGGGCCAGCCCCCGCGCGTCCGCCAGCGTCAGCGCCGCCAGCACGAAGCCCAGCAGGTGGGCGCCCGCGTCCCCCAGGAAGATGGATGCGGGGGGGAGGTTGAAGACGAGAAATCCGGCCGTGGCGCCCGCCGCCGCCAGCGCCGGCCCCCGCACCGCCGGCGACGCCGCGGCCAGCAGGAGCAGCGCCACCACCGCCACCCCGCCCACCAGCCCGTCGCACACGTCCGTCAGGTTCACCGCGTTCACCACGACCACGATCCAGAACGCCGACAGCGCCGCGTCCACGCCCCCGCTTCCCGTGACGGGAAGGACGATCCCTCCCGCCGCCGCCCCCGCGGCGGCGGCACCCTGCAGCAGCAGCTTGGCGGCGGGCGACAGCGGCCGCGCGTCGTCCCACACCCCGATCGCCAGGAACGCCGCCGCGCCCACCGCCAGCGCCGCGAGCGGGAGCCCCGGCGCCTCCGCCGCGAAGCCCAGGCCCGGGGCCGCGAGGAGCGCCGCCGCCCATCCCGCCGCCACCCCCGCGCCGCCCAGGTACGCCACCGTGCGGGTGTGCTGGGCCACGATGGGGTTGGGCCGGCTCACCATCCCCACCCGGAACGCAAGCGCCCGGGCCGCCAGGGTGCCGCACGCGCCCGCCGCGGCGGCCAGGAGAAAGAGGGCGAGGGCGCTCATGCCAGGGCCGCCTCGCCGTCCGCCCAGGGAACGCCGGCGCGCGCGGACTCGGCCCAGCGGATCCCCTGCGCCATGCACCGCGACATGGACGAGTACTCCCACCGCCCGTAGCGCCCCAGCGCGGCGATCCCGCGCTCCGCCAGCCAGTCGCGGCAGGCGCGCGCGGCGGCGTCCGCGCCGCGGGTGAAGACCACGTACGCCGGGTCGGCCGCCATCAGCCGGGCATCCACCACCCTGCACCCGGGAGGGAGCGCCCCCGCCCGCGCCAGGTCGCGCCGGGCGCGCGCCAGCACCTCGGCGTCCGGCGCGCGCGGGCCCGAGCGCACCGGGATCTCCGCCAGCACCCCCCATCCGTCCGCCGGCGCCATCATCGGGTCCAGCTCCGTCATGTGCACCAGGCGGGTAAAGCAGAGCGACTCGTCGGTGTAGTAGCGCCACTGGCCGGGCGCCGCGGGGCGCGGGCCGCGCACCGAAAAGGCGGCGGAGAGCACCGCGTTGTGGGGGAGCGCCGCCGCCGCCTCCCGGAGTGCGGGGGGCGCGTCCACGCACATCCGCATCGCCGCGGGAAGGGGAAGGGTGCACAGGCAGGCGCCGTATCGGTACACCACCCGCTCGCCCCCGCGCCGCGCCGTCACCGTCCGCCGCGCGGGGTCGATCTCCTCCACCTCCGTCGCCAGCGACAGGTGGCGGACGCGCGCGGCCAGGGCGCGGGCCAGCACCTCCATCCCCCGGCAGGGGGCGTCCGCCGGGGGGCGCGGATAGAAGGCGTCCTCGTTGTAGCCGCCGCGGGGGGGCGCGTCGGGAAAGGCGCCGCGGATGGCGTCGGCCAGCGACGGGCGCTGCAGGTTCCACGTCTGCCCGGCGGGGACCAGCGCGTCCAGCGGGCGCCGCCACAGCTTGCGGTTGTAGGGAAAGTAGAAGAGCTCGCACAGCGCGGGGCCAAAGCTGGCCAGCAGGAACTGGTCGTACGCGGGCGGCCCGCCGCCATCCGGCGGGGCGGGGGCGCAGGCGGCGCGGGCCAGCCCCTCCAGGCAGCGCACCCGCGCCTCCGCCCGCAGCCCGCCCAGGTGCAGCTGGATGGGAAAGCGGGCCGTCCCCGCGGCCGTCTCCACCCACGCCTCCGGGGGGCAGGGGGCCAGCACGCCGCCCAGCAGCGCCCGCGTGCGGTCCCGCAGCGCCGGGTCCTGGAAGTGAAGCACGTGCAGCACGCGGTCGAACCAGTACCCGTCGAAGCACTCCGTGCGCACCAGCCCGCCCGGGCGCGCGTCGCGCTCGATCACCACCGCCCGGTCCCCCATCCCGGCCGCGGCGGCCAGCCCGGTCACCCCGCCGCCCAGCACCAGCAGTTCCACGTCAACCATCCGCCCCCGCGCGCAGCGAGGCCACCACGTCGCGGACGATGGCGCGCAGGCCGGGCCACTCCGTCTCCCCCAGCAGCGCCCGCATCCGCCCGGCGTCCGGGATGCGGCCGCGGACGTCCGCGCGGCCGGGAAAGACCTCCGCGTAGGGCACGTGGCGCACGGCGGACGACGAGCCCGTTTCTTCCAGGACGACGCGCGCCGCCTCGCCGATGGAGGCCGGCTGGCCGCACCCCACGTTCAGCGTCAGCGCCCGGCGCGTCCAGGCGCGGGGGTCGCGCAGCAGCCGGGCGATGCAGCCGGTGAAGCAGCGCACGTGGCTGAAGCAGCGCGTCTGCCGGCCGTCGTCGTGCACCTCCAGCGGCAGCCCGTCCAGCGCCCGGCGGACGAAGGTGGGAATCACCATCCCGTACGCGTCCGACTGCCCGGGACCCACCACGTTGAAGGGGCGCACGATCAGCACCCGGCGCCCCGCGCGGGCGGCGGCGCGCCCCAGCTGCTCCAGCCGCCACTTGCCGCTGGCGTACCCCGGCGCGCCCCCGTCGTACAGACGCAGCCCCTCCATGCGCACCGCGCGCCGCTCCGCCACCGGCTGCTCCGCGTCCCCGCCGTACACCGCGGAGGAGGAGAACAGCAGCACGGGCGCGGCGCCCGTCTCCGCCAGCACCGTGCGCGTTCCCGCGTCCGCCACGTGGTAGGCGCGCTCCCGCTCGTACACGGCCAGCCGCATTCCCACCACGCCGGCCAGGTGCAGCACCAGGTCCGCGGGCCCCGCCGCCCGCACCGCCGCCGGGTCCGTGGCCGAGCCGCGCACCAGGCGCAGCGCCGGGTGGTGGGGAAGGTTGGCTTCGCGGCCGGTGGACAGGTCGTCCAGCACGGTCACCTCGCTCCCCTGGTCCAGCAGCCGCCGGGCCAGGTGGCCGCCGATGAACCCCGCGCCGCCCGTGATCAGCACCCGGTGGGGAGGGGGGAGGGGGTTCGTGCTGGTCATGATTGTCACGAAACACGCTTGTGCATGTGGCCCGGGTTCACGGGTGGGCGCGCGCCGTCACGCCGCGCGCTTTCTGCCCGCCACGACCCCCTCGCCGCGGATGCGCCACACCCGGCCGGGGCCGCGAAGGCCGGCTCGTGCACCGCTCCGGCGCGCACCAGCTCCACCCCCGCGCCGGCGAAGAATCGCCGCGGTTTCGTCCAGCGGCAGGATCTGCGTGGGGCGGAACGGCCGGGTGGAGTCCAGGGGGTTCGGGAGGGGGGAATCCGCCCCCGCTCCGCCGGCGGCCCAGGACGCCCCCCCGGGGGTGGCAGGGGTCGCGCGAGGGCATTCCCGCCAGCAGGCTCCCGCCGGGGCGCGGCGGTCGGGCCGGCCGCCGACACCGGGCCGGCACGAGCCGCTTTCCACCGGATGCTCCACCGCCGGGATCCCGTGCATCCGGCGCGCGTACTCCAGCGGCGCCATCCAGGTTCGATCCCCCAGGGCTCTGCGCCCCGCTCCGGAGCGGGGCGCGGAGCCGGCCTCGCCCGCATCCCGTCCAGCACCCGGCTCCTCGCCAGCGGCGGCCGTGCGTCCATCCGCTCCACCGGCTCCGCGGCCGCGCGTCGCTGGAGTACAGTCGCGTGGCGATGGAACGCTCCTTCCTCCGGTCAGCGCCCGGGCGGCCGGCGCGGGGTCCGCCGCCTCCACCGGACCCGGGTACGGGGTGCGGTGGAACCGCACGCCCGCGGACCGGACCCCCGCGGGCGGCGGCGCGGCGGCGGGACACGCGCACGCCCTGCACCGGCTGAAGTCGCGGCCCGCCGCCGTTCCAGCGCCCGCGGGGGTTCGATGGCGGGACCCCTTCGTCTCATAAATACGTGTTTCCCCCGCCCGGCGCGCAAGGGGCAGGTTTCGGGGGGTGCATGCCGGCGGCACGGAGGTTATGTTTGGGGTTTGTGACGAACTCCGGCGCGCCCGGTTCGCGGGCGAGCCGTTTCCCCTTGCGGCCCTCGGATGAAGCAGCTCCTGCAGCGACTCGACTCGGGCGCCACCCTGCTGGTGGACGCGCCCGTGCCCGCCGTTTCGGGTCCCAACCTCCTGGTGCGCAGCCAGGCCACCGTCGTCTCCGCCGGGACCGAGCGCATGCTGGTGGAGTTCGGCCGCGCGTCGCTGCTCGAAAAGGCGCGCAAGCAGCCCGACAAGGTGCGCCAGGTGCTCGACAAGGTGCGCACCGACGGGCTGGTCCCCACGCTGGACGCCGTCCGCGCCAAGCTCGAGGCGCCGATCCCCCTGGGGTACTGCAACGCCGGCGTGGTGGCCGAGGCCGGCCCCCGCGCCGGCGGCTTCGCCGTGGGCGACCGGGTGGTGACCAACGGGCCCCACGCCGAGTTCGTCCGCGTTCCCCACACCCTGGCCGCCCGCATCCCCGAGGGGGTGAGCTTCGAGTCGGCCGCCTTCACCCCCGTGGCCGCCATCGGCCTGCAGGGGATCCGGCTGGCCGCGCCCTCGCTGGGCGAGACGGTGGTGGTGTACGGGCTGGGCCTCATCGGCCTGCTGACGGTGCAGCTGCTGCGCGCCTCGGGGTGCCGGGTGGTGGGCATCGACCGCGACGCCGGCCGGCTGGCCCTGGCCGAGCGCTTTGGCGCCGTGGCCGTGGACGGCACCGTGGGCGACCCCGCCGCGCGGGTCGAGGCGCTCACCGGGGGCGTGGGCGCCGACGCCGTGCTGCTGACCCTGGCCTCGGACAGCGACGACCCCGTGCACCAGGCCGCCGCCATGAGCCGCAAACGCGGCCGGCTGGTGCTGGTGGGGGTGAGCGGGCTGCACCTGCGGCGCGACGACTTCTACCGCAAGGAGCTCAGCTTCTCCGTGTCCTGCAGCTACGGGCCGGGGCGGTACGACCCCGAGTACGAGGAGGGCGGGCGCGACTACCCGCTCCCCTACGTGCGCTGGACCGAGCAGCGGAACTTCGACGCCGTGCTGATGATGATGGCCACGGGGGCGCTGGACCCGTCGCCCATGGTCACCCACCGCTTCGCCTTCGCCGAGGCCGCCGGGGCGTACCAGGTGGTGGGCGGCAGCGAGCCCAGCCTGGGCGTGGTGCTCACCTATCCCCCGGCCGATGGCGCCTCGCCGCGCGCCGCGCGGACGGTGGAGCGCGGGCCGGCGGCCCCGGCGGGCGGGCGGGGCGGGGCGGGAGTCATCGGCGCCGGCAACTTCGCCGTGCGCACGCTGCTTCCCGTGCTCAGGGAAGAGGGCGCGCGGCTGCGGGTGGTGGCGTCGGGCGGCGGGGTCACGGGGACCATCGCGGCCGAGAAGTTCGGCTTCGAGCGGGTGACGACCGACCTGGACGCCGTCTTCGAGGACGCGGACGTGGATTCCGTCTACGTGCTCACCCGCCACGACAGCCACGCCTCGCTCGCCATCCGTGCGCTGGAGGCGGGGAAGCACGTGTTCGTCGAAAAGCCGCTGGCGCTGGACGAGGCGTCGCTGGACCGGGTCGAGGCCGCCGCCCGCGCCGCCGGGCGCATGGTGATGGTGGGCTTCAACCGCCGCTTCGCCCCGCTGACCGTGGAGATGCAGGGGCTGCTGCGTGGACGCGCGGGCCCCCTTTCCGTCGTCGCCACGGTGAACGCGGGGATGATCCCCCGCGACCACTGGACGCAGGACCCCGAGCTGGGGGGCGGGCGCATCGTGGGCGAGGCGTGCCACTGGATGGACCTGGCGCGCGCGCTGGTGGGCGCCCCGATCCGCGAGGTGCAGGCCGTCTCGGCGCGCGACGGGGAGGGGCGGGCGGTGGACGACATCGCCCACCTGTCGATGGGCTTCGCCGACGGCTCCACGGCGGTGGTGCACTACCTGGCCTCGGGCGCGCGCAGCTTTCCCAAGGAGCGCATCGAGTGCTTCTGGGACGGAAAGACGGCGGCCATCGACAACTGGCGGCGGCTGCTGCGCTGGGGCGTGCCCGGCGGCTCGCTGCTCAACCGGCCCCGGGCAGCCGACAAGGGGCACGCGGCCGAGGTGCGCGCCTGGGCGGCGGCGGTGCGCGGGGGCGGCCCCGCGCCCATCCCCCTGGACGAGGTGATGGAGGTTTCGCGCTGGGCCGTGCGCGCCGGCGCGCTGGCCCGTGACGGCAGGGGCGAGGCGCGGCGTGGCGGCTGAGCGGGCGCCCGGCGGGGCCGCCAAGCGCACGCTGGACCTGGTGGGCGCCGGGGCGGGGCTGGTGCTGTGCGCGCCCGTGCTGGCGGGGGTGGCGCTGGCGGTGCGCGTGTTCCTGGGGCGTCCGGTGCTTTTCCGGCAGGCGCGCGCGGGGCTGGGCGGCCGCACCTTCACCATCTACAAGTTCCGGACGATGCGCCACGGGCCCGGCACCGACGCCGAGCGGCTGACGCCCTTCGGCCGGTTTCTGCGCGCCAGCAGCCTGGACGAGCTCCCGCAGCTGTGGAACGTGCTGCGGGGCGACATGAGCCTGGTGGGCCCGCGCCCGCTCCTTCCCGAGTACCTGCCGCGGTACAGCCCGCGGCAGGCGCGCCGCCACGAGGTGCGCCCCGGCATCACCGGGTGGAGCGCCGTCAACGGGCGCAACGCGCTGTCGTGGGAGGACCAGCTGGAGCAGGACGCCTGGTACGTGGAGAACCGCGGCTTTCTGCTGGACCTGCGCATCCTGGCGCGCACGGTGGGAATGGTGGTGCGGCGCCACGGCGTGGCCCAGCCCGGGCAGGCCACCCGCGAGCTGTTCCGGGGCGGCGGCGGAGAGTCGGCGTGAGCACCCGGCTGCTGGTGTGGGGGGGCGGAGGGCACGGCCGGGTGGTGGCCGACGTGGTCCGCGCGGCGGGCGAGCGGCTGGCCGGCTACGCCGACGCGGACGCCACCCGCCTGGGGCTGCCGGCGGAGCCCGGCGGTGGGCGTGTGATCGCCTCGGAGGCGGAGCTGGAGGCGGCGCTGCGATCGAACGCGGTGCTTCCGGGGGATGCGGATGCCGTGGTGCCGGCCGTGGGCGACAACGCGCGGCGGCTGGCCTGCCTGCGCGCCGCCGGCTCCCGCGCCGCCGCCGCCCTGGTGCATCCCTCCGCCGTCGTCAGCCCCTCGGCCACGCTGGGGCCGGGGACGGTGGTGTGTCCGCGGGCGGTGGTGAACGCCGCCGCCGTGGTGGGCGGCGCGGTGATCGTGAACACCGCCGCGGTGGTGGAGCACGACTGCGTCCTGGGTGACGGCGTGCACGTTTCCCCCGGCGCCGTGCTGGCCGGCGAGGTGCGGGTGGGGGAGGGAGGCTGGATCGGCGCGGGCGCCGTCGTCATCAACCGGATCCGCGTGGGACGCGCGGCCATCGTGGGCGCGGGCGCCGTGGTCATACGGGACGTCCCCGAGGGGGCCACCGTGGTGGGAAATCCGGCGCGGGTCGTACGGACGCGCGTCCTTTGAGCGGGCGAAAGAAAAATGCAACCTGATCGCATCTACCTGTCGCCGCCGCACATGGGCGGCCTGGAGCAGGGCCTGCTGAACGAGGCGTTCGACTCCAACTGGATCGCCCCGCTGGGGCCGCACGTGGACGGCTTCGAGGCCGACTTCCGCGCCGCCGTGCGCAGCGGCGGCGCGCTGGCCCTCGGCAGCGGCACCGCGGCGCTGCACCTGGCGCTGCTGCACCTGGGCGCGGGTCCGGGCGACACCGTGTTCGTCAGCGACCTGACCTTCGCGGCCAGCGTGAACCCCGTGCGCTACGTGGGCGCCGAGCCGGTGCTGATCGACGCCGAGCGCACCTCGTGGAACATGGATCCCGCCCTGCTGGAGCAGGCGCTGGAGGACGCGGCGCGCGCCGGGCGCTTGCCGAAGGCCGTGGTGGTGGTGCACCTGTACGGGCAGAGCGCCGACCTGGACCCCATCCTGGCCGCCTGCCGGCGCTTCGAGGTGCCGCTCGTCGAGGACGCGGCCGAGGCGCTGGGTGCCACCTACCGCGGCCGCGCGCCCGGCACCCTGGGGTGGTGCGGCGTGTTCTCGTTCAACGGCAACAAGATCATCACCACCTCCGGCGGGGGAATGCTGGTCTCGGACGACGAGGACCTGCTGGCGCACGCCCGCAAGCTTTCCACCCAGGCCCGCGAGCCGGCCCCGCACTACGAGCACGCCGAGATCGGCTACAACTACCGGCTCAGCAACGTGCTGGCGGCCATCGGCCGGGGGCAGCTGGCGGTGCTGGAGGACCGGGTGCGGGCCCGGCGCGCCAACTTCGCCGCGTACGCCGAGGCGCTGGGCGCCCTTCCCGGCGTGGAACTGCAGCCCGAGGCGCCGTGGGGGCGCCACACCCGCTGGCTCACCTGCCTTACCCTAGACGCCGCCGCCTTCGGCGCGGGCCCCGAGGCGGTGCGGCTGGAGCTGGAGTCGCGCAACATCGAGGCGCGCCCGCTGTGGAAGCCCATGCACCTGCAGCCCGTCTTCCGCCACCATCGCTTCATCGGGACCGGCGTCGGGGCCGAGCTGTTCGAGCGGGGGCTGTGCATTCCCTCCGGCTCCAGCCTGACGGACGCCGAGCGGGAGCGGGTGGTGGAGGGCGTGCTGGCCGCCGTGCCCGCGGGCGCGGGGCGCTGACCGGCCGGATGGCGACGGAGGCCGCCGCGCCACTGGCGGAGGGGACGAAGCCGCCGCTCCCCGCCCGCCAGCGGTGCGCCGAGGCGCTGGTGCTGCGCCGGTGGGCGCTGCACGTGCTATGGGACGCGCCGGTGCCGCCCGCGCTGGCCGCCGCCGCCGAAGCGTGCTCGCCCGGGGGATGGGCGCTCTTCCTGGGCATGGAGCGGTGCGCGCTGCCGCTGGGCCGCGCGGTGCGTCCCGGCCAGGTGCCCCCGCACGGGGCCGCGGTCCTGGAGGCGAGCACCCTGCGCGAGCTGCAGCGGGTGCTGGGCGCCCGCGCGCAGCTCAGGACCTTCGCGGCGGCGGCGGCGGAGCGGGGGTGGACGGTGGTGGTGCTCAAGGGGGGCGCCGCGGTGGCCGGGGGAAGCCCGCCGCTGGACCTGGTGGACGTCGACGTGCTGGTGCCGCGCGACACCGCGGGCGAGGTGGCGGGGTTCCTGGAGGGCCGCGGATACGACCGGCACGGCCACGATCCGGGCGTGAACTCCGCCAGCTTCTGGCACCTGGCCGCGCGCACCGCCCCCGGCGCGCTGATGGTGGAGGTGCACTTCACCGTCCAGGGCTTCGAGCCGATCGAGGAGACGATTGCCCGCGCGGTGCCGCTTCCGGAGCGGCCCCTGCTGCGCATGGCGCCGGCGGACGAGCTGTGGCACCTGCTGCTGCACGGCGTGTCCCACCACCTGAACCGGCGGGGAAACCTGCGCGAGCTGCAGCTGATGAAGGCGGCGCTCGCCCGCTGCGCACCCGCGGACCGCGCGGACGTCGGCGCGCGCGTCGCGGCGCACCGTGACGCCCCCGCCATGCGGGCCGTGCTCCGCATGGCCGAGTGGCCGAACGGCACCGCGCCGGCCGATCCCTTTGCCTCCATGGCGGCGGGCGGCTACCTGGCCGGGGCGTCCCGCGCCCTGTTCGCCTCGCGGGTGCTGTGGTCGGACCTCGTCGACGCGCTGAGCGCGCTTCTGGCGCGGGACGGTGCCACCCGGCGCCTGTGGGCCACCGTCCCCGCGCGTCCCGACGTCGAATCCGCCCATCCGGCCATCGCCCGGCTGGAGCGTGCCGCGCCGCCCGTGGGACGTGCCGCGCGCGTGCTGCAGCGGGTCGTCCGGCTCTCCGCGTCCTTTGCCCGGGCGGTCCCCATGGCGGTCCGCGCCCGCCGCCTGGCAGATGCGTCCGCCCCACCTTCGTCTTGAACCTGGCCCGGCGCGGCTCCAAAACGTCCCTGCCCCACTTCCGCCCGTCCATCCGCCGTCCCCGGTCCTGAAGAGAACGGGTTCCATCATGGATCTCGGAGGGCAGGCCGGTCTTCTCGTCTTCTTCGTGTCCTCCGTGTGATGTGAATCACGCTTCCTTCGATTAGAAAAAAAGAATAATCGTACAGAGGAACAGAGTCAGACAGAGAAAGCGAACTGAAACATCAGCTTGCTCCTCTGTCTGACTCTGTTCCTCTGTACGCATGAAGTTGTTGTTTTCCCGGCTTCGGGATCACACGGAGGTCATGGAGAAGACAAAAGGACTGGTTTCTCCTCCGTGCTGTCCGTGTGAGTCGGGAGTAGAAGTCTGGGTGCACAATGGACTGCGGCAGGAGAGGCATCCACCGGCCCGGCCGTCCCCGGGTCCGGACCCTGAAACGCGCGGAGGCGCGGAGAAGCATGTTCTCCGCGCCTCCGCGCTTTGCCGCCGATCCCCGCCTCAGCGAAGGACGCTCGGCTGCTTCATCCGACGCCGACCCGCTTGCCGGCCTTCTTGGAGTTGCGGCCCTTTCCGTTGGTGCCGTTCTCGTGGGGGGCGTAGCCGCCGTAGCTGCCGTAGCCGTACCCGTAGCCGTACCCGTAGCCATAGCCGCCGGTGCGCGCGTCCACGTCGTTCAGCACCACGCCGCCGATGGTCCCGCCCACCTGGATGATCTGGCCGGCGGCGTGCTGCAGGGCCCGCTTGTCGGTGGCGCCCGCGCGCGCCACCAGCACCGTGGCGTCCGCCAGCTTGCCCAGCACCGCCCCGTCCGTCACCAGGTTCAGCGGCGGCGCGTCGATGATCACCATCTCGAACTCCTGCCGCAGCCTGCGCATGAGCTCCGCCATGCGCGCCGAGCCCAGGAGCTCCGCCGGGTTGGGCGGAAGCACCCCCGTGGTCAGCACGTACAGCGAAGGCCCGTCCTCGGCGCCGGCGGTGCTGGGCACCTGCCGCACCGCCTCTTCCAGGGGAACGCGCCCCAGCAGCACCTGCGACAGCCCCGGCTCCTGCGGCACGCCGAACACGTTGTGCAGCAGGCCGCGGCGCAGGTCCGCGTCGATCAGCAGCGTGCGCGTGCCCTGCTGCGCCATGGTGATGGCCAGGTTGGACGCGCTGGTGCTCTTGCCCTCGCCCGGCATGGCGCTGGTCACCACCAGCACCTGCGGCGCGTGGTCCGCGCTGGAGAAGGTGATGCTGGTGCGCAGCGCGCGGTACGCCTCCGAGGCCGAGTTGCGCGGGTCGAGCAGGGTCACCAGCCGGTCGCCGCCCTCGCTGAGCGCCGTCGCGGCGGCGCCGCGCTGCCAGATGCGGATGCGGTTGTGGCCCGCGCCGTTGCCGTTGGCCCCGCTGCCTCGCGGCTCGATGCGCGGGATCATCGCCAGGATCGGCGCGCCCGCCGCCGCCGTGGTCACGTCGTCGCGGGTGCGCACCTTGTGGTCCAGGGCGTGCCGCGCGAAGGCAAGGCCGCACCCCAGCGCCATCCCCAGCACCGCCGCCAGCACCATGGTGCGCATGGGCCGCGGCGCGAACGGGTGGTCGGGCACCAGCGCCAGGTCGATGATGCGCACGTCGCCGGGCTCCACCGCCTCGCGGATCTCGGCTTCCTTCAGCCGCGTCTGCAGCAGCGTGTACAGCTCGTCCAGCAGCACCTGCTGCCGCGAAAGGCGGGCAAACTCCACTTCGCGCGCCGGGATCGCCGCCAGCTGCGTGGCGAACTGCGCCAGCACCGTCTCGGCCGAGGCGATCTGGCTCTGCACCCCGTCCAGGTAGTTGCGCGCGATCTGGTGCAGCTGCTCCTCGATCTCGCCGATGCGGCGGTCCAGCCCCTGCACGTCCTCGTTCTGCGCCGTGCGCTGCACCAGCAGCTTGGCGCGCTCGTTCTCCAGCGTCGTCAGCGACTGCAGCAGGTCCTGCACGGCCCGGTTGGAAAGGAACACCGGGAACGAGGCCAGCTGGCGGTACGGCGAGGCCGCGCCGGGGGCGCGGGCCTCCTGCGTCACCCGGTTCAGCAGGCGGGTCAGCGCCTCGCGCTCGGAGCGCAGCTGGTCGCGGGTGGCCTGCAGCTCCGTCAGGCGCCGCACCTGCGCGCTGGCCTCCTCGGGAAGGCTCACCACCTGCTCCGACTCGCGGAACGAGCGCAGCCGGTTCTCCGCCGACGCCAGGTCGCCCTCGTAGGCGGCCACCTGCTGCCGCAGGAACTCGATGGTGCTGCGCGACTCGGTCTTGCTTCCGGACGACTTGTGCTGGATGAAGGCCGCCGCCAGCGCGTTGGGCACCGCGGCCGCCAGCACCCGGTCGGTGCTCTTGTAGCCGATCTCCACCACCAGGGCGTCGGGGTCGGGCTGCCCCACCCGCACGCTCCCCCGCACGGCGCCCGCCGCCGCGCGCCGCGAGCGGATGCCGAAGCGGATCTCGTCCGGGCCCGCCGCGCGCAGCGACGGGTCCAGCTCCAGGGTGACGTTGCCCACGCGGAACGGCATCCCCGGCACCGCCACCGGGTCGTGCCGCACCGGGATCTCGCGCTCCACGTCGGGCTTCAGCGCGTAGCTCCCGCCGGGGCGGCGGGTCAGCGTGTACAGCCCCTGCGCGCCGTCGGCGCCGGCCATGGCCACCGGGCGGATCACCTCGTCGCGGGGCACCTGGGGCGAAACCAGGACGAGCGTCATGTTCAGCGAGTCCGCCACGCGCTCGGCGATGGCACGGCTGCGCAGCACGAACATCTCCGTCTGGATCTTCCCCTTGCCCATGCCCATGCCCACCACGGGCATCAGGTCGCCCAGCGCGGCCTTGCCCGCGTCGTGCCCGTCGATGCGCAGGCTGGCCGCGCTCTCGTACACGGCCGGCTGCCGCGACGTCCAGAAGGCGGCCAGGGCCAGGACCACGGCGCAGGTTCCCGCCACCAGCCACCGGCTGCGCAGCAGCAGCTGCCACACGTCGGCCAGCGAGACCTCGCCGGTGGTTCCGGGGGCCGTTCCGTTCGTATCCGACATGGGTCGTTCGATCTGTCGCATTGCAGGCGTGTCGATATACCGGATCGCGCCGGGCGGGGAGCCTCCGTCCCCGTCTCCGGACCCTCCCCGCGCGGGTTTCCTACCGGCGCAGGATCGCGATGATGATGCTGGTCAGCGACAGCGTGGTGCTCACCACGAAGGTGCTGTTCCGGTCGAACCAGGACCGGCGCTCCACGAAGATCTGGTCGCCCGAGCGCACGTCGGCCGCCGAAAGCACCGTGCCGGGCCCCAGCCGCTGTGCGTACACCCGTCCGTCGCGGATGATGCGCACCTTGCGCAGGTCGCCCGCCGCGGTGGCGCCGCCCGCCATGGCCACCGCCCCCGCCACGCTCACGGTGGGGTCGATGGCGTACATCCCGGGGCGCTGCACCTCGCCCAGCACGTTGATGCGCCGCAGCGGGGTGATGATGATGGACGGGTTGCGAAGGTGCACCTGGTACGCCTCCACCAGCTGCCGCCTCAGCTCGCGCATGGACATGCCGGTCACCCGCTGCTCGCCCAGCAGCGGCAGCACCACCGTCCCCGCCTCGTCCACCAGGTACTCGCCGTCCAGCTCCTTTTCGCGGTACACCTGCACCCGGATCAGGTCACCGGGAAGCAGCGTCACGCTGCTCATCAGCGCTTCGCTCTGCTCCGTGGGAACGGGCTGCGCCGGAACGGGCTGCGCGGCCTCCTGCGCCGCGAGCACGCGGGGCACGCCCGTCAGGGCCAGTAAGATGGCTACGGAGATGCGGATGGACATTCGGAACCGGCGCTGAAACGTGGTCGACTGCGAACACCTAGTATAGCGCCACCCCGCGGCGCTTACAACCCGTGGCCCCACGGAATCGCACACTGCGTTGCGTTCAGGGGCCCTCTCCGCTATTCTCTGCGCCCGTCCGGACGCGGGGGCCCGCGCGCGGGGCGGACGCCGCGCGGGGCGCCTTTCGCCCGCGCGAACAAACCACTGCTTACATGCACGCATGAACATCGCAGTCATTGGTACGGGGTACGTCGGCCTGGTCGCGGGCGCCTGCCTGGCGGAAACCGGAAACCAGGTCGTCTGCGCGGACATCGACGCCGGCAAGATCGCCCGGCTGAACGGGGGCGAGATCCCCATCTACGAGCCCGGGCTGGAGCCGCTGGTGGAGCGCAACCTGGCCGAGGGGCGCCTTGCGTTCACCACCGACGTGGCCGGGGCCGTGTCCGCGGCCGAGGTGATCTTCATCGCCGTGGGCACCCCGCCGGGCGAGGACGGCTCGGCCGACCTGCAGCACGTGCTGGCCGTGGCCGAGACCATCGGCCGCAACATGCCCGCCACCGGGCCCGAGAAGATCGTCATCACCAAGAGCACCGTCCCGGTGGGCACCGCGGGCAAGGTGCGGCAGGCCATCGCCCGCCACACCGACCGCCCCTTCCACGTGTGCTCCAACCCCGAGTTCCTCAAGGAGGGCGCGGCGGTCCAGGACTTCATGAAGCCCGACCGCGTGGTGGTGGGGGTGGAGAGCGAGTTCGCCCGCCACCGCCTGGGCGAGCTGTACGCCCCGTTCGTGCGCACCGGCAAGCCCGTGCTGTTCATGGACATCGCCTCGGCCGAGATCACCAAGTACGCGGCCAACGCCATGCTGGCCACCCGCATCTCGTTCATGAACACCATCGCCGGCCTGTGCGAGGCGGTGGGCGCCGACGTCGACAAGGTGCGCATGGGCATCGGCAGCGACGAGCGCATCGGCCCCGGCTTCCTGTTCGCCGGCATCGGGTACGGCGGCAGCTGCTTTCCCAAGGACGTCAAGGCGCTCGTCCACACCCTGCGCGAGGCGGGGGTCGACCCGGCCATCCTGGACGGCGTCGAAAAGGTGAACGCCGACCAGAAGGCCCTGCTGCTGCGCCAGGTCGTCGACACCTTCGGCGAGGACCTGTCGGGGCGCACCTTCGCCGTGTGGGGCCTGTCGTTCAAGCCCGAGACTGACGACATGCGCGAGGCGCCGTCACTTACGCTGGTGCGCGGGCTGTGCCAGCGCGGGGCGCGGGTGCGCGCGCACGACCCCGAGGCGCACCACGAGGCGGGGCGCTACTTCGCCGACCTGCTGGGGATGGGCGTGCTGTCGCTGTGCGAGCGCAACTACGACTGCGTGGAGGGCGCCGACGCCCTGCTGCTGCTGACGGAGTGGTCGCCGTACCGCAACCCCGACTTCGACCGCATCCGCGCCGGGCTGCGCGAGCCGCTGGTGTTCGACGGGCGCAACCTGTGGGACCCGGAGCGCATGGCCGAGATGGGCTTCACCTACCGCTCGGTGGGGCGGCGCTCGCGCCCCGCCGCGGCGCCCCAGCCCGCCCTGGCCGGCTGATGCGCATCCTGATCACGGGAGCCGCGGGGTTCCTGGGCTCGCACCTGTGCGACCGGTTCCTGGGCGAGGGGCACCAGGTGGTGGGGATGGACAACTTCATCACCGGCAGCCCCGACAACGTGGCGCACCTCATGGGGCGCGACGGGTTCGAGTTCGTGCAGCACGACGTCACCAACTACATCTACGTGGCCGGGCCGGTGGACGGCGTGCTGCACTTCGCCAGCCCCGCCAGCCCCATCGACTACCTGGAGCAGCCCATCCCCACCCTCAAGGTGGGGTCGCTGGGCACGCACAAGGCGCTGGGGCTGGCCAAGGCCAAGGGCGCCCGCTTCCTGCTGGCCTCCACCTCCGAGGTGTACGGCGACCCGCTGGAGCACCCGCAGACCGAGTCGTACTGGGGAAACGTGAACCCGGTGGGCCCGCGGGGGGTGTACGACGAGGCCAAGCGCTTCGCCGAGGCCATGACCATGGCCTACCACCGCTACCACGGGATGCAGACGCGCATCGTGCGCATCTTCAACACCTACGGGCCGCGCATGCGCCCGCAGGACGGGCGCGTGGTCAGCAACTTCATCGTGCAGGCGCTGCGCGGCGAGCCGCTTTCCATCTACGGCGACGGCTCGCAGACGCGGTCGTTCTGCTACGTGGACGACCTGGTGGACGGCATCTTCCGCCTGTTCTTCAGCGACCGGGCCGAGCCGGTGAACGTGGGCAACCCCGGCGAGTTCACCGTGCGGCAGCTGGCCGAGCGGGTGCTGGCGCTCACGGGAAGCGCCTCGGCGCTGCAGGCGCACCCCCTCCCCGAGGACGACCCCAAGGTGCGCAAGCCCGACATCACCGTGGCCCGCACGGTGCTGGGGTGGGAGCCGAAGGTGCCGCTGGACGAGGGGCTGGGCCGCACCATCCCGTACTTCCGCGCCCTGGTGGAGCAGAACTCCCCCGGCGCGCGCACCCTCTGACCGCCGTGGACGTCGTCGTCACCGGGGGGGCGGGGTTCATCGGCAGCCACCTGTGCGAGCGCCTGCTGGCGCGCGGGCACCGGGTGTTCGCCGTGGACTGCTTCGACGCCTTCTACGACCCCGCCATCAAGCGCCGCAACGTCGCGGGGATGCTCCCGCACCCCGGCTTCGCGCTGCTGGAGCTGGACGTGCGCGACGGCGCGGGGGTCGAGGCGGCGCTGCGGGCGGCGGGCGCCCGGGTGCAGGCGGTGGTGCACCTGGCCGCGCGCGCGGGGGTGCGCCCCTCCATCGAGGACCCGCTGCTGTACGCGCAGGTCAACGTCGAGGGCACCACCGCCATGCTGGAGCTGGCGCGCCGCATGGAGGCGCCGCGCTTCGTGTTCGCGTCCAGCTCCAGCGTGTACGGCAACCACGCGGCCGTCCCCTTTTCCGAGGACGACCCGGTGGCGCACCCCATCTCGCCGTACGCGGCCACCAAGCGCGCGGGCGAGCTGGTGTGCCACACGTACCACCACCTGTTCGGGATGTCGGTGGCGTGCCTGCGGCTGTTCACGGTGTACGGGCCGCGGCAGCGCCCGGACCTGGCCATCCACAAGTTCGCCCGGCTCATGGCCGACGGCGAGGCCATCCCCGTGTTCGGCGACGGGTCCACGCGGCGCGACTACACCTACGTCGACGACGTGCTGGACGGCATCGAGGGGGCGCTGGCGTTCACGGGCGACCACCCGGGCTCGTTCGAGGTGTTCAACCTGGGCGAAAACGACACGGTCACCCTGGAGCGGCTGGTGCGGGTGCTGGCGGCGTCGCTGGGCGTGGAGCCCCGCATCCTGCGCCTTCCTCCCCAGCCGGGCGACGTGGAGCAGACCTGCGCCGACATCTCGCGGGCGCGGCGGATGCTGGGGTACGCGCCGCGCACGCGCATCGACGAGGGGATCCCCCGCTTCGTCGAGTGGTTCCGGGCGCAGCGGGCGGGGTGAGGGAACGATGATCGACTTTCACAACCACCTGATCCCCGGCGTGGACGACGGCGCGGCCGACGCGGCGGGCGCCGTGGAGGGGCTGCGGGCGTTCGCCGCCGAGGGGATCACCGCCGCCGTCGCCACCCCGCACCTGCGCGCCTCCCTGCTGGAGCGCGCGGGCGAGCGCGACGAGTACCTGGGGCAGGTGGACGCGGCGTGGGCCCGGCTGGTGGCGCTGGGCGGGGCGGAGTGCCCGTCGCTGCGGCTGGAGCGCGGCTTCGAGGTCATGCTCGACACGCCGGCGCCGGACCTTTCGGACCCGCGGCTGCGGCTGGCGGGGACGCAGTTCGTGCTGGTGGAGTTCCCGTTCATGTCGGTGCCGCCCAACGCGGGCCCGGCCATTTTCGAGCTCAAGCTGAACGGGTGGACGCCCGTGCTGGCGCACCCCGAGCGGTACGGCAACTTCGACGACTTCGCGGCGGCGGCCGAGTGGCGGCAGCGGGGCGCGTACCTGCAGGTGAACTGCGGGTCGCTGCTGGGCCGCTACGGCCCCGAGGCCCGCGACCGCGCCTGGGGGCTGCTGGAGCGCGGCCTGGCCGACTACGCGGCCAGCGACTACCACGCCCGCGGCGCCCCCCGCATGGCGGAGTGCCGGGCCGCGCTGGCGGCCGCCGGCGGCGAGGCGCAGGCCGACCTGCTGCTGCGCGGGAACGCGGCGCGGCTGCTGGACGGCCAGCCACCCCTGCCGGTGGCGCCGCTGCGCCGCGCGCGGCCCTCCCTGATCAAACGAATCTTCGGTGGGGGCCGCTGAGGCGCCCCGCCGTTTCCCATGGATTGCGAGCTCACGAACATGGAAAGCAACACCCCCGCTTCGGTCCCGCTGGCCCGGCCCAAGATCGTCTCCAAGCCCTGGGGGCGCGAGATCTGGTACGCGCACGAGGAGCGCTACGCCGGCAAGGTGCTCGAGGTCACCCGCGGGCACGCGCTGTCGCTGCAGAAGCACGAGCGCAAGCAGGAAACCATGTACCTGCAGTCCGGCCGCCTGCTGTACCACTTCAACGGCGTGGACTTCGAGATGGAGCCGGGGCAGTGCATCACCGTGCGCCCGGGCGACGTGCACCGCATCGAGGCGCTGGAGGACGCGGTGATCCTGGAAGTCAGCACGCCCGAGCTGGACGACGTGATCCGGCTGGAAGACCGCTACGGCCGCGGCTGACCCCGGCCCGTCCCCCGCGCGTCCTCGTCCGGCGCGGACGTGCGGCCCGCCGGGTCCCTCCACCGCCCGCGCGGGTTGCCCCCGGCGCGGGCGGGTGCGTATCATCGTCGCGTTTCCCTCGATCGAACCCGCCGTACCCTGTCCGGAGGACGGATGACGCAGGACCCCGCAGTCGAGCAGCTGATCGCGCGCGGCAAGGAGGCGCTGGGCCGCAACCAGTACCTGGCCGCGCTGGACGACCTGCAGGCCGCCGCCGCGCGCCGCCCCGCCTTTGCCGACGTGCAGAACCTGTCCGGCGTGTGCCTGTCCATGCTGGGGCGGCCCGACGAGGCGCTGGCGTCGTTCACGCGCGCCACCGAGCTGAACCCCGGCTACGTCGAGGCGCACCTGAACCGCGCCATCACGCTGAACGACCTGGGCCGGCTGGACGAGGCGCGCGACGCCTTTGCCCGCGCCGCCGAGGCCGACGAGGAAAAGGGCGGCGGCGGGCGGTTCTCGTCCGCGGCGGCCGCGCGGCTGGCCAACCTGCACGCCGAGCTGGCCGACACCTACGACCAGGCCGGCGCCCCGGAAGAGGCGGTGGAGCAGTACCGCCGCGCGGTGGAGCTGCGCCCCCGCTTCCTGGACATCCGCACCCGCCTGGGCCGCACCCTCATCGAGCTGGGGCGCGCGGACGAGGCGCGCGCCGAGCTGCAGGCGGTGCTGGAGCACAACCCCGGCTTCGTGCAGGCGCGCTCCAACCTGGGGCTGGCGCTGTTCCGCGCCGGCGACCTGGACGGCGCCGAGGCCGAGTGGCGCCGCTGCCTGGCCCAGCAGCCGGGGAGCGCGCAGGTCTCCGCCTTCCTGGGGATGCTGGAGCGGCGCCGCGGCGGCGCGGAGTAGCGTCCGACGAACCGCGTGACGCGTTCGGGGGATGCACGGTGGGTGGATATCCGTCCGGATCCTCCGGCTTCGTGCCCTTCTACCAGATCCCGTAAAAGAATTGATCGTACAGAGGAACAGAGTCAGACAGAGGAACGAGATCATGCTTCCCCTCGCTTTCTCTGTCTGACTCTGTTCCTCTGTACCCTTAAGGTGTTGTTTTTTCGGATCTGGTAGGAACCGCCGGCGCTCACGGCGGGTTGCCGCGGCGGTGCCGAAAGTCTATCTTCTCCCGTTTCGCATGCGCCCGGACGGGCCGCGAAAAACACCGTAGCGCGGGGTTTCCGCGGACCTTTGAACCTGCGGGCCTGCCGCGGGTACATGCAGCCCATGATCGATTCCAGACCTATCCGCAGGGCCGCGCTTGCCCTCCTCGTGGCCGTGTCGGTGCCCGGCTGCGCCATGTTCCGCACCCCCCCGCCGCTGACCGTCGAGTCGGCGTACGCGCAGGGGATGGCCGCCTACACCGCCGGCCAGTACGGCCGCTCGGCCGAGCTGCTGGCGCAGTTCGTCCCCAACGCCGCGGCCGACCCGCGGCTCAAGGGGGCGCTGATGGCGCTGGGGCGCTCGTACCTGGAGACGCGCCAGTACGTGAGCGCCACCGCCCAGTTCCTGCGCGTGGCTACCGAGTTCGCCCGCGACCCCGAGGCCTCCGACGCACGCTTCGGCCTGTGCGACGCGTACCACCGCCTGTCGCCCCGGCCGCAGCTGGACCCCGAGTACACCACGGCCGCCATCACCTACTGCGAGTCGTTCGCCTCCATCTACCCCGGCACCCCGCAGGCGCAGCAGGCGCAGCAGTGGGTGGCCGAGATGCGGGGCAAGCTTGCCGAAAAGGCATACGGGAACGGCCACTTCTACTTTCGCCGCGGACTGTACGACGCCGCCGTCGTGTACTTCAACGACGTGGTGACGCAGTTTCCCGAAACGCCGTGGGCCGCCACCGCGCTGCTCCGGCTGACGGAGGCCTACGACCGCATGGGGTACCGCGAGGAGCGCACGGCCACCCGCGAGCGGCTGCTGCGCGAGTACCCGCAGAGCCCCGAGGCCCGCGGCCTGGCAGCCGCCCCGGCCGATTCGGCAGGGCGCTGACGGCGCGGTCCGTGCGACTGGGGGTGTACGGCGGCGCGTTCGATCCACCGCACCTGGGGCACCTCACGGCGGCCTCGGACGCCTGCGACGCGCTGGGGCTGGACCGGCTGCTGTGGATTCCCTCGGCCGTGCACCCGCTCAAGCCGGTGCGCACCGCGCCGGAGCTGCGGCTGGAGATGGTGCGGGCCGCCATCCAGGGCGACCCGCGCTTCGCGGCGGACGACCTGGAGCTGCGCCGCACCGGCCCCTCGTACACGGTCGACACTCTGCGCGCGCTGCGCCAACGCGAGCCCGGCGCCGCGCTGTTCTTCGTCACCGGGGCCGACAACCTGGCCGACCTGCCGCGCTGGCGCGAGCCGGACCAGATCGCCCGGCTGGCCACGCTGGCGGTGATGTCGCGCGCCGGCGACCAGCTTTCCGCGGACCCGGCGTTCCCCGCCGTGCCCGTGCCCGTGACCCGCGTGGACCTTTCGTCCACCGAGGTGCGCCGCCGCGTGGCGGCGGGCCTGAGCATACGATACCTGGTTCCCGAAGCCGTGCGCGAGGTGATCGCGCGGGAGCGGCTGTACGGGGGCCATTCCCGTTGATAGGCAAGGAAGCGAGATGCTGAAGTCCCTCGTCAAGGCCGTGTTCGGCACGCGCCACCAGCGCGAGCTCAAGCGGCTGCAGCCCATCGTCGACGAGATCAACCGCGAGTTCGAGCGCCTGAAGGGCGTGTCCGACGCCGAGCTGCGGGGGCAGACGGAAAAGTTCCGCGCCGTGATCCGCGAGGCCACCGCCGACGCCGAAGCCGAGCTGGCCGACCTGCGCGCCGCCCGGCGCAGCAGCGAGGACGCCGCCGAGCGCGAGGCGCTGTCGCAGCGGATGGGCGCGGCCGAGCGCCGGCTGAAGGCCGAGCTGGAGGGGGTGCTGGACGAGATCCTTCCCGAGGCGTTCGCCACCGTCAAGGCCGCGGCGCACCGGCTGGTGGGCACCGAGGTGCAGGTGACGGGGCAGACCCTCGTCTGGGACATGGTGCACTACGACGTGCAGCTCATCGGCGGCATGTCGCTGCACCAGGGCAAGGTGGCCGAGATGGCCACCGGCGAGGGCAAGACGCTGGTCGCCACCCTGCCCCTGTACCTGAACGCGCTGGCCGGGCGGGGCGCGCACCTGGTGACCGTCAACTCGTACCTGGCGCAGCGCGACAGCGAGTGGATGGGCCACCTGTACCGCTTCCTGGGCCTCACGGTGGGGTGCATCGACCTGCACGAGCCCAACACCCCGGAGCGCCGCGAGGCCTACCACGCCGACATCACCTACGGCACCAACAACGAGTTCGGCTTCGACTACCTGCGCGACAACATGGTGCACCAGCTGGAGCACCGGGTGCAGCGCAGGCATCACTACGCCATCGTCGACGAGGTGGACAGCGTCCTCATCGACGAGGCGCGCACGCCGCTCATCATCTCGGGCCCGGTGGGCACCGAGACCAACGCCGCGTACGCCCGCTACAACCCGTCGGTGGCCGACCTGGCGCGCCGGCAGACGCGCCTGGTCAACGACCTGATCGCGCAGGCCGAAAAGGACCTGGAGGGGGGCGACAGCTACGCCGCGGGCGAAAAGCTGTTCCTGGCCCGCCGCGGCTCGCCGCGCAACAAGCGCCTGCACAAGATGCTGGCCGACGACCCCGGCCTGGTGCGGGTGATCGGCAAGGTCGAGCGCGACTACATGATGGACAAGAAGGTCCACGAGTTGGAGGAGAACCTCCTGTACTCGATGGACGAGAAGGGGCACACCATCCACCTGACCGACCAGGGGCTGGACGTGCTGGCCCCCGACGAGCACGACGCGTTCGTGGTCCCCGACATCTCCGAGGCCATCCACCGGGTGGAGGAGGACGCCTCGCTGGGGCTGGACGAGAAGCGCGAGGCCAAGGAGGCGCTGGAGCGCGAGTACGCGGAAAAGAGCGAGAAGATCCACGTCATCCACCAGCTGCTCAAGGCGTACACGCTCTTCAACCGGGACGAGCAGTACGTCATCCAGAACGGCGAGGTGATGATCGTGGACGAGTTCACCGGCCGCATGATGCCCGGCCGGCGCTGGTCCGACGGGCTGCACCAGGCGGTCGAGGCCAAGGAGGGTGTGGCGGTGCGCGCCGAGACGCAGACGCTGGCCACCATCACCATCCAGAACTACTTCCGCATGTTCGACAAGCTCGGCGGCATGACGGGCACCGCCGAGACGGAAGAGGGCGAGTTCCACCAGATCTATACGCTGGACGTGATGGTGATCCCCACCAACCGTCCCATCACCCGGCAGGACCGGCACGACCTGGTCTACAAGACCAAGCGCGAAAAGCTGAACGCCATCGTCGAGGAGGTGCGCCGCCTGCACGTCATGGAGCTTCCCGTCCTGGTGGGCACGGTGAGCGTGGACGTGTCGGAGACGCTGTCGCGCATGCTGAAGCGCGCCGGGGTGACGCACGAGGTGCTGAACGCCAAGCAGCACCGGCGCGAAGCCGAGATCGTGCGGCTGGCGGGGCAGCCGGGGGCGGTGACCATCGCCACCAACATGGCCGGCCGCGGCACCGACATCAAGCTGGGCGCGGGCGTCACCGAGCCGCGCACCATCGCCTGGGCCAAGGCGCGGGGGCTGGACCTGAAGGCGCTCAGCACCTCGCCCGACCCGGAGGCGGTGGTGGACCTGGCCACCCAGCCCGACAGCTACGTCATCGAGACGGGCGGGCTGCACATCATCGGCAGCGAGCGGCACGAGTCGCGGCGCATCGACCGGCAGCTGCGCGGCCGCGCCGGCCGCCAGGGCGATCCCGGCGCGTCGCAGTTCTTCCTGTCGCTGGAAGACGACCTGATGCGCCTGTTCGGCTCGGAGCGCATCGCGGCCATCATGGACCGCCTGGGCGCCGAGGAGGGCGAGGTGATCACGCATCCGTGGATCACCAACTCCATCGGCGGCGCGCAGAAGCGCGTCGAGATGCAGAACTTCGAGGCGCGCAAGCGTCTGCTTGACTACGACGACGTGATGAACCAGCAGCGCGAGGTCATCTACGACCTGCGCACCTTTGCCCTGGAAGGCGGCGAAGAGCTGAAGGGCGAGGTGTGGGAGATGATCGAGCGGGCCGTCCCGCCGATGCTGGACGAGTACGCCTCCGCCAGCGCCGCGTCCGACGAGTGGGACCTGTCGGGGCTGCGCCAGCGGCTGATGCTGGACTTCTTCGTGAACGCCGACCGCCTTCCCGCCGAGGGCGGCGTGGGCGACCGCTTCGCGTCGCGCGACGAGCTCGAGGAGTACGTCGTCGACCGGGCGCGCGAGCAGTACCACGACAAGCTGGACCGCTTTGGCGAGGCGGCGGACGCGGTGCTGCGGTTCGTGGTGCTTTCCACCATCGACGAGAAGTGGAAGGACCACCTGTACGATCTGGACCACCTGAAGGCCTCGATCGGCTTCCGGGGGTGGGGGCAGAAGGACCCGCTGCTGGAGTACAAGAAGGAAGCGTACGACATGTTCGAGGACCTGATGACGGACATGTACGCCGCCATCGCCAAGTTCGTGTTCCGTGCGCAGCTGGCCCCGGCGGCGCCGCTGCCCCCGCCGCCGCCCATGACCTTCTCGGGCCCCACGCCCGACGGGGAGCTGGGCGTGGCCGAAGAGGCGAACGAGATGCCGCCGCCGCCCCCGTCGCCCCCGCAGCCGCGGCGCCCGTCGCTGGGCGTGAACCCCGGGATGGCGGTTCCGCCGCGGCAGCAGGCCATGCGCACCAACCGCGAGGAAACCCCCGCCCCCGCCCCGGCGGCCGTCACGGTGGGGCGTAACGATCCCTGCCCGTGCGGAAGCGGAAAGAAGTACAAGCAGTGTCACGGGCGGAATGCGTAGGGGCAGGGAATAGGGAATAGGGAATAGGGAATAGGGAATAGCGGGACTGGAGGGGACAGGGGACAGGTTACAGGGGACAGCCTGCAACGGCCCTGCAGTCCATCACACGAGAGAGCCTCGGGACGACGGTGTCCCGGGGTTCTCTCCGTTTCAGGGGGTGTTGCCAACCTCCCAGCGTGATTGACTTCCTGAGGGAGGCGCCGCCCCGCAACTCACTTGTACGCTGCACCTTCGCGCCGACCGAAGGACCTCGCCAGCAGAACGACGGGGCTGGTCCCGTGCCCTGATCTGGCCCCTGCGCCACCGAGACGAGGTCCTTCGGTCGCGCGCGGGCGGTTGTGTAGCTTCTGGGTACCCGTGGTGCGCTCCCTCAGGAAGTCACCGCTTCGTTATGGATTTGAGGTTTAGCAACACCCTCTCATATCAGGCGCGGTCGGTGGAGCCCATCGGCCGCCTGGACGGCAAAAGAGTGGTTTCACGCAGCGAAGCAGAAGAAAGCAGAGAAACCACTCCGCTTCCTCTGCTTCCTCCGTGTTGAGAAAAGCGGATTTTCGGCGACGCACTGGACCCGCCTGCGCCTCCACCTGCCGCGCGTCTTTGCGAAACCCTGCTGCTTGTTGTGGTAGCCGGACCGGCGGGCGGTGTCCGCACTTCCGCACTTCCACACTTCCGCACTTCCACACTTCCACACTTCCGCACTTCCGCACTTCCGCACTTCCGCACTTCCGCACTTCCGCACTTCCGCACTTCATGCCGCGTCTGGCGCAGCGGGAGCGCTCCAAATTGGGTCTGGTGATACGGGCACGACGTCCATATCTTATATTCGGCTTTTATTCGGTATAACGTGAGAAGCTGCGGTAACCCAAGGAGCCTGGAGCCTGCCATGCCCGCTGTCGCCTGTCGCCGTGCGCCCGGATACGGGGTGATGAAGATCAAGGAGTGGCCGGTCAGCGACCGGCCACGCGAGCGGCTGCGCACGCTGGGGCCGCGGTCGCTGAGCTCGCGCGAGCTGCTGGCGCTGCTCATCGAGACGGGGATGCCCGCCGCCGACGACCGGCCGGCGCGCTCGGCCATGGACGTGGCCGGCGACCTGCTTGCGTGGGCGCTGCAGGGCGAAGACGAGGATCCCCGGATGCGCGACCGGCAGCCGCTGCGCCGCATCGTCACGGCGCCGTTTTCCGCGCTGTGCAGCGTGCCGGGGATCGGGCCGGCCAAGGCCGCCAAGATCCTGGCCGCCCTGGACCTGGGGCGCCGCGCCACCGAAGAGGTGCGGCGCGACGCGCACCGCTTTTCGTGCCCCCGCGACGTGTTCGAGCACGTGCACCTGGGCATGCGCGACCTGGCACACGAGGAGTTTCGCGTGGTCATGCTGAGCGCCCAGTGGGAGCTGCTGGGCATCGAGCGGGTGGCGCAGGGCACGGTCGACGCCGTGGACGTGCACCCCCGCGACGTGTTCGCCTGCGCCCTCCGCACCGGCGCGCACAGCGTGGTGCTGCTGCACAACCACCCCAGCGGCGAGCCCGCCCCCTCGCCCGAGGACCGCGACCTTACCCGGCGGCTGGAAGAAGCCAGCAAGGTGCTCGGCATCGTCCTGCTGGACCACATCATCGTGGGCGAGGGGCGGTACACGTCGTTTTCCGAGGCGGGGCTGATGGCGGCGGCGGGGTGGTGACGGAGCGCCCTGATCGCTTACATTGCTATGCATGAGCGACTCCGCACGTCCGCTGCCGCCCCGCTCCCCCCGCGCCGCCCCCCGGGCGGCGTGGCCGGGCGCGCGCGTCCCCGCCGCGGGGGAGGGCTGATGGCCACGCACGCCGCCGCGCTCCCGGGCGCCGACGGGGCGCTGGAGCACGCCCGCGCCATCCTGCCCCCGGAGCTGTTCGAGGCGGTGCAGCCGTTCGCGGAGCGGCTGGACCTGGACATGATCGCGCGGGCGTACGAGTTCAGCGCCATGGCGCACGCGGGGCAGAAGCGCCACTCGGGCGAGGACTACATCGTCCACTGCATCGAGGTGGCCAGGGTGCTGGCGGAGCTGCACCTGGACTCGGCCACCATCGCGGGCGGGCTCATCCACGACGTGGTCGAGGACACCTCGGCCACGCTGGACGACGTGCGCGACGCCTTTGGCGACGAGGTGGCCACGGTGGTGGACGGGCTCACCAAGATCGCCAAGGTGCAGTTCCGCACCAGCACCGAGCAGCAGGTGGAGAACTTCCGCAAGCTGCTGCTGAGCATGGCGCAGGACGCCCGCGTGATCCTCATCAAGCTGGCGGACCGCCTGCACAACATGCGGACGCTGGACTGGCTGCGCGAGGAGAAGCGCCGCCGCATCGCCCTGGAGACGCGCGAGATCTACGCGCCGCTGGCGCACCGGCTGGGGGTGGCCGCCATCAAGTGGGAGATGGAGGACCTCTGCTTCAAGTACCTGGAGCCGGAGCCGTACAAGGAGCTGGCCCGCCGGGTGTCGGAAAAGCGGCGCGAGCGCGAGGAGTGGATCGAGAACCTGCGGGTGCCGCTGGAGGCGGAGCTGCGCGGCTCGGGGATCGAGTGCGAGGTGACGGGGCGGCCCAAGCACCTGTGGTCCATCTACCGCAAGATGGTGCAGCGGGAAAAGAACTACGACGAGATTTACGACCTGATGGCGGTGCGGGTGATCGTGGACACCATCGCCGACTGCTACCACGCGCTGGGGGTGACCCACAACCGCTGGACGCCGCTCACGGAGCGGTTCCACGACTACATCGCCACGCCCAAGAGCAACATGTACCAGTCGCTGCACACGACCATCTTTGGTCCGGGCGGGCGGCTGTACGAGATCCAGATCCGCACGCGCGAGATGCACCGCACGGCCGAGTACGGCATCGCGGCGCACTGGAAGTACAAGGACGGCCCCCGCCCCAGCGGCGACGACGTGGACGAGACGCTCACGTGGTTCCGCCAGGTGCTGGAGTGGCAGCAGGAGACGCGCGAGCCGGAGGAGTTCATGGAATTCCTCCGCATCGACCTGTTCCAGGACGAGATCTTCGTCTTTACCCCCATGGGCGACGTGAAGCAGCTGCCCAAGGGGGCCACGCCCATCGACTTCGCCTTTACGGTGCACACCGAGGTGGGGCTGCACTGCAACGGCGCGCGGGTGAACGGGCGGCTCACGCCCATCACCCGCGAGCTCAAGAACGGCGACCAGGTGGAGATCCTCACCGACGCCAAGCAGCGCCCCTCGCGCGACTGGCTGGCGTTCGTGAAGACGGCCCGCGCGCGCAACAAGATCCGCCAGTGGATCAAGGAAGAAGAGTTCGGCGACAGCGCCCGGCTGGGGCGCGAGTTCATCGAGCGCGAGATCCGCAAGGCGCGGCGCGAAAAGGTGTCGGAAGACCGTTTCGGCGAGGCGGCGCGGGGGCTGGAGCTCCCCGACGCCGACCACCTGTTCGCCGCGCTGGGCCGCGGCGACCTGGGGCCCTCGGCGGTGATGCGGGCGCTGTGGCCCGAGACGGTGGAGGAGCCGCCCAAGCCGCCCTCGGCGTTCGAGCGGCTGGTGTCGCGGGTGCGCGGCGAGCAGGCCACGGCGCCGCTGCGGGTGCAGGGGATGAGCAACCTGATGGTGCGCTACTCCCAGTGCTGCCAGCCGGTGCCGGGCGACAAGGTGATCGGCTACGTGACGCGGGGGCGCGGGGTGAGCGTGCACCGCATCGACTGCCCCAACATCCTGCAGCTGCGCGAGCACCCGGAGCGGCGGGTGGAGATCGACTGGGACGGCGACGGCGCCGACCGCTTCTTCGTGCGCCTGGGGATGGAGGGAAGCGACCGCCGCGGCCTGTTCGCCGACATCGCCAGCGCCATCTCGGCCACCAACACCAACATCAAGAGCGCCGACATCAACGCCGACCAGCACGGGATGCGGGGCGACTTCGTGGTCGAGGTGGAGAACCTGGCGCACCTGAACCGCGTGCTGACCGCCGTAAAAAAGGTGAAGGGCGTGGTGCGGGTGGAGCGGCGCGAGCAGACGGATCTGGGCGAAGTGGGGGACGATCCCGCGTAGCCTCCGCGCTTCTTCCTGATCGACCACCCCGCGGCCCGGCAGAGGAAACCCTCTGCCGGGCCGCGGTCCGTTGTGGAAAAGACCTGGCTCACCCAGAGGGCGCAGAGGCCACAGAGGAACTGAACGACACCGATTGTTTAGCCGGATCCTGTGTTGATTATACCAGATCCTGAAAAAGAATGATCGTACAGAGGAACAGAGTCAGACAGAGGAAACGAGATCATGCTTCCACTCGCTTTCTCTGTCTGACTCTGTTCCTCTGTACCCATCAAGGTGTTGTTTCCGCGGATTCCGTATCACGCAGACGCCTGTCGTAAACGTGCACGCACCTTGCGGCGGGGCGCCCCACCTGCGAGCGTACACCCTGCCGCCGGATCGCTGTGAACTTCGGCTTCCGTTCGGGGTAGCAGGAACGTTTACCTGCGTTCCTTTCAGCAGTCTCCCGACGAGGTGTCATGCCGTTCGAACTGGTGTCTCCCTTCTCTCCCGCCGGCGACCAGCCGCGGGCCATCGACGAGCTGTCGGAAGGGCTGGCGCGCGGGGACAAGTACCAGACGCTGCTGGGCGCCACGGGCACCGGCAAAACGCTCACCATTGCCCACACCATCGCGCGGCACGGCAAGCCGGCGCTGGTGATGAGCCACAACAAGACGCTGGCGGCGCAGCTGTACGGCGAGCTCAAGACGTTCTTTCCCCGGAACGCCGTGGAGTTCTTCATCAGCTACTACGACTACTACCAGCCCGAGGCGTACGTCCCCAGCACGGACACGTACATCGAAAAGGACTCCTCGATCAACGAGGACATCGAGCGGCTGCGCCTGCGCGCCACCAGCTCGCTGATGGAGCGCGACGACGTGATCATCGTCTCGTCCGTAAGCTGCATCTACGGCCTGGGCGACCCGCAGGAGTACCGCGCGCAGATGCTGGTGCTGAACGTGGGGCAGGAGATCAGCCGCAAGAAGATCGTCGAGGGGCTGGTCGCCATCCAGTACAAGCGCAACGACGCGGCGTTCGAGCGGGGCAACTTTCGCGTGCGCGGCGACACGCTGGAGCTGTACCCGGCGTACGAGGAGCAGGGGGTGCGCATCGAGCTGTGGGGCGACGAGATCGAGCGCATCTCGCGCTTCGACCCGCTGACGGGCGACACCATCGCCACCATGACGCGGGCCGCCATCTTTCCCGCCACGCACTTCGTCACGGCCAAGAACAAGCTGGAGCGGGCGGTGGAGCGCATTCGCCGCGAGCTGGACGAGCGGCTGAAGGAGCTGCTGGGGGCGGGAAGGCTGCTCGAGGCGCAGCGGCTGGAGAGCCGGACCAACTTCGACATCGAGATGATGCTGGAGATCGGGACGTGCTCGGGGATCGAGAACTACTCGCGCCACATCGCGGGACGGGCCGAGGGCGAGCGGCCGGCGTGCCTGTTCGACTACTTTCCCGAGGACTTCCTGGTGGTGGTGGACGAGAGCCACGTCTCCGTCCCCCAGATCGGGGGGATGTTCAACGGCGACCGCGCGCGCAAGCTGACGCTGGTGGACCACGGCTTTCGCCTCCCCAGCGCGCTGGACAACCGGCCGCTGAAGTTCGAGGAGTGGGAAGAGCTGGTGCCGCGCGCCATCTTCGTCAGCGCCACGCCGGGCGAGTACGAGGTGCGGCAGAGCGGCGGCGTGGTGGTGGAGCAGATCATCCGCCCCACCGGCCTGCTGGACCCCGTCGTCGACGTGCGCCCCGTCCGCGGGCAGGTGGACGACCTGCTGGCGGAGATCCGCATCCGCGCGGCGCGCGACGAGCGGGTGCTGGTGACCACGCTGACCAAGCGGATGTCGGAGGACCTGACGGACTTCCTGCACCAGAACGGAGTTCGCGTGCGCTACCTGCACAGCGACATCCAGTCGCTGGAGCGGGTCGAGATCCTGCGCGACCTGCGGCTGGGCAAGTTCGACGTGCTGGTGGGGATCAACCTGCTGCGCGAGGGGCTTGACCTGCCCGAGGTCTCGCTGGTCGCCATCCTGGACGCGGACAAGGAGGGCTTTCTGCGCTCCAGCAGCTCGCTCATCCAGACGGTGGGGCGCGCCGCCCGCAACGTGCAGGGCACGGCCATCCTGTACGCCGACAAGGTGACCGGCTCCATGCAGCGGATGATCGAGGAGACCGACCGCCGGCGGGTGCTGCAGCGTGCCTACAACGAGGCCAACGGCATCATCCCCCAGTCGGTGTTCAAGTCGGTGGACGAGATCGAGCGCAGCACGCGGGTGGCCGACGCGCGCACCAAGGCGCCGGACCCCGCCGCGGGGGCGACGCAGGCGGCGGAGCGCCGGGCGGCGGCGGGCAAGAAGCCGCTGCCGGAGATGCTGAAGGACATCGAGCAGGAGATGCGCGACGCGGCGGCGCAGCTGGACTTCGAGCGCGCGGCGGTGCTGCGCGACCAGTATCTGGAGCTCAAGGCCGAGATGGACGGCGCCAGGCCCGGGCCGCAGCGGCGCTCCGTCAGCGCGCTGCGGGGGTGACGGGAGGATGGAGGCGGTGCTGACGGAAGAGGCGCTGGCGGCGTGGGGCCGCCGCATCGGCGCGGAGGCGCGCACGCCGCTGGTGATCGCCCTGCGCGGCGACCTGGGCGCGGGCAAGAGCACGCTGGCCCGCGCGGTGGCCCACGGGGCCGGCGTCGTTGGGGACGTGCCCTCGCCCACGTTCAACCTGGTCTTTCGCTACGACACGCCGCGCGGCGTGCAGGTGCACCACCTGGACCTCTACCGCCTGGAGCGGCCCGACGAGGTGTGGGAGCTGGGGTGGGGGGAGCTGGGCGGGGCGGACGACCTGGTGATGATCGAGTGGCCGGAGCGCGCCGAGGCGCTGCTGCCGTCGCCGCGCTGGGAGGTGCGGATCGAGGACGAGGGCGACCCGGACACCCGCCGCGTCCTCGCGCTTGCCGTGGGCGATGCATCGCCGCTCCCCGCGATGGACGGAGGCGCGGCGTGAAGGGGCGCGGGCGCGAGGCGGTGCTGGCCGTCGACAGCTCCACGCGCGCGGCGTACGTGGCGCTGGAGGTGGACCGCTGCCTGGCCGCGGAAGAGACGGTCACCGCGCACGCCAACGCCTCGTCCGCGCTGCTGCCGGCGGTGGACCGGGCGGTGCGCGCAGCCGGGCTGGCGCCGGCGGAGCTATCCGCCATCGTGGTGGGCGGCGGGCCGGGGTCGTTCACCGGGCTGCGCATCGCGGCGGCGACGGCCAAGGGGATGGTGCGGGCGCTGGGGATCCGGCTGTACGCGTATTCCGGACTGCTGGCCGCCGCGGCCGCGCACCGGGACGGCGAGGTGCCCGTGTGCGCGCTGTTCGACGCGCGCAACCGCGAGGTCTTTGCCGGGTGCTGGCGCTTCGGGGCGGGGGTGGAGGAGGTGCTGGGGGTGGAGGCGCTCTCGATCGACGCGCTGGCGGAGCGGCTGCGCGGGCTGCCGGTGCGCTTCGTGGGCGAGGGCGCCGCGCTGCACCGCGCCCTGCTGGCGGACGCGTTCGGCGCGGACGCGGTGGTGGGGGAGGAGCGCTCCCCCGCGGCGGGGCTGCTGTGGCTGGCGCGCGTGGCGCCCGACGCGGGGCGGGTGGAGGACCCCGCCGCGTGGGAGCCGGACTACGTGCGCGCGGCGGGGGTGGAGCGCATCGCCGCGGCGCGAGGGGCCGGCTGATGGCCTCCACCGCCGAGACGGTGGCCGGGGTGGCGCCCGCGCCGCGGGTGCGCATTCGCCCGCTGCGCGAGGCGGACCTGACGCGCGTGCTGGAGATCGAGCGCGAGTGCTTCAGCACGCCGTGGAAGGAGGTCACCTTTCGCGGGCTGATGAAGCGCTCCGACACCGACCTGCTGGTGGCGGAGCTGCCGGACGGCCGCCTGGCGGGCTACGCGGCGTGCTGGACAGTGATCGACCAGTCGGAACTGGGGAACGTGGCGGTGTCGCCTTCGGCGCGCGGTGCGGGGATCGGCGGGGCGCTGGTGGACGCGGTGGTGGAGCGGGTGCAGGGGCGCGGCGCCCACGAGTGCTACCTGGAGGTGCGGGAGTCGAACCAGGAGGCTCAGTCCCTTTACCGCCAGCGTGGCTTCATAGTGGTCGGGCGGCGGCCCCGGTACTACTCGCTTCCCACGGAGGACGCGCTCGTGATGCGTCTCCGCGTAGGAGATTTTTCTTGACAGGCAGTCCGGCTCCCGGTAAGATAGGCCGTCCCGCCGTCTACTCTGTTCACTTGGGGGAATGAAGGAGGAGCTGTGTCTCGCAGCTTGAACAAGGCGATCCTGATCGGCAACCTGGGGCAGGACCCGGAGATCCGCACCACCGGCAGCGGCCAGCGCGTGGGCCAGTTTTCGCTGGCCACCACCCGCACCTGGAACGACCAGAGCGGGCAGAAACAGGAAAAGACGGAGTGGCACCGCATCGTGGTGTGGGGCCGTCTGGTGGACGTGGTGGAGCGGTACGTAAAGAAGGGCGACCGCCTGTACGTGGAGGGCGAGATCCAGTACCGGCAGTACGAGGACAAGGAGGGCGTCACCAAGTACACCACCGAGATCAATCTCAAGGAGATGATCATGCTGGGCGGCGGCCGCGAGGGCGGTGGCGGCGGCGGCGGTGACTACGGCGGCGGTGGCGGTGGCGGCGGCTACGGCGGTGGCGGGGGTGGGGGAGGCGGATACGGAGGTGGCGGTGGCGGCCGCGGTGGTGGTGGCGGCGGATCGTACGGCGGGGGCGGGGGCGGCGGCCAGCGTGGCGGCGGGAGTGGGGCCGGCGGTGGCGCAGGTGGAGGGCGTGCCGGCGGCGGCGCGGGTGGCGGCGGCAACTACGACGACTTCCAGGCCCCGCCCTTCGAGGACGACGACGACCTGCCGTTCTGACGGGGCGTTCAGGGCAGTCCGCGTAGTTGTCCCTGACAGGCGCTGAGCGGCTTTTGGAGGGAAGTGGGCAGTCTGCCTGCTTCCCTCCGGAACGTTGCGCAGAGATCGCTCAACGCTTGCTCCTTTGGAGCCTCGACGTTGCCCGGTGTCGCCGTGCCACATACCGATCATTCTCTTATCCGCAGCCAGGCTCACGCGCTCGCGGCGGATGACGCATGCGCGGCGATCCCGCCGATTCACGTCCGGATCAGCGACATCGACGCGACCGCCCTCAACGCCTTTGCGCGTACGTGGGAAGGACGGCATCCATCCGGGTACGGGGGCTTCGACTGGACATACCTGTGGCACCGGCTCTGCCGCCGGGAACCCCGCAGTTTCCACTGCGCGCTCTGGCATGGGTCCATGCTCTGCGGCCTGGCGATCGGCACTGTACCGCGCGGGCACAGCCATCTTACGATTCGCTACATGGAGGGACGCCCTCAGGGTCATCCTCTGCAGGGGCACGTTGCGCGGATCGTGATGGCGGCGGCAGAGTATTACGCGTCAGGCCTGGATCTTCCGCAGGTCCGGATCGAAAACCCGGCACCCGGGCTTGAGGCCTGGTACAGGGAGCTTGGCTTTACGCTTGCGTTCCGGCAGGGCGCAGTTCGATATTTGGCGATGGACCTCCCGAAACTCCGGGGCTAGCATGATCATCGAATCAACCCAGTCTGCCGGTGCGATGCGCGATGCGCGAGAGGATGCCCTGAGTCGCATGCTCGCGGCCAGGGATCGCGTCCACAGGTGGTTTTCACGCAAGGCGATGGCAGACGTTGATCCCGATGCGCCAGAGGTGATTGGCGTGCGGGGTGATTCTGTTCCCGGCGGATCTCGCGACGTGCGCTAGGTTAGCGTTTCGGATGCGAATACGCTTCGGGGCGGCTCTGGATGGAGAGCCGCCCCGAATTGCGTTTTGTGACGAGCCGGTCGAGCCAGGTGCTGACGCCTACGGCTTCAGACGGACGTCGATCCACTCTTCCTTGTCGGCGGGGTCGTAGCTGTAGCTGAGCTCCAGGACGTCGCCGCGGCGGACGTCCATGGGCTCGACGAAGAAGTAGATGGGGACCAGCCAGTGGTTGTCCGCGTCCGACTGCCACGCGTCGGTGGAGTGGCTGACGCCGGGGCTCAGGCGCAGGTCGAAGTGGATGGCCACGCCGCTCAGGACCCCGTTCCTGAGCACGGGCACGTCCGCCGTGCCGCGGACGGCGGCGTCGCTGACGGAGGTGAGGTCGATGTCGGCCAGCGGGGCGGCGTCGGCGAGGGACTGCCAGTCCACCACCTTGCGGCAGTCCAGCCAGTGCGTGAGCAGCGCGTTGCGGTCCACCCCGCCCAGCGGGGTAAAGTCCAGCCCGTACCACTCGCGCCAGGTCTCCAGCCGGTCGGGGGTGAACAGGAACTGGCTCCTGTCCTTGGGCGGGACGGTGATGGGCGTGCCGAAGACGCGCACGGAGCCGGGGACCACGCGCGCGTCCGGCTTCAGAAACCGGCCGCGGGCGTCCACCACGATCTCCATCACCTCTTCGGAGAGCGGGCTGTTGCCGAAGGTCTCCGTGACCAGCACGTCGGCGCGCTCGGGAAGGTCGATGTCGGTGGAGTAGCCCTCCACCAGCTCGATGCGGTCCGCCAGGCCGTTGGCGGCGAACAGCTTGCGCGCGATGGGACCCACGGGGCCGGCTTCGATGGCGTACACCTTCCGCGCGCCGGCGCGGGCCGCGGCCATGGCCAGGATGCCGGTGCCGGTGCCCAGGTCCACCACCACGTCGCCGGGGCGCACGACCTCGGCGATGGCGGAGATGAACCGCTGGGTGCGGGGCTGGTCGTTCAGCATCCGCGTGTGCAGCTGCACCACGGTTGCGTCCAGGGTGGTCACGTGGGCCGGTCCGCGTTCCAGGAGATGAAGATTGCCGCCGCGAGCCGTTGCCGCCGCCGCCGGGGGGCGGCATCTTGCCGCGGAGCCGAACCTACGGGCCAGACCAGGGTGCAACAAGTGCGCGAGAAGACCACGGCGGTGATGCGGCGGGTGCCGGACGCGTACGCGCCCTTCTACCAGGCGCACGGCATCTCCATCGACCTCGGGCGGGCGCGGGCGCAGCACGCGGCGTACGCGGACGCGCTGCGAGCGGCGGGGGTGGCGGTGCACCTGCTGGACGCGGACGAGGCGTGGGCCGACTGCGTGTTCGTGGAGGACCCCGCCGTCGTGGTGCCGCCCCGCGCGCTCATCGGCCGGCTGGCGCCGCACCGCGCGGGCGAGCCGGCGCCCGTGGAGGCGGCGCTGCGGCAGTGGCACCAGACGGTGCCGCTCCCCGCGGGCGCCACGCTGGAGGGCGGGGACGTGCTGCACGTGGAGGACACGACCTTCGTCGGCGTGACGGCGCGGACGAACGAGGCGGGCGTGGAGGCGCTGCGGGCATTCCTGCGGCCGGCGGGGCGGCGCGTCGTCCCCATCCCCGTCGACCGCTACCTGCACCTGAAGACGGCGGTCACCTACCTGGGGAACGGGACGCTGGCCGCGCTCCGCGACTGCCCGGGGCTGGACCTGTTTCCTGTGGATGAGGTGATCTTCGCGGAAGAAGGGGAGCCGGTGGCCGCCAACTGCCTGCGCGTGAACGACCACCTGCTGGTCGCGGCGGGAAATCCGCGCACCGAGGCCCGCCTGCGCGCCTTCGGCGAGCGGCACGGCGTGACGGTGGTGCCGCTGCAGATCTCCGAGTTCGAGAAGGGCGACGGCTCGCTCACCTGCCTGTCACTGCTCTGGTAGAGGTCATCCGCCGGATTGCCGCGCCGCATCCGTCGGTCTACAATCTTCCGCATCCACCGAAGCACGGGTTCCCGGCCGAACCCGTCTCCCCCGCACGTGTCATCCCGATGAGCAATCCCGTCCGCACCCGTCCGTCATCCTCCACCCGATGCGCCGCACCTGGTATGCGCCGGGCGCTCGGCGTGTCGCTGGTCGCCATCCACGCCCTGGTGGAGGGCGCGGATGCGCAGCCGCGGGGGCCGCTGCGCGGGCTGGAGGGGTACGTGGAGCAGGGGATGCGCGACTGGGGCGTGCCGGGGCTGGCGCTCGCGGTGGTGAAGGACGATTCGGTGGTGTTCGCGCGCGGGTTCGGGACGCGGACGCTGGGGCGCAGCGAGCCGGTGGACGAGCACACCTCGTTCGCCATCGCGTCCACCACCAAGGCGTTCACGGCCACGGCCATCGCCATGCTGGTGGACGACGGAAAGGTGCGCTGGGACGATCCCGTGTCGCTGCACGTTCCCGCGTTCCAGCTGGCGGACCCCAGCCTGTCCGGCGAGCTGACCGTGCGCGACCTGCTGACGCACCGCACCGGGCTGCCCAACTCGGACTTCCTGTGGTACGCGTCGGGAAGCAGCACGGAAGAGATCCTGCGGCGCATGCGCTTTCTGCGGCCGTTCGCCGCGCCGCGGTCGCGCTACCAGTACAACAACAACGCGTACATGGTGGCGGGGCAGGTGGTGCAGTCGGCGTCGGGGATGCCGTGGGGCGAGTTCGTGCGGCGGCGCATCCTGGAGCCGCTGGGGATGCGGGAGACGCTGACGGGATTCGCGGGGCTGGACGCGCGTGGCAACGTGGCCACGCCGCACCTGAAGGTGGACGGCGCCGTTCGCCCCATCGCCTACCGCGACTTCGACAACATCGGCCCGGCGGGGGCCATGAACTCGTCCGTGCACGACGTGGCGCGGTGGATCCGCTTTCAGCTGGCGGGCGGGGAGGCGGACGGCGAGCGGCTGGTGACCCCGGTGCAGCACCGAGAGATGCTGACGCCGCAGTTCATCATCCCCCGTGACCAGTACTACCCGGCGGCGCGGCTGGCCAACCCGCACTTCACGGCGTACGGGCTCGGCTGGTTCATGCAGGACTACCGCGGGCGCCAGCTGGCGATGCACACGGGGAGCATCGACGGGATGACGGCGCTGGTGGCGATGGTGCCCGAGGAGCGGCTGGGGCTGGTTGTGCTCATCAACCTGGACCACGCGGAGCTTCGGCACGCGCTGATGTACCGCATCATCGACGCGTACCTGGGCGGCCCGCCGCGCGACTGGAGCGCGGAGCTGCGGCCGCTGTACCAGGCGATGGAGGCGCGCGGGGAGGCGGCGCGGCGCGAGCGCGAGTCACGGCGCGTGGAGGGCACGAGGCCCTCGCTGGCGCTGGACGCGTACGCCGGCACCTACGCGGACCCGGACAGCCTCGTCGGACGCCTGACGGTGTCGGTGCGGGACGGGCGCCTGGTCGCCAGTATGGCGGGCGGCGCAATCGCGGGGGAGCTGGAGCACTGGCACTACGACGTGTTCCGCGCCCGCTGGGCCGACGTGTCGCTGGGGACGAGCTTTCTGACCTTCAGCATCGATCCCGAAGGCCGGGTGGGATGGGTGCGGAGCGACGGGCAGGAGCTGGCGCGCGAGCCGGAGCCGGAGGCCGCAGGGGCGCGGTAAGGGGGTGCGGATGGGGTTCGCGGTCGGCGGACTCGGCGGCGGAGGCCTGCAATGGCGAATAAATTCGCTGCAACAACCACACGAAGTCTGCCTTCGCAGACTGGCGGCTCTTCGGTATGGGCAAGTATCTGCCGCGTGGTTGGCGAAGGGGAAGCGCCATGTCGTAGACCGTCCTGAGCGGGGGTCGAATTCTCCCCTTTCTCTCGCTCCGCGGGGGAGAGGGGGCCAGGTCGGGCGCCAGTTCGATCCACGTCGCCGAACCGCTGAACTGGCGGCAATCTTCTCACGGGCGAACGTCGGATGCGCGCCTTCCCGGCGCGGTGGAGATTTACGAAAGCATTACATCCGCCGCTGGCACGATGCGGGCATGAATGATTAACCTGAATGGGGCGATGATGAACGTCATCGCCCCATTCATGATCCCTCCCTGACCTCCCCACGGATGAGCCTGCCCCGCCGCTCGTCTCGCCTGGCCCCCGGCTCCGCCTTTCTGATCGGGCTCCTGCTGCTGATGCTGGGGCTTTTCGCCGTGCTGGGATACCAGGCGCTCGACGCCGCCCGCGCGGAGGCACGCTCCACCGACCGCACGCTGCGGGCGTACGCGGATGTGGCGCGGGAGGAGCTCTCACGCCGCGGCGACGAGGTGCTGGCGGACTGGCTGGTCGATGCCGCGGTACAGGCGGGCCGGGCGCTGGCGGCGGCGGAGGCGCGGGGGGATGATGCCCGCGCCCTGGCGGACTATGCCGCGGGCGCGCGCGCCGCGCTGGCGGCGTGCCGCTGTGCGGACGCGGTGACGGCGGTGTTCCGCGTGGACCCGGTGCAGGGCGGCCACCGCGTTTCCGGAGAGGGACTGACGCCTGCCCTGCGCGCGCGGCTGGAGCGGGGCGCCTGGCTGCCGATGGTGGGCCCGCCGCCGGCGCGCATCCGCAACGCCGACACGGTGATGATCACGCCGGCGGGCGGCGCGGCCTCGCGCGAGATCCTGGTGTTCCAGACCCGCGCCGTGCAGGGCGGCCGGGTGCGGGGGTACGGGATGGTGGTGGACGGATGGCGGGTGGCCGCGCCGGCGGTGCGCGAGGTGCTGAACGGGTCTCCCCTCCTGTCGAACACGGTACGGAGGGGGCTCGACAACCGGCAGACGGTCGCGGTGGTGGTCACGGCGCCCGCGGGGGAGGAGCTGTACCGCTTTCCGGCGGCCGCCAGCCGCGACGCGGCCTGGGTGGACGCCAAGGTGGGCTCCATCGGCCCCGAGGCCATGCCGCGCGGCGCGGTGTCGGGCGGGCTGGGCGGGCTGCTGGTTCCACTGAACGCGCGCGTCTCCGTTCGGCCGGAGCTGGCGGCGGAGCGGGTGGGGGAAGGAATGCCGGAGTCGCGGCAGCCGCTGCTGCTGGTGGTGTTCGGCCTGGCGCTGGCGCTGTTCTGCGTGGCGGTGGTGCAGCTGCGGCGGCAGCAGGAGCTGGTGCGGCTGCGCGACGACTTCGTCAGCGGCGTGTCGCACGAGCTGCGCACGCCGCTGGCGCAGATCCGCCTGTTCGCCGACCTGCTTGAGTCCGGCCGCCTGGGCGACTCCGGCCAGCGCGCGCGCTCGGTGCGCATCATCAACGAAGAATCGCGCCGGCTGACGTACCTGGTGGAGAACATCCTCCACTTCTCGCGCGGCCAGCGCGACGCCAGCCGCCTTTCGCCCCAGCCGGTGGAGGTGGGGGCGCTGGTGACGGAGGTGGTGGACGCGTTCGCGCCGCTGGCCCGCGACGTGGAGTTCGCCACCCGCGTGGAGCCGGGGGTGGTGGCCCGCGTGGACCGCGACGCGCTCCGGCAGGTGCTGCTGAACCTGCTGGACAACGCGGCCAAGTACGGCCCGCGCGGCCAGACGGTGCAGGTGGGGATGGCGGTGGTGGGCTTTGCCGTCCGCATCTGGGTGCGCGATTCCGGCCCCGGCGTGCCGCCGGAGGACCGCGTGCGCATCTCGCAGGCGTACCGCCGCCTGGACCGCGAGGCGGACGCGGCGGTGGGCGGCAGCGGGATCGGCTTGGCGGTGGTCAGGGACCTGGTGGATCTGCACGGGGGCCGCGCCTGGGTGGAGGATGCGCCCGGCGGCGGCGCCCGCTTCGTGGTGGAGCTGCCCGGCGCCACGTACGCCGGGCCGCCGGGGGAGGAAGACGTGGTGCCGGCCGCCGCGCCGGTGGAAGCGGGGGCGCGATGAGCCGCATCCTGGTGGTGGAGGACAACGCCAACCTCGCCTTCGGGCTGATGACCAGCCTGGAGCTGGAGGGGCACGAGGTGGTGCTGGCGGAGGACGGCGCCGCGGGGCTGCGCGCCGCGCTGGAATCCCGGCCGGACCTGCTGATCCTGGACCTGATGCTGCCGGGGATGGACGGCTACCGCGTCCTCAAGGCGCTGCGCGAGGCGGGCGCCGCGGTGCCGGTGCTGATCCTGACGGCGCGCGGGGAGGAGGCGGACAAGGTGCTGGGCTTTCGCCTGGGCGCGGACGACTACGTCACCAAGCCGTTCGGCCTGCTGGAGCTGCTGGCGCGCGTGGGCGCGCTGCTGCGGCGCGGCGGCGGGGGCGCGGCGTCGGCGGCGGCGCCGGCGGTGGAGCGCTTTGGCGAGGTGGAGGTGGACCCCGGCTCGCGGATGGTGCGGCGGCGGGGCGAGGAGGTGGCGCTGACGCCCAAGGAGTTCGACCTGCTGTGGGCGCTGCTGCGGCGGCGGGGCGGGGTGGCGGCGCGGCTGGAGCTGCTGGCGGAGGTGTGGGGCCATCGCGCGGCGGTGATGACGCGCACGGTGGACATGCACGTGGCCCAGCTGCGCCGCAAGCTGGAGGAGGACCCCGCCGAGCCGCGGCACATCGTGACGGTGTGGAAGGCGGGGTACCGGCTGGCGCCGTGACGCGGTGAACGGGTGTGAGGGTGTGAGGGTGTGAGGGTGTGAGGGTGTGAGGCATGGGAGCGGAATCTGCTGATTTGGCGGGCTTTTTTCTTGACGTGGAAAGGTGGATGCATTAAATTCGTTTCAGCTCATCCACCATGCTTGTGGAAGGAGTTACGAGGCCGCTGCCCACCGGGTAGCGGCCTCAGCGTTTTCCTCCCCCCGCCCTCGACCAGTCCCGGTACTCGCGCTCCAGCTTCCGGCGCCGGTGTTCCCGTTCTACCGGAAACGCCGTCCAGAGCAGCACGCACTCCCCCCCTCTCCAAAGCCTTACAAACGCATTACGCCGGCTTCACACCCGGGCGTTCGCTGGCCGCTAGCATGGACGTGAGACAACTCACGTCCATTCGCGGAGGGAACGCACATGGGGCTGTTTACACGCAAGAGCATGGCGCGGCTGCAGGAGGAGGCGGGCGCCACCACGCTGCACCGCGTGCTGGGGCCGGTAAACCTGACCACCCTGGGCATCGGCTCGGTCATCGGCACGGGGATCTTCGTGCTGACGGGGACGGCGGCGTCGCAGCACGCGGGGCCGGCGCTCGTCATCTCCATGCTGATCGCGGCGCTGGCGTGCGCGCTGGCGGGGCTGTGCTACGCGGAGCTGGCCTCCATGATTCCGGTCGCGGGGAGCGCGTACACGTACGCCTACGCCACCGCGGGCGAGATCTTCGCCTGGATCATCGGGTGGGACCTGATCCTGGAGTACGCGCTGAGCACGGCGACGGTGGCGGTGGGATGGTCGGGGTACTTCGTCAGCTTCATGGCGGACCTGGGGATCCGCATCCCCGCGCGGCTGGCGGCGTCGCCGGAGCTGGTAGTGCAGGCGGCGGACGGCACGATGGTGCGCGGCATCTTCAACCTTCCCGCCGCTGTCATCGTGCTGCTGGTCGCGGCGCTGCTCACGGTCGGCATCCGCGAATCGGCCAACACCAACACGGCGCTCGTGGTGCTGAAAGTGGCGGTGCTGCTGGTGTTCATCGTCGCCGGGTTTTCGTACGTCAACCGCGACAACCTGACGCCCTTCATCCCCCCAAACACGGGCGAGTTCGGCGCGTTCGGGTGGAGCGGGGTGCTGCGCGGCGCGGCCATCATGTTCTTTGCCTACGTGGGCTTCGACGCGGTGTCCACGGCGGCGCAGGAGGCAAAGAATCCGCAGCGCGACCTGCCCATCGGCATCCTGGGGTCGCTGCTCATCTGCACGGTGATCTACGTGATGGTGGCCACGGTGCTGATCGGCATCGTCCCCTATTCGCGGCTGAACGTGCCGGACCCGCTGGCGGTGGGGATCGATGCCACGGGGCTGACGTGGCTGAGCCCGGTGGTGAAGGTGAGCGCGCTGTTCGGCCTGTTCAGCACCATGCTGGTGACGCTGCTGGGGCAGACGCGCATCTTCTTTTCCATGAGCCGCGACGGGCTGCTGCCCGAGGTGTTCGGGCGGGTGCATCCGCGCCTGCGCACGCCGCACCTGAGCACGGCCATCACCGGGGTGATCGTGGCGGTCGCGGCGGGGCTGCTGCCTATCAGCATCCTGAGCCAGCTGGTGAGCATGGGAACGCTGCTGGCGTTCGTGCTGGTTTCCATCGGCGTGCTGGTGCTGCGGCGCGCGCGTCCGGACCTGCCGCGCCCCTTCCGCACCCCGTGGACGCCGTGGGTGCCCATCCTGGCCGCCGCGACGTGCCTGCTGCAGATGGCGGTGCTCCCCGCGGCTACCTGGATCCGGCTGATGGTGTGGCTGGCACTCGGCTTTCTGATCTACTTTCTCTACGGCGCCCGCCGCGCGCGCTTGGTGCGCGAGGGCGCGGTGGTACCCGAGGCGGCGCGGACGGCGGTGGTGCCGTAGAGATTTCGATCGCGCCGGGACGGCTTGCGCACGGAGTGGACGGCAGTTGCAATATTGTATACGCTGTTCACTTGCCGCGTGATCGTCCCGGTGGTGTATGGAGCTTTCGGTTCTCACCCTGCGCGTGGTGCTGCTGTTCTTTCCGGGTGTGCTGTGCGCGCTCATCGTGCACGCGCTCACCATTCAGCGCGAGCGCACCACGCCGCAGTTCCTGACCAGCGCCTTCGTCTACGGCGTCTCCACGTACCTGCTGCTGGCGAGCTTTCGTGAGGCGTATAAGGAGTCGGTGATCATTGAGGAAGCATAGAGGAGGCGACATGGACGAGCCCGTTCCGCCGTTTGTGCCCGCAAAGTACAGCAAGGGCGGACGCAATCCCGGCCCCAGGACGCCGCGGCCCGCCGCGCCGCCGCCGCCTTCCGGGCTTCCTGGCTGGGTCCGGTACGCTCCCGAGATCCCGGAACCGACCGCGCACCCGCCGGAGCGGAGTACGCCGTAACGCATCGGCTGGATGAGGAAATGCCGCCCCCGCTGGCTCGCGGGGGCGGCATCGTCGTATCGCGCATCGGCCGGGGCTGCGTCAGCCGGCGGAGGGGGCGCGGTACTGGGGGTCGTTGTACATCTTGAACTGGCGGTAGACCTTGGGGACCACGCGGCCGCTGGCGATGTCGGCCAGCAGCGTGGCCAACTCCTCGGCCAGGTCGTCGCGCTGGGTGCGCAGAACGGAGGCGCGGTCCAAGCAGCGCGTGCGGAACTCCGGGGCGGCGTCGGCGCGGTCGGCCTGCTCCTGCATGTGGTAGATCTTCAGCTCCACGATGCTCAGCTTGTCGGCCAGCGAGCCGACGGTCTCAGCCACCGGCCCCTCCGCCGCGCGCGTCGCGCACCGTCTGCATCACCGCCTCGTCGATGCGCTCGATGAGGTCGTTGCGCTGCTGGTTCAGCTTGTCGACCGCGCGCTTGGCGGCGGCCACCTGGTGGTCGTCGTCGGTGCGCGCCTTGTCCTCCTCATGCCACAGCTCGACGTTGGTCTGGGCCAGGCGCGCGATTAGGGTGCCGATGCTCTCGTTCATCTCGCAGTCTTCAAATCCCGGGTCCGTGTAACGGGCGCGAATGTACGCGCCGCGCGGGCCCGCCGCCATCCCGCGCCGTTTGCCGCGCCCGCCCGTCGGCGGCTATCTTCGCGCCCGTTCCGCCCGCCTGCCGGGCACGCGCGCCACCGCCGCACCGCAATGCCGTTGTCTGCTGTTCCGCCGCCGTCCGTCCCGCTTCGGCCGTCCGCGCACGTCCTGATCGTGATGATGAGCGCCGTGGGTGACGCCGTCCACGTGCTTCCGGTGGTCACCGCGCTCAAGCGGCACGATCCCGCCATCCGCATCACCTGGATCCTGCAGGGCGGGCCGGCGTCGCTGGTGCGCGGGCACCCGGACGTGGACGAGATCATCCTGTTCGATCGGAAGGGCGGGTGGCGCGCGTTCGCGGACCTGCGCGGCAAGCTGGGCGGGCGGCGCTTCGACGTCGTCCTCGATCTGCAGGTGTACTTCAAGGCGAGCATCGTCACGGCGCTGGCAAGTGCGCCGGTCAAGCTGGGCTTCGACCGGGCGCGGGCGCGGGACTGGAACTGGCTGGTGACCAATCGAAAGATCCCCCGCCGCGCGCCCCGGCACGTGCAGGACCAGTACTTCGAGTTCCTGGACGTGCTCGGCGTTCCATCCGAGCCGGTGGAGTGGAGGCTGGGGCCGTATCCGCACGAGCTGGACGCCCAGCGCGCCTTCTTCGCCGGGTTGCGGCGGCCGGCGGTGTGCCTGGTGATCGGCAGCACGCATGTGGAAAAGGAGTGGCTGCCGGAGCGCTGGGCCGCCGTGTCCGACGCGCTGTGGGAGCGGTACGGGCTGCAGCCGGTGATCGTCGGCGGACGGTCGGCGCGGGAGGTGGAGACGGAGCGCGAGATCCTGGCGCGCGCGAAGCATCCCATCATCAGCACCCTGGGCGTGCCGTTCCGCGAGCTGGTCGGCATCCTGGCCGGCGCCGCGCTCACCCTCTCGCTGGATACGGGGCCGATGCACATCTCCGTCGCGCTGGGCACGCCCACCATCGCGCTGATGGGCTACATCAACCCCAAGCGCACCGGGCCGTACCGCCGCTTTCACGACCTGCTGATCGATGCGTACGGCGACCCGGGAGAGGACTATCCCATCTCCATCCAGAAGCGCCCCGGCCGCACGCGCCGCATCGCCGTGGAGCAGGTGATGGAAAAGGTCGACCTGTGGGACCGGGCGTACCGCCGATGAGCATTCCCCTGGACCGCGTGGCGGTGGTGATGATGAGCACCGTGGGGAACGCGGTGCACACGCTGCCCGTCGTCAACTCCATCAAGGCGCACCGGCCGGACGCGCGGATCACCTGGATCATGCAGCCCGGCTCGGCGGCGCTGGTGCAGGGGCATCCGGCCGTGGACGAGGTGGTGGTCGTCGCCCGCAAGCAGGGGATGGCGGGCTTCGCGGGGCTGCGGCGGGAGCTGGCGGGGCGGCGCTTCGACGTGGCGCTGAACCTCCAGGCGTACTTCAAGGCCGGCGTCGCCACCCGGCTGACGGGGGCGCCGATCCGCGTTGGCTACGACCGGGCGCGGGCGCGCGACCTGACCTGGATGTTCAGCACGCACCGGCTGCCGGCGCGCCCGCGCGGCCACGTGCAGGACGAGTTCCTGGAGTTCCTGGACTTCCTGGGCGTCCCCGTCCGCCTGGAGTGGGGGCTGGAGCCCACGGCGGAGGAGGGCGGCCGCTACGCGCCGCTGCTGCCGGACGCGCCCGGGCCGACGGTCGCGATGGTGGTGGGGACCACCAAGCCGGAAAAGGAGTGGCCGGCGGAGCGCTACGCCGCGCTGGCGGACCGCATCGCGGCGGAGCTGGGCGGGCGCACGGTGCTGGTGGGCGGGCGCTCGCCGCGCGAGGAGGCCGCGGCGGCGGCGATCAGGTCAGCCGCGTCGCACCCGCCGCTGGACCTGCGTGAGTGGGACCTGCGGCGGCTCGCCTATCTGCTCAGCCGCTCGGACGTGCTGGTGAGCCCGGACACCGGTCCGCTGCACATGGGTGTCGCGCTCGGCACGCCGACGGTGTCGCTGATGGGGCACACGAACCCGAAGCGATACGGGCCGTACCGGCGCTACCAGGAATTGCTGGTGGATGCGTTCGGCGATCCGGGCGAGGACTACGGGGTGTCGGCGCCCAACCGGGCGGGGCGGATGGAGCGCATCACCGTGGAGCAGGTGATGGAGAAGGTGGAGCTGGCGCTGCGGCGCTACCGCAATTCCAGCCCGGACGGCCAGCCGTCGCCGTAGCCGTCCCTGAGCGCGGCCCACCCCTCCGCGCCGATCTCCGCCTTGAGCTTCTTGGCGGAGCGGGCCAGGCGGCGCAGGTCCGTGGCGCGGCGGGCGCGGGGGACGATGCCGGCGTGCACGCGCGCCTTGTCGAAGTCCAGCAGCCACACCTCCGGCGTGCCGTCCGCATCCACCACCAGCAGGTTGCGCAGGTGCACGTCGGGGTGGGCCACGCCGGACTGGTGCATGGCCGCCATCTGCCGCCCCGCCTCGCGCAGCATCTCCATCCGCCGCCCCGCCGGCTCCGCGTCCAGCCACGCCGCCGCGTCGCGCGCGCCGGGGATGAGCAGCGTGGCCAGCATGGCCGTGTATCCCACCGTGCGCGGCCGCTCGATCGCTGCGACGATGCGGGCCGTGCGCACGCCGCCGGTGCGGGCGCGCTCCGTGGCGCGCAGCTCGTCGAACGCGCGGTTGCCACCGAAGTAGCGTGACGAGTTGATGCGCTGCACCAGCCCGCCGCGGTGGTAGCGCCGCACCACGGCCTTTTCGCCCGTGGGCAGCACCACGACGGGATGCGCCTCGCGCCCCCCGCCGAGGGTCTCGACGGCGGGGAGCGTCCTGTACTCCACCAGCAGGCGCGCGGCGTCTTCGTAGCCCTGCCGCACCAGCATGCGCGCCCCCTCGTGCTCCAGGGGGACGAAGTCAGCCAGTGCGTGCTGGCCCGCGTAGGTCTTCCAGTCCATGGGGCTGCAAGGTGCGGGATGCGGGGCGGGGTGTCAAATCTGTTACATGGGGACGGAACAGCGGGAGGGGCGCCTCTGCCGGCAGGGGCGAATGAATTCGCTGCGACAACCACACGAAGGCCGCCTTCGCGGACTGGCGGCCGCGGGGGTGGAGGAAAGTGTCTGCCACGTGGCGGGTTGGGAAGCGGCCACGGACGTTAGCCTGCCGGAGCGGGATCGAATTCTCCCCTCTCCGTGAGGAACGAACGGGGAGGGGCCGGGGGAGGGGCACCCCGCGGGCGCAGTTCGAGGTTGTTCGAAGCACGATCGAATTCTCCCCTTTCTCCCGCGCAGCGGGAGGGAGGGGCCGGGGGAGAGGGGGCCCCGTCGGGCGCCAGTGGGATGTGGTTCGACGAACCTCCCCTCCAGGCCCCCACCAACCTCCCCCAGCAGTTTTGGGGGAGGTGGGCGAGTAATGCGAGCCCGGAGGGGGCGCCTCCGCCACAACACGCCCAAATCCGCCTTCCACACTCCGTTAGCCCGCGGTTAGGCGTCCCCGCCGTCGATTGACCCGGAAACCCCGCGCCCGTAGCTTTCCAGGCTATGCCACCTGCCGCCAAACGCCTCCTGTGGGTAGACGACGAGATCGACCTGCTGCGCCCGCACCTGCTGTTCATGCAGGGGCGGGGGTACCACGTCGATGCCGCCAGCAACGGTGACGACGCCATCGAGCTCGTGCGCCTGGCCGGGTACGACCTGATCCTGCTCGACGAGCAGATGCCGGGGCGCACCGGGATGGAGGTGTTCGACGAGATCCGCCGCATGGATCCCCGCGTGCCCGTGGTCATGGTGACCAAGAGCGAGGAAGACCGCACCATGACCGAAGCCATCGGCCGGCGGGTGGCGGACTACCTGGTCAAGCCCACGTCGCCGCGGCAGGTGCTCTCCGTGGTCACGCGGCTGCTGGAGGGCGGCGAGATCCAGCAGCAGGCCATGGCGCGCGACTTTACCGTGCGATTCCGCGAGATGAACGCGGACGTGGGGCGCGCGCGAGGCTGGCGGGAGTGGTGCGACACCTACTCCGAGCTGGTTGACTGGGAGCTGCGCCTGCGCGAAGCGGGTGAGACGGGCCTGCAGGCCTCGCTCGAGACGCTGCTGGACGACTACCGCCGCGAGTTCTGCCGCTGGGTGTGCGACGACTACGGCCACTGGACCTCGGGTGATCCCGAGCGTCCGCCGCTCTCCGTCGACATCGTGCCGCAGTACCTGGCGCCGCTGCTGGGCAAGGACCGGACGGTGCTGTTCATCATCATCGACTGCCTGCGGCTGGACCAGTGGCGCTCGCTGGTTCCGCTGCTGGAGCCGATCGCGCAGGTGGAAGAGGCGCTGTACTGCAGCATCCTTCCCACCGCCACGCCGTTTTCGCGCAACGCCATCTTCAGCGGCATGTACCCCGACGGGGTGGCGGAGCGCTTTCCCGGCTGGTGGCAGCGCGAGGGCGAGGGCTCGCTGAACGCCAACGAGGCCGAACTCTTTCGCGAGCACGTGGACCGCCTGGTGGGCCGCGACGTGCCGGTGCACTACGAAAAGGTGTTCGACGCGGCGGACGGCGAGCGCGTGCTGAAGCGCCTTCCCGGCTACCTCTCCCAGCCCGGGGTGACGGCGGCGGTGTTCAACTTCGTCGACATGCTGACCCACGGCCGGTCCGAGAGCGCCGTGCTGTGGGAGGTGGCGCGCGACAAGGAGGCGCTGCGGGCGCTCACCCGCCAGTGGTTCGAGCGCTCCGAGGCGCTGGCGCTCATCCGCGAGGCCATGCGGATGGGGGTGCCCGTGCTGGTCACGACGGACCACGGCTCCATCCACTGCCACCGGCCGGCCACGGTGTTCGCCAAGCGCGACACCACGAGCAACCTGCGCTACAAGTTCGGGGACGACCTGCGGGCGGAGGATCCGTCGCTGGCGTTCTCGACGAACCAGGAGCGCGTGCTGGGCTTTCCCGCCGGGCGGGCGGCGACCAACTACCTGATCGCGCTGGAAGACGTGTTCTTCGTCTATCCCACCAAGCTGCGCCAGTACCAGGCGCGCTACCGCGGCTCGTTCCTTCACGGGGGCATCAGCCCCGAGGAGATGATCCTGCCGGTGGCGCTGCTCACCCCGCGATGAACACGTACCTCCGCATCCTTCGCTACGTCGGTCCGCACAAGGGGCTCTTTGCGCTGGCCATCGGGATGATGGCGGTGTGGGCGGCGCTGGACGCGTTCAGCTACACGCTGCTCATCCCCTTTCTTCGCGTGCTCTTCAACCAGGGCGACGCGATGGGCGGGCTGGACACGTTCCTCAGCCCCACCGCCGGCCCCGTGGTGCAGTTCCTTCGCCAGGCGGTGGGATGGGCCATCACCGGGCGCGAGCCGATGTCGGCGCTGCGCAACGTGGTGCTGTTCCTGTTCGTGGTGTACGCGGTCAAGAACGTGGCCTACTACGTGTCGCAGGTCTCCGTCGCCGTCGTCGAGGGGCGGGTGACGCGCGACATGCGCAACGACATCTACGGCCACCTGCTGCGCCTGGGGTTTCCCTTCTTTCAGCGGACGCGCGCGGGGCAGATCATCAGCCGCGTCACCAACGACGTGGAGCAGATGCGCAGCCTGGCCACCAGCAACCTGGCCAAGCTGATGTGGGAGCTGATGCAGGCCATCTTTGCCCTGGTGGTGATGCTGGGGATCTCGTGGAAGCTCACCCTGGTGGCCGCCCTCTTCATGCCGCCCATGCTGGGGCTGTGGGCGCGGCTGCGAAAGCGGCTGCGGCGTGGCGTGCTGAAGGTGCTGGACGCGGTGGGCGAGACGGCGTCGCACATCCAGGAGACGGTGAGCGGCATTCGCCTGGTGAAGGCCTCCGGCGCCGAGGGGTGGGAGGAGGAGCGCTTCCGCAAGCTGACGCGCGGCCAGTACCGGGCGTGGGTCAAGAACGAGCGCTGGCGCCGCTTCTTTACCCCCGCGACGGAGATGATCACGGCCGTCAGCATCCTGGCCATGCTGTGGTACGGCAGCTACCTGGTGCTGTACGAAAAGTCGATGATCCCCGAGACGTTCATCGCCTTCCTCCTCTTCGCGGGAAAGCTGATGTCGCCGGTCAAGTTCCTGGCGCAGTTTCCCGCGACGGTGCAGCCCGGGCTGGCGGCGGCGGACCGCGCCTTCGAGCTGATCGACGCGCCGGTGGAGGTGTTCGACGCGGCGGACGCACTGCCGGTGGACGGCTTTCGGCAGGCGGTGCACTTCGAGGGGGTGGGATTCCACTACGCGGCCGACGCGCCGGTGCTGCACGACATCGACCTGACGATCCGTCCGGGCGAGGTCGTCGCGCTCGTCGGACCCAGCGGGGCGGGGAAGAGCACGCTGGCGGACCTGCTGCCCCGCTTCTACGACCCCACGAGCGGGCGCATTACCCTGGACGGGCGCGACGTGCGGACGCTGAAGCTGGCGGAGCTGCGCGGGCTGCTGGGGATCGTGACGCAGGAGACCATCCTGTTCCACGACACGGTGCGCTCCAACATCGCCTACGGGCGCACGGACGCGTCGCAGGCGGAGGTGGAGGCGGCGGCGCGCGCGGCCAACGCGCACGAGTTCATCGCCCACCTGCCGGAAGGGTACGACACCGTCCTGGGAGAGAAGGGGACGCGGCTCTCCGGCGGGCAGCGGCAGCGCATCGCCATCGCCCGCGCGCTGCTGCGCAATCCGCCCATCCTGATCCTGGACGAGGCCACCAGCGCGCTGGACACCGAGAGCGAGCGGCTGGTGCAGCAGGCCATCGAGCAGCTGATGGAGGAGCGCACCGTGCTGGTGATCGCGCACCGCCTGTCCACCGTGCGGCGCGCGGACCAGATCCTGGTGCTGGAGGCGGGGCGCATCGTGGAGCGCGGCACGCATGACGAGCTGGTGGCGCGCAACGGCCTGTACCGCCGGCTGTACGACATGCAGTTCGGGGCGGATGAGAGCATGAAGGCGCGGGAGTACGAGGGGACGGACGCGCTCCGGCCGGTGCCCTCCCCCGGCGGCGCTTGAGAGCGCGCGCACCGGGTCGCGGGGCGCTTCGGTGGATGCGGCGCGAGGGGCGGGCGCCCCCTCCGGGCTCGCATTACTCGCCCACCTCCCCCAAAACTGCTGGGGGAGGTTGGGGGTGGGGCTGGCTGTGGTGCGCGTCGGCTGGGTCGGGTGCGGGGTGGTGGGCGGCCCCCCTCTCCCGGCCTCTCCCCCGCAAACTGCGCGGGGGAGAGGTGACGCGCCCGACAGCGTCCGGAGCGCGATCGAATTCTCCCCTGTCCGTGAGGACCGAACGGGGAGGGGCCGGGGGAGGGGCACCCCCGGCGGACGCAGTTCGATGCTGTTCGCCGCACCCAATCCCCGCGGTACCCCAACCTCCCCCAGCAGTTTTGGGGGAGGTGCGAGCCTGAGCGAGCGGAGGGGGCGCCCGCGGACGCAGTGCGATATCGGCCACCGGCGCGTATTCCGTCGTACCGCGCGAAAAAAAGGTATCGCTCGGACGGGTGCGTGTTTAGGTTGGGGAAATCGCGGGGCGGCGGCATTCGCGCAGAGCCGCTCCGCACTCCCGCGCTTTCGCGCAGCCGATGTTCATCGTCGCACACAACGGGGCCCGCATCTGGGGCGGCGCGGAGCGCGCGCTGGCCCGGCTCCTCGCGGGACTGCAGCAGCGGGGACACCGCGTGCTGCTGCTCTGCAACGATCCCGTGGTCGCCGGGCCGGCGCGCGCGCTGGGCGTTCCCGCCGAGATCCTGCCGCTGGGCGGCGACGCGTCCGTGCACCACGCCCTGCGCCTGGCGCGCCGGCTGGCGGAGCTGCGGCCGGACGCGCTGCTGGTGGGGATGTTCAAGAAGGTGTGGCTGGCGGGGCTGGCCGGGCGGCTGGCCGGGGTGCCGCGCATCGTCGCGCGGGTGGGGATGGAGACGGACGTGCCCCGCAACCTCAAGTACCGCCTCGCCTTCCGCCGGCTGGTGGACCACGTGGTGGTGGTCGCGGAGCGGCTGCAGCCCGCGTACGCCGCGCTGCCGGGGTACGATGCCGGGCGCCTGTCCGTCATCCCCAACGCCGTGCATCCCCCCGCCCCGCGGCTGCCGCCCGGCGCCGTGCGCGCGTCGCTGGGCATCGGGCCCGATGCGCCCTGCGTGGGCGTGGTGGCGCGGCTGGTGACGCAGAAGCGGCTGGACCGGCTGCTCGACGCGGTGGCGCAGCTGGGTGAGGAGGTGCAGTGCATCATCGCCGGCGACGGTGCGCTGCGCGGCGCGCTCCAGGCGCAGGCGGCGACGCTGGGAATCGCGGCGCGCGTGCACTTCCTGGGCGAGCGGACGGACGTGGCGGACGTGCTGGGTGCGCTGGACGTGTTCGTGATGACGTCCGACCGCGAGGGGATGAGCAACGCCATGCTGGAGGCGCTGGCCGCGGAGGTGCCCGTGGTCTGCACGCCGGCGAGCGGCACGGACGAGGCGCTGCGGTGCGGGGACGACTGGATCGCGCCCGGCGTGGTGGTGGACTTCGGCGCCGCCGCCGTCGCCGAGGGGATTCGCGGCGTGCTGGAGGATGCGGGGCGGCGCCAGGCGATGGCCGCGGCCGCCGGGCGGCGCGCGCGAGAGCTGTTCTCCTTTCCGCGCATGCTGGACGCGTGGGAGCGGGTGCTGGCGGGTGGATCGGGCGACTTCGAGGCGGGGGAAGCGAGTGCGAGAGAGCTGGCCGGTGCGCAGGCGGAATGACGACGAGCGTGGGTGCGGGACGAGTCCACTCACGCACTCACGCACTCCCGCACTCACGCACTAGATGTTCGTCCTGGCCCACAACAGCTCCAACGTGTTCGGCGGGGGGGAGATCGGCACGGTGCTGCTGCTGGCCGGCCTGCAGCGCCGCGGCCACCGCGTACGGATGCTGTTTCGCGACGAGGAGAACGCGGCGCGCGCGGCGGCGTACGGCATCCCCACCAGCGTGCAGCGCATCGGCGGCGACGCCATGCTGCCGGACGCGGTGCGGATGGCGGCGCGGCTGCGGGCGGAGCGGCCCGACGCGGTGATCCTGACGACGTTCAAGAAAGTCTTTCTCTCGGGGCTCGGCGCGCGGTTGGCCGGGGCCCCGTTCGTCGTGCAGCGCATCGTGCTGCAGGGCGACACGCCGGCCCGCGGCGCGCGCTACCGGCTGGCGCTGCGCCGCTTCGTGGACGCCATCTCGCTGAACGCCGACGCCATGCGCCCGCCCTTCCTGGCCGGCGATCCCGGGCTGGATCCCGCGAAGGTGGTGACGATCCTGGACGGTGTCCGCGCGCCCGCACGCACCCGCGAGCCGGGCGCGGTGCGGCGCGAGCTGGGGATTCCGGCGGACGCGTTCGTCGTGGGCTCCGTCGCGCGGCTGGCGGGGCAGAAGCGCTTCGACCGGCTGCTGCGCGCGCTGGCGCTGCTGCCGGAGCCGGCCCACTGCCTCCTGGCGGGCGACGGGCCGGTGACGGAGCCGGTGCGCGCGCTGGCGGCGGAGCTGGGGATGACGGACCGCGTGCACCTGCCCGGCTTTCGCCGCGACGTGGGCGACGTGCTGGACGCGCTGGACCTGTTCGCCGTCTCGTCCGACCGAGAGGGGCTGGCGAACGCCATGCTGGAGGCGATGGCGTTCGGCCTTCCCGTCGTCAGCACGGACGTCAGCGGGGCGCGCGAGGCGCTGGACGCGGCGCCGGGAGAGCCGGCCGCGGGCATCGTCACCGGCTTCGGCGAGGCGGAGCTGGCGCAGGCGATCGGCGGTCTGCTGCGCGATGGGGACGGGCGGCGGCGGATGGGAGAGGCGGCGCGGGAGCGGGCGGAGCGGCGCTTTGGCGAAGAGCGCTTCCTGGACGAATGGGAGCGGCTGCTGGAGGATGGCGTTCGGCGCGCGCGGGGCGGCGGATGAAGGTCGCCATGCACGTGGACGGCGTGGAGTTTCGCGGCAGCGAAAAGCAGACGCTGCTGATCGCGACGGGGCTGCGCGACCGCGGGCACGCCGTCGTCGTCTCGCTGCGCGGCGGCGGCCCGGTGGAGGCGGCGTTCCGCGCCGAGGGCCTGGAGACGACCACCGTGCGCCCGCGCGGCGACGCGGACGTGCTGAGCGGGCTGGCCTTCGTGGCGTGGCTGCGCCGCGAGCGGCCGGACGCGGCGCTGCTTACGTCGTGGGTCCGCCTCTTCGGCGCGTCGCTGGCGGCGCGCGCGGCGGGGGTGCCGCGCATCGTGCAGCGCATCGGCGGGGTGCAGGACGTGCCGGCCGCCGGCGCGTCGGGGTGGAAGTACCGCCGCGGGCTGCTGAAGCAGATCGACCAGGTCATCGTCAACTCGCCCGGCCTGGCGGAGAGCTTCGGGGGGCAGGTGCCGGGGCTCGCGGGGCGCATCCACGTGGTCCCCAACGCCGTGACCGCCGTACCCGCCACGCCGGCGCCGGTGCGCGCGGAGATCGGCGCGGCGGCGGACGACGTGCTGCTGCTGGCGGCGGGTGGGCTGGAGCGGCGCAAGGGCTTCGACCTGCTGATCCGCGCCTTCGATCAGCAGGCGGACCGGCGCGTCCGGCTGCTGGTCGCGGGCTCCGGCCCCGCCGCGGACGCGCTGGCCATGCTGGCGCGGGAGCACGACGTGGCGGACCGCGTCCACTTTCTGGGCCAGCGCGGGGACCTTCCCGGGCTGCTGGCGGCGGCGGACGCGTTCGTCCTCAGCAGCCGCAGGGACAGCATGGCCAACGTGATGCTGGAGGCGATGGCCGCCGCCCTCCCCGTGCTGGCGACGGACGTGCCCGGCACCGCGCAGGCGCTCGCCCCCGGCGGGGGACGCCCGCCCGCCGGCTGGATCGTCGCGCGGGGGGATGCGGATACGCTGGCGGCGGGGCTGCGCGTGCTGCTGGCGGACCTGCGCGCGGGCGGCGGCGAGGCGCGCGCGCGGGCGGCGGAGGCGCGCTGGCGCATCGGCCACTGGTTCACGGCGGAGCGGATGGTGGATGGATACGAGGCGGTGCTCGCCGGAAAATCCGCGTGATACCAGATCCGGCAATAGAGTGCATGACTTCCTGAGGGAGGCGCCGCGCTGAACCTTGCCTTGACCGGGAATCCGGTGCGCCGACCAAAGGATCTCGCCAGCAGAACGAAGGGGCTGGTTCTGCGTCCTGATCTGGCCTCTGCGTAGCCGAGAGGAGGTCCTTCGGTCGCGCGCCGGAGTCCGTGCAGACGCCAGGACCTGCGCGTGCGCTCCCTCAGGAAGTCACATTTTTCCCGATTGGGTATGAGCGACTTCCTCTTGTCCACCCGCCGCCGCGCTCCCGGTGAGCTGCGCGATGCGCTGATGCGTTTCCTCTCACCCGTTGCCGCGTCGTGTGACGAGTGGCACGGGGAGTGGGGCTCGCTTGCGGTGCTGCGCGGCCCGCACGATCCGCCCAACGTGCGGGTGGAGGCGGACGGGCGCATCTCCGTCCTGGTCGGCGAGCCGCTGGCGTGGACCGTGACGGAGGCGCCGGGACCCACGATGGACACGGACCGACGCGCATCCATCCACCGGCTGCTGAAAAAGGCGGACGCGGTCGCGTGGGATGCTGTGCTCGACAACACCTTCGCCGCGCTCTCGATCGACACGGCGACGGGCGCGGGCGCGGTGGTGACGGACCTGTTCGCGTGGATCCCGGTCTACGCGGCGGAGGGCGCGGGCGAGCTGGTGCTGGGGACGCACGTGGATGCCGTCGCCTCCGCGGCCGGCGCCGCGGACCGCATCGACCCCGTCTCCGCCGCGGACCTGCTGGCGAACGAGACCATCACCTGGCCGCACACGCTGTACGAGGGCGTGCGGCAGGTGCCGCCGGCTTCCGTGCGCCGCTTCCACGCGGGCGGATGGGAGGGCGCGGCGCGCACCTGCTGGGCGCCGCGCGAGGAGACGGCGTTCGCGTCGCTGGAAGATGCAGCCGCGGCGCTGCGGGAGGCGCTGCTGGAGGATCTGCGGCTGGCGTGCGAGGGGTATCCGCTCGTGGGGCTGCTGCTGAGCGGGGGCGAGGATTCGCGCGCGGTGCTGGGCGCATTGCCGGACGGGGTGCGCGTGCGCGGCTTTACCTTCGCGGAGTCGGAGAACCGCGAGGTGCGCACGGCGCGGCGCGTGGCGCGCGCGTACGGCGTGGAGATGGTCTTTCGCCCGCGCGATGTCGAGCACTACCTGCAATGGATGCCGCCGCTCGCGGGGATGGCGGGGACGCAGAACCGGTACATCGACGCGCACGCGTACGGGTTCCACGAGTGGCTGGGCATCCGCGAGCTGCCGCTGGTGCTGGGCGGCCTGTCGTCCGACGCGCTGCTGAAGGCGGACAACGTGGCCCTGTGGGCACGCCGCAAGCTGGACGCCGGCGCGGCCCCGGGAACGCGCCCCGCGCGCGTGCCGCCGCGGGCGGGCATTCGCGCGGAGCTGCTTCGGGCGGTGGCGGAGCGGCGCGACGCGTTCACCGCCTGGCTGGCGGAGCTGCGGCCGGAATCCGCGGACGAGTGGTCGCGCATCTACCCGTTCACCATGCGCCGCTACGCCGCCAACGTGCACGGCAACCGCAGGCTGATGCGTATCCACGAGCCGTTCCAGTCCAACGCCGTCGTCCGCATCGCCGCGGGTGTGCCGCAGCGGTGGAAGCTCGATCGAAAGCTCTTTCACGCGGCGGTGCGGCCGTTCCTGCGCCGCTCGTGGTGGGTGCCGCACACGCGCAACCGCATGCCGTACCTTCCGCGGGCCGTGGAGCCGGTGGTGCGCCCCGCGCTGGGCCTGCTGCGTAACGCGCGCGCGCTGGCGACGGGGGCGTGGGGCGTGGAGCAGGAGTCGTGGCCGGTGTGGGAGCGGCTGGCGGCGCGCGGCGCCATCGCGCGGGAGCTGGACCGCTTCCCGGTCTCCGCATCCCCCGTGGCGGCGGTGTTCCAGCGGGCGGACGCGGCGGATGCGGCCGTGCGCGAATGGCCGGCGGTGCACCAGGTCGCCGCGCTGCAGCTGGCGTATCTGACGCGGAGGGGCGGATGAAGCCGGGGACGTGGATGGAGCGGGAGCGCGGCAAGGGCCGGCGCGTGTGCATCGTGCTGCTGACCGGGCTGGGCGACGTGGTGAACGGGCTGCCGCTGGTCAACGCGCTCAAGGATTACGATCCCACGCTGCACATCACCTGGGTGGTGGAGCCGATGGCGTCGGTGATGCTGCGCCCGCATCCCTCCGTGGACGACGTCGTCATCTACCGCCGACGGCAGGGCGCGCGGGGCGTGCGCGAGCTGGCGGGTGAGATGTGGCGACGGCCCCGCTTTGACCTGACGCTGAACCTGAACGTCTACGGCAAGTCCGTCTGGCCCACGGTCTTCTCCCGCGCGCCCCACCGGCTGGGGTTCGACCGCGGGCGCTCGTTCGACTACGTGTGGCTGGCGGCGAACGACTACATCCCGCCGCGTCCGCGCGCCCACACGGTGGACATGTTCCTGGAGTTCGCCACGCACCTGGGCGTGCCCGCGGGCGCGCCGGAGTGGCGCATCACCTTTACGGACGAGGAGATGCGCGAGCGGCGCGCGTTCTTCGCGGGCGTCGACCGGCCGCTGGTGGGCATCATCCCCGCGACCGCCATCCACCGCAAGGACTGGATGCCGGACCGCTGGGCCCAGGTGGTGGACGCGCTGGAGCACGACTTCGGCTATCGCACGGTGCTGATGGGCGGGATGGGCGAGCGCGAGGTGCGGATGGCGCGCGAGATCAGCGACGGCGCGTCCGCCACGCCGCTCTGGGCCATGGGCGACCCCATCCGCCGGATGTCGTGGATGATCGGCGGATGCGCGCTGGTGATTGCGCCCGACACGGGGCCGCTGCACATCGCCCGTGCCTTGGACGTGCCGGTGATCGGACTCTACGGACACACCAGCCCGTGGCGCGCGGGGCCGTATCGCAAGTACCAGGACCTGTTCGTGGACCGCTACACCGATCCCGGCGACCCCCCCGATCCCAGCGCGTTCGCGCCCAAGCAGGGGCGGATGGAGCAGATTACCGTGCACGACGTGCTGGAGCGCGTGCAGCGCGCGGCGCCGTACGTCGCGGGCGGGCTGGGCGGATGAGCGACTTCCTCTTTTCCACCGCGCGGAGGCCGGACGGCGAGCTTCGGCGCGCGCTGGAGCGGTACGTGGCCCGCGTGTCGGCGGTGGATGAACGGCACGGGCCGTGGGGCTCGCTGGCCGTCGCGCGCGGCCCGCACGATCCGCCGGAGGTGGTGGTGGAGGACGGCGGATGGCTCTCCGTGCTGATCGGCGATCCGGTGGTGCGCATGGCGCCGGAGCCGGCGGGGATCTCGCGGCTGGGCGGCCGCCGCCGCGCCGTCCACGCGCTGCTGCGCGGCGGTGCGGATGCGGCCTGGTTCGACTGCATCGACTCCGGCTTTGCCGCGCTGGCCATCGACACCGCGCGCGGCGGCGGGATGATCGTCACCGACGTCGGCTCCTTCGTCCCCGTCTTCGCGTCGCGGGGGAACGATGGGGGTGGATGGATCGCGGGCACCCACGTGGACGCCGTGGCGCGCGCGGCGGGGCGGAATGTGGACATCGATCCCGTCTCCGCCGCGGACCTGCTCGTCAACCTGACCTGCACCTATCCGCACACGCTCTACACCGGTGTGCGGCAGCTTCCGCCCGCCACCGCGCTCCCGTTCGCCGCGGACGGCGCCGCGGCTGACGAGCCTCCCGCGTACTGGCGGCCGGCGGAGGCGAATCCGTACGCCTCCGTAGCGGACGCCGCGGCGGCGCTGCGCGAAGCGCTGGTGCAGCAGGTGGAGGCGATCTGCGCGGGCGTTCCGGAGGTCGCGCTGCTGCTGAGCGGCGGGGAGGATGCGCGCGCGGTGCTCGGCGCCGTGCCGCCGGGGGTGCGGGTGCGCTCGTTCGTCTACGCGGACTGGGAGAACCGCGAAGTACGCGTGGCGCGGGCCGTGGCGCGGGCGTACGGGGCCACGCTCACGTTCGGCCAGCGGACGCCGGACCACTACGTGGACGGGATGGAAGCCGTCGCGTCCATGATCGGCTCGCACAACCTGTTCATGGACGTGCACGGCTGGGGCTTCCATGAGCGCCTGGGGCTGCGCGACTTCCCGGTGGTGCTCGGCGGCCTGTCGTCCGACTCGTTCCTCAAGGCCGAGCACGCGCCGGATGACGCCGGGGACGGCGGATTCGCGCTGCCGCCCGCCTCCATCGTCCGCCGCGAGCTGCTGGACGAAGTCGTCACGCGGCGGCTGGCGTTTCGCGCGTGGCTGGCGGAGTGGCGGCCTGCGACGGCGGCGGAGTGGGAGAAGCTGTGGCCGTTCACGCAGCGCAAGCACAGCGCGAACCTGCACGGCAACCGGCGGATGTTCGCCAGCCAGGAGCCGTACCACGCCAACGCCGTCGTCGCCCTCGCCGCCGCCGTCCCGACCGAGTGGAAGCGCCACCGCCGCCTTTTTCACGCCGCGATGAAACCGCTGTTCCGCCGCTCGTGGGCCGTACCGCACTCCCGCTGGCGCTTCCCGTACTTCGGCGCGGCGGCCAACCTGCCGCTGACTGCCGGCCTGCGCGTTACGCGCGGCGTCCGCGCGCTGGTGACCGGCCAGGTGCGCGCCCGCCAGCAGCCCTGGCCCAAGTGGCGCGTCGTCGCCCGCTCGGAGGCCGCGGTCGCCAAACAGCAGCAGTACCTGGATTCCCCCCTCCACACTGTCTTCACCGACGCATCGCCCGACGCGCTGCTCGCCTCCGCCCGCGGCGAGTGGCATCCGCTGCGTCAGATGATCCTGCTGCAGCTGTCCTATCTCACCCGAAGAGCCGCGGACGAGTAGCTGGCCAATCGCTGTCATTCTGAGGAAGGCGCCGCCCCGAACCATCCGGGACGCGCAGCAGCCCTGTGCGCCGACCGAAGAATCTCCATCGGAAACGGGGGCCCCTCGCGCCGAACCCAGGCCGTAGCCGACGAAATCATGCGGGCGCACAGGCGGCGGTGAGATTGGAAGGACTGGACGCGTGCTCGCGGACACCGATTCGAAGAGACTCGGAACTCCGCAAAATCGCCGGGAGTAGCAGACGCCGAAGGCTGTCACGATCCCTCCGCCGGACAAGTCCCATGCGCCACCGCCTGCTCGCCGCCGTCACCGCCCTGCTGCTGAGCGCGCCGCTTGCCGCGCAGACACCCGCCGCGGATTCCGCGGGGATCGATGCCCTGCGGCGCGAGCTGCTGCAGATGGGGCGTCTGGACCAGGAGGTGCGCGAAGGATTCTCGGCGGAGCGGGTGCAGGATACCGCGTACGTCGGCCGGATGATGCGCGTGGACAGCGCCCATACCACGCGGATGCGCGAGATCCTGCGGACGCACGGGTGGCCGGGGATCAGTCTGGTGGGCGAGGACGCCGCGGCAGCCGCCTTTCTGCTGGTGCAGCACACCGCCGACAACGACCTGCAGCGCACCGCGCTTTCCTTGATGGAGGCCGCTCCGCGCGGCGAGGTTTCGCTCCCGGACCTGGCGATGCTCTCGGACCGGGTGCGCGTGCGGCAGGGGCTGCCGCAGCGGTACGGCTCGCAGTTCAGCCTGGTGGACGGCCGCTGGATCGCCGATCCCATTGACGACCTCGCGCGGCTGGACGAGCGCCGCGCCTCCATGGGCCTCCCTCCCATGGCCGACTACGTCCGCATGATGCAGGAAGCCTACGGCGCCCCCGTCGAGGTCCCCGGCTGGACCCCGCCGCAACCGTAGCGGCATCGTGCGTATCCATCCCACAAAGCGAAGCGCCCCGGTGTGTGCCCGGGGCGCTTTGCCGTGCAACTGATTGACTTCCTGAGGGAGCGCCGCACCGCCTTCTCCCGTACCGAGAACCCGGCGCGCGACCGAAGGACCTCGCCTGCGTTGCGCCCGGCGCGGCGACGGAGTGCGGGCGTGGCCTACGCGAGCGGGTGAAGCCCCGTCTGGCGACGCGTCAGCGGCGTCAGACGGGGCTTGTCGCGGTCCCAGCGGCGGGTTTACCCGCTCACGCGAGGGCGGGTCTCACCGTGGCTGACGACCGACTCCGAGCCGGCCGAGACGAGGTCCTTCGGTCGCGCGCAGGTGCTTGTGTGGCTTCTGGGTACCCGTGGTGCGCTCCCTCAGGAAGTCAACGCCGCGGTTACGGATCACCGATTTCCCCCGTTGCGGACGCGCAGGTGTGTGGGACGCCGCACGCGCCCGTGCCGCCGAGTCCGCGCAGGCGGACTTTGCGACTTTCCCGCGGCGAATTCATTCGCTCCCGCTGGTGATGGGCACCCGCCCGCCATCCACCTTACCCGTTGGCCAGCTTGGCCTTCATCTGGGCAAAGAAGTTGGTCCGCAGCTCCTTGCTCTCCTCGGGTGTCAGCGAGGTGACAACGCCCTTGCCGGCATTGCGGTGCTCCACCAGCTCGGGCGGAATCTCCTTGAGAAACCGCGACGGCTGGCGGATGACCAGGCTGTCGCGCTGGCGCCGCGTGGCGCAGCCGCTGAGCGTAAGCCGGTGCCGCGCCCGCGTGATCCCCACGTAGAACAGCCGCCGTTCCTCCGCGATCGGGTCGCCGGAGCCGTTGCTCTCGAACTGCTCCCACGCCTCTTCCGCGTCCGCCTGCGCCGCGTCCGCCGCCTTCATGCTGCGCGAGTGGGGAAGGATCTCCTCCTCGAGCCCCACGATGAAGACGTGCGAGAACTCCAGCCCCTTTGCGCTGTGCATGGTCATCAGCGTCACCAGCTCGGGGTTCTCGTCGTCCTTGTCCTTGCGGTCGTCGTCCTCCGTCAGCGACACGCGCTCGATGAAGGCCCGCAGCGACGGCGGATCCCACGCGTCCTCCTCGTCCGGCGGCGGACGGTCGGCCCAGGTGCGCTGCTCGTACCGCTCCAGCGATCCCACGAACTCGCGCAGGATCTCCACCCGCACCTCGGCCGCGCGCTCGCTCTTGGCGTTGTCGGCCCGCACCGCCTCTTCCAGCCGCAGCCGCTTCACCAGGTCGCGCGCAAAGCCCACCAGCGTGCGCTCGGTGGTGATGCCGTGGTCGATGGCGGCCTGCGTGGAGTGGAACTCCATCCGCTCCTCCTCCATCATCTCCACGAACGCCCGCACCGCCTCGGCTTGCGCGCGGTTGATCCCCTCCACCTTCTCCACCCGCTTCAGCGTCTCGTACAGCGGCTGCGGAACGGCGCGCGCGGCATCCACCAGCTTCAGCAGCGTCGTCCGCCCGATCCCCCGCACCGGGTAGTTGATGATCCGCCGCAGCGCCACCTCGTCCTTGGGGTTCAGGATCACCCGCAGGTACGCCACCAGGTCCGCCACCTCCTTGCGGTCGAAGAACGACTGACCGCCCACCACGCGGTAGGGAATGTTGGCCTCCCGCAGCGCTTCTTCGATGGGCTTGGACTGCAGGTTGGTGCGGTACAGCACCGCGAAGTCGCCCCATCCCAGCGTCTCGCGGTAGCGGCGCACGCCGATCTCGCTGGCGATCATCTCCGCCTCCACCTCGTCCGGCCCCTTGCTTCCCTCCTCGCCAAAGGTCCACAGGTCGATCTTGGGGCCCGGTCCGTTGGCGGTGCGCAGGCGCTTGGCCCGGCGCGCCGTGTTGTTGGAGATCACCCCGTTGGCCGCGTCCAGGATGCGCTGCGTGGAGCGGTAGTTCTCCTCCATCACGATGATGCGGGCGCCCGGATAGTGGCGCTCGAAGTCCAGGATGTTGGTGGCGTCGGCGCCGCGCCATCCGTAGATGGACTGGTCGTCGTCGCCCACCACGCAGAGGTTCTTGTAGGGGCCGGCCAGCAGGCGCGCCATCTCCAGCTGCGCGCCGTTGGTGTCCTGGTACTCGTCAATCATGATGTAGCGCCACTTGTTCCAGTACTTCTCGCGCGGCACGGCATGCTCGCGCAGGATCTGAACAGGAACCAGCAGCAGATCGTCGAAGTCACAGGCTCCGGAGGCGCGCAGTTGCTCCTGGTAGCGGGGATAAACGTCCGCAGCCAGCACTGCGTAATCGTCCGAGCGGTTGCCCTTGATAGTGCCCTCGGCCACCTGCCGCCGCGCCTCGTCGGGCATGATTAGTCGGTTCTTCCAGTCGCTGATCTGAAAGAGAACGCGCTTTACGTCGAAGGCATCGTCGCCCTTGGTGGCGGTGACGTGCACCTCCTCCGTCATGATCTTCTTAATGGCGGCTAGTTGATCACCCGTGGGATAGATGGAGAAATTCTTGGGCAGGCCTCCCAATTCATAATGATCGCGCAGGATTCTCGCGCCCAAGGAGTGGAACGTGCTGAGCAGAACGCCCTTTGCCGCTTTGCCCACAATCCGTGCGACGCGCTCCTGCATCTCCTTCGCCGCCTTGTTCGTGAAGGTGACGGCCAAGATGTTCCGCGGATCAACAGGATACGGCTTCCGGTGGATCAGGTGAGCGATGCGGTGGATGAGCATGCGCGTCTTGCCCGAGCCCGCGCCGGCCAGCACCAGGACGGGGCCCTCGGTGGCCAGCGCGGCCTCGCGCTGCTCGGGATTCAGGTCGAACAGGTACTGCGGGACGTGCGACAACGGAGTGCGAAAGTGCGGGAGTGCGACGGTGCGAAAGCGGAGGGGAAGATAGCGCGGCGGCGGGGGGGCGGGGAGGGGTTGACGGCGGGCCGGGGGCGCCTTTGCTGGATCAGGCGCGGCGGGCCGCGCTTCCCCCTCGTCGCCTCCGCGGCCTCCCCGATCCCGGGAGGGCCGAGGCGGCGCTGGCTCCGGCCGCGACGGGGTACCCCGGGCGGGAACTCCGGGTGTATTGATGTTCGCCGGGAGCACATTCGCCGCCGGTGGTGTTGCGGATCACTGTGAAAGGAGGGGCTGATGCACTGGACCGTGGACCTTTCCGGGGACGGCGGACATGCCGTCGTCACCACCTCGGGCGCGTTCGACGTAGCCGGCCACCTGCGGATGATCGAGGACATCGTGAGCCGCTCCGGCTGGAGCCCCGGCACAGACGTGCTGTTCGACCATCGCGGGCTCAGCTTCGACGATGCGGACCTGCGGGCCATGTACCAGGCCAGCGCCAACCACCAGCTCAACGACACCCGCATCGGCGGCGGCAAGGCCGCCATCCTCATGCGCTCGCTCAGCGACTACGGCCGCGGCCGCCAGTTCGAGCTGCTGACGGCGGACCGCGCCTCGGCCACGCTGTGCATCTTTCTGGACGAGGCCGAGGCGCTCGACTGGCTGTCTGGGCAGACGGTGTGACCTTGGCGGCGCGTCCGGAAGCATCGGTAAGGGGCGGGAGGTTGCAGGGCTGCAAGGGCTGCAAGGGCGAATGAATTCGCTGCGACAAGCACACGAAGGCCGCCTTCGCGGACTGGCGGCTGTGGGGCACGAGCAGGTGCCTGCCGCGTAGCGGGTTTGTCGGGGGCGGCCAATGTGGTGGCCTGCTGGAACGCGCTCGAATTCTCCCCTCTCCGCGAGGAACGAGCGGGGAGGGGCCGGGGGAGAGGGGGCCCCGTCGGGCGCCAGATCGATTCAAGTCGAAGCACCTCGATCCCTCCGCATCCTCCGCCGAACCACCACCCTCATCCCCAAAACAACACCCTCCCCCAGCAGTTTTGGGGGAGGTGGGCGAGTAATGCGAGCCCGGTGGGGGCGCCCCCCGCGCGTGGAGCCGAGCCGGACCGGTTATGCCGTCCGAAACCTGCGTACCCTGCGGGCGCGCACCACGCGTAGCAAAAGGTAGGCTGTTCCCGCCCAGACCAGGCTGTTCAGGATGAGCAGCGCCCACCCCATTCCGCCCGAACTCCGCGGGAACAGTTCCGTCACGGGGATGAACACGGGGTAAAGAAGCATTCTCCCGGCGGCATTGGACAACTGCGCCAGAAGGGACAGCTCGGCTCCCGTTTCAACCGCGCCGAGCGACGCTCCGGTGCCGCCCAGCAGGAGCAGCCCGCTTACCGCGAGGTGAAGCACGGCGATCCCCGGAACCAGCAGATACCTATTACGAATGCGCATTCTCTGTTCATGCAAGTCAGCACCTACCACGAACAGGTGCAGCCGCTGTTCCGGTCGTGCTGACAATTTCGCGGCGCCGCCGGTTTCACAATCAGGCAGTGAAACCTGGAGCTCGACGCATGACTGTCCACGTCCCGTCCGTGCCCTGCCGGAGAAGATACCAGTACCCCAGAGCTTCGGGGTGATCGTGCTCGCCGGCTCGCCCAGCCGCACAATGTTCCGTGCAGGGCACCAGGAGCGCGACCTTCACCCAGACGCCGCCGGGGACTGGCTCAGGCCCGCTCGTGGGTCGTCTTGAGATCTCTCCGAGTCCAACGAAGAGGTGTTCCGGATGATCTGGACATCCATACCACCCCTCCCGTACCGTACATGCGGCCTGAACCAGTCCGCGGGCCCGCAGTGACTCCAGTAGCGCGACGGAGTGATCAACGGCGGAGGTCGCGGGAGCCGTTTCACCTGCACCCTCGTCAGGATTGCGGAGCCTTACACCGCAGAGCGGCATGCACTCCACACCGGAGCGTGTTGTGGCGAGTGCTACGGGCCGGCCCGGAAACTCCGCCCTCACCTGCTCCAGGATGGTCGAGTATACCTCTACGCTGTCCACGGCCGGCCACGGCTGCACGCCCAGGGCGAGAAGCAGGATAATCTTCAGCATTCGTCGGCATTCTCCCGGGTCAATGCCCTGAGCAGTACCCTGCCGTGGCGTCCAGATCCAGTCCGGCCGGTGCGATGTCGCCGTGGCTGTACCAGTGGCCGAGACCGCTCGGATTCCAGATCCCGTGAATGGCTTCGTGGGCGATCGTCCATGCCGTGAGCGCTCCCGTCCAGAGATACATCACCTGTCCGCCCCGGGTGTAATCCCACGGGGCGGCTCCATAGAGTGTGCCACCGGTCGTATACCTCACGCGGTTGTCCCATACCTGCAGCCGTCGATTGACCATCCTCATCACGCTTTCGCGCACCTCGGCACAAAACCCGTCCGTGCGCAACGTGCCGATCAAGTCCAGAACCCTCTGCCGTTCCGCCGTCGTCGGGTCGCGGAGCTGGCAGCCCAGGTCGATGCAATCAGCGCGTTCATCGTCCGCCGGCACGCCATCATCGGGCGGAGGGTCGCATTCGTTGTCTGGGCACCACGGAGACTGGTTGCCGCCGCTTCCTCCTCCACCGCCTCCCGTACCCCCACCGTCGCCGATCGTACCACTCCCGCCGCTTCCTCCCGTGCACCCCTGCATCGTCGATGAGTGGGGGTCACCCGGCTCCGTGGATGAGATGCAGTCGTCGCCGCCGCAGTCGTAGTGATACTCGTCACACTCGCCTCCGCCACCGCCCGAGATCGGGGGGCAGATGTAGAGTCCGTCGCCGTTCGGGATGCATTCACCCGAAAACATTGGCCCGGCGTCCACCAGATCGGGCGCCGAGGTGGCGGTGGGGAGATCGCCGCACGCCGCGGCCAGGAACAGCGACAACAGGAGTAGGACTGCTCGCTCATTCAGGGCTCCCGGTGACATTCAAGATGGGAACTGATGCGAATTGTGGTTTGCAATGTAATGGCGTAAACGTACCGAGCAAGCTGCAGTACGGGGAGGAGCCCGGAGCAGGTGGGCAAGGGCGAATGAATTTGCTGCGACAAGCACACGAAGGCCGCCTTCGCGGACTGGAGGCTGTGGTGCAGGGACAGGTACCTGCCGCGTAGCGGGTTGGGTGAAGCGGCCAACGTGGTGCCTGCCGGAGCGCGCTCGAATTCTCCCCTCTCCGCGAGGAACGAGCGGAGAGGGGCCGGGGGAGGGGCACCCCGCCGACGCAGTTCGAACCCGTCCGAAGCGGGATCGAATTCTCCCCTTTCTCCCGCTCCGCGGGGGAGAGGGGCCGGGGGAGAGGGGGCCCTCTCCGGCGCCAGCGCCGAGCCTTTCGACCCGCCTCGATCCCTCCGCATCCTCCGCCGAACCACCACCCCCATGCCCAAAACAACAACCTCCCCCAGCAGTTTTGGGGGAGGTGGGCGAGTAATGCGAGCCCGGAGGGGGCGCCGTGCCGAACCGTCGGATTCCAGGCCAAAGTCTCCCCCTCTCCGTTCGTTCCTCTCGCGTAGAGGGGGCCGGGGGGAGCGTGCCCCCCCTACGCCGCCATCGCGGCGGCGTAGGCGGCGGCGCTGTCGCCTTCCATCCGGAGCGCGTCGCCGCGGCGCACCAGCTGCAGGCCGGCCTGGTCCGCGGCCTCTTCCTCCGCCGGGCGGGTGCGGGCGATGGCGTCCGCCACGTCCGCGGTGCGCAGGAACACGGTGAGCAGGTAGGCGTCCGTCCCCTCGCCCAGCGTGTGGCGCAGGGTGGCCTCGTCGTCGTACTGGTGGCGGATGATGGTGGCCGCCAGGCCGCCGCACGCCGCCGCCGCGATCTGCGCCGCGAACTCGGCCTGCGCGTGCACCCGCGCCAGCTCCTCCGCCGTCAGCGGCTCCGTCTTGTGCAGCAGCTCGCGGGGAACGCCGATCATCCCCACCTCGTGCAGCAGCGCCGCCTGTCGCAGCGCCGTCCGCATGGCGTCCGACACCCCGTGGTTGGCCGCCAGCCGGTCCGCCACCGCCGCCACCCGCGCCGCGTGCCCCGCCAGGTCCAGCTCGTCGTTGCGCTTCTCCAGCCCGAACATCAGCGCGGACGTGATCTCCATCAGGGCGTCCGCCGCGGCGTCCGTGTTCATCTCCATCATCGGGGCGGGGCGGGGGGTGCGGAACAGGCTGCGCAGAGAAGGCATGGAACGGGCTCCTGGTCTGGAGTAAGGGTACGGAAAATCGGTTTCGGCTTCCGGCTGCGCGCCGCGGGGAGGCCCGCGGCGCGCGGGGTCGTTCAGCGGACGGTGAACTGCCTCACCATCCCGTGCGCCACGTGCGGCTTGCCGTCCCTGGCGTCGGGAACGAAGCAGAGCAGCACGTACTCGCCGGGCGTAAAGTCCGCGGTGATCTGGTTGGTTTCGCCCTGGCTCAGCAGCGAGGTGCCGCCCAGGGGCATGGCCGGCGGCGGGCCCTGCTGCGCCTCGATCCAGGCCAGCAGGTCCTGCGGGGTCTTCCCCGGGGCCAGCCGCATCAGCGCCACCTCGTGCGGCTGCGCGGCCGTGTTCACCACCTGGATGGTGCGGCGGCCGGCGGTGATCCCGGGCGCCATGTCGAACGCGTAGTCCGTCAGCGTCATCCGCACGTCGGCCGCGGCCGCCTGCGCGCCGTTCGCCGCCGGCACCACCGTCAGCGGCTTCACCATCCCCTTGGCGATGTGCGGCACGCCGTCGGGCGAGGGGATGAAGCACACCAGCGCGTACTCGCCGGCCTGCAGCGTCATCGTGCTCTCGCTGTGCGCGCCCGGCGCATGGACGTTGGGTCCGCCCACGAACGTCACCCACGCGGGCATCGGCTCGTCGCCGCCCTTCGCCATCTCCATCAGCTCGGCCACGGTGTGGCCCTCGTCCAGCCGCACCAGCTGCACGTGGTGCATCTCCTGTCCCTGGTTCACCAGCCGCACCGTCGTCAGCCCGGCGGGGATGGTGGCCGGTGCGCCGAAGGCAAACTCGCGGGCGGTCACGGTCACCAGGTTGGCCGCGGGGGCCGGGGTGGCGGCGCGGGCCTCGCGGGTGCCGCCGCGTCCCTCGTTGTCCGAGTCGGCGATGGTGCAGGCGGCCTGTCCCAGGACCAGCGCGGCGGCGATCATCGCCAGGGAGTTCTTCTGCATCGGTCGGCTCTATGTGCTGCGGCCCGTCGCCGGGCGTGATTCGGTCAGCGGGGCACGGCGCCCCGTCGTGATGACAGGATACCTTTCGCATCCCCGCGCCACATGGGTAAGGCGACCCGGGTCAAACGACCCGGGTCGGGTGACCCGCGCGTTCCGGCGCCGCCAGACGCATCCTGCTGCTCGATCGGCCGGCTGCTCCCCACGCACCGGCCGCGACCCCCGAGAACAGGACGGGCACCATGAAGCGCACTTCCATCGTCCGCGCACTGCCGCTGGGACTGCTTGCCGCACTGGCGCCGGCCGGCCTTTCCGCCCAGCTCGCCCTTCGCGACGAAGCCGGCGCCGCGCCGGCCTCCGCGCGCACCCTGACCGCTACCGCCACGCCGGGCGCTTCGTACCAGGCCGGCCGGCTGCACCGCACCCTGCTGGGCGAGGGTTACCGGCAGCTGTGGCACACGCCGATCGCGGTGGAGGTGCTGGACCTGGCCGGGTTCGCCGGCGGACTGACGCCCACCCGCACCGGCGGCGACTTCAGCACCCGCGCGCTGCGCTTTCGCGGCGGCGACGGGCGCGAGTACGTGTTCCGCTCCCTCGACAAGGACGCCACGCAGGGCCTTCACCCCGACCTGCGGAACACGCTGGCCGACCGCGTGGTGCAGGACCAGGTGAGCGTGGCCCTCCCCGGCGGCGTGCTGATCGCCTCGGTCCTGCAGAGCGCGGCGGGGGTGTTGCACGCGCCGCCGCGCTTGGTGGTGCTCCCGGACGACGCGCGCCTGGGCGAGTTCCGCGCGGACTTCGCGGGGATGCTGGGCACGCTGGAAGAGCGCCCGGGGGATGCGGACGAGGGGCCGGCCTTTGCGGGCGCGGCGCGCGTGGCCGGCAGCGAGACGCTGCTGGAGCGGCTGCAAGAGGGCCCGGAGCACCGCGTGGACAGCCGCGCCTACCTGACCGCGCGGCTGCTGGACCTGGTGATGGGGGACTGGGACCGCCACGAGGGCCAGTGGCGCTGGGCGCGCTACGACCAGGCGGATGGGTCGCACCTGTGGCGGCCGATCGCCCGCGACCGCGACAACGCCTTTGCGCTGCACGGGGGACTGCTTCTCACCGCCGCGCGGACGGAGATGCCCAAGCTGGTGGCCTTCGGCGAACGGTATCCCACCCTCACCGCGCTGACGGAGAGCGCGCAGCTGCTGGACCGGCGCATCCTGGGCGACCTGCCGCGCGCCGCGTGGGATTCCGCCGCCGCCGAGCTGGCCGCTCAGCTGACGGACGAGGTGATCGAGCAGGCCGTGCGCCGGCTTCCGCCCGAGCACCACGCCCTCGTGGGCGCGCGGATCGCCGCCGCCCTGCGCGCCCGCCGCGACGGGCTGCCCCAGGTGGCGGACGCCTTCTACCGGCAGGTGGCGGACGTGGTGGACGTGCACGCCACCGACGCGGCCGAGACGGCGCGGGTGGACCGGCTGGCGGATGGCAGCGTGGAGGTGCGGATCTCCGCGAACGGCGCGCACTCCTTCCGCCGCCGCTTCGTGCCGGGCGAGACGCGCGAGGTGCGGCTGCACCTGTACGGCGGGAACGACGACGCCCACGTGGCCGGCCAGGCCGAGGACGGGCCGGCCGTGCGCGTGATCGGCGGGGCGGGGGACGACGTGATGGTGGATTCGTCCCGCGTGGCGAGCGGGCGGCGGACGGCGTTCCACGACAGCGAGGGCGCCAACCGCATGGACGCCGGTGCCGGCGCGACGACGGACGTGCGGCCGTACACGACGCCGGCCGCGGGGCCGCGCCTGGACAACCTGCCGGCGGAGCGGGACCGCGGCGGCAACCGTTCGCTGGCGCCGTACGCGGGGCTGGGCGACGCGGGGGTGCTGGTGGGCGGATCGGCCACGTGGACGCGCTACGGCTTCCGCCGCGCGCCCTTCGCCAGCCGTGACCGCCTGCGGCTGGAGTACGCGCCGATGGAGAGCGGGATGGCGCTGGACTGGACGCGCACGCAGCACCACGCGGGTGGGACCATGCTGACGGTGCACGCCCGCGCCTCGCAGATCGACCCGTTCCGCTTCCACGGCTACGGGAACGATACGGGCGGCTCCGGTTCGCGCGACGCGTACCTGGTCGACCAGGACGTGGTGACGGTGGAGGCGGAGCTCAGCCGTCCCTTCGCCACGGGGCTGCGGCTGGGCGTGGGGCCGGTAGTCCGCTACCGCGACGCCTCCGCGGGCGCCGGCACGCCGCTGGCCGCCGCCGCGCCCCTGGGCGCCGAGGCGTACGCCACGGGCGGCATTCGCACCACGCTCTCCTGGGACCGCCGCGACGTGGCGGCCTTTCCCCAGCGCGGCGGGTGGATGCGGCTGGCGGGCGAGGCGCACCAGGGCTTCAGCGGCGACGCGGACCAGGCGTTCGCCCGCATGCGCGGCGAGGGTGCGGCGTACGTGCCGGTAATGCGCGCCACCACCCTGGCGGTGCGCGCGGGCGGTGAGCGGGTGTGGGGCGGGTTCCCGGTGCAGGAGGCGGCGTTCCTGGGCGGGCAGGCCAGCCTGCGCGGCCAGCCCCGCGGCCGCTTTGCCGGCGACGCCTCGCTGTGGAGCAGCGCCGAGCTGCGCGCCTCCGCCGGCCGCGCCAACCTGCGCGTGGTGCGCGGGACGGCCGGCGGGCTGCTGCTGGCGGATGCCGGGCGGGTGTTCATGGACGGCGAGTCGGAGGGCGCGTGGCACACGGCGTACGGCGCCGGCGTGTACTTCACCAGCCTGGACCACGCCCTGACCACCACCCTGCTCGCCGCCCGCGGCGAAGACGGCTGGCGCGCCTACCTGCGCATGGGCCTGCCCTTCTAACCGCAGAAGCATCACGCGGAGGAGGGGGAGGAACGGAGAGAGGACGCGGATGAGACCTTCATCCGCGTCCTCTCTCTTTTCCTCATACCAGATCCTGGAAAAAGAATGATCGTACAGAGGAACAGAGTCAGACAGAGAACGCGAGCCGAGATATCATCCTGGGTTTCTCTGTCTGACTCTGTTCCTCTGTACGATTAAAGGTGTTGTTTATTGGGCCAGCCGGAGGCCCGGGATGCGCGTCCCTGTAGCCCGATGGGGAAGTGTCCTGTGCAGAGGACACGGCGGATCGGGTGTCCTCGACGGTGGAATGCAGACAAATGGATGCGGAACAACGGCTTGGAGGATGGGCCGCGCACCGGGGCCCGCTCTTGCCCTGGAAGCGGCCGAGAATGCAGGTCGGCCTATCCCGGTTTTTGGAGAATCTTCCGTGTGGTCCGCTTCCGCCGATACGAACACGACAGGTCAGATGACCTATGTGCGGCAGGTGTCTTTCGCCGCATCTTCCCGTCCGGAGTCCGGCGCCTCGCCGGACGTAAATCATCAAACTTCCTCCGCGTCCAGGAGAAAGAGCATGTATAGATTCCACGCTCCCCGGCTTACCCGGGGCTGGCAGATCGCCGCGGCGCTGATGCTCGCGCTGGCGGCCGCGTGCGGCGACGGACCCACCGGCGGCTCCGGCCCCCGCCCCGGCCCGCAGAAGCCGGTTCCGCAGGACACCACGCCGGTGGTGGCGTCGGTGGAGCTGGACCCCGGCAGCCTGGACCTTCTGGTGGCCGGCACCCGCGGCATGCTCGCCATCGTCCGCTCGCAAAGGGGCGACATGATCACGGGGCGGATGCTGCAGTGGACCAGCAGCGACTCCAGCGTGGCCCGCGTGGACATCAACGGCAACGTCACGGCGCTCAAGCTGGGCACCTCCGTCATCACCGCCACGCTGGACGGACGGCAGGGGCAGGCCACCATCCGGGTGGTGCCCCCGCCCCCGCCCGCCCCGGTCGCCCACGTCACCATCACCGGCGGCGGCGGGCCCAACCTGGGGCCCGGCGAAACGCGCGAGCTGGGCGTGGTGCTGCACGCCGCCAACGGGTCGCAGCTCATGGGCCGCGTGGTGACGTGGTCCAGCAGCGACTCCAGCGTCGCCCGCGTGTCCCAGAACGGGCTCGTGGCGGGCCTGCGGGGCGGCACCGCCACCATCAGCGCCACCAGCGAGGGCGTCACGGGCACGGTGACGTTCATCATCCCCGAGTGGCTGGTGTTCGACCTGGACTCGGTGGGGCCCCAGCCGCTGCCGCGGGTGGTGGCCTTCACCGCCGACACCACCAGCCGCACTGAACACGGCATGGTGGTGCGCGAACGGCGGGTGCGGATGACGTTCGGCCGCCTGTGGCTCTCCACGATCGACTGGCGCTACCGGCAGCGCTACGACCTGCAGACGTGGCAGCGCGAGATCACGCACGCCGGGGGCAACACCATCACGGGCACCGAGACGCTGGTGTCGACGGACGTGATCCGCGACGAGGGCTTGGCGACGGAGTACGATCCCTGGGTGGGCTCGCCCATCTACACGTCCACCACGTACGAGGGGCACACGTTCCGGATGGGGCTCTCGCGGCCGGGCAACCTCACCATCCACCAGTCCATCCCCGGCACCACGTACGGCCAGTTCACCCTCTACTTCTCGCGCTGACCGTCGCGGGACGACGACAAGGGCCCGCCCCGGCACACGCGCCGGGGCGGGCCTTCGCTCGTATGGGTCAATCAACCCATGTGTGTGGCGTGGAAACGATTAGCTTGATGCACACGGAGCCGCGACGCTCCGGCACCGGATGCGGTGAACGGCCGGTGACCTCAAAACCCAGGAATGGACGATGAAGCAGGTATACATGCGCCGCAGCACCGACTCCGCCAGCCGCCCGCCCCGCCGCTCCACGCTGCAGGCGCTGCGGAGCATGCTGGGCCTGGTGCCCGTGACCGAGTCCCTGCGCCACCTTTCCCACTGGCGCCGCCGCCCCGAGGCCAGCTCGGCCAGCGCGGGGAAGTAGCTCCGGGCGGGATGGGAAAAAGAAAGGCGGCGGATCGCTCTGGTGCGATCCGCCGCCTTCGTATGCACGGGATCGGCGCGCCGGATACTGAAGTGCGTCATACCAGCTCAGCCCAACCTGTCATTCTGAGGGAGGCGCCGCGCGGTGCTTTCCTTTCGCCCGGCAGCATGGCGCCGACCGAAGAATCTTTGTCGGGAACGGCAGGATCTGTCCGTCACGGTGTGTTCCCGGGCGATGCCCGGGAGGGTTCCGCGCGAGGGGAGGGAGATTCTTCGGTCGCGCCAACGGGCTCCGCGGCTTTCCCGGGATTCCGGGGTGGGCGCTCCCTCAGAATGACAGGTGTTTTCCGGGGTTTTGTGTAAACCAGACCTGACAAAACCTGTCATTCTGAGGGAGGCGCCGCGCGGTGCTTTCCTTTCGCCCGGCAGCATGGCGCCGACCGAAGAATCTTTGTCGGGAACGGCAGGATCTTTCCGTCACGATGTGTTCCCGGGCGATGCCCGGGGAGGGTTCCGCGCGAGGGGCGGGAGATTCTTCGGTCGCGCCAACGGGCGCCACGGTATTCCCGGAAGTCCGGGGTGGGCGCTCTCTCAGAATGACAGGTGTTTTTCCGGATTCCGTATTCGCGCGCCTGGGGAGCGGAGGCGGCGTGGAGTGATGCGGGCACTACCAGCCGCCGCTCCGCGCGGTGTCGCGCCAGAGGGCCGGGGTGATCAGCGCGGGAACATGCTGCCCAGCACCTCGGCGGCGCGGCTCAGCTCCAGGGCGTAGTCCGCCCACCACTCGCCGGCGCGGGGGCCGCCGTTGCAGGTGCCGTCGGACTGGCCCGGCGTCTTTACCCACAGGTAGGCGTCGGCCAGCGGATGGCCGGTGTTCGTCGTGGGCGCGCGGCCCAGCGCCTGGCCGGGCGCGTTGCACCAGTTGGCCTCGACCGCCGCGCCGCGGCCGTTGCGGCTGGTGTCGATGACGAAGTGCTTGCCGCCCACCAGCCGGCTCAGCCGCTCGCCGTACGACAGGTTGGGCTGCAGCCCGTGGAAGTTGGAAACGTTGAGCGCGAACCCCTGCGCCCGGTCGATCCCCACGCCGCGCAGCATCCTGGCCATCTCGTCGGGCTGCCGCCAGTTGGCGTTGCCGGCGTCCACGTACACCGCCGCCCCGGCCGCCGTCAGCACCTGCACCGCCTCGCGCATCAGCACCATGCGCTCGTCGCGAAGGCGGACGGGCAGGCAGTCGATGGAGGCGAGGCCGTCGGGCTCCAGGATCACCACCGCGCGGCGCCGGTTCAGCCCCTGCGCGAAGCCCTGGATCCAGCGCCGGTACGCGTCGCCGCCCCGCGCCCCGCCGGCGGAGTACAGCCCGCAGTCGCGGTTGGGGATGTTGTAGACCACGAAGACGGGAACGGCGCCGGCACGCTGGATCTGCGTGACCAGCCGGTTCACTTCGCCGCGGATGTCGCGCGCCCACTCGCCCAGCCAGATGGCCTGCGGCTGCGCGGCGATGCGCTGCATGTGCGCCGCGTCCGCGGGCCGGGTGCGCCGCCATGCGTCCGCCTGCGCGCGTGCCGGCGAGGCGGGGTTCACGTACAGCCGCTGGCCGCGCAGCGGGTGCCCGGCCTGCCCGCCGCCGGGCTGCGGCGCCAGGAGCAGCGCCAGCGCCAGCAGCACGGCGGCGGCCGCCCCGCGCACGGCGAAGCGCGCGCCCGGCCCACGCGCGCGTGCCTCCCGGCCGCGCGCACCATCCATCCGGGCCGCGCCGCGGGGCGGGCGCATGACGCTCATCGCGCGGCGTGGCTCAGGTCGCGTCCTCGGCACGGCGCTGCCCCACCGGCGGGTCGTCCGGGGGCAGCTCGCCGCTGGCGATCCCCATCTGGCGCATCATGTACGTCTGCCGGGCGACCAGAATGCGGGTGGCCCGCAGGTCGTAGTGCGATTTGATCATGATGGAGGCGAGCTCGGCGCCGGCCCACAGCAGCGCCGAAAAGACGATCAGGCGGATGGTGTCGCCCACCAGCAGCCCCACGCCCACGCCGCCCGGCGGCGGGTCGCGCCAGAACTCGATGAACTGGAACAGGGCCAGCAGCAGCACCACCCCCGACGCCACGCGGATCACCACCGTCGCCGCATGCAGCCCCGGGGTGGACTCCAGGTCCGCCTCCCGCACTTCCACGCCCGCCAGCATGGGCCTCTTTGGCCGGCCCGCCGTATCCGGCGCCTCTCTCGCTTCCCCCTGGGACTGCGACATCCTTCGCCTTTCCGTGCACCGGGTCTTGCCGAGGCCCGTCCGGCCCCCGCATCGCTTTGTGCCCCATGCATGGAACGTACTACTGCTACGCCCCCGCGCTTCAGAGGGAGCCGCAGGAGCCGCAGATCAGGAAGCGCGTACGGGTGCGCGGCGCATCATATATCACACGGAAGGCACGAAGAGCACGGAGGCGAAAACAGGTCATCCTGTCTTCTCCGTGTCCTCCGTGTGATTGTGATCCTGATACCGAATCCGGGAAAACAACACCTTCATGAGTACAGAGGAACAGAGTCAGACAGAGGAACCCGGATGATATTCCAGCTCGCTTTCTCTGTCTGACTCTGTTCCTCTGTACGATCATTCTTTTTCAGGATCTGGCATGAGGATAAGACGTCCTTTCCGAGTGGACGTTCTGCGCCGCACGAGAATCCTACCCCTGCCCGTAGATCAGCGCGCCGACGGCGGCGCGGGACGAGACGCCGAGCTTGCCCAGCACCTGCTCGGTGTGGTTGCGGGCCGTGTAGTAGCTCATCTCCAGGCGGCCGGCGATCTCGGCGTTGCTGCAGCCTTCGGCCAGCAGGCGAACGACCTCCGTCTGGCGCGCGGTCAGGCCGTAGCGCTCGCGCAGGGCTTCGTCGCTGAGCGCGGCGGGCTTGGGCGCGGCCTCCGCGGCGGCCGAGGTGGCCACCGCGGCGGTACTGCCGGGTGCGGGCGCCGGGGCAGGGGCGGGCTTGGCGCGGCGCAGCAGGGCGCTGATGCGCGCCATCAGCTCCAGGATGCTGAACGGCTTGGTGACGTAGTCGTCGGCGCCCAGGCGAAAGCCCTGCAGCTTGTCGGCCTCCTCGCGCCGCGCGGACAGGATGAGCACGGGCGTCTGCACGCCGCGCTCGCGAAGCTCCTGCAGCACCGTGTAGCCGTCCTTGTCGGGAAGGCCCAGGTCCAGCACGATGAGCTCGGGCTTGTCGCTGGTGGCCACGGCCAGCGCGTGCACGGCCTTGGTGGCCAGCGACACCTGGTACCCATCGTACTCCAGGCTGCGCTGCAGCCCTTCGGCGATGTCGAGGTTGTCTTCGACGACGAGGATGCGGCTCATCAGGTGGTGAACGGGTGAACGGGTGAACGGGTGAACGGGTGAACGGGTGAACGGGTGAACGGGTGAACGGGTGATCAGGCGGCGGAGGCGCTCGCCTCGGCCGTCTCCGCGTCCGCTTCGCTGCCGGCCAGGGGGAGGGTGAAGACGAAGCGGGCGCCGCGGCCGGGGTCGCTTTCCACCCAGATGCGACCGCCGTGCGCCTCTACCAGGCCGCGGGCGATGGAAAGGCCCAGCCCCAGGCCGCGCCGGTCGGCGTGCCGCGCCTGCCAGAACGCGCCGAAGATGTGCGGCACCTGCTCCGGCGGAATGCCCGGGCCGGTATCCTCGACCCAGAAGCGCACCTCGCCTTCGCCCGGCGCGCAGGCCAGGGTCACCGCGCCGCCCCTGGGGGTGAACTTGACGGCGTTCCCCACCAGGTTGCTGAGCACCTGCACCACCCGCTCGCCGTCCGCGTGCACCGGGGGAAGCCCCGCGGCGGCGTCAACCTCGAGCCGCAGCCCGTGCGCGGCCGCCAGCGGGCGCAGCGCGTGGGCGCTCTCGGCCAGCATCGCGGCGGGGTCGCGGGGAAAGGTCTCCAGCACCAGCGTGCCGCGCTCCATCCGCGACACCTCCAGAAGGTCCTGGATCAGCCCGTCCATCCGCCCCGTGATCGCCATGATGCGGTCCAGGCTTTCCCGCTCGAACGGGCCCACCGACGGGCGCAGCATCGACGACAGCATCTCGGCGTCCATGCGGATGGCCGTGAGCGGGTTGCGCAGGTCGTGCGCGACGATGGCCAGCGTGTGCTGCCGCGCTTCCGTGGCCGCCCGCGCCTCGCCGAAGAGCCGCGCGTTCTCCACCGCCATCGCCGCCCGCCGCCCCAGCTCCTCCGCCAGCGCCACCTGCGGCGCCCCGAAGCGCGCGCCGGGCCGCGTACGCCCCAGCACCATCCGCCCCACGGCGCGGCCGGCGGCGCGCAGCGGCACCACCAGCACCTCCTCGGCGCCGCATCCCCCCAGCAGCGCGGCGCCGTCCTCGCTCTCCGCCAGCCAGGCGGAGTCCGCCGCCGGCGCGCCGTCCGCCGTCCCGTCCCCCAGGCCTCCGTCGCCCAGCCCGCCGTCCCCCAGCGCCCCGTCCCCCAGCGCGGCGGCGCGCAGCCGCGGCTCCTCGCCCGGGTCCACGTGGGCGGCGGCGGCGCGCACGGCGCCGTCGGAATCCGCCAGGTCCACCGCGCAGCAGTCCGCCACCCGCGGCACCATCAGCCGCGCCAGCTGCGCCACGGCCGTGGCCGCGTCCAGCGAGGCGTTCAGCACCCGGCTGGCTTCGGCCAGCAGCTCCGCCGCGCGGCGCGCGTGCTGCTGCTGCGCGTAGAGGACCCGCGTCTCCAGCAGGTTGTGCACCCGCAGCAGCGCCTCGGTGGCGTCGATGGGCTTGTTGAGGAAGTCCTTGGCGCCGGACGAAAGCGCCCGCTCCTTGGCTTCCGGCGTGGCGTCCGCCGTCAGCACCAGCACCGGGCGGTAGTCGTCGGGCGCGGTGCGCTCGCGGATGTCGCGCAGCACCGCGAAGCCGTCGCGCCAGGGCATGTGCAGGTCAAGCAGCACCAGGTCCGGCATGTGCCGCTCCCACAGGGGAATGGCCTGCCGCGCGTCGGAGGTGCGGATGACGTCCTCGTACCCCTCGGACCGCAGCAGCACCTCCAGCAGGTCCAGGTTGGCTTCCTCGTCGTCCACCAGCAGCAGCGTGCAGCCCAGCACCTCGCTCATCGATCCCCCGGACGGACGGGAAGGTGCACTTCCAGCGTGGCCAGGAACTCGTCCAGGTCCAGCGGCTTGGTGAGGTACGCGTCGGCCCCGGCGGCGCGCAGCCGCTCCAGCGAGTCGCGCGTGGCGTCGGCGCTGATGATGATGATGGGGATCCCCGAGGTGCGCGGGTCCGCCCGCAGCCGGCGCAGCACCTCGTCGCCGGTAAGGTCGGGAAGGTGCAGGTCCAGCAGCACCAGGTCGGGCCGGTGCTCGCGCGCCAGCTCCACCCCGATGCGCCCCTGCAGCGCCGGGATCAGCCGCCACCCGGGGCGCGTCATCAGGAACGTCTCCACCAGGCTCAGGTTGGCCAGGTTGTCCTCCACGTACAGCAGCGTGGCGGGCGCGTACCCCTCGGCCCCCTCCGCCGGCGCGGCCGGAAGCCCGGCGTCCTCGGCGCGGCGCAGCGGGTTGGCGGCGCCGTGCAGCCCCAGGCGGAACACGCTTCCCTCCGGCCCGCTGCGCTCCAGCTCCAGCGTGCCCCCCATCGCCTCGGCCAGGCGCAGCGAAAGGGCCAGCCCCAGCCCCGTTCCCTCCACCTCGGTCTGCTCCGCGCCCAGGCGGGCGAAGGGGGTGAAGAGCTGGTGCATCTTCGCTTCCGGGATCCCCTGGCCGCTGTCCTCCACCCGCAGCCACACCTGGGGCTCGCCGTCCTCGCCCGGCTCGCCCGCCTCGCAGGTAAGCCGCACGCGGCCCCCCTCGTGGTTGTACTTGATGGCGTTGGAAAGCAGGTTCAGCAGCACCTGGGTCAGCCGCTGCCGGTCGGCGTGCACGAAGCCGTCGCGCCCCGTCCCCGGCCCCTCCTCGACCTCCACCCCGTGCTGCTCGGCCATCGGCCGCACCAGGCCCACGGCCTCCTGCATCACCGTCCCCACGTGCACCGGCTCCAGGGAGAAGCTCTGCCGGCCGGCCTCGATGCGGGCGATCTCCAGCACCTCGTTGATCAGCCGCAGCAGGTGCCGGCCGGCCTTGAGGATGTGCTGCACGTGCTTCTGCTGGTCCATCCGCAGCTCGGCCCGCGCCAGCACCTGGCCAAAGCCCAGGATGGAGTTCATGGGCGTGCGCAGCTCGTGGCTCATGCGCGACAGGAACTCGCTCTTGGCCAGGTTCGCCCGCTCGGCCTCGGCCCGGGCCCGCTCGGCCACCAGCGTGGCCTCGCGCAGCGCCTCCTCGGCGTGCCGGCGCTCGGTGACGTCGCGGATGTTGCTGACGAAGCCGGACTCCGGCTCGCCCGGCACCACCATGCGCCCCACCGCCTCCAGGTGCCGCCAGCCGCCGTCCGCGTGGCGAAAGCGGTACTCGGCGAAGCCGGTGCCCGTGGGGCTCGACATCACCGACCGGATGGCCCCGGCCACCCCGGCCGCGTCGTCGGGGTGGATGTAGTCGAACGAGTTGCGCCCCACCAGCGCCTCGGGCGGGTACCCCAGCACCCGCTGGATGGAGGGGCTCAGGTACGTCATCACCCCCTGCGGGTCCAGGATGCAGGTGATGTCGTGCGCGTTCTCGATGAGCCGGCGGAAGTGCTCTTCGCGCTCCTGCAGCGCCCGCTCGGCCAGCCGGCGCTCGGTGACGTCGCGGATGTTGGCCACCAGCCCCTGGTCGGCGGTGTCGGGCGCCAGGGTGCGGCCGATGGCCTCCACCGTGCGCCACTGGCCGTCCTTGCGCTGAAAGCGGTACTCCACCCGCTTGCTGCTCCCGGGCTCGTGGAGGATGGCGGCCATGGTCTCCACCACCCGGGCCACGTCGTCGGGGTGGATGAACTCCCAGGTGGAGCGGCCGATCATCTCCTCCGGCTCCCACCCCAGCAGCCGCCGCAGCGACGGGCTCTGGTACGTCATCGTCCCCAGCGGGTCCAGGATGCAGACGATGTCGTGCGAGTTCTCGATGAGCGCGCGGAAGTGCTCCTCGCTCTGGCGCAGCACCTGGGCGATGCGCACCCGCTCGGTGATGTCGACGCTGTAGCCGATGATGCGCAGCACCTCGCCGTTCTCGTCCAGCACCGGGAGCGAGCGGCGGATGACGTTGCGCGTGGAGCCGTCGGGGGCGCGCAGCTCCTCCTCGAACTCGGTGGTCTTCTTGAGCCGCAGCGCCCGCTCGATCCCGTCCTGGCGAACCTGGATGACCTGCTCGGGAAGCCCCTTCCGCTCTCCGTACTCGCGCACCGTCCTGCCCACCACCCACTCGCGGACCTCGGGGTCGCGGACGGAGTTGGGGCTGGCGTAGGTGTAGCGCAGCTGCGGGTCGAACACGGCCACGCCGCTTTCCAGCGAGGCGATGATCTCTTCGAAGAACGCCTTCTGCCGCACCACCTCGGCCTCGGCCTGCTTGCGCTCGGTGACGTCGCGGGCGTTCACCACGATCCCGTCGTCCGCCGTGTCGGGCGACAGGGTGCGGCAGATGGCCTCCATGGTCCGGTACGAGCCGTCGCGGTGGCGCACCCGGTACTCGGGGGTGATGGGCCGCCCGGGGTGGGAGAGGATCTGCGCGATGACCTCCCGCACCCGCGGCAGGTCGTCGGGGTGGATGTAGTCCGTGGCCGGGGTGCCGGCGATCTCCTCGGGGGTGTAGCCCAGCAGGCGAACGACGGAGGGCCCGGTGTACTGGACGATCCCCTCCGCGCTCACCACCTGCACCATGTCCTGCGCGTTCTCCGTCAGGCGGCGGAAGTGCTCTTCGCTGCGCCGCAGCGCCTCTTCCATCGTGCGCCGCTCGGTGATGTCGCGGTGGGCGCTGATCAGGGCGATGCGCCGCCCCGTCTCGTCGTGCTGCGGGACGACGACGGCCTCGGCCACGCCGGGGGTGCCGTCGGGGCGAGTGAAGGGCACCTCGCCCGACCAGCCGCCGCCGTGCTCCAGGGCGGCCATCACGGCGGTGGTCATCCCCGGCTCGCGCCCGGGCGGGTTCACCAGCCCCCCGGCGCGGCCCACGATGGCCTTGCGCGGGTAGCCGAACATGCGCTCCGCGGCGGGGTTCCAGTCGGTGATGCGCCCCTCGGCGCTGGTGATGACCACGGCCTCGGCCAGCGTCTCGAAGACCAGCGCCTGCTGGCGCAGCGTCTCGGCCACCTGCTCGGCCTCGCGGCGGCGGCGCTCCAGCTCGCGCTCGGCCGCCTTGCGCTCGCTGATGTCGCGGACCACGGTGATCAGCGTGTAGTCGGCCAGGGGGACCACGCGCGCCTCGAAGTCCAGCGCGGTGTCGCCGTCCATCAGCCGGTACTCCACGCACTCCAGCGCGCCGGTGCGGGTGGCCTCGCGCAGCGCGTGGTCGAAGCGCACCCCCGCCTCGTCGGGGAGCAGCTCCTGCATCCGCTGGCCCCGGAAGTCGGGAAGGGGCGCGTACACCGTGGCCGCCCGCCCCGCGCGGTGGTCGGTGATGGTGCCGTCCGGGTCCAGCCGGAAGTACAGGTCGGGGAGGGCGTGGAAGACGCCTTCCAGCTCCTGGGTGCGCTCCAGCAGCGCCTCCTGGGCGGCCTCGTGCTCGGCCACCTCTTCCTCCAGCGCCTCGTTGGCCTCGGCCAGCTCGGCGGTGCGCTCGCGGACGCGCGCCTCCAGCTCTTCGTTGGCGCGGCGCAGGGCGTCTTCGGCCGCCTTCCACTCGCTGGTTTCGCGGGCGGTGGCCAGCAGCCGCTCCTCGCCCAGGATGGTGACGCGGCGCAGGGTGATCTCGGCCCAGACGGGGCGGCCGTCGCGGTGCCTGCCCTTCCACTCGAAGCGCTGCGGCTCGCCGCCGATGGCGCGCCGCACGTACTGCAGGGCCTCGGCGATGGTGTACGGCGGCTCGCCCCAGCTGATCCCCTCCACCCCCAGCGCCTTCTGCTCCTCGACCGACCAGCCGTACAGCTCGCAGGCGGTCTGGTTGACGTCCAGGAAGGCGCCCGTCTCCAGCTCGTGCACCCAGATGCCGGCGCCGGCCGCGTCGAAGATGGTGCGGTAGCTTTCCTCGCGGTCGCGCAGGGCCTGCTCGGCGGCCTTGCGCTCGGTGATGTCGCGGGCGGTGGCCACCAGCCGGTCCACCCCGCCGATGGTGACGCGGCTCAGGCTGACCTCGGACCACACCTGCCCGTCGTTCTCCACCCCGGTCATCCACTCGAAGCGCTGGGGCGTGCCCTCGGCGGCCAGCCGCAGGTGCTCCAGGGCCCGCTCGCGGGTGAACGGCGGCGGTCCGCCCGTCAGCAGCTGCAGCCCGCCCTCCCTGACCTGCTCCAGCGTCATCCCCGCGGCCTCGCAGGCGCGGCGGTTGGCGTCCAGGATGGCGCCGGTCTCCACGTCGTGGACGTAGATGGGGTCGTTGCTGAGCTCGAACAGGGTGCGGTAGCTTTCCTCGGAGCTGCGCAGCGCCTCCTCGGCCGCCTTGCGCTCGCTGATGTCGCGCACCAGGGCCAGGATGCGCACCTTGCCGGCCAGCACCACCCGCTGCAGGCTGACCTCGCCCCAGATGGGCGCGCCGGTGCGGGGGTGCACCGACATCCACTCGAAGGTCTGCGCCTCGCCCGCGGCCGCGCGGCGGGACTGCTCCCGGGCCCGCTCGGCCGTGTACGGCGCGGGCCCGTTCCAGATGAAGGCGGCGGCGTCGGCGCGCAGCTCGTCCAGGGTGGCGTCGGCCATCTGGCAGGCGCGGCGGTTGGCGTCCACCACCACCCCCGTCTCGCCGTCGGTGACGAAGATGGCGTCGTTGCTGTTCTCGAAGATAGTGCGGTAGCTGTCCTCCGAGATGCGCAGCGCCTCTTCGGCCACGCGCTGGTCGGTGACGTCCTGGTGCACCGCCACCACCTCCAGCACCTCGCCGTCGGCGCCGCGGATGGGGAAGTACGACGCCTGCACCCAGCGCGGCCACTCGCCCTCGGGGGGCACGTGGTCGGCGGAGTACTCGCGCGGGTCGAAGAGCACGGCGGGAAGCACGACGGTCTCGCCGTCGAAGGCGCGGCGCACCATCTCGCCGATCTCGGCCATCCCCACGTCGCGCAGGGGGTTGAACTGCGCCACCTGCTCCAGGGTGAGCCCCCACAGCCGCTCGTACGCGGCGTTCACGCGGACGACCCGGCCGTCGGGCGCGTAGACCTTGACGGAGTGGGGAAACTGCTCGAACAGGTCGCGGAAGCGGGCCTCGGACTCGCGCAGGGCGCGCTCGGCGGCGTTGCGCCGGGTGACGTCGCGCGAGATGCCCACCATCCGCGCGCCGGGGCGGGCGGGGTCGGGGAGCAGCTTGCCCACCGCGTTCATCTCGCGGAACGAGCCGTCCGGCCGCACCACGCGGTAGGGAAAGGAGAAGGGCTCGCCGGTGGCGATCAGCCGCTCGCACTCTTCGACCACGCGGCCCCGGTCCTCGGGGTGCACGTGGTCCAGGAACTCCTGGAACGACTGCCGGGCGGTGCCCTCGCCCAGCCCGTGGATGCGGCGCTGCTCGCGCGACCAGGTGATGGTGTCGCTGGGCAGGTGCCACTCCCAGGTGCCCAGCCCGGCCAGCGCCTCCACCTCGTCCAGCGTGCGCTCGCGCTCGTTGAGCGCGGCGGCGGCCAGGTGGTGCTCGGTCACGTCGCGCGCGGTGCCGATGAGCCGCGGCGGCCCGCCGCCGCCCTGCACCCGCTGCGCGTGGGCGTACAGCCAGCGCAGCTCCCCGTCGGCGCGCACCACGCGGTACGAGGTGGCCGACGCGTCGCCGCTCTGCGCGGCGGCCGCGCACGCCTCGGCGACGGCGCCGCGGTCGTCGGGGTGCACGCGCGCCAGGAACCCGGCGAAGGTGGCGGGGGCGTGTTCCGGGTCCAGCCCGTGGATGCGCAGATGCTCGGCGGACCAGCGGACGGGCTGCTGGTCCAGCGGCTCGGCGATGGCCTGCTCCCAGCTTCCCAGGCTGGCCAGGCGCTCCACCTCGGCCAGCTTGCGGTCGCGCTCCAGCAGCGCGTCCTCGGCGCGCAGGCGGGCGGCGCGCTCCATCTCCAGCGCCTCGAGGGCGGCGGAAAGCGTGGCGCGCGGGGCGTCCTCGCCGCCGGCCAGCGGCACGGCGAAGCTCGGGGATGCGGACGGGGGTTGCGGGTCCATCGGTCGATCAGGGGCGGGGGGACTGCGGGGGGCCGTGGGGGAGGCGGCCCAGCCTGTAAACGTACACGGGACGCGCACCTTGTACAAGCTGTCGGTGACAACTTTCTACGCGCGCGAGGGGAAGGGGGGAGGGCAGGGAATAGGGAATAGGGAATAGGGAATAGGGAATAGGGAATAGGGGACAGGTGCAGCGGGGGCTGCCGCGTCTGCACTCCAGCAACCCGACAGCGGATTCCTCGGCCCTGCGACCCCTGGGTGTGAAAACAGGCTGCGGCGGGGCCGGGCCTCGGATGACAGCCCTGGTGGATCTGCCGGTGTGCGCGGCGTCCCATCCCGCTGGGCTTGCTTGACTCCCTTGTTCGCTTTCCGTAGTCTTTGCCCGGAACCGAATCCCGGCCGAAAGGCGCTGGGATTCCTGGCCTGACATGGATGAAGCGCGGGATCGACCCATGAGCGCCGACCTGGACGAGCTGCGCCGGCTGCGGCGCGCCCGCGACCGCATGGACCGCGAGTACGCGCAGCCGCTCGACGTTCCTGCGCTCGCCCGCACGGCGCTGATGTCGCCGGCGCACTTCAGCCGCCGCTTTCGCGCGGTGTACTCCGAGACGCCGTACTCCTACCTGATGACCCGGCGCATCGAGCGGGCGATGGCGCTGCTGCGCCAGGGGGAGCTGAGCGTGACGGCGGTCTGCTTCGAGGTGGGCTGCACCAGCCTGGGCTCCTTCTCCGCGAAGTTCACCGAGATCGTCGGCGAGACGCCGTCCACGTACCGCGCCCGCGACCACCAGGAGCTGCGCGTGATGCCCACCTGCCAGACGATGGTGCTGACCCGGCCGCGCAAGCGCAGGGATCCGGAGCCCGCGAAAGAGAGCAGTTTTGAAGAAGCATCCGCCGCGGCACCCGCGTAGCTTTCCTGCCACGACCGTTCCAATCCGCGTTCACAACCTAGCGAGGTGCCCATGTCCGTTTCACTCAGCACCGTTCACGTCCTCGTCGACGATCCCGATGCCGCCCTGGGATTCTACCGCGACACTCTGGGGCTGACGGTGCGCGACGAGGTGGCCCACGGGGGCTTCCGCTGGATCACCCTGGTCCCCGACAATCAGCCCGACATCAAGATCGTGCTGTCGCAGCCCCACGCGGGACGCTCGCAGGAGGACGGCGACGCCATCGCGGCCCTGCTGGCCAAGGGCGAGCTGGGTGCGGTGTTTCTGCGCACCGACGACCTGGACGCGACCTTCGCCCGGATCGCCGCCGCGCCGGGGGTGGAGGTGCTCGAGGAGCCCGCCAGCCGGTTCTGGGGCGCCCGCGACGCCGCCGTGCGCGATCCCGCGGGCAACCTGGTGCGCATCGAGCAGGCGTAGGAACGGCAGGCAGGGAATAGGGAACAGGGAATAGGGAATAGCCTGCAACTGCGGACGGAGGGGGGGCCGAAAGGGCGTCCCTGCGCAATACGGAGGATACCGATGAGCTTGGCCACGAGGACGAACACGCAGTCACCCGCGCCGCACGCGGCCGACCGGCACGACCTGATCCGGGTGCAGGGCGCGCGCGAGAACAACCTCAAGGACGTCAGCGTCGAGATCCCCAAGCGCCGGCTGACGGTGTTCACCGGCGTCTCGGGCTCGGGGAAGAGCTCGCTGGTGTTCGGAACGATCGCCGCGGAGTCGCAGCGGATGATCAACGAGACCTACAGCGCCTTCGTGCAGGGCTTCATGCCCACGCTGGCGCGCCCCGACGTGGACCTGCTGGACGGGCTGACGACGGCGATCATCGTGGACCAGGAGCGGATGGGCGCCAACCCCCGCTCCACCGTGGGCACGGCGACCGACGCCAACGCCATGCTGCGCATCCTGTTCAGCCGGCTGGGGCAGCCCCACATCGGCCCGCCCAACGCGTTTTCGTTCAACGTGCCATCCGTGCGGGCCACGGGTGCCATCACCGTGGAGCGCGGCGCCGGGAAGAACAAGCCCGAGAAGGTGGTCTTCAACCGGCTGGGGGGGATGTGTCCGCGCTGCGAGGGAATGGGCTCGGTGAACGACATCGACCTCTCCGCGCTGTACGACGAAAGCAAGTCGCTCAACGAGGGCGCGCTCACCATCCCCGGCTACAGCATGGAAGGGTGGTACGGCCGCATCTTTCGCGGCTGCGGCTTCTTCGATCCCGACAAGCCCATCCGCGAGTACGGCAAGAAGGAACTGCACGACCTGCTGTACCGGGAGGCGACCAAGATCAAGGTGGACGGCATCAACCTGACGTACGCGGGGCTGATTCCCACGATCCAGAAGTCGTACCTGTCCAAGGACGTGGAGTCGATGCAGCCGCACGTCCGCGCCTTCGTGGAGCGGGCGGTGACGTTCACCACCTGCCCCGAGTGCGGCGGCACCCGGCTGAGCCAGGAGGCCCGGTCGTCGAAGATTGAGGGAAAGAACATCGCCGACGCCTGCGCCATGCAGATCAGCGACTTGGCTGATTGGGTGCGGGGCCTGCGCGAGCCGTCGGTGGCGCCGCTGCTGGCCGGGCTGCAGCACCTGCTGGACTCGTTCACCGAGATCGGGCTGGGCTACCTTTCGCTGGACCGGCCCACGGGCACGCTGTCGGGCGGCGAGGCGCAGCGGACGAAGATGATCCGCCACCTGGGCTCGTCGCTCACCGACGTGACCTACGTGTTCGACGAGCCCACGATCGGCATGCACCCGCACGACATCCAGCGGATGAACGGCCTGCTGCTGCGGCTGCGGGACAAGGGAAACACGGTGCTGGTGGTGGAGCACAAGCCCGAGGCCATCGCCATCGCCGACCACGTGGTGGACCTGGGCCCCGGCGCCGGCACGGCCGGCGGCGAGGTGGTGTTCCAGGGCACCGTCCAGGAACTGCGGGCCAGCGGCACCCTGACCGGGCGGCACCTGGACGACCGGGCGCAGCTCAAGCCGGCGGTGCGCGCGCCGTCGGGGGTGCTGCAGGTGCGCGGCGCGCGCGCCCACAACCTCAAGGACGTGGACGTCGACATCCCGCTGGGCGTGCTGGTGGTGGTGACCGGCGTGGCGGGGTCGGGAAAGAGCTCGCTCATCCACGGCTCCGTGTCGGGGCGCGACGGCGTGGTGGCGGTGGACCAGACGCCCATCCGCGGCTCGCGGCGCAGCAACCCGGCCACGTACACGGACCTGCTGGAGCCCATCCGCAAGGCGTTCGCGAAGGCCAACGGGGTAAAGCCGGCGCTGTTCAGCCCCAACTCCGAGGGCGCCTGCCCCACCTGCAACGGCGCGGGCGTCATCTACACCGACCTGGGGATGATGGCGGGCGTCGCCACCCCCTGCGAGGACTGCGAGGGGAAGCGGTTCCAGGCAGCGGTGCTGGAGTACAAGCTCGGCGGCAAGGACATCAGCGAGGTGCTGGCGATGCCCGTGACCGAGGCGGCGGAGTTCTTCGGGGCCGGCGCGGCGAAGGTCCCGGCGGCGCACGCCATCCTGTCGCGGCTGGCGGACGTGGGGCTGGGCTACCTCTCGCTGGGCCAGCCGCTCACCACGCTGTCCGGCGGCGAGCGGCAGCGCCTGAAGCTGGCCACCCACATGGGCGGCAAGGGCGGCGTCTACGTGCTGGACGAGCCCACCAGCGGCCTGCACCTGGCCGATGTCGAGAACCTGCTGGGGCTGCTGGACCGCCTGGTGGATTCGGGCAAGTCGGTCATCGTGATCGAGCACCACCAGGCGGTGATGGCGCACGCCGACTGGATCATCGACCTGGGCCCCGGCGCCGGGCACGACGGCGGCCGCATCGTCTTCGAAGGCACCCCCGCCGACCTGGTCGCGGCGAAGTCGACGCTCACCGGCCAGCACCTCGCGGCCTACATTGGCGGCTGACGTTGGGAATGTTGTCCCAGCAGGTGTGCGCGATTGGCATCGAACACGTCTTCCCGAGGAAATCCCCATGAGTGGCAACAGACTTGTCCGGCAGGCCCACCGGTGGGTGTCCATTGCCTTCACGGTGACCGTCATCGCCAACTTCGTCGCCCTGGCGCAGGCAGGTGGAGGGACGCCTCCGCCTTGGGTGACCTACGCGCCGCTGCTTCCGCTCGCATTGCTCCTGTTCAGCGGCCTGTACCTGTTCGCGCTGCCATACGCGTCCCGGTGGCGCGGCGGGCGACGCACCGGCTGAACGGCCGTCGGCGAGCACCTGCCCAAGGCTGATCGAGCGGCTGGTGGACGCCGCAGTCAAGGTCGCTGAGTGCGAAGCCATCGAATCAGAGCGAGTACCGGTGCGTCGTTCTCATTCTCGGGAATCACCGGTTCTTCATCGGCATTGATTGCGACCATATCAGGATCATGTATCCCGATCTGCCAAGCCTCACGCACGTGCACCTCCCGTTTAAGCACGTAGCCCGGCAACAAGGATTTGAAAGATCCTCCTTCTGACCCCAACGCGGGTGCGAGCGCGTACTCACCTGTCTGCTGGAAGGCGTCTAGGAAATTTTCTAGATTCACGCCTGTCGTAGCATCAACCCGCAGATGGCGGTAGATCAGGAAAACGCGGGTTTCGTCATCCGTCGTACGTTGGGCGTTTACGCCAAGAACGATTCGGTATGCATGAGGATCAGTTCGATCAATCCCGCGCACGATCACGACACGTAGTCGTTCCTGTGTGTCACGAGTTCCCAATTCCTCACGCCACTGCAGAAAGATCTGCTCTGGTGGCGTCGCGTGCCTGAAGAGCAGTCCGAGCACGGGAAGGCCCAGTTCTTCAAGATCCCACATGTACACGGCACCGTACCACCCTGCTTTGTTCCAGAGCGCTTCGCGTATCAGCGATACCGTTTCCATCTGTGTGTGCTTTATCCGCTCAGGATCCCAGAAACCCGGATCGAGCTCAGGCCGGCTTTCCACGGACTCTGCCGGTTTCGCAGCGTTTCGCGGATCTGCATTCCCATGCTGTGCGTTCCATGGTTCGGTCCGGAGAAGGCGGTACTCGCGTGAGTCTGAGCGCGTCCACGACGACATATTCGTACGAGGTTCATGCCCCAGCACGTTGCCTAGTGTGACCAAGCTTGTTGTATACCGAATCGCGCGCTCCAGAGCGTTCTCGTCTCGGAGTAGCCGCCTCAGAACCCGTTCGGGGTCCGCAACGTAGAACACCCGCGCGAAGATATTGATCAGGAGATCGGCCATTGCTTGGCCGATCGCGTCTTGGGTTGCCAGAGGTAGCACGTGCGGATTCAATGATGCGCATCGAACTTCCACGTGCGGCTTTCCTGCGTGGTCTGCCAATTCGAAGCTGAAGGGAGTTTCCGTGAACTGTCCCTGACGGACGTTGACGACCAGCGTCGGTTCGCGTGCGATCACGTTCTCGTGGATCGCAGTTGAGAACAAGCTCTCCACTGCTGCCAGGAGTGATTCAGACAACGCGACACAGTAGGGCGCATTCTCGGTTTGCACATCGATTCGACAGCCGAGCACACGGGAGGTCAGCGTCACCGTTCGCCCGTCTCCGAGCCTGGGCGAGTCGGGTACATCGTGCGCTGCTGGTTGGCGAAGCCACAGCCTGAAGAAGTCGCTCAGCGTTTCTCCTTCCGGAACTTGTGCGACAAACTCTTTAGGCAGGTCTTCGTCGTAACCGAGGGCGTAGAGCAGGGCGATGGCTGCAAAATGAAGTTCAGCGCTGTCCAATACGTCGGGAAGCCGAGCCATCGCTTTGAGCTGCCAGAGATCGGCCCTGAGAATCAGCATGCCGAGAATAAGTGCAAACCGCATCTCAAGATCAAAGTCATCCTCAGGACTGCCTGACCGGCCGGTAATGTTTTTCCGGATCACACGATCGAGTTCGTGCCATGCCAGAACGTGGGGAATACGGCCGAGCTTTAGTTCTAGCCACTTCAGCCTCCGATAGCACGCCGCCTGGAGCAGGCTGAACTCGGAGTAGGTCCAGAAGTCGTTGGTAGCCACGGACGCGGCATACAGCACCGTACCCCGTGCTGCCCAAAGTAAGCCTGTCCGTTCATAAGCGGCGCCGCAGAGGTACAGCGCCTGTACGAACTCATCCCGGCTTTCATGCTTTTGCAAGCGGCGGAGTACACGTCCCAAGGTGCGTATCGCTTCGTAAGGGCGGTTAGTGTCCAACTGTTGTGCCCCGCGCTTGAGTAACATCCGCGCACCTTTGAGTTCACCCTCACGTGTGGAAGCAACCTCAACGACCAACTCGAAGAGTTCCTCGTACGCGGCATTGCCATCGAGGACTTCCCCAAATTCTGTGAGCATCTCCACCACCGGCTCAAGTGGATAGCCTACAAGTCCTTCCGCCTCACGGACTACCTTGCCCAACTCTCGCAGCACCGGCTCCACATCTTGAGTTCCCGAGGTGACAAGCCGCATCTGAAGGAGCAGTGTTCGCGCATGCAGTGTGATGCTGGGCCGGCCTTCCTCCTTGCTCAGCCGCTGCAGTGCGGACGTGAGGATCTGTGCGTGCTGCGGGACGGCCGCCTCGCTCTTCGCGAGTTGGCCGGACCGCGCGGCGGTGTAGAGCACATTCCAGAGGTTGAGCAGGAGTTCAAGATCATGTGAGTTGCGACTGTTCTTCCCCCGCTCTTCGGCATCCATGTACCACTTCAGGAAGAGAGGGTAGTCCTCATACCAGAAGTAGGCAGTCCACGCCCAGAGATAGGCGCTTCTCAACCGCTGGTGATCCGTACCCGCGCGCGCCGCGATCCTTTCAGCTCGCGCCAATTGGCCCTCTACCTCAATCCGGGGCCGCTCCAGATTGCGCGTGAGGACTACTGCATCCAGGCAGTCCTCTACCATTGGCGGTCCGAGGCGTTCTTCTTGTAGTGCTGCCGCAATTCGTTGTTCGAGTTCCTCCAGATCGTGTTCTCGCTCGGCGTCGCGTGGCCCCTTCCGTACTTCTGGCTTCTTCGAAACCGCAATCCTGAGGGCATCAATCGCCAACCCCTCTAGCTTCTCGCCGAACACCCGGTCTAGGATCCACGTACGGTCCAAGATGCGCACATCCAGTTTGTGCTTTTTACGGAGTTCGTCTTCTACCTGAGCGCGCGCCCTATCACGCACTGACTGGTTGGTGACGAAGAAAGCCTTTGTATATCCACGCTCAGTCTTTGCGATTTTGTCAACATCGGAGCGTAGTTTCGGACGCCAGTCTTTCTTTGCACTGAAAGCGAACGCCCACCGCTCAGAGGCAGCCGCCCGCCCGATACCTACATGCCAGCCCAGGGAGAGCGTGTCCGCGACTGGATAAGTTTCGGCGTCGACGTGGCTATCACCGCCCCCCGTTGGACCGGTCTGCGGCAAGAGGTTGGGGCAGATCGTTCGCTCCGCGAGTCGCCTTGCGAAATGTTCGAACTCCGTTTCTTGCCCGCGGCTCGTGAGAGTTTCCAAGTGGAACTCAAGGAGGGCGCGGTCGAGAATCGGCGTCTCGTCGGCTACGCTGTCCGAGAACTGTTCAGGCCGACGAGTTTTCAGGAACTCGCGAGGTGAAAAAACATTCGTCGCTGCATCCGGACGCGCTGTGGTGTTGGGTTGCATCCAAGTGCCGATGAAAACGGTGACAGAACGGTAGCTCACGCCGATCAGGGAACAGTTTCGCAAATATAGATCATTTGCCCCGCCCCGGCAGAATCTGCCGGGGCGGTGGTTTCTTCCCGCCGGATGAACGTTGGCTTACAATTACGGACTGCTATCTGAGCGGCAGCGGCTCAGGCTGGCCACCCACAGGGCGGCAAGGGCGGCGTCTACGTGCTGGACGAGCCACCAGCGGCCTGCACCTGGCCGACGTCGAGAACCTGCTGGGGCTGCCGGCAAGTCGGTCATCGTCATCGAGCACTACCAGGGGGTGGCGCACGCCGACTGGATCATCAACCCGGGTCCCGGCCGCCGGCCATGACGGCGGGCGCATCGTGTTCGAGGGCACCCCAGCCGACCTGGTGGCGGCGCGCTCAACGCTTACCGGCGAGCACCTGGCGGTGTACGTGGGCGGCGGTGCGGAGGCTGTGGCGTCACGCTGAGCGGGCGTGTTGCCGACCCGCTCTTCCCCTGCCAGGATTCCGGACGAGCAGGTCGCCGCGCTCACCGCGTGGCGCGTAAGCGTCGGTCCTGGAGTTCCGGCTGGGGCGGGCTGAATGTCGCCGGAATGCTGGACAAAACCCCTCAACAACGTGGGCGCGTCATGGCCAAACACCGGATCTTTACGACGAGTGTCGCGAGCGTCTATCCGCACTACGTCACAAAGGCGGAGAAGAAAGGCCGTACGAAATCAGAGGTCGATGAAATCTTCCGCTGGCTGACCGGGTACAGCCAGGAGGCGTTGGAAGCGCACCTGGGCAAACGGACGGACTTTGAAACCTTCTTCGCAGACGCTCCGGAGATGAATCCTGCGCGGGCTCTGATCAAGGGTGTGGTTTGCGGCGTCCGAGTGGAAGACATCGAGGAACCGACCATGCGGGAAATCCGCTATCTCGACAAGCTGATCGACGAGTTGGCGAAGGGCAAAGCGATGGGAAAGATTCTGCGGACCCCGTAGCTGCGTGCAGGCTGGATCTTCCAGGCGGCGAGGGCTGTCCGTACCCGGTGAGGACGCGGACAGCACCCACTTTCCGCAGCGTGCCGCACCGGATCGCAGGGTCACCCCGGGTGGATAGCGGCAAGTCCGTGATCGTCATCGAACACCACCAGGCCGTCATGGCGCACGCCGACTGGATCATCGACCCGGGCCCCTGGCGCCGGCCACGACGGCGGCCGCATCGTCTTCGAGGGCACTCCGGCCGACCTGGTGGCCGCCCGCTCCACGCTGACCGGCCAGCACCGCGCGGCCTACGTCGGCGGCTGACGTCCGGAGGCTGCCGCGTCTCGCTAATTGAATCCTTCTCTTGGCGGAATCGAGAGGCGATCTGACCTGCTGCGCGAAATCGTGGAAGACTTGAAAGACACGGTAGAAACCGAGAGTTCCTGAATGCTTCCGTGTAGCGAAATGACGGCACTTTACCAAACCGAAAAATGCCCGAGATATCCCAATGATTCCTATGGAAACCGAGAAAGAAGTGGTGCACTCGCTCGACGAGTTCCTGCGGCGGGCAACGGATATCGCATCAGCACCCGGAGAGTGGCTGTTTCGGGGTCACAAAGATCGCAGTTGGCCCCTGCGTCCTGGGATAGCCCGCGTGACTCCCTTGAATGGCTCGTTGGAGCTTACCGAGCGGCGATTGTTGTTTGAGTTCAAACGCGTTGCTCGCCCATACGTGCTGCAGCCGGCCGTATCGGATTGGGATTTTCTCGCCCTAGCTCAGCACCACGGAATCCCTACGCGCCTTCTTGACTGGACCTCAAATCCAATGGCTGCATTGTATTTTGCCATTGAAGAGGAATGGCCGCATCGTTCCGTTGTATGGTGCTATCGCTGTGACCGGGCCCCAGTCGCAGAAGAGGTCGATCCGCTTACCGTACAGAAGATCGGGTTCTTTCGACCACCTCACATAAGTCCGCGAATTTCCGGGCAGGCCGGCTACTTCACAGTTCACCCAGCGCCGTTTAACGACTTGAAGGCGCGTGGCGATTCGGATGAGACACTTAAGCAGTTGATCATTCGCCGCCGAGATCGACCCAAGTTCCGGCGCGAGTTGGATCGTATCGGGGTCAACCGAGCATCATTATTTCCGGACATTGACGGAATCGCTCAGTATCTCAAGTGGGCAAACTGTCGAATGCACGATGAGGTAGACCGCCGCTCCACATTTGAAGATTTCGAGGAATCCATATAGCTCGTTCGCTCGATTGCGAGGACATCGTCACCGAGCACCACCAAGCCGTGATGGCGCGCGCCGACTGCATGATCGGCCCGAACTCCGGCGCCGGCCACGACGGCGGCCGCATCGTGTTCGAAGGCACTCCCGCCGGCCTGGTGGCGGCGCGGTCCACGTTCACCGGCGAGCACCTGCGGCGTACGTGGGCACGTGACCGAGGGTCTCGCTCGCCAGGCAAAGGAACGCCGCTGACCCGGTGCAGAATTTGCCGTCGAAGAAGCGGTCGGTTGTCGAATGTTCTCGCGCTCCGGAACCCTTCACTTCAGGTTCGCACGATGATTGGGCAGCGATCTCTGTTCGGCTTGAGGCGCTGGTCCGCGCTCGTCGCGATTGTTGGTATGCTCAGTGGCGGTGGCTGTGTGGTGGCCGGTGTTTACAGGGCGCCCGGTGGTGAAGGACACGACCTGCCAGAGACACCCTCCGCGGCTCGCACAGCGAGCACCGGCGCGGGCCATGGTCAGGCGGGCGGGGTCATTCCGCTGACGGGCTGCTCGCCGGCGGCACTCCAGCTCATCAACCTGGTGAACGCGTATCGTGCGGAAAACGGACTGCCAGCCATCTCGGTGTCGCCCTCGCTGTGCACCGTCGCCGCCACGCACACGCGCGACCTGGCGGAGCATGCGCCGCACGCGCAACCGGGCTGCAACCTCCACAGCTGGAGTGATCGGGGAGACTGGACGCACTGCTGCTACACTCCCGATCATACCCAGGCGGCATGCATGTGGAACAAGCCGCGCGAACTCACCGGATACCGTGGCAACGGGTTCGAAAACGCGGCCGCGGGAGTCGCCACTCCCGACGACGCGTTGCGGAGTTGGAAGTCGAGCCCCGCGCACAACGCGGTGATCCTGAGCCGTGACATCTGGGGGGATCAACCCTGGCGCGCGATCGGCGCTGACGTGCACGCGGGGTTCGCGGTGCTGTGGTTTGGCGAAGAGGCCGATCCGGCGCAATGAGTGATCCTGAAGGCCTGGCAATGATTCTTGTTGCGGGGCCTTCGTGTGCTTGGCGCCGGCCACGACGGCGGCCGCGTCGTGTTCGAGGGCACGCCCGCCGAGTTCATGGCGGCGAGGTCGACGCTGACGGGGAGCACTTGGCGGCGTTTGTCGGCGGCGTTTGTCGGCGGCGGCCGGGCGGAGGTGGTCGCGTCGGGCTGAACGAACACTGGCGTTTCTCCCGACGGCGCCTCGAATGCGCCTGACCGCCGTAAGAACGCGGGACTGTCCAGACGATGGAGCGCCGCACCACGTTGCAGGTGCGATTGTTTTGCGCTATTTGTTTAGCTAGCGTTTCCACTCACTCACTGCGAGGATCGCATGAAGAAGCTACGCCTGGAACTCAACGCGCTGAAGGTGGAGTCGTTCTCCACGAGAGATGAAGCGAACGGACGGGGTACCGTGGAGGGACGGGAGTGGTCGGAGGAGTGGAATTCCAATTGCTGCCCACAAAGCGCTAGCGTGCCAGTGGCATGCGTGTGCGCCAGCGCCGAAGAGGGAAGCACCTGCGAAACCACGTGCAACCCGAACGACTGCATGACGTGTGATGGTCACCGGTTGTGCGGCTGAGCGAACCGCGAAGCCGCGACTTGCCTGAGATCTGCTGACCGATAATCCGCCTTGGGTTGCGCAGCGGGGTGGCACCGTCGAAGTTTCCGGCCCACCCTGCAACCCCCGATACGCCCGTGCGCCGCTCGCTTCTCCTGCTGCCCCTGTCCGTCCTGGTCCTCTCCGCGGGAGAGGCCGTGGCCCAGGCCGCGCCCGTCCCGCACCCGGTGGTCCTCACCGTACCCCCGGCGAAGCCCGAGGACGTGGCGTCCATCGACGCCATCATGGCCGCGCTCTACGACGTGATCTCCGGGCCCGCGGGACAGGCCCGCGACTGGAACCGCATGCGCTCCCTCTTCATCCCGGGCGGGCGCCTGATGCCCACCGCTGTCCGTCCCGACGGCTCGGTGGTGACGCGCATCATGGAGCCGAACGACTACATCGCGACCTCCGGGCCCATGCTGGAACGGTCGGGGTTCAGCGAGCGCGAGATTGCGCGCCGGGTGGAGCAGTACGGCCACATCGCCCACGTCTTCAGCACCTACGAGGGGCGGATGGAGACGGAACCCACGGTGATCCGCGGCATCAACAGCATCCAGCTGCTGAACGACGGGACCCGCTGGTGGGTCGTCTCCGTCTACTGGGAGGCGGAGCGCCCCGACAACCCGCTCCCGGCGCAATACCTCCCGGCGCCCTGATCGGCTAGCGCACAGGACGAGCACGGCCCCTGCCCCCCTTCTCAGGGCGCAGGGGCCGTGTGCTTCAGCGCGCCATGGCCCGCTGCTTCGCCATGATCGAGCATCACCAGCCCGTGATGGCGCACGCCGGCTGGATCATCGACCCGGGCCGGGCACTGCCCACGACGGCGGCCGCGTCGTGTTCGAAGGCACGCCGGCCGGCCTGGTCCGCGCTCCACGCTCACCGGCGAGCAAGACCCTGCATCGCAACCTGATGCAGGGCCGCCGTCTCTGCCGGCCCAACCGTGCAGTCTGACACCAATCTTGCTACGTGGTGCGCCCCACACTCCAGGCGCCCACAGAGACGAGGGACAGCATGACCGGCACTCCCCAGAAAACCCCCGCTGCGCAGAAGGCCGGCGGCAGGGACGAGCACCAGTCGCAGATCGAGGTCTGGACCGGCTACACGCATTACCTGCTGGCGGCGGACGGTCTCCTGCGTCTGACCGACGCGGTCTGCAGGAAAAAGCTCGATGAGGTGGCCTTCATCAGGGTCAGCGCGGTCATCGCGGCGGCGCACGCGGCGCTCAAGGGGATGAACGAGCAGCTGATCAAGGGCATCGAGAACATGAAGGAGGGCAAGGCTCCCGACTTTACCTTCGAACCTTCACCGATTCCTGACTGGTCCGCGGATTCCGAAACCAGCCTCTTCGCGGGAGCGTGGGAAGCCATCAAGGCGGTACTGGAGAGGATGCTGGACGCGACCAGCCCCTCCAGCGTGATGGGGGTAGCCATCGCGGGCGTCATCCACAGCGGCGACGACATCGTCAAGGCTCTGGAGCCGGCGTTCGGCTGAGCAGTATCCGCATCGGTACGGGAGAGGCTACGGGGCTGGGACCCGGGAAAGCCGGTGATCGTGACCGAGCACCACCAGGCGGTGATGGCCCACGCCGGCTGGATCATCGACCCGGGCCCCTGGCGCCGGCCACGACGGCCGCCGCATCATCTTCGAGGGCACCCCGGCCGACCTGTTGGCCAGGGTGCGACCATTGCTGAACTAAAGAAACACGCGAAACGATGGATGATCTGGAAGAACGGATACCCGCATCGCGTGCGAGCCCGGCGGCGCGGTAGCGGGCGTAGCGCGCCGCGAGACGGTCGCGATCCGTGACGTCGGTCAGGTACGTGATCTCCCACTCCCCCTCCCCGATCCGCTTGTCCCGATAGCCCGCCTGCCCGGGTCATCCGTTCGCGCGTTCAGCGTACGTGAAGACGAACACGCATGGAGAAAGCACAGCGGTGGTGGTGGCGAGACCGGCGGGACGCCCGCCGGTGCCGGGCTACTGCATCAGGCGCCGGAGGGTGGCCGCCTGGCCGTACCGCCTTCTCTCCTGGGCCTGGATCGTGAGTGCGTTGGCGCGCTCCAGGCTCACCACAAGCTCGTGAAAGCGCCGCGCATCGTCCTCGCGCTCAAAGCGCAGCTGGTTGCCCCCGGCGTGGCGCACGCGCGGGTCCACGCGCACCAGGAAGCGGTGCAGCTGCTGCATCGCTTCCGCCAGGCGGAGCTCCTCGGGGAGGTGGCGTGCAAAGTCGCTCGGCAGGAGGGCGCGGATCTCCTCCGCGGGCAGCCCCGACTCCCGCGCCAGCGCCGCGGTGCGCTCCGCCATCCAGGCATCGGAACCCTTCTCGAGCTCCGCGAACGCCGCGGCGCGCCCGTCGACGAACGCGGCCACCGCGGGGTACTCGCGCGCGTTGGCCTGAAAGGCCGCCGTCTTCCACGCGGCGGGCTGCGTGTAGCCAGTGATGCCGTGGCGCTTCATGACGGCGCGCCCCCACAGGGCGCGGTCCATCAGAAGCCGGTTGGCCGCCCACAGCCGCTTGGCCCGCGCGGAGGTGGGCACCGGCCAGCGGGTGCTGTCGGGGGGAGGAGCGTTGGCGGTGTCCGCGAGCCACGCGTCCACCACCAGCGTGTGCTCCCGCTCCCGCTTCATCTCGGCTTCCTCCGTCGCGCCCTGGTCCACCGCGCCCGACAACCTGTACAGGAAGCTCCCCGCGAACGCGAAAATCGCCGCCACGAGCACCCATCCCGCGGCGGTCCCCCATCCGCGGCCGGTGCGCCACCAGGGGCGCTCCGGCGGCGCAGGCGCGCGGGGCGCCGCCGGTTGGGGTAAATACGCCGCAACGGGCGCGGGAGCCATGCTGGCGCCGCACGCCGGGCATGTCCGTGAGCGGGCGGGCACGGCGGCGCCGCACTCGTGGCAGGCAGTCAGTGACATCGGTCGGGAGGGCGGGCCCAAAGGCGGGGGAGAGGGCGGAGCGATCCGCGTCACGTCAAGATAAACACATGGAACCGCGCGGCAACCATCCCGCGGCACGTACAGATCCAGGCTCCCGTCCCGCGGCGCGGCCGGCCGCGGCAGCGCCGGAGGCCAGTTGACGTAAACGCCATCATGCGCGTAGGTTACTCCACACATACAGGGCGGGGACGACCCCGTCTCTTCCCTATGCACGTGGGGACGGCCCCACACCAGACTCACAGGCGAGTCATGGCGTGGGGCATTTTGCTTCTCGCTGGGGCGGATCGTTCCGCGCCAGGGCTCTTCTTGTCTGGAGGACAGTAATGGAGAAGCACCCGTCCGGAATCAAACCGGAGTCGTGGCTCGTCTCGGCGGGGCGCGCGTCCGGGCCCGGCGCTCCGCTGAACGTGCCGCTGGTCCCCGCGTCCAACTTCATCCTCGGCAGCGAGCGCGCCTACTCGCGCGACGACGGCACGCCGACGTGGGACGCGCTCGAAGACGTCGTGGGCGGGCTGGAGGGCGGCAGGGCCGTGGCCTTCGCCTCGGGGATGGCCGCCATGGCCTCGGTGTTCGACCAGCTTTCGGCGGGCGCCGTGGTGGTGCTGCCGGATGACTGCTACCAGGGCGTCGCGGGGCTGGCCGCCGCGGGCGCCGAGCGGGGGCGCTGGTCGGTGCAGCGCGTGGCGGTGGACGACACGGCCGGCTGGATTCGCGCGTGCGCCGCGGCTGACCTGGTCTGGCTGGAGTCGCCCTCGAACCCGCTGCTGGCCGTGGCGGACCTGGAGGCGATCTGCGCGGCGCCGCGCAAGCCGGGGGCGATCGTCGCGGTGGACAACACCTTTGCCACGCCCCTGAACCAGCAGCCGCTGGAGTTCGGCGCCACGGTTTCGCTGCAGTCGGCGACCAAGTTCATCGGCGGGCACTCCGACCTGCTGGCCGGGGTCGCCACGACGCGGGACGATGCGTTGTGGCACGCGCTGCGGAGGTCTCGCGAGCTGAATGGCGCCACACCGGGCACGCTCGAAGCCTGGCTCGCCGTCCGCGGCGCGCGGACGCTCGCGGTTCGGCTGCAGCGGGCGCAGCAGACGGCCCTGGTGCTCGCGGAGCGGCTCGAGGCGCATCCACTGGTCGCCCGCGTCCGGTACCCCGGCCTGCCCTCGCATCCGACGTACGCAACCGCCCGGCGCGTGCTCAAGGGCTTCGGCACCATCATCTCGTTCGATCTGCGAGGCGGGGCCGAGTTCGCCGACGCGGTGTGCCGGAACGTCGGGCTCATCCGCCACGCGACCAGCCTGGGCGCCGTGGAATCGACCATGGAGCGAAGGGCCTCGATCCCGGGACAGGGGCACCTTCCGCCCTCGCTCCTGCGGTTCAGCGTGGGGATCGAGGATGCCGAAGACCTGTGGGCCGACCTGGACTCGGCGATCCGCTCCTCCGCGGCGTAGCTGGCGGCGGCGCGGAGAAGGGTGAAATCTACCAGATCAGGCAAAACTGTCATTCTGAGTCTGAGAGGGTGTTGCTAAACCTCAAATCCATAACGAAGCGGTGACTTCCTGAGAGGGTGTTGCCAAACCTCTCAGCGTGATTGACTTCCTGAGGGAGGCGCCACCCCGTAACTCGCTTGTACGCTGCACCTTGGCGCCGACCGAAGGACCTCGCCGGCAAAACGACGGGGCTGGTCCCGCTGGATGAAGCCGGCCCCGCCTCGCCGGAGAGCAGGTCCTTCGGTCGCGCGCAGGCGGTGGTGTGGAATCAGGTTACACGTGGTGCGCTCCCTCAGGAAGTCAGCGCTTTTTTGTGATTTTGGGGGGGTAGCAACACCCTGACCGGAAGTCAATCACGCTGGGAGGTTTGGCAACACGAGGGAGGCGCTGCCCAGTGCTCTCCTACCGGCCTGGAGTGTGGGGCCGACCGAAGAATCTCTATCTGGACGGCAGGATCTTTCCGCTACGCAGGGTTCCCGGGCTCTGCCCGGGAAAGGGTGCAGCGCGAGGGGAGGGAGATTCTTCGGTCGCGCCAACGAACTCCGCGGTTGTCCCGGGAACTCGGGGCGGGCGCTCCCTCAGAATGACAGGTGTTTTTCCGGATTCCGTATGACGAGGGCCGCATCTCGTGCCGCGCCGGATCAGCCGGCGCGCGACGCCGCGAGCGGGGCGGGTTCGGCCAGCACGCCGTCCAACTGGCCCATCGCCGACCGCAGCCCCTCCTCCATCCCCATCTCCACCAGCTGCCGCATCGCCTCCACGCTGGGGAAGCGGGTCACGCTCATGACGCGCGAGCCGGTGTCGGTGGGCTCGAAGGTGAAGACCATCCGCATGGACGGCATGGCGTCGTTCGGGGTGCCGTCCTCGTTGGCGAAGCCGTCCTCCACCTCGAACCCGCGCCCTGGCTCCACCGCCAGAAAGCGCCACCAGCCGCGCGACACGGAGCCGTCCGGTCCGGTCATGTGGTACGCGGAGCGGCCGCCGGGCTCCAGGTCGTGGCGGGTGAAGGTGGCGGGGTACGTCTCCGGCCCCCAGAACCGCTCCAGCTGCCGCGGGTCGGCGTACGCCTGCCACAGGCGCTCCACCGGTACGGGATAGTCGCCGACGACGGTAAGGGTGAGCGCGTTGGCGTCGGAGGACACGGAGGTGATGGGCATGGCTTACTCCTGGGTTCGGGTGTCGGTGAAGAGTGCGTCCAGCTGGCTGAAGCGGGCCTTCCACAGCGCCTCCAGCCTTGCGAGCAGCTCGCTGGCCTGCGCGATGCGCTCCGGGTTGCCGCGGACGATGCGCTCGCGCCCCTGCGCCTGCTTGGTCACCAGCCCGGCGTCTTCCAAGACGGCGACGTGCTTCTGCACCGCGGCAAAGGACATGTCGTAGCGGGCCGCGAGCGCGGAGACGGACGCCTGCTCGCCCGCCATGACGCGCGCAACGATGTCCCGCCGCGTCGCGTCGGCGAGGGCGTGGAAGACGCGGTCGATCTCCGCGTCGCTGAGCGGGTGACGTACAACCATGTGGTTGTATTTAACCGCGGGATGCGCCGAGCGCAAGCGTCTTTCGCGGCGGCACGCCCCCGTGCTCGACGAACCGGCCGCCGGCCCCTAACTTCGCGGCGGCATCCGCCTCGGCACCCGGATTTCCCGGGCAGCGGGGGCAGGATGGAGTGGATGTCGAAATCCGCCGTGCTCGTTCGACGCATGGTTGAGCCACCCGACAATCATCAACAGGAAACACCCATGAAGATCACCGTCGAGACCGTCGTGAAGGCCGCACCGGGCAAGGTGTGGGATGCCTGGAACACCCCGGATGACATCAAGCAGTGGAACACCGCGCACGAGAGCTGGCACACCACCCGGAGCGAGGTCGATCTGCGTGAAGGCGGGACCTTCGTCTCGCGGATGGAGGCGAAGGACGGCAGCGAGGGCTTCGACTTCGGGGGCACCTACACCCGCGTGGTGCCGGGGCAGGCGATCGAATACCGGATGAGCGACGGACGCGAGGTCACGGTCGAGTTCGCCGAAGCCCCCGGCGGCGTGCTGGTCAGGGAAACGTTCGACGCGGAGAACGAGTTCCCGGCCGAGGCCCAGCGCCAGGGGTGGCAGGCCATCTTGGACAACTTCGGCCGCTACGTGGAGGCCAGGGGCTGAGCCGCCCGTCCGGCGCGTGTGCCGGGTGCGGGGCCGCTTGCCGTCGTCATCCGCCGGCGGGCGGCTGCCAGAGCTCTACCTTGTTCCCTTCGGGATCGATGACCCAGGCGAACGTTCCGTACTCGGAATCGTCGATCTTGTCGAGAACGTTGCAGCCTTCTTCGCGTAGCACCTGGACGAGGGCGTGCAGATCATCGACCCGGTAATTGACCATGAACGGCGCGGTGCCGGGCGCAAACGGGTCGCTTTCGGCCGGACCGATGGACCAGGCGGTCGTTCCGGCGACCGGCTTGCCTTCACCGTCGGTCCAGGTGAACGCCGCGCCGCCCCATGGCTGCACGTCGATCCCGAGGTGCCGCCTGTACCAGTCCTGCAGTGCCGGAGCGTCCTTGGCTTTGAAGAAGATGCCGCCGATGCCGGTGACTCGCTTCATGGAACCTTCGGGAAAGGGGTGGAGGGAGGGAGTGTATGTTTGCGCGGCCTGACGACTGCGTTCACCGGCTTGGCCGGCGTCAGCGCCTGGTCCCATATCGAACGTGAACCAGCCCGTTTTCGAACCTGCGTTCATCCAGAAGCTCCAGCTTCACGGAAACCTTGCCGGCAGGCCATCCGTGCACCCTCGTTTCTCGATCCGTCCCTGGAAAACTGTCCGTGAATCCGGCCAAGAGTAAAGGTCGTCGACCTCGACGATACCCTCGGCCTTGCTGAGAGCGTGTTCAAGAATCCGACGCTGCGCATCCAGGCAGATCCACCAGCGCTGTCATTCCGAGGCCCGGCCACGCCGTAGCCTGCTTTCACACCAGAGGTTGCAGGGCCGAGGAATCCCCTGTCGGATTGCTGGAGGGCAG
>NZ_DASWNM010000174.1:0-21800 GCF_036399255.1 Longimicrobium sp.
GCGCATCCCCCGGGATGCGCGGCCGCTCTGTCGTGGGTTGCGGCAGGCTTCTCGTGATTGAGCCCGGCGCGATCCAGGGAACGCTTACCGCTCCGCGCACTCCGCCCGGGAGCGAAATGATGCCCATTGCGGATCTGATCCGGTGATCGCGAAGGGCATCGAACCGCGCCCGCGGGGTGCCCCTCCCCCGGCCCCTCCCCGCTCGTTCCTCACGGAGAGGGGAGAATGCGATCGCGATCTGCAAGCGACCGCTTCGGCCACTCACTCTCCAGGCCTCTACGTGGCAGGCACTTGCCCGCACCGCAACGCCGCCTGTCCGCGAAGGCGGACGTCGTGTGGTTGTTGCAGCGAATTCATTCGCCCTTGCGGCCCCTGGCAGAGCCCCAGGGCCCATTCCCCACGAAGATCCAGACGACGCCGGCCGTCCGCACGCGGATCGGCGGCGCCTACCGCCCCGCCGCCGCCGGCGCGGCGTCCGCACGCCGCTGGATGGAGGCGATGAGGCCGCGGATCTCCGCCGCCCGCGCCGCGTTGCCTTCCGCCTCGTGCGCCGCCGCCAGCCCCCGCAGCGACTGCACGCGCAGCGGCGCCTGACGCAGCGCCGCCTCGAACGCGGCGCGGGCCTCCGCGGGGCGGTTCATCCGCAGCAGCACCTCTCCCAGCAGCTCGCGCGACGGCTTGTCGATGAACGGCGGCCCGAATTCGAAGGGGATGCGCTCCTCCAGCTCCGCCGAGGACGCCAGCAGCGCCACCGCCTCGTCGCGCCGCCCCTCCGCCAGCATCAGCATCGCCCGCAGCTGCTGCTCCAGCACCTGCGAGACGGAGGGATACGACACGCCCACCCGCGCCGCCGCCGGGTCCGCCACGATCTGCCGCCGCAGCTCGGCCACCTGCTCCACCAGCGGACGCGCCGCCGCCACGTCGCCGCGCGACAGCGCCGCGAACGCCGACGCCCAGGTGTAGCCCAGCCGCGCCACCCGGTCGCGGCCCAGCTCCACCGAAAGCCCGTTGGCCGGGCCCGCCCAGTCTTCCGTGTCAAGCAGGTAGCGCGTCCGCATCCCCACGAAGAAGCGGGCATCCCGGCTTGCCGCACCCGCCGCGGCCACTTCGGCGCGGCACCCGTCCAGCAGCCGCATCGCATCCCCGCTGCGCCCCTGCTGCAGGTAGCCGTACTCCAGCCACAGCGCATAGTGGCCGCACGAGGTGGGGCCTTGCCCCGCCGCCGCCCGTCCCTCGTTCACCACCCGCTGCGCCGTCTCGTTGGCGCTCACCACGTCGTCCCACATCCCCCGGGCAATGAAGATGTGCGATGTCATGTGCTGCGCGTGCGCGGCGCCCGGCGCGATCTCCGAGTACGCCCGCGCCGCGCGCAGCCCCAGCGGCGCGTGCGTGGGATCGTCGTAGGCGTGGATCAGGTAGTGCGCCGCGCCGGGGTGGCGCGGGTGCTGGCGGAACACCTCCTCCACCAGCGCCGCGGCGCGCATGTAGGTGGGCACGTGCCGCCCGCCGTGCGCCGTGCCCAGCAGCGCCAGCGCATGGAACGCCGCCGCCTCGGGATCGGCCGGATGCTTTTCGTGCAGCCGCTGCATGGCGCCCGCGTACGCCGAGTCGCGCGACTCCTTGCTCCCCGCCCCGTACAGCACCTCCAGCGCCCCCAGCCAGTCCCGCTCGCGCTCCGTGGGCGCCCGCGCCGCGCGTGCCTGCGCATCCGCGCCCAGCCGGGCGAGGGCGGCGCGGGCGGCGGCGCTGTCCTGCTCCATCCAGATCGGATGGTTGTGGGCCATCGCCTCGCCCCAGTACGCCATTGCGAACCCGGGCTCCAGCCGCTGCGCCTCCCTGAACGCGTCCAGGGCGGGCGGATACTCGAAGTTGTGCATCAGCGCCAGACCGCGCAGAAAGGCCGCGTGCGCCGCGGGCGATGCCGACGTCGGAAAGTCCACCTCCCCCTGCCGGTCCGCCGCCGCGCCGGACCCGTGCACGTGCTCCCCCTGCCCCGCCGCCGGCGAAGCAGCCAGCGCAAGCGCAAGCGGGACGATCAGGATGCGGTGGAAAATCTTCATCGGCGGATATCCGTCGGGAGGATGATTGGAGGATGCGGCAGGAGCATGATAGCGCGCCCCCGCCCCGTCTCCTACGCTACCGTGCAATCCCGTTCGGACGCACGTCAGGGGGTGTTGCCAAACCTGACCCCGTGATTGACTTCCTGAGGAAGGCGCCGCTCCTCGATCTGCGGGTACGAAAAAGCCATGGCGCCGACCGAAGGACCTCGTTGGCACAACCGGGGGGCTGGTCTCGCGGCATGAAGCCAGTCCCGGCCTCGCCGGAGAGTAGGTCCTTCGGTCGCGCGCAGGCGGTTGTGTGGAATCGGGTTACGTGGTGCGCTCCCTCAGGAAGTCATCGCTTCTTTGCGAGCTGGGGGGTTTGGCAACACCCTCTCAGGTGCAGGTCGCGCCGCGGACCCCGTAGAGCGCGTCACCCTCCCCCACGCCGTTCGCGGGAGAGGGCCGGGGTGGGGGACGCCAGCGGACGCAGCGCGATCCGTATCGGAGCCTCGTGGATTCAGCCCCGCGGTCCGCGCAGGCGGACGTTGCGACTTTCCAGCGGCGAACCATACCCGCTGCGGATCTGATTCGATGATCGCCTGCTGCGGACGCGCAGTTGCTCGGGACGCCGCATAGAGACGGGGCCGCCGAGTCCGCGAAGGCGGACTTTGCGTTCTTCCAGCGGCGAATTCATTCGCTCCTGGAGGCGGACCGGGCCGGAACCCGATCACGATTGCCCGGCTCTCCCGAGAGGGTGTTGCCAAACCTCCCAGCGTGCTTGACTTCCTGAGGGAGGCGCCGCTCTGCAACTCGCTTGCACACTGCACCTTCGCGCCGACCGAAGGACCTCGCCAGCAGAACGGCGGAGCGGGTCCCGTGCCCTGATCTGGCCCCTGCGCCACCGAGACGAGGTCCTTCGGTCGCGCGCAATCCGTAGTGTGACTTCTGGTTGGACGTGATGCGCTCCCTCAGGAAGTCACCGCTTCGTCATGGATTTGAGGTTCAGCAACACCTTCTGAGGCTGAGAGGACCTGGGTAAATCCCGACTCCCGGAGCCGGAATCTCGAATCCCGCTCCCCTACGACGTCTCGCCCAGGTACTCCGGCTGCACGCGCTCCGTCCGCACGCCGTCGCCCTCCGGGGTCATGCGCCACGCCGCCGCCGCCGGCCGCGACGAGATGATCCGCCGCAGCGTTCCATCTACGTAGTGCAGCCCCACCCCGTCCTCGGCGGCGAACCCCGCCATGCCGGTGGCGCGGACGAACTCCGGGAACTCGAGCGGGCGGCGCGGATCGCTGTCGTAGTGCGGGCAGAAGCTCCCCGGCAGAAAGCCCAGCCCGTTGTTCAGCGGGTTGAGCCCCGGGCCGTACGAGTCGGTGATGCCGCGCTCGAACCAGCACAGGCCGCCGGCGCTCAGCCCGCAGGCGATGGTGCCCTGCGCCAGCACGCGCGGCAGCACGTCGGCCAGCCCCTGCGCGCGCCAGACCGCCAGCAGGTTCACCGTGTTGCCGCCCCCCGCGTAGATCACGTCCTGCTCCGAGAGGAACTCGTACAGGTCGTCCACCGTGCGGCTGAACAGCGACAGGTGGGTCGCCTCGCAGCGGTCCTCGTGAAAGACCTCGTAAAAGCGGTCGATCCACCCCGCCGAGTCGCCGCTGGCGGTGGGGATCAGGCACACGCGCGGGCGCGTCTTGCCGGTGAGCGAAAGGACGTAGTCGTCCAGCAGCGGGTTGTCGGGCTCCATGGCGAACCCGCCGCCGCCGAACGCAACGATCTGGCCCTGGGTGATGAGAGGCATGGATCGGGTGCCGGGGGATGCGCGGCGCTCCATTCGGAGCCGCCGCTCCACGATGGTGCAAAACACGGAACGCGACAAGATGCGGAATGCGGCCGATGCCCGAAAGGCGTCCCCGTCGAATCCCTCCGCGGCGCCGGCCCGCGCGCCGGTATCCCGCTTGCGCCCCTGACTCCCGGGCCTCCCGTCGCCGGACCCGGCGAGAGAGGCGCATCCCCCTGCCGATTCCACTGCCGCAACCCGGAGAAGTACCGTGCGAATGCTAAAGATTTCCGTCCTTGCCCTGGTGTCGGCCCTGTCGCTGGCCGCCTGCGGCCGCGACGGGCTGACGGACCCCGATGACCTCCGCACAGGACAGTTCGAGGGCCAGATCTCGGGCACCCTGGACGGCTGGGTAGAGGGCGAGGCCCTGTCCGGAAGCACCTCGCAGAACCTGCACGACCTCATCGTGCTCACCGACTACGAGCAGGGGATCGAGATTACCCTGTACCACGCCTGGGACGAGTTCTACGAGGGCCGCTTTCCCATCGGCGACGCGGTGCTCGAAGACGAGGACATCGTGGCGTACGTGCGCCTGCTGGACACCGGCGAGTGGTTCGACTCGGTGGACGGCGTGATCGACCTGCACGACGTGCGCGGCAGCGGCATCGCCGGCACCGCCAGCTTTCGCGCCGAGAGCGAGTTCGACTCCCGCGACGTCCTGGACGTGGACGTCTCCTTCGTCACCGACTACGACGGCGGCATCGACTTCAACCTGAGCCCCTCCTTCTCCGTCCGCGCCAAGCCCACGAGCCGCTGACGGCGAAGGTGGATCCACGCGAAGGCGCGGAGGACGCCGGAAAGCCGGATCCTGAAAAAGAATGATCGTACAGAGGAACAGAGTCAGACGGAGAGAGTTGAAACATCAGCTTGGCTCCTCTGTCTGACTCTGTTCCTCTGTACCCATTGCCGTTTGCCGGAGCCGGACGAAACGAAGAACCCCGCGGCCTCCAGAAGGAAGCCGCGGGGTCTCTCGTAAGTCGATCCGCGTGAGCGGACGCCGCTTACTTCGCGGGCGCCGCCGCCTCGGCCGGACGGTCCACCAGCTCGATCAGCGCCGTCTCGGCGCCGTCGCCCTGGCGAAAGCCCGTCTTGAGGATGCGGGTGTAGCCGCCCACGCGCGTCGCCGACGCCGGACCGAGCTGGTCGAACAGGCGGATCAGCGTCTCGCGGTCCTGCACGTGGCGCGCGGCAAGCCGGCGGCTGTGCAGGTCGCCGCGCTTGGCCAGGGTGATCAGCTTTTCCGCGAACGGACGAAGCTCCTTGGCCTTGGCGGTGGTGGTCTCGATGCGGCCGTGGCGGAACAGGCTGACCGCCATGTTCCGGAGCAGGGCCAGCTTGTGCTCCGACGTGCGGCCGAGCGCGCGGCCCTTGTTTCCGTGTCTCATGGCTTACAGCTCCCCGGCGGGCGCGTCGGCGCCCCCGTTCTGCTCGTTGTTGTCTTCGTCGCGAACCACCCACCACAGGGTGCCGCCCTCGTCCGACTCAAGCGAGCTGCCGAAGCGCAGGCCGTGCCCCGCCAGGAAGTCGCTGATCTCCTGCAGAGACTTCTTGCCGAAGTTGTCGATGGCAAGCATCTGCTGCTCGGTGCGCTGCACCAGGTCGCGGACCGTGTGGATGTTTTCCTTCTGCAGCGAGTTGCGGCTGCGCACGGAAAGCTCCGCCAGGTCCTCGATGGGCCGGTTCAGCAGCTCCTGCAGGCGCGGCGGAATGGGCGAGCGCCCCGCCGGCACCGAGGCGCCGTTGCCGCCCGTGTCGCCCCAGCTGCGGTCGCCGCGCCACTCCGGCGTGCCCCCGGCCAGAAAGGCCAGGTGCTCGATGGCCAGCCGCGCGGAGTACTGCACCGCCGACGGCACGTCGATGGCGCCGTTGGTCTCCACTTCCAGCACCAGCCGGTCGAAGTCCGTGCGCTGGCCCACGCGGGTCTCCTCGACCACGAAGTTGGCGCGCGTCACGGGGTTGTAGATGGCGTCCACCCGCACCAGGTCCGCGGGCATGCCGCGGGGAATGGGGTGCGCCTCGGCGGGGACGTAGCCCCGCCCCTTGTTCACGTACAGCTCGATGCGCAGGTCGCGGTCGTCCTGCAGCTCGAGGATGTGGTGGTCCAGGTTCACCACGTCCACCGACGGGTGGCCCGTGATGCTGCGCGCGGTGACGGGGCCGGCCTTGTTGGCCCGCAGCTCCAGCACCGCCTCGTCGGCGTCCTCGTCCATCCGCAGCACCAGCGACTTCAGGTTGCGGATGATCTCGTGCACGTCCTCCACCACGCCGCCCACGGTCTGGTGCTCGTGCAGCACGCCGTCCGAGCGGAACGCCCACACCGCCGAGCCGCGAAGGCTGCTCAGCAGGATGCGGCGAATGGTGTTGCCCAGCGTATGGCCAAAGCCCCGCTCCAGCGGCCGCAGCACGATCTGGCCCGTGCGCGGCTGCTCCGGCAGGTTCGGCATCTGAAGGCCGGTAATATCGAGTTCCACTATGGTCCCCTCCCCGATGTGGACAGGATGCGGGAAAGACCCGGGCGGCGGGGGCGCCGTTCAGCGCCCCGCCGCGTCGGGTCCACTCCTCACGCTTACTTGCTGTAGAGCTCGACGATGAGCTGCTCCTGCACCGCCAGCGGGATGTCCGCGCGGGTGGGCCGGCTCACCATCCGCCCGGTGCGCGAGCCCTCGTCCACCGCCAGCCAGCCCACCGTGCTGGGCTTGGTCTTGGCGGCCAGCGAGGCCTGCACCGGCAGGATGTCCTTGCTCTTGGGCGCGATGCGCACCTCGTCGCCCGGCCCCACCTGGGCGCTGGGGACGTCCACCAGGCGGCCGTTCACGTGCACGTGGCGGTGGCGAATGAGCTGGCGCGCCTCCTTGCGGCTGCTGCCGAAGCCCATGCGGTACACCACGTTGTCCAGACGGCTCTCCAGGGCGACCAGCAGGTTCTCGCCCGTGATGCCCGTCTGGTGCGCGGCCTTCTCGAACAGGTTGCGGAACGGGCGCTCGGCCACGCCGTAAATGCGCTTCACCTTCTGCTTCTCACGCAGCTGGTGCGCGTACTCGCTCGCCTTCTTGCGGCGCCCGCCGCCCGACTGGCCGTGCTGGCCGGGGGCGTAGGGGCGGCGCTCCACCGGGCACTTCTCGGTAAAGCACTTGGTGCCCTTCAGAAACAGCTTCTGCCCCTCGCGGCGGCAGAGCTTGCATACGGGTCCGGTATAACGGGCCATGGTTGGTCTAACCGTGTCGGTTGTGAGTGTGTCTCGGCTTCGTCCCCCCGACGGTCGCGAGGGTTTACGCCAGGAACTGCAGGGAATAGTTGTCAGGGAATAGGGAATAGCCAGCAACGGCCGGGGCCGTTCAGGCCCGCTATTCCCTGTTCCCTGTTCCCTCGTTGTTACACGCGGCGCTTCTTGGGCGGGCGGCAGCCGTTGTGCGGAATGGGCGTCACGTCGCGAATGCTGCGGATGCCCAGCCCGCTGGCGGCCAGCGCCTGGATGGCGCTCTCGCGGCCGCTGCCGGGGCCCTGCACGTACACGTGCACGCGCTTCACGCCCATCTGCAGCGCCTCGCGGGCGGCCTGCTCGGCCGCCACGGTGGCCGCGAAGGGCGTGCTCTTCTTGCTCCCCTTGAAGCCCGCCTTGCCGGCGCTTCCCCACACGACCGAGTTGCCGGCCATGTCGGTAATGCTCACCAGCGTGTTGTTGAACGTCGCCTTTACGTGGGCGATGCCCTCGCTCTCGACGTGGCGCTTGGTCTTGGGGCGCCCCGCCTGCTTCGGCTTTGCCATGCGGATATCTCTTGTGTGGGTGCGCGGCCTGCCGCGCGTCCGGTACGGCTCCCCGCCGGAACTTCCGGCGGAGTGGTCATCGGCCCCGGCGTGCGCCGCGGCCGATCACACGGAAGTACCATGTGCCTAGTACCAAGTGCCCAGGCTTGAGACCTCGGCACTTGGTACTTGGCACTAGGTACTTCTGTTACTTCTTGCCCGGCTTCTTCTTGCCGGCGATCGCCCGGCGCGGGCCCTTCTTGGTGCGCGCGTTGGTGTGCGTGCGCTGGCCGCGAACCGGCAGGCCGCGGCGGTGCCGCAGGCCGCGGTACGATCCGATGTCCATCAGGCGCTTGATGTTGCGCGCGATCTCGGAGCGCAGCACGCCTTCCACGCGAATGCTCGCGTCGATGATGCGGCGCAGCTTGTTCACGTCCTCGTCGTTGAGGGCGTTCACGCGCGTGTCGGGGTTGATCCCCGCTTCGCCCAGGATCTTGCGCGACGTGGCGCGGCCGATCCCGAAGATGTAGGTAAGGCCGATCTCCACGCGCTTCTCACGCGGAAGATCGACACCGGCGATACGAGCCATCCTGCTGTTCTCCTGTTGCCGAGTCTGGCGGTTTAGCCCTGGCGCTGCTTGTGGCGCGGGTTCTTCTTGCAGATGATACGGATCACGCCCCGCCGCCGCACCACCTTGCAGTGCTCGCAGATCGGCTTTACGCTCGCGCGGACCTTCATGTTCGCCTCGCTGTATCCTGAATGAACAGAGCCTGAGAAACTAACCGTACTTCCACGATCCCGCAACCCCTGACCGGGGCGGAGTCGAACTGCGTGCCTGGATGCGGAAGTGGTTCTCCGCGGCACCTGGTGCCTAGTGCCTGGTGCCTAGTACCTAGTGCCTAGTGCCGGCGACGATCACTCGGCACTCCCGCACTAGGTACTCGGTACTTTCTTATACCGTGAGGATCCGCGGGCCGTCCGCGGTCACCGCCACCGTGTGCTCGAAGTGCGCGGAGACCTTGCGGTCGGCCGTCACCACCGTCCACCGGTCCGGCAGGGTGCGCACGCCGGCCGAGCCCAGGTTGAACATGGGCTCGATGGCCAGCACCATCCCCTCCAGCAGCTTGAGCCCCTTCCCCGCCGTGCCGAAGTTGGGCACCTGGGGCTCCTCGTGCGGCTGGCGGCCCACGCCGTGGCCCACCAGCTCGCGCACCACGCCGTACCCCGCCTGGTCGGCCACCGCCTGGATGGCCGCGCCCACGTCGCCCAGCCGGCGGCCGGGGTGCGCCTGCTCGATGCCGCGCGACAGCGCCTCCCGCGTGCGGTTCAGCAGCCCCTGCACCTCGGGGGCGATGGCGCCCACCGGCAGCGTCACCGCCGCGTCGGCGTAAAAGCCCTCCAGCTTGACCCCGCAGTCCACGCTCACCACGTCGCCGTCCTGCAGCGCGCGGCGAGTGGAGGGGATCCCGTGCACCACCTCGTGGTTCACGCTGATGCACAGCGTGGCCGGAAAGCCGTACAGCCCCTTGAAGGCCGGCTCGGCCCCGGGGTGGGCGCGGATGAAGTCCTCGGCCCAGCGGTCCAGCTGCGCCGTGGTCACCCCCGCGCGCACCTCGGCCGGGATCCGCCGGTACAGCTCGGCCAGGATGGCGCCGGCGCGGGCGATCGTGTCGATCTCCGCGGCTGACTTCAGGTGGATCACCGCCCCAGCAGCCCCAGGATCTCCGACTGCACCGCGTCGATGGCGCCGCCGCCGTCCACCGTGTGCACCGGGACCCCCGCCTGGCGGTAGTGGTCCACCAGCGGCGCGGTGTTCTCGCGGTACACCTCGAGCCGGTGGCGCACCGTCTCCTCCACGTCGTCCGGGCGCTGGATGCAGCGGGGCGCGATCTCGGCCGGCGGCGGGTTGTGCTCCTGGTGGTACACCACCCCCGTCTCGGGGTCGGTGCGCCGCCCGCTCATCCGCCGCACGATGTCGTCGTCGTTCACGTCGATGTAGACCACCGCGTCGATGCGGCGCCCCACCTCGGCCAGCAGCCCCTCCAGCGACCGCGCCTGCGCCACGTTGCGCGGGTAGCCGTCGAAGATGGCGCCGGCGGCGGCGTCGGAATCCAGCCGCTCGCGCACCAGCCCCAGCACGATGTCGTCGGAGACCAGCTGCCCCGCGTCCATCACCGCCTTGGCCTTCAGCCCCAGCTCCGTCCCCTGCCGCACCGCGTCGCGCAGCATGTCGCCCGTGGCGATCTTGGGAACGCCCAGCCGGGTGGCAAGCAGAGCGCCCTGGGTGCCCTTGCCGGCACCCGGGGCGCCAAGGAGAACGAGATCCATTGAGGAGATCCGGTCTGCGTCAGTGAAAGAAAAACCAGAACAATCGTTGCCGGCGCAAGAAAAAGAAGTACCTGGTGCCGAGTACCTGGTGCCTGGACGAATTCAGGCACCAGGTACTCGACAACTAGGTACTCGGTACTAGATGTATCTTTCCTGCCGTCCGCGGAACTTCACGCGGCCCTTCTTCATGAACCCGTCGTAGCGGCGCAGCAGCAGGTGCTGCTGCATCTGCTGAACCGTGTCGAGCGCCACGCCCACGCAGATCAGCAGGCCCGTGCCGCCCAGCACCTGGCTCAGCCCGCCCACGCCCGCGGCCTGCAGCATGGCCGAGGGGATCAGCGCGATCCCCGCCAGGAACAGCGCGCCCGGCAGCGAGATGCGCGTCATCACCCGGTCGATGTACTCGGCCGTGCGCGCGCCCGGCTTGATCCCCGGTACGAACGCGCCCTGCTTCTTCAGGTTCTCGGCGATGTCCACGGGGTTGTAGATGATCGCCGTGTAGAAGTACGTAAAGAACACGATGAGCACCGTGAACGCCACGTAGTAGGGCCAGCTGTTCACCGCGAAGGTGTCGGCCACCGCGTTCAGCATCCCCGAGTCGGTGAACTGCCCCACCGTGGCCGGGACGATCATGATCGACTGCGCGAAGATGATGGGCATCACGCCCGCCATGTTGATGCGCAGCGGGATGAACGACTTCTGCCCCTGCCGGATGCGCCCCCGCCCCATCACCTTCTGCGGGATCTGCACCGGGATCTTGCGGGCGGCCATGGTCACGGCCACGGTCCCCGCGATGATCATGGCCAGCGCCGCGGCCAGCACCACCAGCGCCACCGGGTTCACCTGCCCCAGCCCCACCAGGCGGCCGGTCTCGTACAGCGCAGCCGGCAGCCCCTCGATGATGCCGAAGAAGATGAGCAGGCTCATCCCGTTGCCGATGCCGCGCTCGGTGATCTGCTCACCCAGCCACATGATGAAGATGGCGCCCGTGGTGAGCGTCAGGATCATCATCAGCCGGAACGCCAGCCCCGGGTTCTGCACCGCCCCCGGCACCTGCGTCTCGATGAACATCGCGAAGCCGTACGCCTGGAACACCGACAGGATCACGGTGGCGTACCGCGTCCATTGCGTCAGCTTCTTGCGTCCGTCCTCGCCCTCCTTCTGCATCTTCTCCACCGACGGCACCACCGCCGCCGCCAGCTGGAACATGATGCTCGCGGAGATGTAGGGCATGATGCCCAGGGCGAACACCGTCGCCCTGGACAGCCCGCCGCCCACGAACATGTCGTAGATCCCGAAGGCGGTGCCCTGCAGCGTGCCCGCATACTCGCGCAGCGCCGCCACGTCGATCCAGGGCGCGGTGATGTGCGCGCCGATGCGGTACACGACCAAGCACAGCAGCGTGAAGAGGATCTTCGCCCGGAGCTCCGGGATGCGCCACAGGGTCGCTACGGGATTGGCCATGGTCAGCCGATCTCCTGCACGGTGCCGCCCTGCGCCGCGATCTTGTCACGCGCCGCCTGGCTGAACTTGTGAGCCGAAACGTCCAGCCTGCGGGTCAGCTCGCCCGTCCCCAGCACCTTCACCGGGCGGCCGGCGTGGCCGATCAGCCCGCCCGCCTTCAGGCTCTCGGGCGTCACCGGCCCGTCACCCTCCAGCGCCTCGAGCTGGTACAGGTTCACCACCTGGTACTCCGTCCGCTGCAGCGGGGTGAACCCCCGCTTGGGCAGCTGGCGGTGCAGCGGCATCTGGCCGCCCTCGTAGCCGGGCTTGCCGCCGCCGGGGCCGTGGTGGCCCGCGCGGGCCTTGGAGCCCTTGTGGCCCTTGCCCGCCGTCTTGCCGGTGCCGCTGCCGGGGCCGCGGCCCAGGCGCTTGGTGTCGCGGTGCGACCCCTCGGGGCGGCGCAGGTTGCTCAGGTCAGCCATTGGTCTCCTGCCCTTCTGTCTCTTCCACCTTCACCATGTGGCGCACCTGGAAGAGCATCCCGCGGATGGCCGCGTTGTCTTCCTGCTCCACCGACCGCTGGTGCTTCAGCCCCAGCGCCTGCAGCGTGCGGCGGTGCTTCTCGGGCGCGCCGCTGATGCTCTTGGTCTGCGTGATCCGGAGCTTAGCCACGAGCACCTCCCAGCGCCTCCACGGGCACCCCGCGCTCCATCGCCAGCTGCTCGCGGGTCACCAGGTTCGTCAGCGCGTCCATGGTGGCGTGCACCATGTTGAACGGGTTGTTGCTGCCCAGCGACTTGGTCAGGATGTCGTGGATGCCCACGCACTCGAGCACCGCGCGCACCGGGCCGCCCGCGATCACGCCGGTACCCGGCGCGGCCGGACGCAGCAGGACGCGCCCCGCGCCGTGCTCGCCGATGATGTCGTGGGGCACCGTTCCGTGGCGCACCGGCACCTTCACCATGGCGCGGCGGGCCGACTCGAGCGCCTTGCGCACCGCCTCGGAGACCTCGTTGGCCTTGCCGGTGCCGATGCCCACCTTCCCCGCCTGGTCGCCCACGGCCACCAGCGCCGTAAAGCTGAACCGCCGGCCGCCCTTCACCACCTTGGCCACGCGGTTGATGTGGACCACGTTCTCCTTCAGCTCGCTTTCGCGCGCGCCGCCGCCCTGGCCGCCGCGCCCGCCGCCGTCGCGCCCGCCGCCGCGTCCGCCGCGACCGCCGCGGTCGTCGCCGCCGCGGCCGCCGCCGTCGCGCCCGCCGCCGAAGCCGCCGCGCCCGGGGCCGCCGGGGCGACCGCCCCCGAAGCCGCCGCCGCGCCCGCCACGGCCACCGCCGCCGCCGGACCCACCGCCTCTGTTCTCAGCCATTCGTCGGTCTCCTTAGAAGTCCAGGCCGCCCTCGCGGGCGCCCTCGGCGAAGGCCTTGACCCGGCCGTGGTACACGTAGCCGCCGCGGTCGAACACCACCTTGGTGACGCCCATCTCGCGCGCCTTCTCGGCCAGCGCCTTGCCCGCGGCATGGCTGGCTTCCGTCTTGTTCATCTCGCCGCGCTTTTCGCGCAGCCCGGCGTCCAGCGTGCTCAGCCCGGTCAGCGTGCGCCCCGCCACGTCGTCGACCACCTGGCCCTCGACGTGGTTGATGGAGCGGTGAATGACCAGGCGCGGCCGCTCGGCCGTGCCGTGCACCTTGGCCCGCACCCGGCGGTGCCGGCGCTCGCGGCGCTGCTCGCGGGTCTTGACCCGTCTCGAAGTAGCCATCGTTTCCTCTGGGTGACTATGCGATGATCAGCCGTGTAGGGAGGGGGCGGCTTACTTGCCGCCCGCCTTGCCCGCCTTGCGGCGGATCACCTCGCCCTGGTACTTGACGCCCTTGCCCTTGTACGGCTCGGGCGGCCGCAGCGACCGGATCTCGGCCGCCACCTGTCCAACCACCTCCTTGTTGGTCCCGCTCACCTCGACCACGGTGGGCGAAACCGCCCGCAGGCCGATGCCTTCGGGCGCCTTGTACTCGATGGGGTGGCTGTATCCCAGCTGCAGCGTAAGGCCGAACGGCTTGGTCTCGGCCCGGTAGCCCACGCCCACGATCTCCAGGATCTTGGTGAAGCCCGTGGTCACGCCCTCGACCATGTTGGCCACCAGCGTGCGGCTCAGCCCGTGCAGCGAGCGGTGCCGCGGCTCGTCGCTGGGACGCTCGATGATGAGCTCGCCCTCTTCGCGCCGCACCACCACGTCGGGGTGCAGCGTGCGGACCAGCTCGCCCCGGGGGCCCTTCACGCGCACCGTGTTGCCGTCCAGCTGCACGTCCACGCCGGCGGGGACCGCGATCGGCCGTCTTCCGATTCTCGACATTAGATCGTCTCCCTTACCAGACGAAGGCGATGACTTCGCCGCCGATCTTGGCCGCGCGGGCCTCACGGTCGGTCATCACGCCCTTGGAGGTGCTCAGCATGGCCATGCCCAGGCCGTTGCGCACGCGCGGGATCTCCTCGACCCCCACGTACTTGCGCAGCCCCGGCTTGCTGATGCGGCGCAGCTCGCGGATGACCGGCTTTTCCTGGTAGTACTTCAGGTACAGGCGCAGCACGCCGAAGCGGCCGTCGTCCAGCAGCTTGAAGTCGTGGATGTAGTGGTTTTCCTTGAGAAGACGCGCGATCTCCGTCTTCAGCTTGGAAACCGGCATGTCCACCCGCCGCTGGCGCGCGCCCTGCGCGTTGCGGATGCGGGTGAGCATGTCGGCGATGGGGTCCGTCATCATGCTCGTGTCTCCTTCAGTATCCGGCCAGTCTGCCGGACTTGGAGGAAGGTGGATTGTCAAAAACCAGTGCGCTTCTCGCCCCGGGCCGGGTAATCTAACCCCGCCCCGGACTTTTTTGCACTGGCACCCTGCCGGCGGGGAGAAGGAACGAGGAATCCGGGAAGCCCTTGCAGGCTATTCCCTATTCCCTGTTCCCTGTTCCCTGCCGTGCTACCAGCTCGCCTTGCGAACGCCCGGGATCTCGCCGCGCAGCGCCTGCTCGCGGAAGCAGATGCGGCACAGGCCGAACTTGCGCAGGAACGCGCGCGGGCGGCCGCACCGGTTGCAGCGGTTGTAGCCGCGCACGCCGAACTTGGGCTTGCTGTTGGCCTTCTCGATCAGGGCCTTGCGTGCCATGACGTCAATCTTCTGTTGCGGTTCTGCTGCGCTGGAGCGTAAGTGCCCAGTGCCCGGTGCCCAGTGACCAGTGCCCGGCGTCGCCCGTACTGGGCACTTGGCACTTGAACCTGGGCACTCTCGTCATCCGTCCGTTACGCCGCTTCGGCCTGGGGGCCGGCCATCGCCTGCACCGGGGACTCGCCGCGGAACGGCATGCCCAGCTCGCGCAGCAGCGCCAGCGCCTGGTCGTCCTTGGAGGTGCTGGTCACGATGGTGATGTCGAAGCCGTGAACCTGCTCCACCTTGTCGTAGTCGATCTCCGGAAAGATCAGCTGCTCCTTGACGCCCAGCGTGTAGTTGCCGCGCCCGTCGAACGAGCGGGTGTTCACGCCGCGAAAGTCGCGCACGCGCGGCAGGGCCACGTTGATCAGCCGGTCCAGGAACTCCCACATCCGGTCGCGCCGCAGCGTGACCGACGCGCCCACCGGCTGGTTCTCGCGAAGGCCGAAGTTGCTGATGGCCTTCTTGGCCCGGGTGACCACGGCCTTCTGGCCGGTGATCTGCCCCAGCTCCGACACCACGCCGTCGAGCAGCTTGGGGTTCTTGCTGGCCTCGCCCAGCCCCACGTTGATCACCACCTTTTCCAGGCGGGGGATCTGCATGGGGCTGCTGAAGCCGAAGTCCTGCTGCAGCTTGCCGCGGACCGACGATTCGTAGAACGCCTGCAGCCGGGGCTTGCCCGCGCCGTTGCTCTCAGCCATCTCGTTTGTCTCCGTTCCGTATCCCTCGGCGTCCCTGCGGACCCTCGGGGCGGTCGCGATGTGAAGAAGAAAAAAGTGCCTAGTGCCCAGTGCCTAGGTTCAAGTGCCCGGATCAGTTACTGGGCACTTGAGCCCGGGTACTCGACCCTTACGCCTTCGGAATCACCTGGCCCGACTTCACCCCCACCCGCTCGCGCTTGCCGTCGGAGCCCACCTGGCTGCGAACCCGCGTGGGCTCGCCCGTCTTGGGGTCGATCAGCATCACGTTGCTGGCGTGCACCGGGGCCTCGAACTCCACGATGCCGCCCTCGGGGTTGGTCTGCGAAGGCTTCATGTGGCGCTTGCGCCGGTTGATGCCCTCGATGACCACGCGGTTCTTGTCGGGCTCCACCCGGAGGACGGTGCCCTCCTGGCCCCGGTGGTTGCCGCGGATGACCATCACCCGGTCGCCGCGGCGGATCTTGAGGCCGGCCATCAGATCACCTCCGGGGCCAGCGACACGATCTTCATGTAGCGCTTCTCGCGCAGCTCGCGGGCAACCGGCCCGAAGATGCGCGTGGCGCGGGGGTCGCCCGCGTCGTTGATGATGACGGCCGCGTTCTCGTCGAAGCGGATGTACGAGCCGTCCTTGCGCCGGACGTTGCGGGTGGTGCGAACCACCACGGCCTTGGCGACGTCGCCCTTCTTTACGGTCCCGTCCGGCAGCGCGTCCTTTACGGCCACGATGATCCGGTCGCCGACCGAGGCGTAGCGCCGCTTGGACCCGCCCAGCACGCGGATCACCAGCGCCTTCTTGGCGCCGGAGTTGTCCGCGATGCGTACGATGGATTCCTGCTGCAGCATTGCGTGTGCTCCCTCGTTTTATCCAATGCCGCGCGCGCCCGGGAGCGGATGGTCCGCCCCCGGCGCGCCGGCCGCCGATGTCAGCGGGCCCGCTCGATCAGCTCGGACACGCGCCAGCGCTTGAGCTTGCTCAGCGGGCGGGTCTCGGTGATGCGGACCACGTCGCCGACGTGGAAGTCGTTGTTCTCGTCGTGCGCGTGGTACTTCTTGGTACGCGTCACCTGCTTGCCGTACAGCGGGTGGGCGTAGCGGCGCTCCACCTTCACCACCACCGTCTTGTCCATCTTGTCGGACACCACGGTGCCGGTGCGCGTCTTGCGCCGGCCGCGCTCTTCCTGCGCGTCCACGGCCTGGTTGTTCTCGGCGGCCATCAGCGGGTCCCCCCGTTCAGTTCACGCTCGCGCTGCGCCGTCTTCAGGCGCGCGATGTCGCGGCGGATGGTGCGCAGCAGGATGGGATTCTCCAGCTGCTGCGTGCCCGATCGAAAGCGCAGCCGGAAGCGCTCCTCCTGGAGCTGCTCGATGCGATCGGTGATCTCCTGGTCCGTCAGCTCGCGGACTTCGTTCCCCTTCACGCCTCACCTCCCTGTGCGGCGGCGGCGGCCGGCGCTTCGTGGCGCTCGCGGACGATGAACTTGGTCTTCACGGGAAGCTTGGCGGCGGCCAGCTGCATGGCGCGCTTCGCCACCTCGGGGGCCACGCCCTCGAGCTCGAACATGATGCGCCCGGGCTTGACCACGGCCACCCACGCCTCGGGGTTGCCCTTGCCCTTGCCCATGCGCACTTCGAGGGGCTTCTTGGTGATGGACTTGGCCGGGAAGATCCGGATCCACACCTTTCCGCCGCGCTTGATGTGGCGCGTCATGGCGATACGGGCGGCCTCGATGGTCCGGTTGGTGATCCAGCCGGGCTCCAGGGCCTGCAGGCCGTAGTCGCCGAACGCCACGTAGTTGCCGCGCGTGGCCTTGCCACGCATGCGGCCCTTCATCTGCTTGCGGTACTTGACTCTCTTGGGAGCGAGCATTTCTCCGTCTCCTTACGCGTCGGTCGAGTAGGTCCGGCCGCGCCGGTTCTCGACCACTTCGCCCTTGAACACCCACACCTTCACCCCGATGGTGCCGTAGGTGGTGCGGGCGGTGGACTGCGCGTAGTCGATGTCGGCGCGCAGCGTCTGGAGCGGGATCCGCCCCTCCTTGTATCCTTCGGTGCGGGCGATCTCGGCGCCGTTCAGGCGGCCGGCCAGCTGCACCTTGATGCCCTCGGCGCCGGAGCGCATGGCGTTCTGCACGGCGCGCTTCATGGCGCGGCGAAACGAAACGCGCTGCACCAGCTGGTGGGCGATGCTGTCGGCGACGAGCTGGGCGTCCACCTCGGGGCGCTTCACCTCCTCGACGTTGATCGCCACCTCGTTGCCGGGGCTGAGCCGGCTCAGCTCGTCACGAAGCTTGTCGACCTCGCTGCCGCCCTTGCCGATCACCACGCCGGGACGGGCGGTGTGCAGGGTGACGATGGTCTTCCCCGGCTTGCGCTCGATCTCCACCTCGGAGATGGAGGCGTGCCCCAGGCGCTGGTGCAGGTACTTGCGGATGGTCTCGTCCTGCATCAGCAGCTGCGGGAAGTTCCGCTCGGCGTACCAGCGGCTCTTCCACGTCGCGACGATGCCCAGCCGGAACCCTCTCGGATGCGTCTTCTGTCCCACGGTGTCTACTCCTTGTGGTCGGCGCGGTCGACGACGATGACGACGTGGCTGGTGCGCTTCAGGATCGGCGTGGCGCGCCCCATGGCGCGCGGGCTGAACCGCTTGAGCGTCCGGCCCTCGTTCACGTAGGCCTCCCGGACCACAAGGTCGTCCACGTCCACGAACGACCCTTCCTTCTCGGCCTTCTGGGTGGCGTTGGCCACGGCCGAGCGCAGGGTCTTCTCGATGGGCGTGGTGGCCGCCTTTTTCGAGAACTTCAGGATGGAGTAAGCCTCGTTTACACCCCGTCCACGGATCAGGTCCACCACCATCCGCATCTTGCGGGGGCTCATCCCGACGCTGCGGGCCATTGCGCGAGCTTGCATTTTTCGGCTTCCTTTCTCGCGCTTAGCGCGCCTTGGCGCGCTTGTCGACGAGCTTGCCACCGTGGCCCTTGAAGGTCCGCGTGGGGGCGAACTCGCCGAGCTTGTGCCCGACCATGTTCTCGGTGAGGTACACCGGGATGAACTTGTTGCCGTTGTGCACGGCCAGCGTGTGTCCGATGAACTCCGGCGTGATGGTCGAGGCGCGCGACCAGGTCTTCACGACCCGGCGCTCGTTGCGCTCGTTCATCCCGCGGACCTTCTTGAGGAGGCTCTCTTCCACGAAGGGCCCCTTCTTCAGACTCCTCGGCATTCCTTGGTTCCTTCTTCGCTCTTAGTCCCGTTTCCCCCGGCGCCTGTGCCGGGGGCGGAGTCCACGTGCGGGGCGTTCCCGCAGTGGTGGACGCGCCTGGGTTGAACAGCGAGTGCGTCAGTGCGGGAGTGCGGAAGTGCGGAAGTCTTCACTTTCGCACTCACGCACTCACGCACTTTCGCACTTTACTTCGTCGCCCGTCCGCGCTTGCGGCCGCGGACGATGAGCTTGGTCGAAGCCTTCTTCGACCGGCGGGTCTTGACGCCCTCGCTCTTGCCCCAGGGGGAGACCGGGGGGCGTCCGCCCGACGTCTTGCCCTCGCCGCCGCCCATCGGGTGGTCGACGGGGTTCATGGCCACGCCGCGCACCTTGGGGCGCTTGCCCCGCCAGCGGTTGGCGCCGGCCTTGCCGATGCTCTGCTTCTCGTGGTCCACGTTGCCCACCTGGCCCACGGTGGCCATGCACTCGCGGCGCACCAGGCGCACCTCGGTGCTGGGCATGCGCAGCGTCACGTGCTCGCCTTCCTTGGCGACCACCTGCACGCCGGCGCCGGCGCTGCGGGCCATCTGGCCGCCCTTGCCCGGGCGCAGCTCCACGTTGTGCACCGTGGTGCCCAGCGGGATCTCGGCCAGCGGCATGGCGTTGCCCACGCGGATGTCCGAACCCGGGCCCTGCTCGACGCGGTCGCCCACCTTGATCCCGCGGGGGGACAGGATGTAGCGGCGCTCGCCGTCCTCGTACACCACCAGCGCGATGTTGGCGGTGCGGTTGGGGTCGTACTCCACGCGCTCCACCTTGCCGGCGATGCCGGGCTTGTTGCGCTTGAAGTCGATGACCCGGTACAGGCGCTTGTGCCCGCCGCCGCGGCGGCGGCTGGTCACGTGGCCGTGATGGTTGCGGCCACCGGACTTTTCGTTGGCGCCCTCGGTCAGCGACTTCTCGGGACGCCCGGAGTGCGTCACCTCGGCAAAGTCGCTGATGGAGCGAAAGCGCGTGCCGGCCGTCATGGGCCTGAACTGCTTGGTCGGCATTGTGTTACACCCCCTCGAAGATCTCGATGGAGTCGCCCTCGGCGAGGGTGACCACGGCCTTCTTCCAGGAAGCCTTGCGGCCTACCCACTTGCCCATGCGCTTTTCCTTGCCGGCATAGCGCATGGTGCGGACGTCCCGGACCTTCACGTTGAACTGCTTCTCGATCGCGCTGGCGATCTCGATCTTGTTGGCGTCGTTGGCCACCACGAAGGTGTACGCGCCGTGCAGGTCCAGCTGCTGGTGGGACTTCTCCGTCACCAGCGGCTTGACCAGGATCTCGCTGACCTTACGCATTCACCACCTCCTCGGCGGGCACCGCCGACTGCAGGGCCGACGCCTCGATGACCAGCTGGCGCGCCTTCATCACGTCGTACGCCGAGGCCTGCGCAAAGGGCAGAACCTCCACGTTGGGCAGGTTGCGGAACGAGCGGAACACCGTCTCGTTGTTCCCGTCCGTCAGCACCAGCACCCGCTTGGCGCCGGCGACGCCCATCTTGCCCAGCAGCCCCACGGCCTCGCGGGTCTTGGGGGCGTCGAACGCCAGGCGCTCGATCACCGTGACCTGCTCGCCCTGCGCCTTGGTGTTGAAGGCCGAGCGGCGGGCCAGCGCCTTTACCTTGCGCGGCACGTCCTGGTGGTACGAGCGCGGGTGCGGGCCGAACACGATGCCGCCGCCCCGCCAGTGCGGAGCGCGGATGGTGCCCTGGCGCGCGCGGCCGGTGCCCTTCTGCTTCCAGGGCTTGCGGGCGCCGCCGGAGACGTTGGCGCGCGTCTTGGTGCTGGCGTTGCCCTGGCGGCGGTTGGCCAGGATGGCCTTGACCACCTGGTGCAGCACGGCGTCGTTCACCACGCCGTCGAAAAGCTCCTCGGGGAGCTGGAACGCCTCGCCGGGCTCGCCGGCGGCGTTGAAGTACTTTGCGGTAAGCATCTCTCGCGCTCCCCTTACTGCCTGGTGACGAACACGACGCCGTTCACCGGCCCCGGAACGGCGCCGCGCACGTACAGCAGGTTGCGCTCGGCATCGACCTTGGCCACCAGCAGGTTGCGCACGGTCTGCTGCGCGTTCCCCATGTGGCCCGGCATCTTCTTGCCCTTGATGACGCGGGACGGGTTGGTGCCCGCGCCGATGGAGCCCGGCGCACGGTGCACGCGGGTGGCGCCGTGGCTGGCGCGTCCGCCGCCGAAGCCGTGGCGCTTGACGACGCCCTGGAAGCCGCGGCCCTTGGTCACGCCCGTGACCTTGACGCGGCCGCCGCGCTCGAAGCCCTCGACGGTGACGTTCTCACCGACGGCCGGGGCCGCGTCGAAGCGGAACTCCTTGAGCACCGACGGCGCGGCCTCGAGGCCCGCCTTGGTCGCGTGGCCCTTCTCGGCCCGCGTGGCGCGGCTGTCCTTCTGCGCGCCGAAGCCCAGCTGCACGGCCGTGTAGCCGTCGCGGTCGTCGGTGCGAACCTGCACGACGGGGCAGGGCCCCGCCTCGATGACGGTCACGGGCACGACGGCGCCGGACTCGTCGAAAATCTGGGTCATGCCCAGCTTGCGTCCGATGATTCCCGACATCTCGTCCTCCTCAGTCCACCTTGATCTCGACGTCCACACCAGCCGGCAGATCCAGCTTGGTGAGGGCGTCGACGGTCTGCGGGCGAGAATCGAGGATGTCGATGACACGCTTGTGCGTCTTCAGCTCGAACTGCTCGCGGCTCTTCTTGTCCACGTGCGGCGACCGCAGGACGGTCCACCGCTGGATCCGCGTGGGGAGGGGGATCGGGCCGCTGATGCGGGCGCCGGTCTTCTCCGCCGTGCGGACGATGTCGGCCGTGGTCTGGTCGATCACCGCGTGATCGAAGCCCTTCAGCCGGATACGGATCTTGCCTGCCATGTTTCCTGAATTCGGTTGGACGGTTGCAACTGCTTCGGCGCGGAACGCGGATGGCGGGGACGGCATGAGCCTCCCCGCATCCGCAGCCGCCAACCGGTTCAGTCCAGGATCTCGGTAACGACGCCGGCGCCCACGGTGCGGCCGCCCTCGCGGATGGCGAAGCGCAGCTCCTTCTCCATGGCAATCGGCGTGATCAGCTCCACGGTCATCTGCACGTTGTCGCCCGGCATCACCATCTCCACCCCCTCGGGGAGGTTGGCGTTGCCCGTCACGTCCGTCGTGCGGAAGTAGAACTGCGGGCGGTACCCGTTGAAGAACGGCGTGTGGCGGCCGCCCTCTTCCTTGGTCAGCACGTACACCTCGGCCTTGAACTTGGTGTGCGGC
>NZ_DASWNM010000175.1:0-18926 GCF_036399255.1 Longimicrobium sp.
TCCCCCAGCAGTTTTGGGGGAGGTGGGCGAGTAATGTGAGCCCGGAGGGGGCGCCCGCGGCTCGCACCCTACGCCTGTCGCAGCGCGATCGAATTCTCCCCTCTCCGTGAGGAACGAACGGGAGGGGCCGGGGAAGGGGCACCCCGTCGGACGCAGCTCAATCCTCTTTGCCGAACCTCGATCCCTCGGCCCCCCAACCTCCCCCAGCAGTTTTGGGGGAGGTGGGCGAGTAATGCGAGCCCGGAGAGGGCGCCCGCGGCTCGCACCCTTCCCCTGTCGCAGCGGGATCGAATTCTCCCCTCTCCGTGAGGAACGAACGGGGAGGGGCCGGGGGAGGGGCACCCCGTCGGACGCAGCTCGATCCTCGTCGCCGAACCTCGATCCCTCGGCCCCCCCAACCTCCCCCAGCAGTTTTGGGGGAGGTGGGCGAGTAATGCGAGCCCGGAGGGGGCGCCCGCGGCCCGCACCGCTGCCTGTCGCGGCGGGATCCGTTCCCTGCCCGGAACCTTCCGATCCCCTTCGTACGTACCTGTCTACCGTCCGCGCGCGATCTTGCGTATGCTCCTGCGCAGGCGCGACCCACACCCGCAGCAACGGACGGACGAGGCACCTTGATCCCCCTGAACGACGAAAACCCCACCGAACTCCGGCCGTGGATGACGCTGCTGCTGATCGCCGCCAACTTCCTCCTGTGGTTCTACGTGCAGGGCGCGGGGGCCGACTTCCCGCGGCTGGAAGCGTCGGTGATGGACTACGGCGCGCGGCCGTGCGAGATCACGGGCGCGTGCCGCACCGAACAGCTGGGGTGGGGCGCGCTGCTCACCTCCATGTTCATGCACGGCGGCTGGGGCCACATCCTGGGCAACATGCTGTTCCTGTGGGTGTTCGGAAACAACATCGAAGACTCCATGGGCCACGTCCGCTTCCTGGTGTTCTACGTGGTCTGCGGCCTGGCGGCGAGCGCCGCGCACATCTTCTTTTCCCCCGCCAGCACGCTGCCCATGGTGGGGGCCAGCGGCGCCATCAGCGGCATCATGGGCGCGTACATCCTGCTGTACCCGTCGGCCCGGGTGCGCACGTACTTTCCCCCGATCTTCTTTTTTCGCATCCGGGCGTTCTTCTTTCTGCTTCTCTGGTTCGTCCTGCAGCTGTTCAGCGCGCTGAGCGCGCCGGGGATGCCCGAGGAGGGCGGCGTGGCGGTGTGGGCGCACATCGGCGGGTTCGTGGCGGGGCTGGCGCTCATCAAGGCGTTCGACCGGCCGCGGCTGGTGGCGGCCAAGCGCCAGGGGGTGCAGCTGCCGCCCGACGAGGTGGCGCGGCTGCAGTGGTAGCCGTAGAATACGCGCATTCCGTCCACGCCGTGCCGGCGGGCGGGCCCTAGAGCCCCCGCCCGCGTACCGCCCCTCTTCCCCGCCCCACGCCGGGCGACGACCTCACATGGCATCTCCCCACATCAAGAAGCGCCTGAAGTGGCTGCTGCCGCTGTGGCTATCGGCCGCCCTGCTGCTGGGCGCCGGGCTGTACGCGCACGCCCAGCAGCCGGAGACCACGGCCCCGCAGCCGGCCGCCGGCCAGCCCCGCCCCGCCAACCCGGCCGAGCCCGCCCCCGCCGGCACCTCCGCGGTGGACCCCGGCGACGCGTCGGCGCCCATCGCCAGCCCCGAGGCGGCGGCGCGGGCGCAGACCCCGCAGAGCGGCATCGCGGCCGACTCGCAGCCCGCCAGCGCGGGCGAGGTGGCCCGCCAGGCGCGGCAGGAAACGCGCGGCACGCCGCTGCAGAAGGCCATCAGCCTGCTGGGATTGATCGTCTTTACGGGGATCGCGTGGCTGCTGAGCGTCAACAAGCGGGCGGTGGACTGGCGGCTGGTGGCGTGGGGGCTGGCGCTGCAGTTCATCTTCGCCGTGCTCATCCTGATGACGCCCTGGGGCGCCGCCTTCTTCGACGCCGCCAACAACGTCTTCAACGCGCTGATCGGCTATACGGTCGAGGGCGCCCGGTTCCTGTTCGGCAACCTGGTGTTCAACAACGTCCCTGTGGGCCCCGGCGGCACGGGGTTCCCGCCCATGGAACCCGTGGGCGGGCCCACCGGGTGGGCCAACGTGGGCGGCTTCTTTGCCTTCAACGTGCTGCCCACCATCATCTTCTTCTCGTCGCTGATGACGCTGCTGTACTACCTGGGCGTCATGCAGGCGGTGGTGAAGGGGTTCGCGTGGGTGATGATGCGGACGATGAAGATCAGCGGCGCCGAAAGCCTGAGCACCGCCGGCAACATCTTCCTGGGCCAGACCGAGGCGCCGCTGCTGGTGAAGCCCTTCATCGGCACCATGACCAAGAGCGAGCTGCACTGCGTGATGGTGGGCGGCTTCGGCACGGTGGCGGGCGGGGTGCTGGCGGCGTACGTGGGCTTCCTGGTGGCCTACTTTCCCGACATCGCCGGCCACCTGATCAGCGCCTCGGTGATGTCGGCGCCGGCGTGCATCGCCATCAGCAAGATCATGTACCCCGAGACGGAACAGTCCGTCACGGCCGGGAGCGTAAAGATCAAGATGGAAAAGGTGGACGCCAACGTGCTCGACGCGGCGGCCCGCGGCGCCAGCGAGGGGCTGGCCCTGGCGCTGAACGTGGGCGCCATGCTCATCGCCTTCATCGCGCTGGTGGCGCTGCTGAACGGAATTCTGAGCGGCACGGCGGGCTTGTTCGGCTTGGACCTCACCATCCAGAAGGTGCTGGGCTGGGTGTGCGCGCCCTTCGCGTGGCTGATGGGCGTGCCGGCGCAGGACACCATGGCCATCGGCACGCTGCTGGGCGAAAAGACGGCGCTGAACGAGTTCGTGGCGTACGCGCACCTGGGAAGCATGCTGCAGGAGGGCGCCGGGCTGGACCCGCGCTCGGTGGTGCTGGCCACCTACGCGCTGTGCGGCTTCGCCAACTTCAGCTCCATCGCCATCCAGATCGGCGGCATCGGCGCCATGGCCCCGGAGCGCCGCGGCGACCTGAGCCGGCTTGGCCTGCGCGCCATGATCGCCGGCACGCTGGCGAACTTCATGACGGCGTGCGTGGTGGGGATCCTGATCTGAACGGGTGATGGGGTGAAGGGGTGATGGAGTGATGGGGTGATGGAGTGCCCGGCGTCCGCGAAGGATGCCGGGCACTCGTTCGTTTGGATCCCGACCGCTCGCGTGCTCGTTGCCATCCGCGGCCGGATGCACCACCTTGGCGGAGGGATGCCCCGCCTCCCCCTCCCTTTCGCATCCATCCACAGGAACGCCTGCATGATGCGCTCATCGATCGCGGGAATGGCTGCGCTCCTGATGGCCGGTGCCGCGTTCGCAGCGGGCGCGCCGGCGCCGGATACGTGCAGCAGCAGCCGCATCCACGGGGTGCGCTCCGGCCTGTTCCTGCTCGCGACCGCGCGGGCCGACACGGTCCGCGCAGGGCCCGCGTCCTTTCTCCGGACGCGGCAGCACGGCGATTCGGCAGCCCTCGCCGGCATCCATGGGCAGCGGTTCCGGCTGGACCGCGTGGGCGGTGACGTGCCCGCGGCGCTGGCCGGCGCGGAGGGCGGTGAGGCGGTCCTCGTTCCGTACGGCAGCATGTGCCGCGACGTGGCGCTGGGACAAGGCCCGCTAGGCGGAGCCCGGCACCCAGCTGTTCGCGGACGCGAGCCTCCGTCCGCGTGACCGGTGGGTGGACGGCCGTCCGACCTTCGACGTGGACGTGGTGCACAACGCGTATCCGGACAGCTACACCGAGAACATGGATCCCGCCGCACGGGACCTGCTCACGCCGGACCAGGTGTTCGAGTTCAACGCGTTGCTCCCGACGTGGGAGCAGGCGGAGGAAGCGCCGTTTTCCGCCTATCGCCCGCTGATGGCATGGGCGCGGGCCAATCCCGGGACCGCCGGCCGCTTTCCCGCCACGCTCGCGATGGAGCGCGCGCACTACGTGCTGCAGCCCTGCGTCCCCGCGTACGATCCGCACCCCGTGGCGGGCACGTACCGCGCAACGGTCGTCGTGGAGGGAAGGGACACGCTCACCGCCTGGCTCCGGACCCACCCGACGGGATACCCCATGTGCGCGCCGCTCACGCCGCGGCTGGACCTGAGCGCCGTCCGCCCGCGGATGGCGGATACGGCGCGGCTGTACGTCTACGGGTCCAGTGAGAGCGAGGCCGCCATTCCGGTGAGCAACGCGGAGGCGTGGGAACGCCCCGGCAGCTGCTCGTCCGTCGCCGTCGACGTGCTGAACCAGCCGCGCACGGACGCGGCGGGCCGCAGGAGCTGGGCCGCGGGTTATGACCCTGGCGGATTCACGGCCTGCTTTCGCGGCGACCCGCGCGTGCACGGCCTCGCGGATGTCCTGCAGGCGGCGTACACGGCGCGGACGCTGGAGGCGCCGCCCGGCTGGTTCCGGGAAACGGCGGACGGCGGGATGCGCTTCGAACGGACGTGGCGCGTGGCCGGACGGCCGGTGCTCGAGGTGACGGCGACGCGGATCGGCCCGCGCACGCTGGACTGACGGCGACTCCGGGCGCCGGGGGGGTTGCTCGTACTCGGCACTCGGTCGCGGCTCGACGGTCAGGAGGCCGGCCCGGCCGCCACGACGCCGACGCTGCGCAGCCACGGCTCGATGATCCGGGTCAGGTCGTACCGCTCGCGCGTGAAGACGTTCTCGAAGTTGTGGTTGGCGTACGGGACGATCTCCACGTGGTGATTCCCGTTGCCGGCGCGCACGAGCTCTCCGACCCGGTTGATGGAGGGAATGGTGGGGATCACGGTGTCGTACAGCCCGAAGATCCAGAGCATGGGGACCTGCAGTCCTTCCAGCACCGGCGCCGGGTCGAACCCGCGGGGTCCCACGTACTCCTGCGCCCGGGCGTCCGCGGCCGAGACGATCCGCCAGGGGAGCGGCGCCGGCAGGTTCCCCGCCGCCTCCGCCAGGTGCACCGAGTGGATCATCTCCTGCCCGTAGGAGAGCGGCACCCCCGCTCCCGCGACGATGAAGCGCACGAGCGGCTCCCGTGAGGCCGCGAGCGGCATGATCCACCCGGCCTGGCTGCCGCCCAGCAGGCCAATCGCCGACCGGTCGATGCCGGGCTGGGCGGCGAGCCACCGCACCCCGTGCTCCACGTCGGCGGCGAGCTCCCCGAGCCGCTCCACGCTGTCGTCCGTATCGATCGCGACGTAGGTGCCGGTCGACTCTCCCACGCCCCGCTTGTCGAAGGCGAGGACGGCCATCCCCATGCGCAGGGCCATCGACGTGTAGAACCCGACCATGCTGCGCGTGCTTGGAGCGCTGCCGTGGGCGATCACGACCGCGGGCAGGTTCCCGACCGCACCGGCGGGCCGGTAGAGCGTGGCGGCCAGCACGACGTCCCCCGCCGGGATCCGCGCGTCGCGCCGCTCGGCGGTGCTGAGCGCCGGCTGGCCGGCGGCCGGGGCGGCATTCATGACGGTGGCCGTGAGCATCACGGCCAGGATGAAGGACCTCACGGCGGAGCCTCCTCGGAGCCAGGGTGAACAGGGTTGTAGTGGAAAGATATAGATCAATATATCAATCCACAAGAGCGGGCCTCCTGAGGCCGGCGCGGGTGTTCGAGTTCAGACCCTGCCACGTACCACGAGGCGCAGGCGGCACCCGCGCCCGGGTACCGGGGGTTCCTGGCGTGGGTCCGCACCCATCCCGCTGGGCCAGCCGCTTTCCCGCCACGCGCATGATGAAGGAGGCGCAGGACGCGCTGCAGCCGTGCGTGCGTACGATCCCCTCCCGCCGCGGGTACGTACCGCGCGTCCGTGACCGTGGAAGAGACGGATACGCTGGGAATGGCGCGCGGGAACCGGGGTGGTTACAATATCCCACCGGAGCAACGAGGGACGGCCTCTGCGACAGGCGGGTGCACCGGTGGTGCACCCGCCTGCGCGTTTATCCGGAAAAAAGGCCCCGACGCATCAGCACAGGATTGTTCGACATGGCGACTGAAGTGACCCGCGAGCTCCTTCACCGGCTGCCCAAGGCCGAGCTGCACGTGCACCTGGACGGCAGCCTGCGGCCGGAAACCATGCTGGAGCTGGCCGCGGAATACGGCAAGCCGATGCCGGTGAGCGACGCCGAGGGGCTGCGCGACTACATGCACGTAAAGGACGCGCGCAACCTGGTGGAGTACCTGGACCGCTTCGCCATCACCCTGTCGGTGATGCAGACGGAGTACGCCCTGGAGCGCATTGCCTACGAACTGGCCGAGGACCTGGCCGGCGAGAACGTACGCTACGCCGAGATCCGCTACTCGCCCATCCTGAACAGCGAGGGCGGCCTGCCGCTCACCGCCATCGTCGACGCGCCGCTGCGGGGGCTGGAGCGGGCCAGGGCGGACTTCGGCATCGAGACGGCCATCATCATCTGCGGCATCCGCAACATGGACCCGTCCACGTCGCGCGACCTGGCGGACCTTACGGTGGCGTACAAGGACCGCGGCGTGGTGGCGTTCGACCTGGCGGGCGCGGAGTACAACTACCCCGCCAAGAAGCACAAGGACGCGTTCTACACCGTCATCAACAAGAACATGGCCGCCACCATCCACGCCGGCGAGGCGTACGGGGCCGAGAGCATTCACCAGGCGCTGCACTACTGCCGCGCCAACCGCATCGGGCACGGCACGCGGCTGTTCGAGGACCCGGACCTGCTGCGCTTCATGAACGACTTCCGGGTGCCCATCGAGATCTGCCTGACCAGCAACGTGCAGACCCGGGCGGTGGAAAGCTTCGAGAAGCACCCGCTGCGCATGTACTACGACGAGGGGCTGGTGCTGAGCCTGAACACCGACAACCGGCTGATGAGCGCCACCACGGTGACCGAGGAGTACTGGCGCGCGCACCAGCACCTGGGCTTTACCTGGAACGAGCTGGTGGACATCGCGATGATGGGCTTCGACAGCGCCTTCATGCACCGCGCGCAGAAGCTGGAGATGCGCAACCGCGTAAAGGCGGAGATCGAATCGCTCACGGCCGCAGCGAGTTAGGCCAGCTCGCCTCAGGCTGGATGTGAGATAACGAAGGGCCGGCTCCCGCGCGGGAGCCGGCCCTTCGTGTGTCGCTCACGAGCGCTTACCCGGATGGACGCCGGGCAACCGGTGCGCTCGGCGGCCGGGTCAGCAGGTCGCGTCGTTCGCGTATACAGAGACGTAGCTGACGCTGTTTCCGTTGGGAAAATTGGCGATGATGCGGTAGAAGTAGGCGCTCACATCCGACGTCTGCCATGCCATAGACCAGACGCAGCTGGTCACGCCTGTCCACGGAGAGCCGGTGTCGAACGGGATCGCGGTAATGGGTCCCAGCCACGGACCTTCCGTCACGGTGGTCGTAACGGTGTTCGCGTAGAAGTCGTCCTCCGTGCGCTCCTCCACCCGCTGAACGTTGTACGATATGGCGCCGGGAATGGCGTTCCAGCTCAGCCGCACCTGACCGCCGGCGTCCGTGGACGTCGCACCCGTGACGGCGGGAAGCGGGTACAGCCGCACCGTGGCGGTGATGTCGTTGGCGCTCAGGCCGGTCCACTGGTTCAGCGCCGTGCCCCCGTTCATTACCGAGCCGGCGGCGTTGCCGCTGGTGGGCGTCCCATAGACGTGCACGGCGCCCACCGTGCTCGCGGTCTCGCCCATCTGCGTGTAGTTGCTGTGCCGGAAGCCGAGTGTATGCCCCAGTTCGTGCACCATATTGTGCACTCTCTGCGCATGGTTGGTGGTAAATCCGAAGCAGGTGTTCACGAAGACGGTGCTCCCCGGATTGCCACTCGATGGAAACGACGCGAACGCCGCCACGTTGGACGACGTGCAGGTGGTCGCCACCGTGATGTCGGCCGGGCCGCCTTCCACCATCCGCACGTAACTGTTGGCGATGCCGCTCCAGTGCGTCAGCGCCTCGCGGGCGGCGGCCTGCCAGTCGGGCTGCGAAGCAAGGCCGGACACGTCTACACGGATGTCGTGGACCTTGGGTGAGCCGACCAGGTTCGTGGTGCGGTACTGAAAGCTGGGGCGCAGCGGATCGTCCGAGTTCACCAGCGGAACGGAGCGAAGTTGCGCCCTGGAGAGGTAGATGTCGCCCTCGACGAGCACGAAGTCACCGTACTCCTCGATCATGTCCGCGCGAAAGCCGAGCGCGGCGACCTGGCGCGCCAGCAGCGACTCGCCATCAAGGGCGGCGGTGGGCGCGTCGGAGCATGCGGCCAGCGTGCCGGCCAGCAGCAGGACCGCGGCGCGATACGCGGCGTGGGAGCGGATGGGATGGAGCATGGGTCCTCGCTTGAGGAAGGAGTAACGCCCGAAGTACTGGGACGACCGCAGAGGAGCTTCGCTTTGCATTCGCTAAAGGGCCGGCTCCGGTACGGGAAGCTATCCACACGAACTGCCGTCAGTAGACGCACCCCGGCTGAGCAATGGGGGCGTAAAAGCGCGAGTTGAGCACGGGGCTGCTGCCGTGGGGAAAGTTGGCCTGAACGGCGTATTCGTACCAGGCCCCCTGGGTTTCGCCGCCCCAACTCCAGTCGTAGGTGCATTCGTACACACCCGTGTAGATCCTGTCGACGTCCAGGTACGACGTACTGGTGGTGGTGGTGATCGGGTTGACCCAGTGGTTCTGGTATTGGCCGTTGACCGTGTTGAAGGTGATCAGCGACACGGTGTACGACGTGGCCCCGGAGACCGCGGCCCAGCTGATCAGGGGCGTGCCGTTGGAATTGGTGACGGAGTACGATCCCGGGCCGGGGATGGGATACCTGGACTGCGTCGCCGTCACGTCCGACGCGGCGAAGCCCGCCCACGAGTTGAGCGCCGTCCCGCCGTTCATCACCGAACCGCTCGCGTTTCCGCTGGTGGGGGTGCCCCAGATGTGGTTGGCGCCTTCCACGCCGGCGCTCTCACCCATCTGGACGTAGTTGCTGTGGCGAAAGCCGATGGTGTGCCCCAGCTCGTGCACCATGTTGTGCACCTTCTGGGCATGCGTGGTGGAGTAGCCGAAGCAGGTGTTGACGTAGATGGTGCTCCCCGGGTTGCCGCCCGAAGGGAACGAAGCGTAGGCGGCCACGTTCCACGACGTGCAGGTGGTGCCGACGGTGATGTCCGCGGGCGTGCCCTCCACCATCTCCACGTGGCTGCTTGCGATCCCGCTCCAGTGGGCGATGGCGTCACGTGCAGCGTTCTGCCAGCCGGGCTGCGAGTTCAGCCCCGAGAGGTCCACCCTGATCTGGTAGATCTTGGAGTTGGAAACGAGGTTGTTGGTTACGTACTGAAAGCGCGGCTGCAGCGGGTCAGTGGACTGTTGCCCAGCCGAGCGAAGCTGCGCCTTGGAGAGGTAGATGTCGCCCTCGACGAGCACATACTCGCCGTGGTCTTCGATCATGTCGGCGCGAAAGCCGAGCGCGGCGACCTGCTCGGCCAGCGAGGGCCCGGATTCGGGCGCGGCGCCGGTGGGGGCGTCGGAGCAGGCGGCCAGTGCCCCGGCCAGCAGGGTGGCGGCGGCGAGCGCCGCGGGGAAGCGGTTCATTCGAGTCATGGGGTGTTTGCGGGGTAGCAGCGTCTCATCGGGCGCGGCGAGCGCCCATGGATCGTAACGGCCCGTATGTAGCGGCAGGAGAAGCACGCAAAGCTCCTCCTTCCGCTCCTCGATTCCGGCTTTCCTGACGTGGGTGTGCGCACGAAACAACTGTAGCAAGAGAACGTACATCTTGCAAGTAGTGGCGCATAAAGAATAAACTGCAACCGAATCCAGTTTCAGCGGTGACCTGTGGCGGGACTGCCATACGCGACTGGCTGCTGGTGAGGGGGGCGGCCCTTCGCGCGTCCGCGTGCCGCTCGGCCCGTTCCACATCGAGCCCTCGGCCGCGGTGTGCGCCGCTTGCGGGAGCGAGTGAACTCGCCGCAACAACGCGGAAAGCCCCGCAAACTGCGCGGGGCTTCACCAGCACACGGCAGCATACCGCTCGGCACACGCCCGTCGGCGAAGGCCGACATCGCGTGGTCCCAGCCGCGAATTCATTCGCCCACCCACCGGCGCGGGGCTTCACCAGCACACCGCGGCATGCCGCTCGGCGCACACCCGTCGGCGAAGGCCGACATCGCGTGGTCCCAGCCGCGAATTCATTCGCCCACCCACCGGCGCGGGGCTTCACCAGCACACCGCGGCATGCCGCCCGCCCCACACCCGTCGGCGAAGGCCGACATCGCGTGGTCCCAGCCGCGAATTCATTCGCCCACCCACCGGCGCGGGGCTTCAACGGCAACACCGCGGCATGCCGCTCGGCGCACACCCGTCGGCGAAGGCCGACATCGCGTGGTCCCAGCCGCGAATTCATTCGCCCGGGGCGGCGCCGGCGGACGCGAAGGGGGCTCGCCGAGGTGGATCCTCCGCGAGCCCCGGTTCTCGGCCGCCGTGCCGTGCGCAATGGCCGGCGTTCGCCGGCTCAGTGGCTGGCGGTTTGTGTCCGGCCCGGAACGGGGAGCGAGGTGGACAGGACGTCGTCGGGCGTGCCACGGCGGCGGTCGGGGCCGGGCGAGCCCACGTTGAATCCGTCCGCACGGCGGCGCAGGAAGTAGCGGCTGCCCCACGGGTCCAGGCTGGCGTCATCGCGGCCGGGGTACATCCGCCGCAGGATGGTGGTCAGGTCGCGCGGCTGCGGCGCCTCGCCCGTGCGGTGGATCTCCTTCTGTACCATCCGCGCCAGCGTGTTGGCGCGGTCTCCCGCGGACAAACGGTGCACCGGGTTCATCACCGGCGCCAGCACCGGCGCCGCCCGCCTGCGCAGCCCCGGCGAAACCACCACCAGCACCAGGGCCACGAGCGAGAACTTGAGCAGCGCCGCCACGACATTGCGCGGGGAAAAGATGATGCGGGGACGAGACATGAGGTGCGCGGCAGGCAGATTATGCAGGCTGCTACTCAATGGGGCAGCAGAATCTTTATCTCTCTAAACTCGTGTTTCTCCCGGATGGACGCAAGCGTTTCGTTCATCGGCCGCACGAGGCCGGCTCCACTCGGGCCGGCCTCGTTTGCATCTCATGCGGCAGGTGCCGGAACCGCCCTACCGGCCGGTACGGCGCGCCGGCTGCGGCTGCTGCGGCGGCGGGGCGTTGCGTGCGGCGGTACGCTCCTCCTCCGTGGGCGCGGCGATGCCGATGCGCTCGGCGAGGAACTGCCAGCGGTCCACGCGCGCCTGCGCGGGGAGCGCGTGGCCGCTGTCGTACCACCTGACCGTGTGCGAATCACCCGCGGCGCGATGCAGCGCGGCGGCCTTGTCGGCGGGGACCGCCGGGTCCTGGCGCCCGTTCTGGAAGAGGATGCTTCCCGGCCTGGCGCGGGCGACGTAGCCGATGCCCTCCACCGGGCGCATGGCGGCCAGCCACCGGTCACGCTGGCTCGCCGGCATCTCCGTCAGTGGCGGCTGCGGCGTGCCGTCCAGCGCCGTGAAGTGCGACACCATCCCGCCGTCCGGCACGAAGAGCACGTACGCGGCCGGACGATGGTCCACCGCGGCGAACATCGTCCCCACCGCGCCGCCATAGCTGCCGCCCACGTACGCGATGCGCGCCGGGTCCACGTCCGGGCGGGCCAGAAGCAGGTCCACCGCGCGCCGCAGGTCCACCACCAGCTGCACCTGGTCGGCGCTGTCGGCTTCGGTAAAGGTGATCATCTCGCCCGTGCGGCGGGCGAACGGGGCGTCGATGGCCACCACCACGGCCCCGCGCTTCGCCAGCGCCAGCGAGCCGGGGGCACCCTGCCGCGCGCTTCCCGGCGCGCCGTGCATGTTCACGATCCCCGCCTTGCGTCCCCCGCCCCGCGGCACGAACAGCAGCCCGGTCGCGCGCCCGCCCCGGGGGCTGGCGAAGCTGATGGCGTGCGTCTCCACGCCGTCCGTGGTGGATTCCAGCGAATCGCGCAGGTCCAGCGGCGTGTTGCGGTCGTACGCGAACGTGCCCGCGGCGATGGCGTCCGCGGGACGGGGCGCCTGCGCGCACGCCGGCGCGGCGAGAACGGCGGCCAGCAGCGGAAGAACGGCGGCGCGGCGGCCCGCGCGCAAGGAAGCGTGTTGCATCGGTCGAATCATCGAGGTCGAGGGACGGAATCACATCCGAGCGCCGGTCGTGCGCTCGGCGGGTTGGATGCCGGCCGGCCGCCAAAGGTCGTTAGCGGTGGATGAAAAGCGGGTGAGGCGCGCATTCGCGGGGGTCGGCGTGCATCGGACAGATCACCAGGGGTGGGGTACAGAGGAACAGAGGAAGCCAGAGGAACAGAGGTCCCAGGGCAGGGTTTTCCTCTGTTCCTCTGGCTTTTCCATCCCTCCGCCCACTCGCCGGACCGGATCCGGATTCGAGATCCGCTACGGCTGGCGCGGCTGCGGGGCGGGCGGCGGCGGGATCCGCGGCCCCGCCTCGTCTTCCGGGCCCGGCGGCGTGGTGCCGACGGTCTGGCTCAGCCAGCGGAGCTGGTCCACGTACGCGGCGGGGTTCAGCGCGTGCGGCGCATCGTACCACCGCACCTCCTTGGGCCCCGTGGCGGCCGCGTGCAGCGCCTCCGCGCGCTCCGGCGTGACCACCGGGTCCTGTCGTCCGTTCTGAAAGAAGATCGGTGCGTTGGCGCGGCCCACGAAGCGGATGCCCTCAATGGGCTGCATGGACGCCAGCCAGGCGCGGGCCCGCTCCTCCTGCCCGGGCGGCGGGGCGGGCGCGTTGGCCCCCGTGAAGCGCGTGGTGATCCCGCCGTCCGCCGACGCCAGGACGTACGTCTTCAGCCGCCGCTCCACGCCCGCGAACAGCGCGCCCGTGGCGCCGCCGTAGCTGCGCCCCACGTACGCCAGCCGCGCACCGTCCACGTCCGGCCGCGCCGCCAGCACGTCCACCGCGCGCTGCAGGTCCACGATCAGCTGCACCTGCTCGGCGCTGTCGCGCGGCGTAAGGGTCACCGGCCCGCCCGGACGCCGGTTGAAGGGCGCGTCGATGGCGATGACCACCGCCCCGTGCCGCGCGATGTACACGCCGCGCCCGGTGAACGCCTCGGCGTTGCCCGGCGCCCCGTGCGCCAGCACCACGCCGGCGAACGGCCCCGGGCCCTGCGGCACGAACAGCCGCCCGTTCACCCGCCCGCCCCGGGGACTGGCGTAGCTGACCTGGTGGATGGCCACGCCGTCCTCCGTGCCTATGGCGCTGGACTGCAGCTCCAGCGGCGCCGCGCGGTCGTAGGCGAACAGGTGCAGCGGAAGGTCGTCCTGCGCGGCGGCGGGCGCGGCGGCAAGGGCGGACAGCAGCGGAATGATCACGCGGCAGCGGCGGGCAACGTGCGTCTGCACGGGAGTCTCCTGCGGGGGTGGATGGACGTCGTCCGCGGCCTTTCCGCGGACGTGGGGGTTGGACCCCCTTTCCCCGGGAACGGTTGGCGGTGCAGAATTAGAAGGCGATGAGCGCGTCCGCGCCATCCGGCAGGGTTCCCGTCATTCGTCACCCATCCCCCGAAACGCACGTTCAGCGCAGGCTCCAGAGAGGACGCGGAGGCGAATCACACCCTTCACGTCCCCGTGGTTCGCGCCGCGGCTCGCGCACCGAACCGCCGTTCCTTACCCATTCGACCGATCGCGATTCCGGAAGCATGGCACCGGACGACAACAACCTCCTGATCACCGGCGGCGCGGGATTCCTGGGCCGGCACCTGGCGCGCGCGTACGCCGAGCGCGGACGGCGGGTGACGGTGCTGGACGACCTGTCCTGCACCAACAGCCACTTCGGCACCCCGGAGCTGGACCATCCCTGCATCCGCTGCGTGCACGGCTCCACGCTGGACGGCGGGCTGCTGGACGGGCTGCTGCGGACGCACGGCCGCGTCATCCACTTTGCCAGCGTGGTGGGCGTGGGCACCACCATCGACGCCCCGATGGAAACCGCGCTGAACCTTACCGGCACCATCCAGCTGGCGCAGCGGCTCACCCCCGCACACACCGTGCTCTTCGGCTCGTCCGCGGACGTGTACGGCATGCACTCGCGGGTGTATCCATCGCCCATGCGCGAGGACGACGACGTGCTGTACGAGCACGCGCTGGTGAACCGGTGGGTGTATCCCCGGGTCAAGGCGGTCGAGGAGAACGTGATCGCCGCCTCGCCCGCCCGCGGCGTGATCGTGCGCATCTTCAACTGCGTCGGGCCGGGGATGGACTACCCCCACGCCAAGCGCGTCGTCCCGCAGTTCATGGACGCCGTGCTCAGGCGCCGGCCGCTGCGGCTGAGCGGGGACGGCGGCCAAGTGCGCTGCTTCTGCCACTACCGCGACACCCTGGCCGGCATTGGCCAGGCGCTGGAGTGGGCCGCCGCGCAGGCGCCGGGCGCGGCGTGCGCCGTCAACATCGGCAGCGACGAGCCGGTCACCATCCGCGACCTGGCGCACACGGTGAACCGCCTGGCGGTGGAGATGGGGATCCTGGACGCGCCCCTCCCCATCGTCCCCGACCCCGGCGAGCTGTACTCGCAGCCGTTCGAGGACGGCTGGAACCGCATCCCCGACCTGCGCCGCGCCCGCGACCTGTTCGGCTACGCCCCCACCGTGGGGCTCGAGGCGATGCTGCGCGAAACGCTGGAGTGGTGCCGCGGGCGGTGATCCCGCCGCGCCGGCGTCAGGGGTCCATCGAGCCCGGCGCGAGCGCGTCCGCCGGCCCCGGTGCGAGGACGTCCGGCGCATCGGGAAGACGAAGGTGCGGAGCGGCGCCGGAGACGCATTCCACCAGGCGCCGGCGGAACACGGAGGCGTGAAAGCGCAGCGCGTTCTCGCGGCACGCCTCCGGGCGGATCGCCCCCTCCGCGCCCTCGAAGCGGGCGACGGCGTCCGCCAGCGCGGCGGGGGTGGGGTCGTCGTACAGCACCCCCGTGGGCGTGGCGTCGTCCAGGCCGCGGACGATCTCGCACGCGCCGCCCACGCCCAGCGCGATCACCGGCGTGCCGCACGCCTGCGCCTCCGCCAGCACGATGCCGAAGTCCTCGGGCGCGGCGTAGACGAAGGCGCGGGCCTCCTGCATCAGCCCCACCAGCGCGGCGTCGTCCACCGCGCCCAGGAAGGTGGCGTTCGGCGGCGCCATGCGCCGCAGCCGGTCGCGCTCGGGCCCGTCGCCCACCACCACCAGCTCGCGGTCCGGCAGCCGGGCAAAGGCGCGCAGGATGAGCTCCACGTTCTTGAAGGGGTTCATGTACGCGGCCGTCAGGTAGTAGCCGCGCCGCCGGCCGCCGGGGACGAACCGGTCCGTGTCCACCGGGGGATGGACGACGGTGGCGGGGCGGCGGTACGCCTTCTGGATGCGCCGCGCCACGTAGGCCGAGGTAGTCAGCAGCAGGTCCACGCCGTGGGTGCTGCCGCGGTCCCACTGGCGCAGGCGGTGGAAGGCGGCCGCCGCCAGCCACCGCTTCGGTCCCCGGTTCCACCCGAAGCGCTCCAGGTAGTGGCCCTGCAGCTCCCACACGAAGCGCATGGGCGAGTACACGTACGAGACGTGCACCTGGTCGGGGCCCACCACCACGCCCTTGGCCACGTTGGAGCTGCTGGAGACGACCAGGTCGTAGCCGCGCAGGTCCAGCTGCTCCACGGCGAACGGCATCAGCGGCAGGTAGTACCAGTACAGCCGCTGGATGAACGGCATCCGCTGCAGGAACGACGTGCGCGCCACGCGGCCGCCCAGCGGCGCCCTGTCCGCGGCGGGCAGAAAGTCCACCAGCGCGTACAGCTCCGCCTGGGGAAAGCAGCGCAGGATCTCGGCGAGCGTGCGCACGCTGCCGTCCATGCGCACCAGCCAGTCGTGCACCACCGCCACGCGCGGCGGGCGCCCGGACGCGGCACGCGGAGCGATGGGAAGCGGCTCGCTCATTCGGCGAAGAAGCCCGCGGGGTCCGCCCCGCCCAGCCGCCGGGCGGCCGAGAACCCCGACTTCAGCGTCATCTCGAGGTCGGCGTACATCCACTGGCCGTAGCGGCCGATGGAGGCGATCCCCCGCTCCGTCAGCCAGCGCAGCACCCCCTCGCGCGCCTGCCGGTAGCCGGGGCGAAAGAGGACGTAGGCACAGGGCACGTGCCACACCTCGAAGTGCTCCACCGCCTCCCGCGGCGCCACCCCGTGCGCGTCCAGCCACCGCACCACCTGTTCCCGCGGGGGGGCCGTGGTGCCGGCGCACTCCAGCAGCAGCGCGGTGCCGCCCGGCGGGGCCAGGTCGGGGGACAGGTGCTCCAGGCGCGTCATGCGGTACCAGGGGATGCCGGGATCGGGAAAGTAGGTCCACAGGTCGGGCAGCCCCGGCCCGCTGGTCCGCGCGCCGACGCCCACCACGGTGATGGGAAGCGCGTCCAGCGACTCGCCCAGGGCGCGGACGGCCTCGGGCACGGGATCCATCCGCCGCACCAGCTCCCGCAAGGGGAGCGAGCTGACCAGGGTCTCGTAGCGATACGCATCGCCCGTGGAGGTGCGGACGACGCGGCGCTCCGGGTCGACCGAGACCGCGGCGCACCCGGTGACCACGTCGCCCCGCCCCCGCCGCGCCAGCGCCGTGACGATGCGGCTGATCCCCTCGCGCCCGGTGGGATAGTACTGCGGCGCGCCCTCCCCGCCCGTGCCGGCGCCGGCGAGGACCGCGGAGGCGTCGTCGCCGGGGATGGTCCAGCGCAGCGGCGCGGCCAGCAGCTGGTCCAGCGGAAGGCCGTACAGCTTTTCGTTGTACGGGCGAAAGAAGTGCCGGTAGAAGCCGGGGCCGAACTGGCCCAGCAGCCACGCCTGGAAGGTGGCGTCGGGCCCGGTGCCCTGGCCGTGGTGCGGGTTGTCGCGGTATCCGTCCAGGCACTCCCGCCGCACCGCGTCCGGCAGCGCGCCGGCGTTGTACTGGTAGGGATAGGGGATGCGCCGCCCGTGCTGCCAGATGGAGTTGGTGCGCGGAAAGCCGCGCACCCCGCCCGGCAGCAGCTCGTGCAGCCAGGCCATCAGCCGGCGGCTGCGGAAAAAGAGGACGTGGGGGACGGAGTCGAAGGCGTACGGGCCGCGCGGGTGCACGCGCACCAGCCCGCCCATCTCCGGCGCCGCCTCGAGCACGGTGGCGGTGCGGTGTTCGGGAAGCGCGGAGCGAAAGGCGATCCCCGCCACCCCCGCGCCCAGGACCAGGACGTCGGCCTCGTGCTCGCGGGTGGCCGGCTGTGCGTGGATCAAAGGGAATCCCTGGCGATGACGGATGGAACGGCGCGCGTGGCGCACGCGTTTACGGTGGACGTGGAGGAATGGTATCACCCCATCCGGTTCTACCGGAACACCGGCGCGCCCCCGAGCCGCCTGCGGGTGGGGATGGACCGGCTGCTGGGGCTGCTGGACGCCCACGGCGTGCGCGCCACCTTTTTCTGGGTGGGCGAAACGGCGCGCGCCCATCCGCGGCTGGTGCGGCGGCTGGCGGACGCCGGGCACCAGACCGGCTGCCACAGCCTGCGCCACGACCGCATGGTGTACGACCTGCACCCCGGCGCCTTTCGCGCCGACACCGCGCAGGCGCTGGACATCCTGCAGCAGCTGACGGGCGGCGCCGTACGCGCCTACCGCGCGCCCTGCTTTTCCATCACCCGCGCCTCGCTGTGGGCGCTGGAGGTGCTGGCGGAGCTGGGGATCACGGTGGACAGCAGCATCTTTCCCGTACGCAACTGGCGCTACGGCATCCCCGGCTTTCCCCGCCGCCCGCACCCCGTGGCGGCCACCGGCGGGCGCCTGTGGGAGGCGCCGCTCTCCGTACGCTCCCTGGGCCCGGCGGCGGTGCCCGCGGCGGGGGGCGCGTACTTCCGCATCTACCCCTACGCGCTCACCGCCGCCAACCTGCGCGACGCGGAGCGCCGGGGCCACCCCGCCGTGTTCTACCTGCACCCGTGGGAGCTGGACCCCGCGCACCCGTTCGCCCGCTTTCACTGGAAGGCGTGGGCCACGCACTACTGGGGGCTGGGCCGCACGGAGCCCCGGCTGCGGCGCCTGCTGCGCGACTTCCAGTTCGGCACGCTGGAGCAGGCGGTGGCGCCGCTGCGCGCCGCCCACGCCGCGGGGGCGGCGGCGTGACCCGGTCGTTCTGGCTGCGCGGGGGCAAGCGCGCCGCTGACCTGGCCGCCGTGGGCCTGACGGCGCCGCTCTGGCTTCCGCTGCTGGGTGGGCTGGCGGTGCTGGTGCGGATGACCAGCGGCGGGCCGGTCCTCTTTCGCCAGCGGCGCATCGGCCGGGACGGCGCGAGCTTCGTGATCCTGAAGCTGCGGACGATGGACCCCGCCGTCGCGCCCCCCGCGGACGGCGCGTTCGCCAGCTTCACCTACCCCGCCGATCCCCGCGTCACCTCCATCGGCCGCTGGCTGCGCCGCTGGCGCCTGGACGAGCTTCCGCAGCTGCTCAACGTGCTTCGCGGCGAGATGAGCCTCGTCGGCCCGCGTCCGGAGACGCCGGAGGTGACCGAATCGCTCGCCGCCCGGCTCCCCGACTACCGCCGCCGGCTGGCCGTGCCGCCGGGGCTCACCGGCCTGTGCCAGGTGTCCGACGCGTACCTGCGCTTCCGGACGGAGGAGGAGCTGCGGCAAAAGCTGGAGCTGGACCTGCGCTACGTAGACAGCGTCTCCCCCCTCTCCGATGCCGCCATCCTCGCCCGCACGCTGCGTGTCCTGGCGCGCGGCGTGGGCGTGCATTGATGCTGATATAAATCCGCAAAAGAACTTGCCTCATGCCGAGACGCCGAGAGACGAGATGGCGCGCGGTTCTCCCTCAGCGTCTCATCCTCATCCTGCCTTATTCACCCCAAACGCAATCCATGAGTCATAGATAGAAAAAACCCATGTCGCATCTTCTTGGGTTGCAGTAAGATGGGTGGTGTCGAAGCAACCATCCGTCCACAAGCCCGTGAATCTACGACATGGGTG